>JAACVK010000052.1 GCA_009991595.1 bacterium | reverse complement strand
TGCAGGCAGGAAAGACCTATGTAGCCCACTACTCCTTGTCTCAAAATGGAATCCGCGTGCAATCGATCGTTGATGTCGTGCATATGCCGATTCAACTTAACGCGATTGCCAAGGACCTTGTTCTTCCTGCACTTAGCACTGATAAACTTACCGTTAGAAACGCCTTTGCAAAACGAGATGTTCAAATAGGAAGCAACGTTTTCCATCGCTACCTAGTAGCAGTCGATAGCCAAGACACCGCACTCATAATTAGCGCTGGTATACAGAAGCCCAACACCGGTGCGATCTTAGTAACCGCTTATGACCCTGATGGTAAGGAGCTTGAATACAAAGTCACGGGAAACAGCAATGAAGTTGAAATGGGTTCTAGTTCCAGCACAACCATTTCGGTAGACACCCGAGAGAAACCCGGCATTTACGAAATCACAGTCGCGACAAGCGCGTCAGGCTGGATGGCACCTTCCATATATGATCTTTTGATTAGAACTCGCCGAGTAGATACTTCAAACGGGAAGAGCGTCGTCAATGTTGATTCAGGTGGGAAAGTTTCAATTGGAGTCCTCCACCCAATGAACGAATCCGAAAAGGTAGAGGTACGCGGACTCCTTCTAGAGCCCGTTGAGAACCTTGAGCTAGTGGTTATTCCATCAAGATGGACTTTTCATAAAATCAATATTCCTGAAGGGACTACAAGTATTCAGGTAGAGGCGGACGACGACGAGGACTCAAGCTTTTTCGGCGCAATTGTCCCCCACCTCTTTAAAAACATTAATGGCGAAACTCCCGATTTAATAACCAAGCTAGATGTCAATGGCAAAAACCTATCTTTGAATTTTAGCCTCCCCCCTCCTCCAAGCACGCTAGCCTTCCCTGAATCTGCTTTTATCGCCGTGGAGACGTTTGGTGTCGTTAGAGAGAATGGTCAGCTAAAAGACGCTTCCACAAAACTACCAATCAGAGTGAGCTACTCTGTGAAAGACAACAAATCTTCACTCAAAACAAAAGTCATTAAGGAAGTTTCAAGCAGAGCTAACACTATCCTTGAGATATCTGCCCCTGAGTTGAGCTCACCAGCCTATACAGAAATGATGATTGAGATTAACGGAAGCTCAGTTAAAGTTCCTGTTCTAGTCAGCCCTAAGAAATAAATAAAAAAGAAAAGCCCGCCTCTCCACTAGAGAGAGGCGGGCTTTTCTTTTTTTAAATCTAAAATTCGTTATTCGATGCGCTTCCACACATAGTAAATCACTTCACCATTGAGTGGAATTTTCGTAAACAAATCGCCTTCTACAATAGAATACGGAACCTGAGATATTCTTCCCAACTGCATGTCTGGATCACTCCCACATTGAACAGAATTATCTGGATTCACCCAGGTCACTTTGTCATAGAAATTTGATTCATCAAACGAAAACTGGCCAATTCGCTCACAATGAAATTTACTGTCATTCTTATAAGACCACTTAAGTCTAGAAACCCCAGACTCTTCAAAAGTATATTGAAGAACCAAGTTAGAATCCCTAGGGGGCATTTCCTGCCCCTGATAAATCATTTTATAAAACTGCCACTGCCCTAAAAGCAGCTGACTAACAGCTAAGACAAGCGAGCTAAACGCCATAGGTCACTACCGAATGTCTACGATAAGCTGCTGGTAAGTGCCGTCGCCATTAAGAACGCGGATTGTATGCTGACCGTCGCCTAAGGCTCCGATAGACACTTCACGTGTAAACGGTGTGATCACCTGTAGACACATTCCCTGTGAAACATTCGCATAAGCACGAAGCACGTGCATGTTTTGTGCAGACTTGTCTTCTTCTAATTCATTCACAGTCGCGCGTGACCATTGGTAACAGCTGTTTGGAAACTGACCGCTGATGAAAACAGACGCGTCGTCTCGGTCCATTCGACTAGAAACGAAAACATTGGTTACGCTCATTACACGCTCTACCTTAGTAGGCTCATCGACTGGCAAATCAGGCAATGCGTTTGCTTTAGCGGCAAAAGCTGCAAGAACAACAAAAGATGCAATTGAAAATTTTTTCATAAACTCCTCCTTGGCTCCCTACACTCTTTAAACTGCGGCCTTCGACCCAGGTCAAGGTCGGCATCCATGATCTGCATTAGCTTTAAAAATGAACCCTCAGATCTCAGAGAGCCCCAAACGAAGGTTGACGCGCCAGGACTAGCAAGACCGGGAGTAAGCACAAAGAGGCTTAAACCCCGGGAAACTTTCCATAAAAACGCTCCCTGCTATTGGAAAGCAGAATATTGAGAGAAAATTACATACTGTAAATCTAATGCAATCTGTAAATCGAGAATGGAAGGGAAACCCTCGGCCAAGGCCCTCCGGCGCCGAACGAGATAAGTGTAAAATCTTTCTTCAGCCCCCACAACATACTCGTAGCTTATCTTATTATTAGCCGACCAAAGCATCTCATGATACAGAATGGCCATCCGCGCCTCTAACGATTTAATATTAAAATAAGGCTTCAACAGAGCCGTCCTGTTCTTATCTTTGTCGGTTAAAGCAAGCACCGTAACCTCACCGTCACTCAACTCACCCAGTTCATTTTTAAACAAATCCGAATAGATCTTAGACACATTGGCAAGCTCTTCGTCCGAGGTTTCGGCTTCAAAATGATAAGAACGAATTTTACTTAACATCAGATGAGAAACCGCAATCTGCAGGGAGTCTCTCTCATAAGCTACAAGTTCTTGTAAAATAGAAACAAGCATTCGCAACTCTGGCAAATCTTCATAAGTTAGTTCACGGCTTTCGCTAAACTCATCTGCAAACTTTAACGAGCTCTCCACTCCCCTAGCGCTAAAGTCTCTCTTGGTGACAAGCTCTCCAGCTAAATACAGACGATCTTTATGACTAATGCCGGCGCCACCACTTCTTTCTTGCCCGGCTCTTCCGAGAGAATTCAAAACGAGGTAGAGAAAAATAAGAGAAATCTTCTTTAACATTAATCGAGCCTTTCGCTAAGCGGGAAAAATCCAATATGCAACTGGTAAACTTGATTGAAATTCTTAGAGGGAGCTTGAAGCCGCGCCATCAATTGTCGCCTAAAGTCTTTGATCATCTCTTTGGCGACTGGAAGGTCTCGCGTATCAATAGCCATGGTAATCGAAGAATGATCTCGAACTTCCAAGCTAACCTTTTCGATCGATTCCTTGGATAAATCTAATATCTGCATCTGATTTTTTCTTCTGGCAGTAGATCCCAAAGGCTGATGGGTGTTGGTCGTGTTCTTTGCCACTACGGAGCGTCCAAAATGGTCTTTTTCAATAAGCCCCATCTTCTGCAATCTCTCGACCGCAACTCTTGCCTCTGTGCGTTTAATCCCCAACTTAGAAGCTATCCAACCTGGATCATCCTTAAAGCCTCTGGTGGCAACTAGCTCTAAGATTGCATCATGATGCCAATCCGCAATGAGGTGATAACTATCCACACCGATTCGCTCGAAATTTGGAGAAGATCCATCCACCAAAGGATGATCGTCAAACTGGTCAACCATTTCAGGATCAATCCCAAGAGCCATCGCAACTTTTGTTTTAGTCTTCGAGCTAATGGGTCTTTGTCCTCGAAGAATGCAAGAAAGACTGGTGTGCGAAATTCCTATAAAGCGAGCAAAAGAACGCAATGAATATTTAGGGTTCTTTGCCGTCCTTCTATCGAGCTCATCTTTTAAAAATGTTCTGAATTCGACCGCCATTGACGCAGTGCTAATACAGAGCTTAATGCGGCGCAAGTAAAAATGGAAAAAAACCACCTTAATAACCATGTTTCAATGTATAAATAATTGTTTTTAATATGTTTTTCACGATGCTTAAACCACCCTTAAAACCAGCTTTAAAACCTCCAACCACGGGCAAACCATCGAAGATTAAGTGCTGAGCAAATAACAAAAAGCAAGGAGCAAGCAAAGACCGCTCTCCCCCCCCCCTTTCAGCCTTATCCACGACTCACAAGGAGGTAAGTCATTTTCGCCAGAGCTATCGCAGCTTGATTATTTTTTACTTATCTACCTATAAAGTTAATATGGAAATTCGAATTGCGAGAAGGGAAGATTTAGAGCAAATAGTCGAACTGCTCGCAGATGACTCATTGGGCTCTAAAAGGGAAGAACCCTCCACCCCCTTGTCCGAATGTTACATCAAAGCCTTTGAGGTAATTGAAAAAGAAGCCAACAACAACATTGTTGTAGCCGTTGAGCACTCCGTCATAGTCGGATGCCTTCAGCTAACCTTCATTCCTCACTTAACCTTTAAAGGCGGGATGCGCGCTCAAATCGAGGCCGTGCGAGTTAAACCCGATTACCGGCATCGAGGAATTGGCAAACAACTTTTTGAATGGGCCATAGACCGGGCCAAAGATGCCGACTGCCATCTTGTTCAACTGACCACCAACAAGTCGAGGCCATCTGCAATGAAATTTTATCAATCGATAGGCTTTGAAAGCACCCACGAAGGCGTAAAGCTCTATCTCAAAGAGTGGTAACCCCTACTCTTTGACAAGATCATAAGCTCTGATGTTAAACGGTTAAATATGCTCAAAGACACTCACAGCAAAACTATTGGATACCTACTTTGGATATTTGGCTTCACAGGAGCTCATCGCTTTTATTATGGCAAACCCTTCACCGGGACCATTTGGTTTTTCACCCTAGGTCTATTGGGAATTGGTTGGCTCATAGACCTTTTACTTATTCCCGGAATGGACGCACAAGCCGACCTTAGGTTCAGAGAAGGCAGAATCAATTACAGCCTTGCTTGGGGCTTTCTTACTTTTTTAGGTGTGTTTGGCGTGCACCGTTTTTACATGGGCAAGATTTTCACGGGAATCCTCTACCTCATAACCGGAGGATTAGTGGGAATGGGCGTGCTTTACGACTACTGGACTCTGAACCAGCAAATTAGCGACATTCAAAGCCAAGAGGCGGTCGTTTAAGAACTCGAACGCCTCGACAATTGACAGCTCGATTGCTAACTCAAATGATCTTGCTAGATTTGCTGGGAACGCCAAACCACACGACTTTCGTGCTGCGTTCACAACAATGCAATTCCAGTGGAGAGGTGGCCGAGTGGTTGAAGGCGCACGCCTGGAAAGCGTGTATATGGGAAACCATATCCAGGGTTCGAATCCCTGTCTCTCCGCCATTTTTACAGAATCGAACCCGCAAAAAATCGGATTCTACGATTTTTAATAACTCTTTTGATGTATCAGTTGTGGCCAGAGCTTGGATTCTACCCGCTTAATGGTGGGTTGCGCCTAAAAAAGATTTAAGAGCAAGCACTTAGCAGCCTTAGTCTGTAA
>JAACVK010000031.1 GCA_009991595.1 bacterium | reverse complement strand
AGAACAGCTTGAGGTTGCTTAAGAAGGAAAAACGATTCGGGGCTCAAACAAATTCCACCGAGACGGCGGACATCCTCTTTTTAATTCCTAACTCTGCAACACTCAGCGGATGCAATCTTAAATAGTGATATCGACCTTGAAGGGAGTCTCCAGAAAAGCGATAGTAATCTAGTCGAGCACTTCCAGTGACCAATATTTTGGATTGAGTTCCAAGGGTATCGAAAAGTCCTTTTATGTAATTGCGCCAGTCTTTAAATTTATGAAGTTCATCAAAAACAAGAAAGTTTTCTACGGGGTATTTATGAGATAAAAAGAACTCGCGGTCTTCAGGGTTGTCCCAGTTCATGTATCGAGATTGTTTTTTTGGAAGCAGTTGTCGCGAAAGCGTTGTTTTACCCACCTGCCGAGGCCCCCCTAAAAAGACCATTTTTTGCTCCAAATCAGAGGACACCAATGAGTTTAAATAGCGTTTAAAAGTAGCCACTTAAGAGAGTGTATATAAATTTTAACCACCTGTCCAATTTTCATATGTGATTTTTAAACACCTGGTTAAAGCCCCTTCAATCAAGTCAGCGGTGCAATCATTGGCTTTTATAAAGCCGTTGCAAACAATGTGCGAGTTTAGGGTAAAGAAGACTGGATTCGTTTTTCTTATATTTGGCTATGCGAGACTAAAGCTTTGCTGAACGGATCAAAAGAGCTTAATTGCTTGGGTTTTCTTAACAAGTGTAAAAGATTTAGAGAGTTGGCTATCTTTTTAACCATGTTTATTTAACGTCCTTTTTTCCCCTCTTGAAGGCCCTGGAGATCAACTCAATAAATACATTGGCTTATTACGCCGCCTCGATTGTTAAGGTTTGATAACGGTTCTAGGAGATTCCTGTTAAGAGTCTCACCATTGCATCTAGGGATGAGGTTTATTCAATCTAGATTGCTAATTGCGATCCTTATTTTTAGTTCTTTTCAGCCAGTCACTTTTGGTGCTGCTGACAGCACCTGTGCAAAGCGATGGAAAAAATTCGCTAAGATTGCAGCTATTAGCTCGGCAAGCTTAGCCACAGTAGGAGGCGTTGCTGCCTATCTTTATACCGCCGACCATCGTGCCTTAGCTGAGTCTTTTGACCTATCTCGTGTAGGAGAGTTTGATGAGGGCAGCACTATTTATGATAGAAATGGCCAACATATTACCTCTATCTATGATGATAGCTCTAACCGCATTAGTCTTGAATACGATCAGATATCAGATAACTTTGTTCATGCTCTTATTTCAGGGGAAGACAAAAACTTCTTTTCACATAATGGTATTGATTACGTAGCAATTGTTCGCGCTGGATTTTTAGCTGCAAAATCCGGTGAGATTAAATCAGGTGCTTCGACGATTACTCAGCAGTTGAGTCGAAACACTTTCGGTTTAGATGAAAAATCTTTTGATCGAAAAATTGTAGAGGCAGCCCTTGCTCGTCGTCTTGAGGAAGAGTTTACAAAAGAAGAAATTCTGACTCATTATATGAATCATGTTTATTTTGGGCACAGTTACCAAGGTGTTGAAGCTGCTTCTCAAGGCTACTTTGGTAAAAGCGCTAAAGATTTAACAAAGATTGAGGCTGCAGCCCTTGTGGGAACAATTCGCAACCCCAGCTACAACAATCCTCGCAGCCACCCTACCAACTCTAAGCTTAAAAGAAACCAGGTCTTAAATAGAATGTTTCAAGATGGCTTCATCGTGGATCATGAAGGCAAGCCCGATAAGGCTCAACTTGAAGAGCTTCTTGCTCAGGAAACTCAAGTCATTGGTCGAAAGTATCAGGACAGAGGTATGCCTTATGCTGTTAAAGCAATTAAGGACACTGTGATTGAGAAGCTCGGAGAAGAAAGAGCGCAGCATGGCGATTTTAAGGTCTATTCAACTCTGGACTCAGAGCTTCAGAAGCTAGGTCAACAGAGTCTTTATTCCATGATTGAGCGAGTTGAAGCTTTGCCTGCGTTTTCAAATCCGACCAAAGCCGATATAGAAGCTAATGATAGTGAATTGAAAGGGGCTAGCTATCTACAAGGTGCAGTGCTCGTGATTGACAATGCAACTGGCGCCATTTTAGCGAAAGTCGGTGGTCGCGATTTTGTAGATAGTAACTTTGATCGCACAGAACTTGGGAAACGGCCTGCGGGTCCTGCTTTCCTTCCTTTTGTTTATGCGACTGCTTTAGAAAATGGGAAATTACCCACCGATCAAGTGGAAGACTCTGCACTTGCGGCCCGAATGTTGGAAGTGGGTGGAGTTAGAAGTGGAACCACTGGAGAATGGGGAACTGAAAACTTTGAGAACCGATACCAGGGCCCCATTTCTATGGAAGATGCCCTCACCAAGGGCGCCATAGCAGCGGCTGTAAGAACTGGTATGGAAGTGGGGGTAGATGAAGTTCTGTCTTTGTCTCGATCAATGGGGCTAAAGTTCGAGGGCAAGGAAGAAGAGTTAAATTATAATAGAACACTAGTTGGATTTAACTCCAACAGCATGAGTGAACTTGCAAGAGCCTATGCCGCCTTTGCTAACAAAGGCTTTCAGCCAAGAGATCTACACATTATTAGTAAAATTGAAGATTCTGAGGGGAATACAGTTTTTGAAGTTCCCTCTAGTGAAGCTAGGCTTACTGAGAGGGTTATTCAGCCAGAAACTGCTGAAGCAATCACAAAGTCTCTAAGAACGTCTATTATCACGGGGGCTGCAAAAAAAGCAGTCGCCGAGTATGGCGTAGACCCGAAGGCTGGAAATGCAGTTCAGACGTCTACTGTTTACTCGTCGAAGGGCTTTACTGATCATTGGACTCTTGCTTACACGCCTGAAGTTACGGTGGTTGTTTGGATGGGTTATGACCAAGATCAGTCCATTTATCCTCAAGCTTTAAGTTCGGACACAACTCTTGCTGTTGGGAGTGAGATCATCAATAAAGTCAATGAAAGAAAAAAGGCTCAATCCGGAGAAGTTATTAAAGCTAAGAAGGTGACTCCATGAGAAAAGTCTGTTCAAGCACTATTGCACTCATCTTCTTGCTTTGCGCTTTTGGCGTGAAAGCTCAACCCAAACATGATCAAGGAGTTCAAGGAAGCTCTGAGAATCCTTTCTTCTCGCGAACAGAAATTGATACCGTGTCGAGTTTAACGGGTAACGAAAAACAAAGGGTTGTCACTTATGCCTTGCCGGCTCCAAGGGGAAGAATTCTCGACCGCAATGGAGTTGTCCTGGCCGATAGTGCGGGCGAAACTTTTTCTGAGGCGGGATCACCGTCTTTGGACCTTTCGTTGTCTTATCTAGGGATTCTCATCCATGGCCCTGAGCAAGAGCCCGATCCAGAGCTTTTATTAAATAAGGTCTTAGTAACTTTAGAAAAGATTAATACTGAGCTGGGAACGAGCTGGGAAATTATTCCCAGAGGTGAAGAAAGTGAAGAAGAGTATCGCAATAAATTGAAAGAATATCTTGTTCGTTGGCAGAAGCTTAGGCCATCGACACCCATCGTTGTTTCTCCAGATATTATGAGCATTGATCAGCTTGAGAAAGTGTCAAGTATCGATGACAGACTTATCTTTCCGATTCCTACTCACAAGCGAATTTATCCTCACGGAGAAGCTGCTGCTCACGCGTTGGGATACATTTCAGGTAAGCCGCCTTGGTCGAAGCTCGAGCATTATCCGCAAGAAACTTTCTTTCCAGCCGTGGGTGAGGGGCAGCGAGAAGGCCAAAGGGGAATTGAAAATCTTCATGACGGTCTGCTTCGAGGAAAGCCCGGAAAGATCACACTAGTCTTTGATGCCAACGGTGATCTAGAAAGTTACAATATTGTTCCACCCATTCGTGGTGCGGATGTCTATTCAACAATTGATATTGAAATGCAGAAGAAAGCGGAAGAGATGTTAGCGCGTGGTAAGCGCAGAAGTTCTGTGACCATTGCCGACCCTCAAACAGGTGAGATTCTCGTTATGGCCTCTTATCCCTCTTACGACCCTAATAAGCTTGTGCCTTCTCTGGGGACTGCAGATTACTTAGAAGAGCTAAAAGCTAATGATATGGACCCCATGTTCAATATGGCCACTCAGGCCACCAGTCCTCCTGGTTCGAATATGAAGATTTTCTCTGCTTTGGCTTATTTAGAGGATGATCTTGTCGGGAAATTTGAAAAACTTGATGGATCTTCGCCACACGCTTTTTCGGGGGAAACTATCAGCAACTATCACAACCAGAGCAGTGGATATGTGGATTTAACTTATGCGTTGAAAAAATCTGTGAACACTCCTTTTACAAGAGTGGCTGTCAATGAAGATGGTTACAAGTCTGTTCTAGAGTTATCGCGAAACCTTGGTTTGCATGAGAAAACAGGCGTTCTTCCAGTGGAGGCTGCGGGAAGCATTCCTGATCCAAAGGCGAAGGTTCGTTGGCCCATCGACAAGGGGCTGATTCCCATTGGTCAGGGGCCCATTGAAGTCAGTCAAGTTGGATTGGTGAGAGCCTTGTCAGCTGTTGCCAATGTGGGAAGTATGCCACAGCTTAGCTTGGTCCGAAATATTGATGCCTCTCCTCACGGACGTGACCTAGGTGAAGATGTTCTCTTCATGCCTTTGGCTAAGCAAATTAAAGTCAATGATCCTGAAAATTATGAAGTGGTGATTGAGGGAATGAGACAAGTTGTAAACTCTAATGGAACAGCCGGTTCAGCGAAGCATGATCGAGTTCTTGTTGCTGGTAAAACGGGAACTGCTGAGTGGATGAGCAAGGGGAAGAAGCACGACCTTGTGTGGTTTAGTGGTTTTGCTCCTGCGGTGGGAGCTCCCCAATATGTGTTTTCGGTTCAAAGCATAGGAAGAAGCAATGAGAGCATCACGGGAGGTGGTGTGGCAGCACCCATCCTTTCTGAGATCTTTTCTTCTCAACTCGATGACGAGACTTTGGCCGCTATGGAGTGGGCAGGTAAAGAAGTGGGTGCGGGGAGTGTGAAAAACTCAAGCCGTCCGTCATCAAATTCAGAGCCAAGTTCTGTAAGCCCAAGCTCAAATCCTTCTGAGAGAAAGCCAACGGCTCCAGCCTATAAGGCGCCTCAGAAGAAGCAAGGTCTATTTAATAGGTTGTTCGGAGGTCGCCGGTGATTCAGCTTCAAGTGAAATTTCTTCAACGAGTATCTTTGTTAATCCTAGCCGTGTTTCTCATGCACGCTCCTTCCTTAAGAGCCCAGGAAACTTCACCAGAGGAGGAGACTGCTCCTGCAATCGTGGAAGAGGTTCTACCCACTGCTGAGGAACTTGCCGAAGAGAGAGTTTCCAATCTTGGGTATGAGGAAGAAGAGTTAAGAAAGCGAAGTGGTTTGACTTTAGAAGAGCTCACTTATTTTTATGAATATTATCAAAAGTATCTAAACTACAAAGAGCCTATCTTTAGCTATAATTTTAAAACAGATGCGGCGGGTGCTACGAAAGCTTTGTCGGGAGAACAGTTGGCCGCCACATTGGCTTGGTCCTATCGGAAGGGTCTTTATGACAATAGTAGGCAGGCTCGAAATATTTTTGGACGATCTCTTTCAAGAGTCAACGCCTATAATCGTGCAATTCATGGTGCTAGCAGCGTTTTTGAACTTAACTATGCTTTAGACGAAGGTGCTAAAGCTTTTGGAGCTCACCCAAGCTGGAACAAAACATATAGTCGCTCTGACTTTTCGGATAGAATCTCGAAGGTTCAGGCGAGCAAGCCTGTCGAAACTGAGTTTAATCAAGAAAGCTCGGACGATCTGCTTGAGGGTGGTGTCACCATTGATGAAACCCAAGTTTGGAGTGCCCAACTAGAAAATCGTCGCTCAAAGATTGAAGCTGGTCTTAAGGCTTGGCTTGAGTCTCAAAAATCAAATATTGAGGCCCAAAGAGAAGTTCTCGGTGAAGCTAGTCAGTCCTTGGAAGCCTGGATTAGTGAGCCACCAGAGCTGAATGGTGATGCATTCTGGGGAGTTAAATATGAAAACAACGCTCTTGTTCCAGAAAGGCTCGATGAGACTCGGGCAGAAGTCACTGAGGCGGTTCATAAGAAAATAATTGAAGAACTACAGTCATCGATTGCCGTGATCGAAGCTCGGCAGCTTAGTATTACTGAACAAGAAGCTGTGATTGAAGATTTTGCCAAACAAGAACTTGTCAATTTGGAGTTAAAATGGAGACAGCTCCATCAAGAACTTGAGAGAAAGCATCAACAATATCGTGTTGAGAAAGAGTTTTCTCCATTTTCTGATTCTTTGAATGAGGCTTATTCTGCCTATCAAGACACTCATAGAGCCCTGTCGTCTGAGTCATTTGATTCGTCCGCTGCTGCAGACAGGTCTGCTGTTGAAACTCTTAGACAGTTTCAACAGCAGGGAGCTGAACACAAGAAAAAGCTTGTCGAGAATGAAAATATAATTCGAACTCAATATGCGCTTATGGCTAAGGCTTATGAAAGACTTTTGGCAACTGGCGTGGAAGATGAAAAAGTTGGTCGACTTCAAGACTCTGTTAAAGAAGCGTTGGGTGCAGACGTTCAAAAGTCAGCTCAAAGAGTCGATGAGGCAAATCTGTCCGATGGTTTTGAAGACTATTATGCCTTCAAACGTGCCGAAAACATATTAAATGATCTGATCCAGAGAAGAGACGAGCTCTTTAACAGCGCTCTTTCAAGCTTAGACGAAGCTTATGGGAAGCGTGTTGCCAGTGACAAGGCTCCAAAATCTTCTGAAGTCTCGGCTAATGATGTTGAAAAGATAAAGTCGCTTGAGGCCGAGTTAACGGAGTGGAGCGAGGCTGTTGTTGCGATGAAGAAGCAGGATGATTCGATCCGCTATGATGAACAAATCGCTGAGATAAAAAAGACGGCTTCTGAGCTCGATTTAAGTTCTCGAGCAGAGGCAATCCAAAATCGTGAAGTTGCTCTTAAAGAGCTAGAGGGTCGGATTTTTGCCTCGAGAGAATCACGAGCAAAACATGAGCGTCTCACAGAGAAAAGACGTTTGGAACTTGAGTCAATTCATCAAGGTCTAGAAGGTCGTGAGCTAGCTCATACTAGAATTCCTAAGAATCCAGTTGATTGGAGTATTCCAGCACCAGCTAATCAAGGCGGGCACGTAGACTTCGTTGGCTCAAAAGATGAAGCTGATTCCAAGAAGACACCTTCTGCCGAGCTTTTAGCAAACTTGGAAGACTCTGAACGAATCATCACTAATAACTTTGGAATACATAATAGAATTTTAGACCATGATGAATTGCTTGCGAGCTATTCGGATATCCCTACTTTTGGCGCAGCTTCTGCTGATTTGAAGGTTTGGGAGCAAGGTCTTAAAGAGTTAAAGCAACACGCGCAGGATCTCTCTGAAAATGTTAAAGGCTTTGAGAGCTCATCTATAGATGACTCTAGCTCTACCCTGAGGGATCGCTACCAAATCTTTTCTGCAAGAACCTTGTTATCTGATATTTATCAGAGACGGAAGCTTTTAGTGGCTGAGCTGTTTGAGCTTAGAAATCAAGCCATGGAAAATAAGAGCTTCTCTTTGGACAGTGAAAAGTATGAAGAGATTGAAAAAAAGCAGCAGGAAATGCTTGCTGAAATTGAGAAGCTAGATTCAAGAGAACAGCGTCTTCGTGATGCTTATGGTGCATTGGATTCCTCTGAGCTTCTAGGCCTAGATTATGCTCAGTATGGCAACAACGCTACTGTGGAGTATTTCAAGGAAGGGGCAGAAGAGGTTTCTAGGGAGCATGATTTTTCTTCAAAGCAAATTAATAGTCTGCAATATTTAGCAGGTGATTTTGAAGTTCACCGCGACACTTATCGCTTGAGTGAAAATATTAAATCGCGCACTGAAGAACTCGAGACATTTCTCGATGGATATAAGGAGCGGTCTGCCCAGTTGGATGCTGCTCTAGAGCAGAGAATTCAGTTAAGAGAGCAGAAACTACAATATGAGCAGAGACTTCATGCTAACGACGAGGAGCTTAAGAGTTTAGACGGTGAGAGTAGAAGGGCGCTTAGAAGAGATTTCTTGAGTCGCATGGACTTGAGTAGCCTTGGGCCCGTATTTGCGCACTTAGGCTCTTCTGAGATGGCCACGGACCCAGCTAAAACTGCTCGTTTAGCTAAAGAGTTTTTAGAAAAAGAAAAGGTGTTTTTGGGCTCAACAGCAAATGAAGAGGGTGAAGAATCTCCTCTGGAGAGTGTGCTTCGTTTGGATAGAGAGCGAGAGCGCTTTTTGACAATGGATGAGGGCATGTCTTCGCAACGCTTTGAGGCTAAGAGCTCAGAGCTAGCGGGTATTGTTTCTCAGCTATCTTCCGATCTAAGATCTTGGGATGAGACTCAATCTTTGAAGGCTTTGCTTGGTGAATATCAAGAATTGGCCTCAAGTCACGTTTTGAAATCTCTCAGTGGAGATCGGGATGCTTGGTTGATCAAAGAGATAACGTTTTTTGATGAGAATAGATTAGATGGCGATAAGACAAAAGCTCGTCCTATTGATCACATTGTCAACTCTGACATTAGAAGGCTCAATGAGATCGCTGAGAAAATTGGCTTTGAGAAGATTGAAGAGGTTGAAATTCCAACATCAGTCAATGGAGTGAAGCTGAGTGCTAATGAGCAGGTAAAATGGCTCTCAACAAATAAAAAAGCTACTCTGAAGAAGTTGGCTACTCTTTCTGCAAAAGCTCGGGAGCTATTCTACGGCTTTGACAACAGTCCATACTTAGAAAATGAGGCTAAGAAAATTTCACAAACATTGGGACAAATTCAAGAGCTTGCACAAAGTAGTGAGTGGGTCGATCACGCGACTGAGTTGGAGCAATCTCGCGACCTTTCAACCATCAGAGCTGAGATTTCCAAGCTCAGAGGGGAGAGACGCCAGTTGGAGTCACAAATTGATGAGACTAAGGCTCAGCTAACAAGTCATGAAAGTGATTTAAGAAAACTTGTTTCAGATTTCGACTTTATTTCACAGAAAGACGGAGAGTTGAAACAGAAAGTGGCCTCTCACGAGGGGCTGGTTCAGGAGTTTAGCGGAAGCTTCGCAGAGGCTATTGCAGATGATTCAGTCGAGAATGCCGCTACAGAGTTAACTAAAAGTTTAGATGAGGATGTTTCTGCTACTAGTCTTCATACTCGAATCACTAAAGATGGTTTGTCAGAGGCTGTGCAGTTTAGCGATCAGTCTCTGAAGCCTATCTACGCTTCAGAGCATAGACTAAATCCAGCTGTTCCCTCTGGTCGCTTGAGTCAGGTTGATAAAGTTCACCAAAACTCAACAGATAGATGGCAACTTAGTGAGCAGGCTGAAAAACAAGAGCCTTCAAGAACATTTAGTTCCAATGAAGAGTCTTTGGCTTGTAACCTTCATCAAGTTCGAAATGAAGTTTTTGGTAGCTTTGTTTTTGAGAGATTCTTTAAGGCGAAGTTGTTCGCTGCCTATGCGGACATTTCTGACTCGGCATTGCGTTTATCTAAAATGCTTGAGCAGTCAGGCGATATGAGTGGGGCTGCAAGGTCTGAAGCTCGTGCTGAGTGGGAAGCATTGACTACGAACCTTCGAGAACTAGAAAGAGTTTTGAGTTACCTTAAGTCCCAGAGTGAAGCTACGAAAATTACACGAGCTTACAAAAACCATCTTAACACCGTTGAGGATGCTAGTTTTCTTAAGTATTCAGGCCTTCTTGCTGGAGTTCAGAAAGTTCTAAGTTTCGATGGAGCTGTTTCTAAGCATCTCGATAGCGGCACTAGCTTTTCAGGCTTGTCGAAACTCAGATGTGATGGGTGTTCTCAGGACTTCTCCTTTTTTATGTCGTTCTTGCCGAATGGTCTAGCAAGAGGGCTTTATGATATTTCTCCTACTTCGAAGCTTGAAGCCCAAGCAAGCCTGTTCTTGCCGGGTGAATATGGGCAGCGTTTTCTATCAAGTAATCAATATTTAAGTCCCGAAGATCGAGAAGCTCAAAAGTCTATTATTTCTGAAATCACTTCAATAAAGGATGAGCTTCGAGAGCGTGATACAGCCGTTCAAGAGAACTCTAGTTCAGAAGTTAAGCTATGGATTGCCAATCACGTGATTGGTGACCTTGAGCGTGTTCGGGACAGCTGGAATGCTAAGATTGAGCGCGAGCAAGCTCTTGAGGTCGGAAATGATCTGGTGAGCTCTACTCTTTTGGCAGAGGGCTTTGACTTGAGTGAAATCCGATACGGATCGCTTGTGGGGTTAGATCAAGAGAATACAGATATCACTAAGCTATTTTCTGCTGAAAATATGTCTAACCTTCTAAGAAAGCAATACGTCAGCGATGAAGACTTAGCTAAGAGCTCTAAAGACTTGTTTGAATTAGGTCATGCCAGTGATTTAGCTCAATACTTTGATCAACTCGATTCTACTTCAAAAGCTGTTCTGGTGCGATTGGCGCTTCATGACCTACTCTCTAAGCAGGGCGATGATGAGCGGGCAAATGCTTTGAGAGCTATACCTGTTGTGAGTGTTGCTGAATTACAAGTGTTCAATCTCAATAGTGTGATTAGAGATCTGACGGATTCTGTTGAAAGAGCTGATGAGAGTTTGAAGAACCATTCTTCTGAACAGAGATTGGCACAATTATCTCAAAGACTGGTTGACCAGAGAGCCCAGACAGAAAGCAATTCACATAAACTCTCTCGTTTAGAGGGGGAATATCAGGACTTGCTTCAAAAGCAAAGTTTATGGAGAGCCTTCCCTGATAACAAATTTGAACAATTCCAGGATGCAAGTCCTCAAATTTTAGATCAAGTAATGGCTCGCCACAAAGGGTGTCTTAAGGCGAGTGTCTATCATTTTTATTGCCAAGCGCGCACTTTGCATGCCTTCATGCTGAAAGAGTCTTCTTTTGAAGGTTCAGAGTTTTCTTTGTCGCCTGTGAGTCGTCGTCTGGCGAGTAAGCTTTCTAAAGTTGAATGGCCAGAAGCCGCTAACGGGCAAAGCTCTGAGGAGCACCGAAAGCAGACAATGTCGCTTTTAGTTAGCCGTATTAATAAGTGGAGTGAGGAAGATGCAATGGACTCTGAGGTCGGCCGAGCGAGCCTTGAGCGTTATTTCGATGTTGATGGGCAGAGTTGTGATGAATGGGCTCAAAGATTTGAAGCTTCTTATGAGTTAGATGGAGACGACGAGTCACTTGATCTAGCCGAACTTGCTCACAAGTTTCATTCTTCAGAGGCTATTAATGAGCTAAGTCGCCTATCAGAAGAGAATGAAAAGCAAATGCAAGCTTCCTCTCTTCATTCGCAGTTGTCAGAAATGTATACCCGTTGGAGAATGAGCACAAAAGTTCCTTTGTGGGAGGCTGATTCCACGGCTTCTAGGAATGTTCGCGCTTTTCTAGCGCAAGTGGCTCAAAATCCGGATGAAACTAATCACAAAGAGGTTGCTCATTTCTTAAATAGAAAGCCTCAATGGAACCCTCTTGCAACAGAAGAGGAATTGGCTGGCGCAGAGCGTTTTCCCAATATCATTACTAAAGACACGACCGTTTATACGGAGCTGTTTAATTCTTGTGCTCAGAGGTGCCGCTTAACTTCTAAGAGCTCAACTGAAATTGCTTCCTGCTTTGCGGGCTGCCACGCTAGTCGTATGGATTTGGTGGACAGAACCTTCACGAGTAATAGGGGAAGCGACGCTGCGGCCAAAGTAAACATCAAAGCGGCCATTGAGCCTTATAAGCAGTGTTCCGAGAGTTTCGGCATTGCTGAACTAAGTTCTGAGGAGATAGATAATCCTCATGAGTTTTTATCTAAGGTCAAAATGGCTAACCCCTACATTGAAAAAGTTCTTGTTGTTCCATCTGTCGGAAGGACTAGTAATTATTCCACACAGGTTTCTAGAATGAAAAATTATGCATTTGGAACATCCATTCAGCATAGCTTGCAGTCCTCAGATTCGTTTCTTCTTCAAAAGAAGAATGCGGTAGGTGAAAAAATTCAACTGCCAAGCAATGCATCTGTGATTGTTCCCGAAGAGAGTTTCTTTGGAGATAACCCACAAGAGAATTTTACTTTTGGAGTGGGCGAGGGCGAAGAGCTCAGCGAGTGTAGCATAAGCGCTGAAGATCTGTTGAACACCACTTCTTGCCAACGCCTGTGTGACTCTAAAGTTGTTGTTGTTCGTTACACGCCTGAGTATGAAGAATGGAAACAGGCTTTCTCAGAAGAAGAGTTTTTGAAGCTGCCGGTTGTGCAAGAGCACCTTCAAAAGCAAGCTGCGATTCTGAACCTAGAGAGACAGAGAACAGAGGGTATGATGATGACTGCAGACACCTCTCGTTTTGCTTTACCATCTATGCCTGCTTATGAAAGTAATCTGCAAAGGTTGGCAGAAGAGTATAATCCATCCTCAATTGTCGTTCCTCGTCACAGAGATGTTGCCGAGATTAGAGTTGCTCTACCAGTAGATGAGTCGGTGGATTATGAAATGATCGAGCGGCCAGAGCCAGCCTCTATCTTTAGAAGCTCGGAGCCAAGTGCAGAGAATTATGAGCCTCGTGAGCAAGTAAGACCTACAGTGAGAGAGCCTGCTCCTGCACCTGTCCAGCCCACGTCGGAGCCAAAGAAAAAAGGTGGTATCTTCAAATTTTTCAAGAGAAATAAAAATCGCTGATTAGATACCCCTAGATTGCCCTCTCTTGAATCTAGCTTCAAGAGAGGGCGGTAACAATAATAGCGTTGTTAAATCCCAGTGAAGAAAGTGTATAGGCTTTCTGCAATCTCTTAAATATACACGGAAATCTGATTTGCCTTCCCCAACTTCTGTTTAGTTACCAAGGCATTGTTGTGGTTCCCAAATGTTAAGCCCATCAAAATTATAGGGGTATGAAGAATCTCTACCTTGCCATTTTCTCACTATATTTAGGGCTCTCGTTTGGTGTGACTTCGGCGCAGGCCGAGGATTCGCATAAACAGGTGCCAGTAGAGGCTCCACTATATGTTAATGAAAACAGCCTTTCAGAGAGCGAAGCACTAAAGGCTTTAGAAAGTGATTTTATTACAGAGATGATCAAAGTTGCCTGGTGTGGAGGTTTCTCTGATCACCTGCTCAATAAGGCAAAGCCATTACTAGGTGTTTCTTGGAAGACTTCGAGTTATTCAAATGCGAAATCCTCACTAGAGAGAAAGATATGGCTTGCTCTTGAGGGGAGTCGTTTTGCTAAAACCGAATCTAACTGGGATCACTATTTAGCTTTCAAACAAGGGTTTTTGAAAGCGTCAGAAGCAATCATGAATCGTGATCAGAGCGGCCTCAAGGCGGTCCTAGGTGATCTACAGAAATATACTGAGGCAGCAAAAGAGAAAAATAAGTTTGAGTGTAAGGGCGAGCCTAAGGTGGCAAATGTTGAAATAAAAGTTGAGCCTGATCAGAAGCCGGTGCTCTCGCCTAAGGTTGAGGTTTCTGCGCCGGAAGAAAAAAAGGTTGAGCACAAAATTGGCGATTATCAGCCTCAGACTCAGCCGTTAGCTGATGAATTCGAGACAACTCCGACTAAGAATTTAACGGAGGAAGAAAAACTTGCAATGGCACCTCATGAGCCATTTTCACTCTTCAGAAATTATGAGATTGATGGCTCAAGCTCAGAAAAGGAAAAAGTAGCCGTGCTTGAAAAAGCACTCGACACGGCCCTTGTTGTTCTTAAGGAATACAACGAGGATAAACGATCAGATGCCTATAACAAGCTTGCAAAAGCAATGGGGAACCTAACAGTTCTTGGAAGAAATAATGCCATTTATCCCTATCAAATTGAAGAGCGCGCGCGAATGAAAGTTGCTGAATACTGTGATCAAAGCGATTCTTTTAACGAGGCAGCACAGCCTTGGTGTCGAAAGAAGCTCGGAGATAGCTTGGCTGAACTTGCAAAACACTATTGGGTCGATCTCAACCAAAGGTTGCCATCACACTCCAAAGAAAAGGCGGTTGCTTTGCTTGAGTCTGAGTATCGAAAACCTTTGAATGATGAAAATGGAGATCCAGTAGAGAGCATTCACAGTAGAAACCTGAGCTTTCTTGAGTCTGCAAAAACCCTTTCGGGTTTTGGTGGATTTGACCCGAAGGTAAATTCATCACAAGATCTTTCGTTGGATTCACATGGCGTAGATGTAGAGAGCCTGGGAAGTGACTGGGAGGAGTTTTACAATCCGGACCGCAATTCTGGGAAAGAGTGTAATGGTAGTTCTCTTGCAAAAAGAGGTTCATTCAAACAGGGGTATACAGACACTCTTGTCATATATTTCTCGGGACATGCTCAAAGCTCTGATCCAGGTTGGAGTGGAAGTACTGGTGGGAATTTGCCAGCATCTCAGTGGCGTGATTGGGCCAGTTATGTTGGCGGGGGTGAAAGCGGCAAGCAAGGCAGTTATGCCATCGACCAGCAAATTGATCGGCAATATCACTCGCGCTACATTCTAGGCTCAAGCCATTTATGTTTGACGATGAAAGACCTTCAAGATCTTATGCGCGCAAGTGGTGCCAAGCGTTTAGTGTTTGCCTCCCATAGTGGTGGCTACGACGGACTCCAAAAAACTCTTAACAACATTAGGGGGAGTGAGTACATTGAGAAAGTAGACCGAGTTGCTATGCTAGATAATTTTTACCGCCCTTCAGTTAAAAACACTTTGAGCTCCGTTTTTGGGGCGGAGCGCTTGCCTCATCTTATTAGTGGCTTTTTTACTTCTCACAACTCCTCTCGCTTCCAGGCAAGTTATGGGAAAAAGCTTGCGCCAAAAGTTAAGGACGATTCTCTTGGTCACAAGCGAGAGGTTCGAGAAAATCTTGCAAACTATTTGTAAGGTCTACCTAGCGACGTTCCACCATAGGTCCCCATCTTGTCCATACTTAACAAGCTGTTCCCACACCTTAGCATCATAGTGCTGGTTCGAGGGAACGGGAGCTTTTGATAGGGCCATTGCAGCAAAGGGTTGAGGTGAGGAATAGTAACTTATGGAAGGGTGGTCTTTTAGGTTTACAACTCGCTTATCTGACTCCTTGAGTACGTGAACATTCACACAATGATAGTTTAGTTTCTCAAAAAGGAATTCCACGAATTTCTGGATAAATCATCGAGGCTCCCCGCATTGAGTAAGAATCCGTGAGCGCACTAATGGCGACATCGTCTAGAAACTAAAAGAATCCATTCCATGACGGCACCACACACGTAATCTTCACTCCCATGGAATTTGTGGAAAAACTTGCCGCACTGACCCAGCAAGACCACCACCGCAAAACCACTTCGATTGGTGATCTTTGAGAAAATACTCTGAAAAAAAAACGACTCCGATCATAGCTTAGGCTTAGGCTTGCCTAAAGACTCGGGTTTCACCCAAACTGGACTCACATTCTTTCCATCTTGGGGGAGGGCTCTCTGTATTCTTGACGATATTCTCAGCTCTCGGATCGATTACGAGATAGCAGGCATACCAAACCTTGCGCTGCTATTATTGGGAATGGGTCTTGATGAATTCAGCATGAGCCCTGCCTCCATACTACCCATTCGAAAGCTTTTCCGCTCGTGCAACTATGGTGAGTTAAAAGACTGGGTAAAGGAAACTCTCGACTTAGAATGCGCCACCCAGGTTAAGTAACTCGTATCAATTTAACGCTTGGCCTGTTTGCTGGGATCGTATTGAGGGTGATAGATGTAATAAGGCGCACCCTTAATTTCGGCAACTCTCTTTCCGTCTTTGTTTTTACCCAGATCTACGAGAGTTCCAGACACCATGTCTAAGTAGGGGTCTAAGTTTTTTTCCTGAATGGCCGGGCAGCCGTGGCTTCTTCCGCATTCGGACCCGTCCTTCACATATCTTGCCGCGTGAACGACCTTATTGTCATCGT
Organism: bacterium; assembly: GCA_009991595.1. GTDB lineage: Bacteria > Bdellovibrionota > UBA2428 > UBA2428 > UBA2428 > JAACVK01. The sequence continues at coordinate 61,925 of JAACVK010000031.1, read as the reverse complement.
AGGCAAAAATGTTTGCCAGGTCCAATCCGTATAGCCTCATGCTGCGGTCATGTTTCCCGTTGTATTCTTCTCCCGTCACATAGAGACCAGGAGTTGTTGTATGTTGGCCTGGTAGATCAGAAAATTTCGTAACCTTGTATTTGTAGCTAGGGTCGGACCCGGATCCATGAGCCACTGCCATCTTCTTCTTGAGCCTAAGTTCATTGAGGTCTACTATGAATTTTCGAGCGTTTCCATTTCGAGCAGATAAACTGAAGTCCACTACAGTAAGGATTAGAGAGTTGAATTCAGCGGTTTCCACCCGAGCGCCAGCTGCTGGGCCATTTTTGTTTTTTTGGGTCCGATTATAATAAGCAAGTGTTCGTGGCTGATGAAAAGCCATAGTTTTTCCAAGACCACCCCTACGAAGAACAGCATCCACGGCATGATAAAGAGCTTCTCTTCCAACCCCTTGTGAAACTATTTCTTCTAACTCAGACTCTATGTTGAGGAGCTCAGAATTGTCTATCAGCACATCGAGTTTGACTTCTTGCAGGGGACGGTAAGATTCACCGAGGTCTCCTGGAAAAATTCTCTTACCGTCCAGAACATCGTCGAGATTGCACTCAATGGGGACGATTGTTTTGAGCGCGGGACTGTCCTTTCCGTTGGAAAGTTTGCCTCTGAGTGCAGATAGCGCGGAGTGAAGGGTTGTATGGTGCTCTGAGTAGCGCGAGAGTGGATCTTGGCTTTCAACCTTTAGCCAGTTTTGAGCACGTTCTTTGGTAACACCATCCCTGCTAAATTCGTCACTCAATATCTTGGGGCCATCGTTTAGAAAAAGATCAATCAACATTTTACTAGGTTCATAAATTTGCGAAGCACAGTCGCTAGCAGAGTTAATGTATTTGCTAGTGTCATCCATATACATGTTGCTTGCAATATTATGACAACGATTAGAGATTGTCTCATAAAGCCTATGTTTCACGGCATTTATCTTTACTCCGTGCTTGTCCAGTAGGGATATGAGGTTGGCGCCCCGATGTAAAAGAAACTGATCTCGTATGTCCTTCGGACACCCTAGGATCGAAACATATTCGTGTAAAAAAGTTTCGATGAGCCATTCTTTTTCACTTTGGGAGCTCTCCTTTGTGACCCTTACTGCTCTATACCCTGTCGTTCTACCATCGGCGTCAGTGATGGGGCGTTGGTCTTCAAGATATTGTTTGATCTGAAAGGCGAGAGAGTCTTCTTTTGTAGTGGGCAAGGGAGCTTCGGGTCGGTCCCAGTGAAATTCGGTAGCAAATGGTATCTTCTTAGGTTCTGGCTCATGATTCTCCTGAGCCCATAGCATAGGCATGGAGAGAAAGATAAATAAAAATGTTGCGCTCCTACCCATATCTTGATTTTAGTTTTCTTAACAGTTTTGCCAAAGCCCGAAATAAAGAATTTTGTTAAGTTAACGTGAATTGAGCCTGGAGAATCTTCAAGCGTGATGTTGAGCAGTCGGTCATCAGCCTTTATTCTTTTTTCTGCTCGAACCTGTTCAACAAGCGGCAAAAGCATTAGCACTTGGGGTTGGATTACTCGGAATGGGGCTCCCAGATAGCGGTTTATCTTCCTATTAACTCCCAGACCCCCAATTGTCGTATTGAACCGTTGAATTAAATTTGTGGCAAAGTTTTAGACAAGGGTTGGTCCAGCTTTACTCAAAGTACAAGTTTTATGCTCAAATCTTAATACAATCTTAATGTTAACTCTCTTAGACTAAACACTAGGAGGGGGTAGCTTGTGCGGTCTATAGTAGCCTTAGCCATAATTGCAATCTTTCAAGGGGTTCCGGCGCACGCTTTCTTAGGCTTTGCTCAATCCAAACACTCCAAAGCTAGCAGAGCATATCATGATGGAGACTACGAGAAATCTCAAAATTTGTACGAAGAACTTGTGAGAGAAAAGCCAAAGTCTCTAGAGTATCTTTTTGGCCTTGCTGCTTCTTTACACAGGCAGGGTGATTATGAAATGGCTATTTCGATAGGAGAGACAATTCTTAACCTTCAAACTCAAAGTAGGAATGGTGCTGCCAATTTAGACATGCAAGCACTAGCTAACTATAATATCGGAGTTGCTCTTGTGAAGCTTGAAAAATACTCCGATGCTCTTGAGCGCTTTAAGGCAGCGATGATTATTGATTCAACGTCAGAGCGTGCACGAAAAAATTATGAAAGCTTAAAAAAATTTCTTGAAGATCACCCTAATCTAGCAGAAGAAAAAGAGGTCGAATCTGAAAATACAGAAGTAGCTTCTACCAGTCAGATAACATCACCCGAGCTTGAAGTTCCAGACATGTCGATTGATTTTGATTTTACTCTCGATGATTTGAGAGAGTTGAGTGGTCTGGATTCGCTAGAATTAAACCCTCTCCAAGCACAAGAGGTAATCAACGCAGCTACAAGCGGAGCTGAGGTAGATATTCAAGCTTTTGATAAACTTCTTGAGAACCAAACTCGAGATTTTAAACAAAAGCGTGAGCAGATGTCCCAACTATCGATACGCATTGCAGCGCTGCAAGCCCAATTGAATGAAGAAGATCATAGCGCACAAGCCGACGTCCTTTTGAAACGCGATGAGCTCAGGGCGAAGATTAGACGGCAAGTAGAGGACCATCAAGTTCCAGAAGAAGGAGAAGATGAAAAAGAGGGAGAGTCTTTCGCTAATTATCTAAGAAAATCAGACAACTGGCTTAAGGCCAAGCGCGATGACGGTGCGGCTGCCCAGCTCCCTCCATTTGATTCTTCTCATGGGATTGGCACTCGAGATCAAGATGGAAAGGAAAAGGAAAAAGATAAAGAGCTTTCCTCTGGCAATTTCTATGTTGAACCCCTGGTCGCGGGAGAGAATTTTGGAAATAAGCACTACGACACTTATAAAGATGAGATTTGGAAGACATCCAAAGTTGATTACACTCCCTATAATCCTGAGCATACATTTGACCCCAATCAAGTTGAATATGCATTGCTCAATGAAGGCCCAGGGAGGAAAATTGCTGATATTTTATACTATCAACTTGTGAGCAGAAACCATCTTGCTCCTCATCCAGATGGTTTTAAATTTGAAGACCCTTCACAAATTGACTCTTACCGCGTTGTGAAAAACAGCCTTGGTGACTTTGTTCTGGAAATTAAAGGAGCTCAATCTGAAACTATTGGATTTCGCTATCATCTCACTCCGGATAATGTTCGTTCAGCAGATAGTTCGTCGCTAGAGCCTCTGATGGAGAAACTACCTGAGGAATTAATTGAGCTTTCAAAGAGTTATGTGCATCCAAACATGAGCGATCGAGAAAAGGCAGAAGGTATTCAAGCGATGATCTTAGAATGGGGTCTTTATACCAAAGAAGACAACGAGCTCGATCAGTATATTCAAAGCTGTCCTGAGGGTGGCAAAACTTGCCAAATCGAGCGACTTAGCAATTTGCTGCTTCAGAATGATAAGCTGCCTGCTCATCTCAAGGGCCGAGGAGCCGACTGTGACTGCTGGTCTGCCTTGTTTGTCGCGGTGGCGCGACATTATGGCGTCCAGGCCAACATGATAGTAGGATTTGCCAGCGACGGTTCTGGACATTTACACGACCAACTTGCACACGGTTGGGCTGAGGCCTATGATCCTGTCTCTGCCACATGGGTTGAGTACAACCCGACACCTTCTTCTGATCCGGTCAAAAAAGACATGCAATCGCTTTTGATTGAACGCTCTAAAGTTAAGGTCGAGATGCACAAGTTGGGCCTAGCTTCAGAGATTCCTAATCCGCGAAAAATTCGTTCCTCAGTTGAAATTCAACTTAAAAACATTCGTGAACAGGCTTACTTGAAGCAGCTTGCTTTGATGAGTTATCATGGCGAGGTGCTCAAGCCAGCTGAGAACAAAGAAGCAACAGTCGAGCACTATCAAGAGTTTAAAAGCAAAGTTCTTCTTCAGATCAAACAGAGTATAGAACGAGCCAAGCAACCAAGTACCAGTGCCATGCAGAGGCGCGAACTCATCAATCATGCAATGAGAATGCTCTATGAGATGATCAAGGTTGGAAATGTTGACCATGACCAAGAATTCTATAAGCTGATTCAAGAGGCAAAGAAAGTTTCCGAATCGCTTGGTGAGACGACAAGTTTTTATCAAGTACTTGCTGAAACCAATCAAGGTCAACTCATAAGGGTGGGCGATAGGGCTTTTTGGAAAATGCATGATAGCTTTGCTCTTAAACCACTGCCTATAGATCTGCGTGGTCAAGATCTTGTTCCTGAAGCACTTGTCTCAGAAGATGGAAAGCACTTTGCAATTTTGTCACTAAAAATTGGGGGAAAGTGGGTGATTCACCATAATGGAAAACGCATTGAATCTGCGGCTGTTAGAGTGTCTGATCTAAGAGTAAGTGAGGACTTTAAGGACTTGTATCATTTGGAAAGTGTTTCCAAGCATGGCGATGCGGATGTTGATTATTATGGTGGTAAGCAACAGCTACACAAAAACAATCAAATGATTCTCGATCAGTTCTGCAAAAGTCTATCCACGAGAAGATTGCCTTACTACTTATGCTCTGTCGAAGGTTCCCCTTCAAAACCTGAAGATATTGTTCTCTATTATGGCGACAATGTGCACAATCGTGTACCCGTGCGTGAGGGATACTATTTAAGAGGCTTTAATGTAGATGGTAAAGGCAATGAATACGCTGAACTTTTCAATCCTGAGGTTTACAAAAAGGTAATAGATGGCCCCGATGATTCTACACTTCCTGCAACGCTTGTCTTTTTTAATGGTAAACTGGTCCTAGATTCGTTGCCTCGCCACCAACTTGAACATGTAGATGAGAATGGTTTTGCAATGTTCGTTTATTACGGTCCGTGGAACAGTGTGTACTTTAAACGCAAAGGGGACAGTGCTGAGTTTGAGAGAACTGAACTTAATGTTACCGATGAGCAAAAAGGACCTTTTGGAAGTGTTCATTATGTCCCTCAGAATTCAGCTGCTGACGGCGATACTATTGGATACAGCGCGTATCTCCATGTAGACACCAAACAGATTCCAATTAAATACAAAGGAAAGGCGCTCGTTAACGTTGAACACACAAATTTAACTGCAGTTGGGGGCCGCCGCTTTATTGCTGACCCCACCAGAAGGGGTAAATCCGCAAATCCAGGACCTTTCTATATTGCTCCAGGTTTGTATATTGCTGATGAAAAAAGTGGAGAGCTTGTCCCTGAGCCCATCTTAGATCAATTGGGGATGGATTGGCCTCTTGAAATGCTTCGATCCTATAACCCAAGTGATCCAAGTGCTGAGTTTACAATGCATAGCCGAGGCCATTTTGTCGTGGTGCGAGATGGAACTGTTCTTCAGGCAGTGCCCATTCCGAAAGTTGATTTAGCGGGACGCTCGAATTCCTGGTCCTCCGGAAGTAGTTCCTACTTTGAGAGGGACAATGGTGACAGTTTTACGGATGTAGATTCAGGTCGTTACGGGGTTGGTGATCAGTATCACAGCGCTTCGCGTTCATACATTAATGGCGTGGAGTTCTTGTCTCAAGAGAACATCTCTCCTGGTGAGTTTACAAGTTACACCTCGGAGCGGACCTCTCCAGAGAATCAAGAAGAAATTTTATCCATCAAGAATACAGCCTTAGGTGATTTCAAGCGATCGATTGAAGGACATCAGGCGATACCATTTGATGAGCTTATGGGCTTGCGTATTGTTCCTGAGTCAGAGCTTCTAAATTTGCTCAACACAATTAAGCAAAAGGATAATCCTACAAAGTGGGATTACACTCAGCTTGTTAGAAATTTGCTCTTCTATCGGCCTAACGATGAAGAAGGCTCAAGTGCTTGGCAGAGTCTATATGATTTCGTGTATACAAACCCTAAAGACCTATTGGAAATAGAGCTGGAAGAGGATCTCAAATCTCAATTTGTCCTACTTCCCCTTACGTCTGCATCCAGTCATTACAGCGAAGCTATGGAGGCGAATCTTTTACAACTTGCAACACAATGGGGGGTTCAAAATAACATTAGAGAACATTTCTTTGGCTCCATAGATGATCCGAGGGAGCTCATGCCTCTGCTGACAAGGGAGCAAACGCAGTTTCTTCAAAAATTGGGATATGAATCTCAAGATCAATGGCTCCCGTAGAATGACACTAGACCGTCGCAGCCCATTGCGTCTTTGATGTGGACGCCATTTAGTGATTTCAGCTTTTAGTAAAGAAGCTAGTTTTCTGGAAGCAAAGATTCCATTACCCTGTGTAAAAAATACGAAATTAAATGATTCTATGAATCTTTATCTAAAAGTGTAACCTATGTCTCAGGTAGGACAGGGGTTCTTCTTGACTCTCCTTTGAATTGTCGAAATTCTAGACAGTTTTTCAATAAAGTTTCTGTAAACACAGGCATATTGTGATTTAAATTCCAAAATGAGCTCCGAGTTTTTGTTACAATGGAGAAGTCTTGCGGGGGTAGCTTTATTTTTAAACCATCTTTATACATACTCATTCTTTGTTTTGTGACCCTCTCAGTTGAGGCGCAAGTTGTCGAAAAGTCATGCCCTGCTGGTACGGGAGGAACTTGTTGTGCGGCAAATCGCTATGGAAAACTTAAGGTGGCTTATGAAGTTCCTCAATTCACAGTGGAACAAATTACACAAGCTACCGATCTTCCTCACCCTTCTGAATTACAGACAAGCATTAACTTTGGAGGACTCGGAAGTCATTCTGTAGCGCCACCGACTGGAACCACTCACGTTTCTCAAGCAAAGGCTAGTGAAGCGAGTGGTGGTGGAGGGCCGAAGGAAGAGGTCTTGTTTGAGTTTCTTACGCCTAGCTTAGACTCTCGATATGGAGCGTTTGAAACCCCTTATAAACAGAACCTGCAAAAGATGGTGCAAACTGCTTTTGCTCTTGGAATGAAGCATGTTCACGGCTATCAGCCCATGCAGTCTGTGCCGTTCTTTCAATTTGTTGCTAAATATGCCTGCGACTCTCCAATGGGCCATTTAATGCTCTATGACTTTTATAGGAGCTTTTCAGATAAAGAAAACCAAGAACAAGCGCTTTCTCATTTAAGCATGGCTAGAAGCACGCTCGAGAGTCTAAAGAGCAACCCCGCTTTAAAGTCGGCTAAGACAAAGTATAAAGCCTTTGATCAGGACGATGCAGTGGAGATGATTCCAGAGGAGCTTTGGTTTAAATATGTGGCGCTTCACGGAGCTCATTATGAAATGGATAATGAGCTACGGAATCAGCAGGGGTATCTAGGTTTTCTCGAATCCAAAGTCAGCGATGGAATCAAGTTAACACCAGCAGAGGAGAAGGGTCTAGCTGAAATCAAACCTCAAGTTCTCGCGCTTGAAAAAGATGCCAACGGTATGGAGGCTTCCTATCGAATGGCCCTTGCCGACATCGTTGGCTTCGAGCGAGTCAGAACAGGATCTAAGCATGTTCCGCGCTCTGGAATGGACGCAGCCCTGTTGTTGGGCCACACCTATTATCAAAAGTTTTCGGAGGGTGGCTATGGTGAACCTACATCTGGGCTTCCCAAAGAAGAGCTTTCTCACTTGTCCAAGGTTTTGCCTTTAAATATGCGGAGTCAACAAGAGGGAGATCTTGCTCACTTTATTTATCAAGGACTAGAAACTCGAAAAGATGACTCGGTGATTTCGCGCCATCCTGGATTGGCTCATTATCGTATTCATTTAGACGAGAAGCCCTCAGACAACACCCTAACGGTTTTAGAGGCCGCTAAGATCATTGCTGAGAATGGAAGAGGGATTGCTCACTTTCATCATATGTCGGCTCATATTTTTCACGATGAAGAAGATTTCAAGACAGCTGATCTCATGCTTTCAAAAGCAAAGACGATTGATGATAAGAATATAAAGGCATATTTAAGTGACCCCGTGACTAAGGATCGCTCCCATCCATCTGACTTTTGGAATCATTTGCATAACATTCATTTTAGATCCATCAATGCAGCCCTTCGTGCTGCTGCTTTGAGTCCAGAGGACCCCAAGCGGAAAGAGTATACAGAGGCAGGTCTGAAAGACTTGGCAGAGTTAGAGTCCATCGTCTTAGACGCCCAGAAGAAAGGGGCTCTTAAGAACGGTAACTTTGAATATATGATGGCGGCTCGCTCGCAGTTTCACAGACTTTTAGGAGATTGGAAAGAAGCAGATCTCGCTTTGGAGTCTTATGGAAAAGTTTTCCGGAATGAGGCTGATGCTAATGTGTTGAGTCCTAATGGCGAGTTTCATGTGAGCTCCATGAGGCCCTATATAGAGGTGCAATCTCTGTTGTCAGGTCTAGAAGCAGAGGAGATTGACGACAATACGGTTGATCAAGTTTTGACTGCTAACCTTCGTATGCAGAAATCTATACAGGAGGCCCCAAGATTGATGCCAAGAGATAGTTTTAATCCTCCCAATCTTGCAAAAGACGAGGTAGAGCAATTGGAGCGTTTGGCAGAAAACACCTTTCAAGAGCTTGAGAAATCTGTAAAAGAAACAGGTTTTCGGATGCCGGCGTTCTCGCCCCCAGTTTCTCGAGAAATGGCTATGAATTCCTATCCCCCTTCTGAGAATAACTCTTCTCACCCTTTGTCTGGTGAGTCACCTAGAGGGCCGTTGGCTGAAGGTGCCTTTCGGCAAGGACCTTTGGACGCAGAGTATTCAGCGTTAGCCTCGCTTGAGTTAAATGCTTTGAGTCTTTGGTTTAAGGCAAGGCGTTCGACTAATCTAGCAGAAAAGAAAAAGCTTGAAGATGAAGCAAGGCAGAGCTTCCAGCAAGCTGTTTTGTGGGAAGAAACCCGAGTGCAGCCTATTGGATTCAGTCGCCAGACTCAGTCTTTGGATAGGAGCCCATTTTTGAAGGTCTCAGGCTTAAGTATTAAATCCTTTCAGGGCACTCCTAGGAAAAGGTAGTGTGCTTCTAGAGTTTCATATGTAAAACTTTATTTGAATTTGGTTAAAGTTCTCACAAAGTGGAACGTTTACAGTGGAACAAGGTCGCTTGCTGTCGAAAATTCTCAATTCTTGTAAATACACGTTCAGATTAGACATTTTAAATTAAGTTAAGATGAATTACTCAACCTTTTCAGTTTCAGGTCGAATAGAAAGGTGAATTCGCTGTCGTAGTATGTAAACAATCGATCCATTCAGTGAGTCACTTCTGGGGGGAAGAAAATAATGAAATTTACAAAGAACAATTCAATCATCGCTTATGGGAGCCTTTTGGGGCTTTGTGTAATGCTCAGTTCATGCGAAGTCGACACTCCGAAAGATGCGTCAGACATGATCCTTACTGATGTTGGAGGGTATATATCTTTTCAAAATCCAGTAGAGAATGTGAACACGGGGACGGTTGTCGGTGGAACGCCAATTTCGTTGTCATACTATGCACCAGGCGAAGAGTGTTTTCCTTATGAGAACGTTAGGCGCGTCGTGAATAGAGAATATCTTGATCGAAAGTATACAAACACTTTTGAAGGTAATGTTGGTTTTCTTGCATGGGGAACCTCTGCGGTTTCGGGTTCTGTAAACTTAACTAAAGAGCACATTGTTGTGATCGCAGTTAACGGAATTGAGGTAGAATACTTAAATGCCATTGATATGACCCGTTGGTATAGAGAAGGTATGGACCCAATTTGTAAGGACTATCTAGATGAGTTTGGCTTTATCGTTCAAGCCGCAAAGACTAGTAAGTTGTCTGTATCTATTTACGATAAATCAGGCATTCAAGTTCACTTAGATGAGACTAACATTAACGATTGGCTCACAATCTCTGCTGATGTTAACTGGGAAATCACTAATGAGTATCGCCTAGACATCACGACTCCACATTATTTGGGCTATCACCTTGGTCAGCTTCGTAAGGCCGATGGCCAAATGGTGCGCTACCGAGCAAAGTCTGAAAAAGATGGACGCTTTCTTTTTGAAAAAGACGGTGCGTTTGAAGACGCTTCCGCTGATGCAGATTTAGAGAGTTTCAAGATAAGAAACAATCCAAATTTGTTTCATCTTTACATTCCTACGCCGCTTCAGTCCGAGTTGATCAGAAAATAGGCAAGACCTATCTGTAAGTGAAATCGAGAGGCACTCGGGGCTGAGCTCCCGAATGCCTCTTTTTTTATACCTGATTAATACTATGAACCCTTGTTCTTTGCTTCTTCAATGTTAAGATGAAGTGAATCTTGGGGGGAAATCAAATGAGTCTAAAACATCTTTTTGTTGGAACAGTCTTGTTGCTTTCCTTTTCTAGTTTTTCAGCGCGCAATGTTTGGTTGTTGCCCGAATCTGTTGATTTTGGTCGGGTAGATATTGATCGAGGCTATGTTCCCGATGAAACAGTTCGAATTCGTAACATTGGTCCCGAAACTATAGAAATTGAATTTGACGATATTTTTTGTAGGAACGAATTTCGCTTCATCGATAGGTGTTACAGCGAGTTGCGACGAGGAGCTACTTGCGAGTTGGATATACGCTTTCGGCCCTATGCTGTAGGTCGATATAGTTGCAATTTATATGTTTTAAGCTCTGCCGGGGATCGAGAGCGCTTGAATGTTAGCGCAACTGGTTATCGGCGAGACCTAAGCCCTAGATTTTGACTCTTTGTAGTTGGGGGATCTCTGCTAACCTAATCCTCTATGAGTAATGCAAAGAGACAATTAGTATTTCACGCAGAAGATGTTAAACAGATTGGTCAACGAAGAAGAGGGCGAATTCGATTCAAGCCCGATCATAATACAATTGCTTTTGCCAAGCCTTTAAAAGAAAGCTCACTAGAATTTGATTCTTTTGTTGGACTAGTCGTCGATGAGTCTCATGCGGGGTGTAAGGTGGCTTTTCTTGATCAGGTGCCTTTTACCATCGGAGATAAAATTCATTTGTCTCTTGGTAAATTGCCCACAGCTATTGCCGAGGTCAAATGGCGAAAAAAATCCGGCAGTGCTTTGGCCGAGGTTGGTTTCGAATACTGTGATTGATTTTTATCAAGCACAGTAGGGCGAGTTCAAACTGTTTCCGCTGCAATTTCTATATGGAGCTCACCCACCTCTGCATCGAAAGGTAGGACGATTGGCTTTTCTTTGGTTTGACTGCGAGTGCGCAGATCCTTACCTCGAATAATTGTGGGAATGGCCTTTTCAATGACGTAGCCTTCGTTTGTTAAAACACGTTTAGCTTGTCCGAAAATGATATTGAGCAGTTCCGACGCTCCGTCTTCAAGGTCCTCTGTGATTTCAGTGAACTCTTCGCCCAACATCTTGCTCATAATATGAAGAAATACATTGGCCGGATAGCAAAGCGTGATGGTGCCTACAAAGGCGTTGCTTTGAAGGCTGATGATGCTGGCAATATCAAATGGTGGTTGTTCCTTTTCGCCTTTGTAGAAGGGTTTAAGGCCTTTTACTTCGGTTGAACATTGAACCTTTAGCGTTTGAATGGCTCCAAGAACAAAAGGTTTAAAGAAGCTAACATCATTGATTTTTCCCATACTCTTCTTAAGGTAGCATAGTGTTCGGAATCTTCCTGGGGTGGCGCAGCGCAACGTGAAATAAATCTTGATAGAATTTTTGACCTCCCTTTCTGCTTTCTTTTCTTAGTTAAGGGTTAAACTTAAAGTCTTAGTATTCAAAATAAGGAGAGCCGATGTTTAGTCCAGAGACCCATGTATTGGTAGTTGATGACATGATGACGATGAGAAAGTTGGTTAGTAAGTCTTTAAAAGAGATTGGTTTTGCAAACTTTACCGAGGCAAAAGATGGCGCGGATGCATTTGAGAAATTGAAGGCGGCTACTCCTCCAGTGGGAATGATTGTTTCTGACTGGAATATGCCAAACTCAACCGGCTTAGATCTTTTAAAGCGAGTTCGTTCTTCTGAGCAGTTTAAGTCGTTGCCGTTTATTTTGGTGACCGCCGAAGCTGAAAAAGCTCAGATCATTGAAGCCGTTCAAGCAGGTGTGAGTAATTATGTCGTTAAGCCTTTCACTACCGATGCATTGAAAGCAAAGATAGAAGCTGTTTATAAAAAAGTCACAGGATCTTGAGGGAGTTGAAAGAGTCGGTAACTTAAAATGACTGAGCAAATTGCCTCGCAACTTCTGCTTTGTGGTTTGCATCCAGACAATGTTGCTTTGGTTAAAGAGATTTTACCTAGAACGCCTCAGATCATCATTCCCGATATGGCCGGTTTTGAAAACTTTCTAGAGTCCCCTCCTGATGTTCCCATCCCAATGGTTCTTTGTGGAGAGACCTTGGGGGAGCTTTCTCCGACTGAAATGGCTCAAACCTTTAGAATGCAATATAGCCAGGCAAAGATTTTTTACATTTCAAAAAAAAGAGAAGCTTTCGATAGAGCGCTTCTTTTAAAGAATGGATTTGATGACGCGTTCTTGATGCCTTTTGATGAACGAATTGTTCGAAAGAAGTTGCTGGAGTTGAGGTCCATGGTGGATGCTGGAGCCGAAGTTGTTTTTCGTCCCGTTAAGATGATTGATCTTAAGCCATCTGCCGTCATTGATTTTGATGTTTCGGTATATCTGCCAACGACGAATCGACACATTAAATTTGCGGCCAGTGGTGAACCTCTTGATGAGGCCAGAGTTGAGCGTCTAGGTAAACACAATGTGACCAACATGTATGTCGACGTTGGTGATATGAAAAAGTTCTATAAGTATTCCGCTGAGCGTTTAGTGGAGCTTGGTAAGAGCGGCTCTATAGGGGAAACCGAGCGGGTTGAGCGTTTAGAGAATTCTGTTCGTCTGTTGTTTACTGGTATTTTTTCTACTAGTGATGGCGAGTCCAGCCTTCAAGAGGGCCGAGCTATGTTGGAAGATTGCCAAGAAATTGTGAAAAGTTATATTTTGGCGGATTCAGAGAAAGAATGGTATAAAGCGATCTCCGAGAATATCGGAACGGAAGGTGATTCCTATTCGCATCATACAAGAGTTTCTACTTTTGCTGGAATGTTCAGTATAGCTTTGGAAAAAGGAAGTCCTGCAGATTTTGCAACGGCTGGCTTGTTTCACGATCTAGGGCTCGGAGAAATACCTGAAGAGCTTCAGAAAAAAAAATACGAAGAAATGACCGACGAAGAGAAAGAGCTCTGGGAGCTTCATCCCTCGATTTCTGTAAAGCTGCTTAAAATGAAAAAGATTCCAGTCCCCTTGATTGTTTACGAGATGATTGAACAACATCATGAGCGTTTTGATGGGAGCGGTTTTCCGAAGGGGATCACGGCTCCAAAATTAAAGGTTGAGTCTCAGATTTTAGCGATGGCCGATGAGTTCGATTATTTGACTTGTGCAGAGCAGCTCAAAGGTGATTCAGCTTTGACTCCCACAGAGGCTATAAAGAAAATGGCGGCAAGCGGTGCGTTTGAAATTGAATTGGTATCTAAGCTTGTTAAGCTGTTCCCCGAGAAATAGCTATTTCCCTTTTATTGGGTTGAGGGCACCCTCTAGGCCATTACTTAGGATAAGTGTTGCAATCTTCTTATTTGGATTTACTGTTACGAACTTCTTGCCAGAGTCCTTTGCGGCTTTTGACAAAAGACTAAGGGCTCTAAAGCCATCCGCATCAATGGATTTAACTTCTGAGAAGTTTAGTGCAATGGTTTCTTGTTCTGTTTTAGTCCATTTTTCCATTTGGATGTGAATCTGTTTTCCCATTAGAGTATCGATGTCTTTTGGGCAATGAATGATGAAAAGCCCGCTCTTTTCTTCGGTTTTGAATGCCATTGAGTCATTTTATCTGGAACCTGGAGCAAAGCAAGTGAGAGGGGTGCAGCAAAGTTTTAAATGCGACTCGTTTTTGCGAGTGTTCCGGATTATTATAAGTCTGTGGGAATACTCGGATCTCAATATAGTCCAGACATGGATCCCAATGCCGATCGTAAGATGGACTGGGTTCTTTTGTGGGCCATGCTTGCTGTCATCGTGATGGGCTTGGTAAATCTCTATTCTGCGGCAACAGATCCATTGAGTGCCACCACTGGGTATTTTCTAAAGCAAGTGATCTATTATGGTATTGGCTTTGTATTGATGGGGGCTATTTTATTTTTTGATTACCGATTCTACGAACGAATTGCCTACGTTTTGTATGGTTTAAATTTTCTTGCGTTGCTTCTTGTTCGACTTCCAGGCATTGGTATTTACAGAAATGGTGCTAGACAGTGGATTAACCTTGGTCCGGTGATGTTTCAACCTAGTGAAACCATGAAGTTAGCTTTGATCATGGCGCTTGCCGCGTATTTTCATAACAAGGTCAGAAGTATGCGCATGGGAGTAAGAGAGCTACTCGTTCCAAGCTTAATAGTCGTTGCTCCGGTGTTGTTGATCGTGATGCAGCCGGATATGGGGACTGGTATGCATTTGTTCATTACAGGAAGTAGCATTCTTTTTTTTGTAGGCATCCAAAGAAGAATTTTGCTGACCGTTACTTTGTTGGGAATCATTAGTGCGCCGATTGTTTGGCAATACGGACTTAAAGAATATCAAAGAGACCGAATCAGAACTTTTTTAGATCCAACAAGAGATCCGAGAGGGCATGGTTACAATGCTTTGCAGTCTAAGATTGCCGTTGGTTCTGGTGAAATCTTTGGAAAAGGATTCACTAAGGGGACGCAAACTCAGTTGGACTTTACGCCGGAAGGGCACACTGATTTTATTTTTTCAGTCTTAGCTGAGGAGTGGGGCTTTGTTGGTTGTTTACTTTTATTGGCCGCATATTTGCTCTTACTGTCTAGAATAGTTTCAATTGCTTTAATGGCTCAAGATAGATTTGCCATGCTCATTGCGATTGGCGTTTTAACGATGATTTCTTCGCAGGTTGTAATCAATATATTTATGGTGATCGGCTTGTTTCCGATTGTCGGAATTCCTCTTCCTTTGGCGAGTTATGGAGGGAGCTCGGCTTTGAATGTTTGTGCCTCCCTTGGCCTAGTTCTAAATATTGGGTATCGCCGCGGAATCTTTTAAAGGTCTTAGGACGCTTTCAAAAGCAAGATCAGTCTCTCTGTCGAATTTTAATATTTTCAGATATCGTCGAGGGAATTGCGCTTATCACTTGATTGGTGAGAAGCAATCTTAACAACTTCGGCTGTGTTAATAGGTATTCAACAGCTTTTCCTGGGCCAAGTTGTCTGAGTTTAGGAATGAGTGCTTGAAGCTGATCATTCTGAATGTGGTCGAACATGGAGGCATTTCTATCTAGAGTGATAAATATTTCATCCACTAAGCTTCGAAGTCTTTCTGGCTGTGAATGGTAGTCAAAAAACTCTTGATCGGAGGGGGCTCCTCCTCGAGATTGGTCGATCCAGCTGTATGCTCGAGTTGTGCAACTATTTGCAAAGATATGATAGAACTCTGAATACCCCATACGATTGCTGTCGCTTAGCGCATTCATGAAGATAGAATTTAAATCCAGCGAATGAGGGTTTAATGGGTAGTTGATCGTGCTTAAGCTCAAAGCATCTGGTGTATTGTTCTTTTCATTAATTAACTCTTGTAGCCTTGTTTCTGTGGAAAGAACCCTAACTACTGCGGGTATAGTTCTTTTAATCACCCAAAGGTCTTTGGCGAAAAAAGGAATCGGGTCCTCAGCGAATTTATACATAGCCTCGAAAGAAGAAACAACAGAATCAATTCTCACTGGGTCTTTTAAGGTTGCATTTGCTATAGCAGATAAATCTTCTATGTTTGGATCTAGAGAATTTTGGTCGACGATGAGCTCGATTGGTCGGCTAAGTTCAAAAACCATTTGCGAATGGGCCATAGTTTGACCATCAACCTCTTGAGGGGTTGCTTGGATTTCAAAAGTATTCTTTAGCCAATAGGCCTTTGTAACAGCATCGCGTGGAATCTTTGCAATCCAATGTCTAGTTCCCTCTCCTGCATCGTGCGTGAAGTTGGCAACTAATAGATCTTTCTTTAGATCGGCGCCAAACTGGGCATAAACACTCTTTTCTTGAGGCAGAAACATAATGGGCCGCATGGTCGTTGTGTTAAGGATGCGGCCTTTGTAGGGTCCATTGTCGATTTTCGCCACTGGGTCGAATGGATCGGTTTTGCTTAAATCTTGGGGGAAGGACAAGGCGACATTTTTGCAGCTTAAGCTGCTCGACCAAGAAAGTGAGTTAATGCCGATTGCAAATAGTAGGATCGCAATGAGTCGCATGCCTCTAGGGTAACCTGGCCGCTTTGGCTAGAGAAGGAAAAAATGCCTTAGCTCTCGTGGATTGGTGTTCTGATGTGAAAAATCACAAGTATATAAGTCAGTTATAAGGATGGAGTGTTTTTGGCAGGGCAATAATGATTCAAATGCGGCTTCCCTTGTTGCTGAAGGGCTTCAGAGAAAAATTTCCCTTGAAAGACCTGGGCTATAGGGCTGAACTGAAAGGGATGAGCGCCCAGAAGAAAAGAATTTTGCTAGCCGTGAGCGGCAGTATTGCGGCTTATCGATCTGTGGATTTTGCTCGTGATTTATTGTCTTCTGCTTATGACGTTGAAGTTGTCTTAAGTGAATCTGCTAAATCGTTTGTTGGTGAAACTGCTATAGAGACTTTTTTAGGAAAGCCTTGTTTGTCAAATAAGGTTTTTGATTCCTCTCATGTCGGAACTGATCATATTCGTTGGGCAAGGTGGGCCGATGCAATTGTGCTTTATGGGGCAAGCGCGAATCGTCTGGCCCAGCTCTCTCAGGGCTTTGGCAACGACATGATCAACCTGCAATTGTTGGCCTTCAAGGGAAAAGTGTTGCTAGCGCCGGCAATGAATCCTGCTATGTGGGAGCATCCGGCTGTAGCAGCCAATGTGAAAGCACTTCAAGACCGAGGCTACTTTTTAAGTGGTCCGATTTCGGGCAAAGTTGCTTGTGGTGAGACTGGGGTGGGGCACCTGCAAGTGCACACTCAAATATTGAGCGACCTGGAAAGCCTGTTGAAAGAGGGCGCTTCTGCTGTTCAGAACTCTAAGCGAGTTTTGATATCTGCAGGGCCCATGCGATCGCAGCTAGATGCTGTTCGTTTTTTGCAAAATTCTTCCTCTGGCCTGACCGGCCTGTATCTGGCCCAAGAGTTTTTTAAGCTTGGCTATCAAGTGAATTGTTTGCTTGGGCCAATAGAGGCCTCATTGCGTGAAAAATTTTCTAGCTTTGATTGCGAAGACTATGTCACGGCGTCTGATTATCGAAAGTTGTTAGATAAACGTTTCCCTTACTGTGATTTGTTTGTGTCGGCTGCGGCGGTATTGGATTTTGAGCTGCAAACTCAAGAGGGAAAAATGACTTACAACAAGGCCGATCATCATCTTGGGCTAGAAGTTGTGCCCGTGGAGGATTTTGTGGCCAGCGTATGTCGAGCTAAGAAAGCGGAACAAAAAGTGCTTGCCTTTGCTTTGCAGACTGGAACCCCAGAGCAGCAATTGCTTAAAGCTCGTGAAAAACTAAAGACTAAGGATTGCGATCTAATCGTTTTGAATTCAGCTCAAGAGGGGCTTGGACCGATGGCCAATCAGGGTTCTTACAGCCTTCTTTATAAAGGCTCGCTAGAACCCGAGGAGTTGGGATTGCTGTCCAAAGCTGAGTTTGCAGCTAGGCTTGTCCGCAACATAGAAAGCACTTTTTTGCGTTAAGATATCGTTAATATTAGGTATTCTTTTTGTTGTTATGCATTGTTAAGACCCTTACAATGAAATGAGGGGAGTCAGAGCATATGTTTTCGAAAACACGACATCTTTTGCTTTTGGTGTTTTGTGCGATGGCGCCTTTGTGTGTTGCTGCGGTAGGGGAGACTGTCGGTATAGGTCCTGAAGATGCCGAAAAGCATGCCGTGGATGGAGCTGCTGGAGCCAAAGATGAGCCAGTGGAGTCTAAGGAAGACTTAAAAGAATGTGTTTCTAAAACTAAATGGAACGATGACTTCGCTGAATGGATGAAAGTTCCAAACTTTAGTAGCGCTCGTAGTCATTTGGAATCAGGTATCGATGCTCAGATTGAAGCAGCCAATAAAATTGAGCGTCCTTTAGCGGCCTGTATGACTGAAGAACACTCTTTGGCCCAAGCGTGCTTACAATATTGTTTAAATTCTCCCATGAAACAAGATGGACGCCGCTACTCTTCGGATCTGGGCAACGGCTACACATTGGTTCACGACTATTCAGGAAAAGACCAGATGTCTTACCTGCAAAAGGATGGAAAAAATCTTTATCAAGTAGGAGAGCCTAACTCAGACTTTCGCTCACCTGTTGAGGTTGATAATGAAGTCAAAGAAAGTCTTGGGAAGTTAAATTTTCCTTCTGGCCCTAGTAAGAATCGTTGGGTGTCTGCGAATGATTTTAGTGCTGCTGAGTTGTGCCGGATTAGTGGCCCCTTGGCCGAAATGCAACTGGCTGATTATCGCATTAAAACTGGAGTAAAAGATCTTGGTGAAACGGCAGCTTCAGCCGCCTTTAAGAGTGATTCCATCAACCCAGGCTGTTTGCTCCAACAAGCTGTTTTGGCCGATCTTGGAAAGCGAGATTTTCAATCGAGCACGAATCAGGGACCGAGCACTGCTGAAGAAGAAGCTAAGAAGAAAGAAGTTGAAGAGGCCGAACGCACTCTAGCTGAAGCCACTAAAATCCGTAAAGAAGCAGAGGCCTTAGAGGAAAAGGCGAAGAAGGAATTGGTTGAAAAAGGCGGTTCTCTCGAAGAGCCTGGCAAGAATCCAATTGCCCGCGAGCCTATTTCTCCTCCGGTCTTTACACCGACTGTGGCTGGGCAGTATTCGAGCCTGAGTAAGCCCGCCGCAAAAAAACCAAGCTTCCTAACTTACCTTTTGGTAGGTCTAGCCAGCTTTGGATTATTCTACTTTATAGGCAAAGCCCTCTTTAAAAAGAACTAAAACGTATCCGTTTACTTTTCACTGCAACCCGCGACCTTTTCACCGGCGTGGCCGGGTGTTTGTGAAAAGTAAACGGATACCTTTTCACAGGGTATAGACTGCCTAAAAAGTAGACATTCCGGCGGCACAATTTGTCTTCAGATTCCTTCTAGGGCCTTTGAGGGTTCTTCGTTTAATTAATTAATCATTAAAAATCAAATACTTGTAAGCCTGTGTGCGGCTCCTGCGTTTTGGCACAAGCACTGCATTACTTAACTAGAAGAGTGCGATTTTGTGCGTTGGCGTGGATAGGAGCTGAAATGAAGCGAATGTTGAACATCTTTATTACTTTAGGATTAGGACTCATGAGTGCGCGGGTGGATGCCCAAGCCTTGTTGAAAAAAGCGTGGGGTATGAATGAAGCCCCTGGAGTTGAAGCTCCCCAAGCTTGGTCTTATAGCAAGCCTAAATGTGAGACCTCAGGTGTAGTTGTTGCTGTGATTGATACTGGGGTTGATGTGAATCACCCTGCATTAAGTTCTTCCATGTGGATCAATACAAAAGAGAAAAATGGCAAGCCTGGTGTTGATGATGACGGAAACGGCTTTGTTGATGATATTTATGGCTGGGACTTTGCTACAAATTCTGGAAAAATTTCAGATGAGCATGGCCACGGAACTCATATCTCAGGAATCATTTCTGGAAACATTGATTCTGGAGTGAATTTTAAAGGAGTTTGCCCAGGTGTGAAGATCATGTCTCTTCGATATTACGATAAAAACGCAAGCGGTTTGGTGAACCTTCAAAACACCATCAAGTCTATTAAGTATGCTGTTAAAATGGGCGTAGACATCATCAACTATTCTGGTGGTGGCGCTGAGTATTCTCGTGAAGAGTTTGAAGCTTTGCAAGAAGCTGAGAAAAAGGGAATTCTTGTGGTGGCGGCAGCTGGTAACGAGCGAAGCAATGCTGACAAAAGATTTTATTTTCCAGCAGCTTATCCTTTAAAGAACATCCTTTCAGTGACAGCCATTGACCAAAGCGGGCGGCTTTTAAGTTTGTCTAACTGGGGTATTCAGAAAGTTCATGTGGCGGCTCCTGGGCAGTCAATTCTTTCTACTCTGCCGAAAGGCGTATACGGTGCAATGAGCGGAACAAGTCAGGCGACGGCTTATGTCAGTGGAATTGCCGCTTTGATGTTGTCTGAGGACAGGCGTTTGAACTTTACAAAGCTCATTAGCTTGATTGAAGGTAGCTCTGTTAAATCACATTTCCTTGCTAAAAAGACTAAAACCGGCAGCCGTGTGAATGCTTTAGCGGCAATGAAAGCGGTTCGTGGAAGTGTTAACATCGCTTCTTCAGATAGCCCTTCCGCAATGAAGGGTAGCCAGGCAGCAAAGTCGGCTAGAGCTAGAATAGTTTCTAGTGATGATGATAAAGCTTCCTTTAAGGGAAATAAGAAAAAGTCTTTGTTCTGGCAAAAAGATCAGTAAATTCTTGAAGCTTTGTTTGGGAAAGGAGTGCGATCACAGATCCTCCTTTCCCAGCTCCTGTCATCTTTGCTCCAAGAGCTCCGTTGTCCCTCATTTTCTTTACCAGTTCGTCTAAGACTGAATTAGAAACCCCATAGTCTCGCAGAACTTCATGAGCATCATTCATGATTCTTCCCAATTCCAAGATTTTAGATTGATCGATTGCTTTTTTTCCTTCAGTAGCAAATCCGGCCAATGCATCAATGCAATTCTGCCACTTGTTGGGATCTCTCTGCCTAAGGTCGCTTGTCGCTTTGATGATTTCACTTGTTGAATGGGGGGATTGACTGTCCACAATGAAAAAACCAATTCCACCTTCGTGCAAAGCTTCAAGGGAGAGTTCTTTGTATTCATGATTTTGGGAACTAAAGGCAATGGGTCTTTCCAAGGCAATTGTAAACGGATCGACGCCCGAAGATTTGCCGTGGAAGTAATCCTCTCCTTTGATAGCCAAGTTAGCTAAGTCGTTAGGAGAAAGCTCTTCTGCGTGGAAGGTCTTAATGAGGCTGCAGCAAAGGGCTCCAGAAGAACCAAGTCCCGAACCAATGGGGATGTCCGAAACAATGTTGATGCCCACATTTGTTGGAATCTCTATGTTTAGCTTCTCAGAAAGTTGGCTGAGGAGAAGCCGCTTTTCTTCATGTTGGGGGAGGCCGTTAAAGAATAGGCCCTGCTTTTCGTCGAGAATTTCTATCGCTAGTCTAAGATTGGGAAGGGGAATGGACAGAGCTATGCCCTTATGAACAATGGAATGTTCTCCTAGTAAGATAAACTTAGCGCAACTACTTTTTGGTTTTGAACTCATTCAAGTGAACTCTAAACTTAGCTTAAAGCTAGGTAACTAAAGGCACCCAGCCAAACTAGGGAGCGTGCAATGAGTGCGCTGACAAAGCCAAAACGTTTTGAAATGAGGCCACAGGCAGCCCCTGTTAGTAAAACAAAAATGAACAATTTCATGTTCTGGGCGCCGAAGCCAAAATTGATTGCCTCAAGGAAGGCACAGCTCCAGAGGCCCCAAAGCGGCTGTAAAAGGCCGCGAAACAAAAGTTCACTACTGGCAGCAATGAGTAAAGAAGCTAAAAGCATGGAGTAACCCGTGGGGCTAAGAAAAGTCTTCATCTCTGGAGTTAAGAAGGACATGTAGATAACGCCTGCCACAGTGAGGATGACGCCGCCTCCAACTCCTATCATGGCCGAACCGCCATTGGGTTTTAAGATTCCTCGTTTTTTTTCTACAACAACATTTGCAAGGACTAGAATTGAAAAGACGGGTATCAAATACAGTTGGCGTGTCCAAAACAGGCTAAAGTCGCCTCCAGCACAGGCCCAAAGAATCCCGAGGGAGAAAATTCCATACGTAAATCGATGCATTTGTTTTTTCTACTTTATTTGGAGCGTTTAATCCAAAAGAGTTGGCCCAAATCCGCAATGGTCTTCCCAAACTTGGGCTTGAATACCTAGGGAGTCTAAAAGGGCCTTTATCTCGCTCGAAATAGGGCGTTCAGAAATGATGTGGGGGTTGGGGCCTGCATCCAGTGTCCAGAAGAAGTCACGATTGGGGAGGGCTTCAAGAGCCTTTAAGAAAGCTTGAGTTTGTTGATTCCTATAGAAGACAGGAGGATTGGAGCTCTCCATAATTTGATGCATCTCTTCGGCTTCTTCTTCAATAATAGAGCCTAAGGCATTAAAATTCTTTGACTCAATCGCCTTTAACAGTGCAGGGATTCTTGCTTCAAGAGCTTTCATTCTTTTGGGCAGCAAGGGGCTTGTTAGCGCAAGCTCATGTCCGAGCGAACTGGGTGTGCTCTTGTGTTGGTCGTCCAGGAAAACAATGGTGTCGTAAAGCTTCCAGTCCTCTGGGCCAATGAGCTTGGCGGATTGCTCTTCCCAAAACATAAAGGGGCCGCTAACAGATCGGCAGGCCGATCCAGATCCCAATCGCGATAGCCGGCTCAGCTCGGGACGGCTTCTTCCAAGATATTTCTCTTCAACCGCTACAGCTCCCTCAAGTTCAGCCAGGGTAGCTAAGGTGAGGGCGGCAAAGCCCGAGGCAGAGGAGGCGATTCCCGCTCCCGTGGGAAAATTGTTTTCGCTACGAACATGACAAGATACTCGCGGCTTCTGAAGAAAATCAAAAAGCAAGTCGAGGTGGCGACTCACCTTATCAAGCTTGGGTCCTGTGACTTCTTCAGAGTTGAAGTCGAATCGGTCTTCCTTGAGTTCAGGAGATATTTTAACCTCTGTTTGAGTCTTAGCTCGGCTTAAT
The DNA here is from genome assembly GCA_009991595.1 of bacterium. Lineage (GTDB taxonomy): Bacteria > Bdellovibrionota > UBA2428 > UBA2428 > UBA2428 > JAACVK01. Next base: position 39,255 of record JAACVK010000031.1, on the reverse strand, counting down.
GTGATGGAGACGGAGGGGTTAACCCCAATGTTTCGATCTAGTTGTGAGTGAGGAGGTTTCTTGCCCCAATATTTTATAAGTGCGATGTTGGGAGAGGCTTGAGCTTTCATCTAAAGAATGCTTGCTCCCTGGGCTTCGAAGGTTGCTGAGTTAATCCAATAACCAGATTGATAGACTTCTCTTTCAAAAGCTTCTTTTTTGGAAGGGTTGATCAAGCAAAGGAGGGCATCTCCGCCACCTGCTCCCGTTGTTTTAAGGGATTCTATCAAGTTGAGTTTTTTTAGCCTGTTTCTAAATTGCAAAGCTTCTTCCGGGATAAGACCCATTTTATTGATGGCTTCAAAGTGAAGATCCATGGCTTTCACCCAATCTCTTGTATCTAAAAACTCTAGGGTAGCTTTCGCTATCTCAGCACTCGGAATCTCGCTGTCTTTAATCTCTTGGATCAGAGACTGTGTGCATGCTTTCTGCCCTGTGTGAATGAGAAGAAGTTCCTTTGGAGGATCTAGGTTGACGCCTTGGCTGGCGCCATCCTGAAAGACGATGCTTTTGCCCCAGAATTGTGCGGCTAGATCTGCGCCCGATCCAGAGCTTATGCTTTGAAAAATTGAGAATATTTTCTTCCAAAGCTCTTCGCTTTTCACCACAGACTCGCTTTTTAAAAAATCAAGACAGCAAAAAAAAGCGGTTAAAAAAGAGGCTGAGCTAGATCCCAATCCTTCGTTGAGTTTCCAGTCTCGCTTCCATGAAAATTTAAAATTTTGTTTTGGGTCGATGCCCAAAGTTTCCGTGAATTTTTGAATAAACTTTGAATTCCAATGAAAAAAGCTGTCTTCGGAGGAAGTGTTGGTCTCTCCATTGTCAAAAGAATGGATTGAGTCGTTTGTCGCTTCAAGCTTGCAGGTCATGGGAACGTTGAGGGTTGTCATGACGGCTGGTGTGCCCTTTAGAACGGCCCACTCGCCAAAGAGCATAACTTTAGCAGGGGCTTGTGCTCGAGACGTCATGATCCTTCTTTTCTGTAGAGGTTCTACGAAGTTCTTCAATAAGCACTTCTGCTTTAGAAGCACTTATTGACTTGGTTCTGAGCATTTCCTTAGCAATGGTTTCAACTTCTTTCCCCTTTGCACCAGCTCCTAGAGCGAGGTTTTTCGCGTGAAGTTTCATGTGTCCTCGTTGAATTCCCGTTGTGCAAAGGGCTCTCATTGCCGCTAAATTCGAAGCTAAGCCACTACAACAAATAATTTTGGCCAACTCCTGTGCATTCGGGTTTCCTAGAATTTGTAGGGCAACTCGAGCCGAGGGGTGAAGGCGAGTGACTCCTCCGACTGTTCCAAGTTGCATTGGAAGTTCTAGTTCGCCTACCAAGTTGTGTTCTTTGTCTAAACTCCATTTTGATAGACTTCTATAGCGCCCTGTTCGTGCCGCATAAGCGTGAGCACCGGCTTCCACCGCACGCCAGTCGTTTCCAGTTGCAATCACAACTGGGTCTACGCCATTCATGATGCCTTTGTTATGGGTGGCCGCTCTATAAGGGTCTGTGTCTGCAAAGAGAAAAGCTTCATAGATTTTCTGAGTGATTTCTTCTGGCTTCCATTCAAAGCTGGGGTCTTTGAATGCGAGTTTCTCTTTTTTTACCAGGCAGCGAGCTCGGACCATGCGACGGTCGGCAAGATTGCTAAGAATCCTTAAGCCTATACGGGCCCCAGTAAGCTCTTCGATCATAGGTGCTAAGCCTTCACAAACCGTGTTGATTAAATTCGCGCCCATGGCGTCTTTGGGGTCAAGCAAAACATGCACAACCATAAAGGGGATTTCAGTGTCTGGAAAAATGCGAACTTCTAGATCGCGTGCACCACCACCGCGCATAATGAGGCGAGGATGAATCTCATTGGCAACTTGTAGTAATTGAGCTTTGTGACGTTCAATACGATCCTTGGCTGCTGCAAACTCTTCTACTGGTAGATCCAAAAGTTGAATCTGCCCAATCATTAAGTTGGATAGGATCTCGGCTTGAAAGCCGCCTGATTCATAGATGATCTTGGCGGCGTTGCTAGACGCTGCAATCACGGAGCTTTCTTCAACAGCCATTGGAATAAGGTAATCTCGACCATTGATTTGATAACTGGTTGCAACGCCCAGAGGAAGAGGGTGAGAGCCAATCGCGTTTTCAACAAATAGGTCGGCTGTTTCAAAGGGGAGTGAGCCATCGTGCGTGAGAACTTGAGTTTGATCGACGGGAAGGTCCGAGAAATTAATCAGCGAATCAATTCTCTCACCACGTTGCAGTTTATAAAATCCTTTAATTCTACTTGTTTTATCCATGATTTCTCAAAGCCTCCGGTGAGTTCATCCCCATGCAGAACAAAGCCGTCTTCAAAGTTTCTCGATGAAAATCGATTAACGAAAGCACAGCTTCTTCTCCATTTTGGGCCGCATTTAAAAACGGTAGAGCCATGCCCACCATGTTAGCTCCAAGGTAGATGGCTTTCGCCATGTCAACTCCAGACCGAATTCCTCCTGAAGCGACTATGGCCACTTCCGATGGAAGGTGTTCTCGGTAAAGTTTTAAAAGTTCTGGAGTGGGAGTTCCCCAGTTTCTAAACAAGTCACCTAAGTTTTTTCTGTTTGAATTCCTTAGGCCTTCGACGTAACCCCAGTGGGTGCCTCCCATGCCTGCGCTGTCGATGCAATCGGCTCCAGCTTCAATCAAAAGTTTTGCCGAGTGCAGGTCAATGCCGCAACCCACTTCCTTTATGATCAGAGGAACGGAGAGTGATTTTTTCAAGTTTGATATTTTTGGCAACAGAGATTTAAAATTACGATCACCTTCCTGTTGAATGGCTTCTTGAAGGGGGTTCAGGTGTAGAATTAAAGCCTGAGCTTCTAGTTGTTCTACCAACCATAAACAATCCTCTTTGCTGACTCCGTAGTTAAGTTGGACGGCTCCTATATTCGCAAACAAGCTTGCTTTTGGCGCGTGTTTTCTAATCTGGAAGATTTTTCTGTCGCGTTGTTCGAGTTGAATCCGCTGAGACCCAACGCCCATTGGGATGTTTGCTTTCTGAGCGGCCTTTGCCAGAGTGACATTGATCTGGTCCCCTGTCTCTGAGCCGCCGGTCATGGAGGAAATTAGGAGTGGAAGGTCGTAGCTGTTTCCCAAGAAATTTGCCTTGAGTTGCACTTCTTCGAAGTTAATTTCCGGTAAGCATCGATGCGGAGGGAGGGAGACTTCGTCCCAAAAATTAGTTCGGCTACTTTCGACATTTTCTCGGGAACAAACTTCTAGATGTTCATCTTTTCTGCTTGTGATGTCCCCTAAGCTTGCCATGTTTCAGTCCGTTCCCCTAGAACTGCGTGCACATTGAACGGCAATGCTTCCGCGATTTTCAAGGAGTTCAACAGCCTGAAGAAGAGACGGCGGGGTGCCTAGGCTGTCTAAAGATTTTCGAGCGTCTGTTAGATATTTGGATAAAAGGCTTTCACAATCGTTGATGACTTTTGTGTCACAGCAGAAAGCCTGTAGTTTCGAAACTTGTGTTCTTAGCTCCTGCTCGTTGTCGAGGTGCTCAAGGTTCTTCCAAAGTCCATTGATTTCTAGATGAATATTTTTAGCAATGCATAGAGGAAGCGGAGGAGCCGACACCATCCACTCGACAAGCTCAGCATGTGTAGCTGAAAGCGGGTCTAGCTGATAGGTGTCCAAGAGATCGTCTGCCATTTGAAAAGCAACACCTAGTGTTCTACCGAATTCAAAGCCTGCTTCGGTCTCATCGGACCCACTGGCCCAAACGCCTGTTTCAGTCGCCCAAGCAAAAAGAGCAGCCGTTTTACATTCCGCGACTTTCTCGTATTCACTGAGGCTAATTCGTCGGGTTTTACTATAGCTGTGCTGCCATAGCTCACCTTCGACAAGCCTTTTTATAGTGTGAGCTAATTTTTTCGAAGGAGCTAAGAGGCCTCGCTCCATAAGAATTGCAAAGGCTTCCGCGTAAACAAAATCACCCACGAGAATGGCTACTTTGTTTCCATGAAGAGTGTGTGCAGCGTCGAGGCCTCTTCTTTTTTCGGAGGCGTCAATGACGTCGTCATGAAATAGCGTTGCTGTATGAACCCACTCCGCGACTGCCGCTAGAGTGTGGAGATCGTCAGGGGAAACTCGGCTGCGGGTTTTTGCTGTCTTTTGTTGGGACCGATAACACAAACATAAAAGTAAAGGGCGAATGCGTTTTCCGCCAGCTCTGAGCAAGCGAGCCGCAAGAGCTTGTGGCAACTTGTCTTCACTCTTAAGGCCTTGGTCTAAGACACGCTCGACCGCGAGGATATCCTCGGCGATTACGCCTTCCTGCCAAGACGATAAAGTGCTGTGTTCATGAGCTTCAACGAGTTCCATCGGCAAGGCTAAGGCTTAGGACGCCGAGCGCTATTTGTATACCGCAAAGTTGTGGAAAACACTGGAGATTATTGGAAACACACAACCCTTAAGGGCTCAAGGATTGTGTGTTTTAAACTACTTACGAAGACCGTGAGAAACCTTTGCCCGTTTTTTCTTGGGAGGTTGACCTAGATCCGATGCCAGAGGAAGTGTGACGTTGAGATCGAGGCCGAGTGCAATTTGAAGCACCTGAGCCATTTCTTTCACCGGCACAAAGGTCATAGTGTCTCTTAGTTCTTGAGGTATGTCGTCAAGATCCTTACGATTTTTATAGGGTAGAAGCACTGTCTCAATGCCCGCTCGCTTAGCGGCAAGCACTTTTTCTTTAATTCCTCCAACAGGTAAGACAGCTCCTCTTAACGTGATTTCTCCTGTCATGGCTGTTTTATGGTCAATTGGACGCCCGGTTATAAGGCTGACCAGCGAAGTTAGCATGGTCACGCCAGCACTTGGGCCATCTTTTGGGATAGCTCCACTTGGAACGTGAATATGATAATCAAAATCGGTAAAGGCACTGTCGTCGATTCCTAGGGCAGAAGACATGCTTCTCACCCACGATTCGGCTGCTTTTGCAGACTCTTTCATTACATCGCCAAGCTGTCCTGTGAGGGTAAAGTTTCCTTTGCCTTTCATTCGAGTGGCTTCAATAAAAAGAATGTCTCCGCCAACCGGTGTCCAAGCTAGGCCCGTTGCGATTCCTGACTTGGCAGTTCGTTCTGCTAGATCAAGATCGTATTTATCTTTACCTAGTATTTCTTCGATATTATCAAAGGTGATTGATTTCCTTTCTTTCACAGTTCCGACGGCGACAAGTTTTGCTACAGATCGGCAGAGACCAGCGATTTCTCGTTTCAAGTTTCTTACGCCTGCTTCTCTCGTGTGATGAGTGATCACTCTTCGAAGGGCGTCGTCTTCAATGGCAATCAAATCTTTTGTGAGGCCGTGAGCTTCTGCTTGCTCGGGAATCAAATAATTTTCTGCAATTTTTACCTTTTCCTCTTCGGTGTATCCAGGAATTCTTATGATCTCAAGTCGATCATAGAGCGCCGGTGGAATGTTCTCAGTCATGTTTGCTGTCGCAATGAAGAGAACTTTTGATAGATCGAAGGGAACGTCTAAGTAGTGGTCGGTGAAAGTGTGGTTTTGTTCTGGGTCTAAAACCTCAAGCATCGCAGAGGCAGGGTCGCCTCTAAAGTCCGAAGCCATCTTGTCGATTTCATCCAGTAGGATGACTGGGTTGTTCGTTTTAGCCCTTTTAAGTGCTTGGATTAAGCGGCCAGGCATAGCTCCAACATAGGTTCTTCTATGTCCTCTAATTTCGGCGTCGTCTCTAACGCCACCTAGTGAGATTCTCACAAATTCTCGGCCAAGAGCAGAGGCAATGGATCGGCCTAAAGAAGTTTTACCAACACCTGGAGGGCCTCCAAGACATAGGATGGGACCCTTCATGTCGGCCTTAAGTTTTAGCACAGCTAGATACTCAAGAATTCTTTGCTTAACTTTCTTCAGTCCGTAGTGGTCGCGATCAAGGATTTCTTCGGCATTGTCGACGGACATGTTGTCGGGAGTGCTCTTTGCCCATGGCATATCAATGAGCCATTCAACGTAAGTCCTAATGACACCGTGTTCAGCGGAGCTTGGAGACATTCTCGACATGCGGTCAAGTTCTTTGGTGCAGATTTTTTCGACTTCTTCGGGCATTTTCGCAGCCGCTACTTTTTCTTTTAGCTCTTCGATTTCGTCTTCATCGTCTTTTTGTCCAAGTTCTCTTTGAAGAACCTTAATTTGCTCTTTCAAATAGTATTCGCGTTGGTTTTTTAAGACTTCGTCTTTTATGTCGCCTTGAATCTTCTTAGACAATTCAAGAATGTCTATTTCCTTATTCAAGAGTCTGGTGATTTTTTCGAGGCGGGTGCGGACTTCGCCGGTGGATAAAATATCCTGCTTTTCCGCTTCGTTTACGTTAAGGTAAGAGGCAATAAGGTCGGCCAAATAATCTGGGTCGGTGATGCTTTCTACAAAGATAGCGGCTTCATCAGGAATGGTTGGTGAAAGAGAGATGATTCTTCTTCCTAAAGCCTTAATGTTTTTTACGAGGGCTTCGATTTCAATGGGAAGATTGTCTGGGTCTTGGATGCCCGTAGGAACACGTTCAATTTTGGCTATAACGCTTTTGCTGTCTGATGTGTCTTCTTTGTTAGTCTCTCTAAGTTCTTCGACTAAGTGAATACGGGCGAGTCCATGAACGAGCACAGTGAGTGTTCCGTCGTTCATTTTCTGAATTTTTTCTATTCGAGCCAAAACTCCGTAAGGGAAAAGGTCTTCCATGGTGGGTTCATCGACCGACTTGTCCTTCTGGGTGACAATGGCCAAATGTCCGCCTTCGCCTACTTTTAGAACGGAGGCAACGGACCTGGGGCGGCCCACAGAAATAGGCATCTTCATCATTGGGAATAGAACCGCATTTCGAAGAGGCAACACTGGGGCGGATGCTGGAATATCTACTTTTTTTGGCTTTTTATCAGACATACTTTAAGTATGGTGTCGTGAAATTGAGAGTCAAGGCGACAAAATCGCTTAAAACAGATGACGCAGGGCTCCTTGCTGGGGCGAGGGGTCATTTGTTCGCTGGGAAGAGGATTCTATGTCTCTGGAGCGCTATGTTCGAGCTTTGTCAGCTGAGCTGGGAGTCTTTAGATAATTGCAGAGAGATTTTAAGGCCTGATTTGCATTTTTCATCTCTGGCGGCTCTAAGAATGTTTTCTCTATTTTCCTTACCGTTGCTAGCTTTGCTGCAATGCTTTGAAGTCTTTCAATGGGACAGCAGCGGGAAAAAACGGAGTAAGAGTTAAGTGAAGAAAGCTTAGCGAAGCTCATGAATAAGCGTTCTGATTGCTGGGCCAGTAGAAAGTTTATGTCTTTTTCCTCAACAATGCTTCGCCAGATTCGCATTTCTTTCCGTTCTGCAAGTCGAACTTGTGACAGAAGAAAATCGAAGTGAACTCTGGATGAGGAGAGGTCCCAAGTTTTTGCTGAGGAAGAGTTCTCAGGAATTTCTGCGAGATTTTTCAAGATAGTTCGTGCTTTCTTTTCTAGGCGACTCGCCAGCCAGATTGTGAAATCAAGCTGCTGGCTTCCCGCTTTGAAATTGAAAAGCACATTACTCACGAGCCAGGGTTTGAAGAATAGGAATGTGTTCAGCTCTTTTGAATTTTGATTCCAGCTTTCAATGACTTCGTCTTTGTTCTCTTGATGCTTAGCTTTAATGCTTTGTTGAAATTTTCTGATAGAGGGCTCTTTAGATGTGCTTTCTTTTGCAGGTAAAGTTTCTTGTTTGCTTCTCGTGTAGTAGTTGTAGTCTTCAATTCTCGTATTATGAGAATTGCTTCTAATTCCTAGGAAAAAAAGAATTCGCTTTTCAATATTCTTTAAGAAATTTCCGAGAGTCAGTCTTAAGCTAAGATACGCGAAGACAACTCCGGTTGCTATAAAGACCATTGTCCAAAAGTTCTTTTTCTGTTCAATGTCTTGAATGCTCTGAATATCATTAAGCGCTTTTCCAGCCACCTTGCCGGCACTCTTAAAGGCTTCATCTGCGTGAGTTACTTTTGTAGAAAGCAGAATAAATAAGGCGAGTAGTCGATGTTTAAAATTAGCCAACTTTCCCAATTAGAGTGATCTCCTTCGATCTACTAGTTTAGCTGTTTTCCTCGTTTTCACCGCATCAAAAATTTTATCTATTGCCAAGTTGTTGACGGTATATAGGGTGGAGTTTTCATACTTAAGGCAGCTTCTATTGTGATTGTTCCAGCTTAAGTTTATTCTCTAGTTTGGGGGAGTCATAATCGGTATGAAAAGAGTCGTGCAAAGGCAGGTATCGTTTGTTATTTTATTTACATATTCGTGCACTTTAGCTTTTGCACAAAGCTCAAGAACTGGGTCAAGTTCCTTGAACAACTACTATGACATCGGTAATGCTCCGAGTGGACAGACTCAATACTCCTTTAAACCTGTGGATGAGAGAAATTTGATTCCTATACGAGTGATTGGCGAGGTGGGCAAGCCTGGGGTTCACTACGTTCCCAGAAATGCTAACTTGATTGATTTGCTGAGTCTAGCTGGTGGCCCTACGTCACGTGCTGAGATTTCGGGTATTACCATTAGGAGCGTTCGTAGTGGCACTGAGGAAATGATTGCCATTGATGGAAAGAAGCTCTTTGGAAGGTCTAAGAATTTGATCGCTGCCCCAAAATTATTTCCAAACGATGTCGTTTATATTCCTATTGATCAACCCTTAATCAGTGATGATACGGCTAGGTTAGTCACTGTTTTAGGTGCCATTGCTTCCGCCTTACTCTCTGTGGTCATCGTTCAACGTGAGTTAAGAGGAAAATAATCTAATCTTAAGCTGCTGATTTCCAGGTTGAAGGACCTTTTTTCTTTCGCTTCGTATTCGTCTCAAGGTAGGAGTAGTAGTAGCTGCTCGTCTCCTCGGAATTCCATCTAGGCACAAAGTTCAATACTGCGTAGGTAGATTCATGTTTTCTTGGGGGCATGTTTTGCAAGGTGGCCATTACATCCGTAACTTTGGTTGCACCATAGACAAGCGATAAGACGATCATGTCAGCAATCTTAATAGCCTCGTTCCCATCGGTTGAAGCAAGAATGGGTGGAGTATCAATGAGGATTAAATCGTAAGAGTCGGCGAGTTCCTCAATCGTTTTAGAAAATACCTTTGAGTTTGCAATCTCCATTGCATGATTCTTGTTAGACTTTCCGATTGGAAGCACGTCGACGTTAAAACCATTTGATGACTTTTGGCTAATTCGACAAGTGTGAACGCATTCCTTTGGGTCCGAGGAGTAGCCCGATATTAAGTCGGTTATTCCGTTCTTTCCATTCAAGCCAAATCGTTTAGTAATGTTTGGATGAACAATGTCCGAGTCGACAACGAGAATCTTTTTGTCAATGCTGGCCAAGCCCAACGATAAGTTAAATACAATTGTAGACTTTCCGTTCGAAGCATGGGGACTGCTCACAACTACTTTCTTGAATTTTTTAACATCAATTACGTTAAGTAGAGAGCGTCGAAGGTTTTTAAAAGCTCGCTGACCAACGTTTGATTCGAACTGTTCAGGAAAGCCTTTGCTGACTCCACCATCTGTAATTTTTTCTTTGTGCCTAGCTGAGATCTTCGGAAGTGTGCCTAGCTGCCCAATGTCGAAGACGGATAGGTCCCCTAAAGATATAATTGATGGGAATAGTGTGGAGTGTAGGATGCTGAGCCCTATTCCAAATAGGAAAAATGCTACAATTCCCCCAAGAACTGCAATTGAGAAGGGAACCATAGGTTCGACTGTTCTCAGTCTCGAATTTTCAAATATCGAAATTCTGTCAGCCAAAGAAAGGTAGTCTAGTTCAAGAGTGACTTGTTGTTTTGATAGTTCAGCGTAGAGGCTTACGAAGAGGTCTAGCTCTTTGCTGAGCAATTGAAATCCAGATAGAGCATCGGCATACGAGCTCTTCTTTTGTTTGTTCTTGTCGAGGTATTCAACAAGTGAGCGCACCTTGATGTCTAAAATTTCGTTTTCAGCACCAAGGTTCTCAAGAATTGTTGATTCGCTCAGAGTTAGGTTGCGCGTTGTTGCTATTTTCTCCAAGCTACCAATGTGTTTTAAGTTTTCATTGATGCTGAGTTGGGTTTCGTGCAACCTATTTTTAATGTCTTCTATTCCTAGCCCAAAGAATCCACTCTCTTGCACAGACCCACCAAAGAATTCGCTCTTAGTTCTAAGTTTTTTCAATTGACTGCTTAATTCTTCTCGTTGGCTGTTGATTTTATGAATCTTGTCTTCAATGTAGCTTCTGGCTCGATTTGATTCAGATCTTTGAATAATTTGCAGATACTCTACAGCTACTTTTGTTATTTCGTTGGTTAGATAATGAGAGAGTTCGCCAAAAGGGGTGGTCGTCTTTAGTCGAATATAGGTATCGCCTTCTACTTGAATACTTGTTATCGCAAGAAGATAGTCCGCAAACCATTCATCTGATATCCCAGTAACGGCCTGAGCAGGGGTGCCTTCAGCGCCACTCCTGGCTGATTGATGCTCTTGGTATTTATTTCGAAGGTATTCATAATAGGTGGTCGTTATCTCTGGCTGCTTAATGAGGTGCTTAGCTGCGAATAGAGAAAAATTGAAGCTTTGTAGACGATTTGCAAAGTCAACGGCTCCGGGAACCGTTTTTCCACTTCCTCCAGTCAGGAAAGCTAAGCCACCCAAGTTGCCTGATGCACTTTGACGAACGTGAAGTTTCGCAGAAGCGACGTTCTTTGGATACATTTTTGACAATGAGTAACCGGCTATTCCACCTAGAACCGCAAAAATTATAAGGTGCTTGAAATAGACCGTTATAAACTTCACGACCTTGCGAAGGTCAAGTTCTGAATCGCTACTTTCAGTGTTAGAATTACTTGTTTTCATTGCTTGTATATTTTCTCGGCAAATTACTTACAATTATTTAATTCATTCTTCATATAGTCATAATTTTGGCTATCCAGTGAATAATGAATCTTGTGCTACTCTTTAAAAGATGAAAGAGCGGAAGGTCGAAGGCTTGTGTTTAATATTTGACTATGGTGGATACCCTTTCATTCGATCTCTATCCCGTAGCTTATCTAAGAATGGTCTTAATGTTATGTATTTGTTCGTACAAAACATTTCAAATAGGATTACGAATTTAGAAAAGAACGCACAAGATCCTGAGTCATTTCAAATTCATAATTTAAAGATGAGTCGATGGTATTCAGCATACAAGTATTCTTTTTTTATTAGATTTCTTTTGGAATTGCATTTTTGTTCTCGGGCATTTTTATTCATGCTTCGTTCTCGGCCAAAAGTAGTTATCGTATGTAATATGCCCTCGGTGGTTCAATTTTCTGTTTGGTTGGGGGCTCTATTGAGTGGTGCTAGGTTCATTAGCTGGGTTCAAGACCTTTATGGTTACGCCGTCTATACCTTACTTGAGCGAAAATTGTTTGGTCTAGGGTTTCTTGGGGGCAAGGCTTTGATCGGTTTGGATAATTTTGTTCTACGCCACTCGGATCATGTGGTTGGAATCTCGGCCGCTTTCAAGGAATACTTTCTTAATGTCACAAAGGTTCGTCCGGAGAGAATAAGTATTATCCATAACTGGGCTCCATTAGAGAAGATTCCCTCTTTGTCCAAGAAGAATGGTTGGTCACAAAGGTTTGGTTTAGATGATAGTTTTGTCTTTCTTTATTCAGGCACTTTAGGGCTCAAGCATAATCCGAGCTCCTTGATTGAGTTGGCGAAGGGTTTGTCACACTTGCCAGATGTACTTCTAGTAGTTGTTAGTGAGGGGAGGGGGAAGGAGTTCTTGAGGACTGAAGCTGCGAAGAATGAGCTGAAGAATTTACGTCTATTTGATCTTCAAAGTGAAAGCTTATACCCCGAAATCTTAGCATCTGCAGATGTCTTAATAACTCTTTTAGAGAGGGATGCCGGGAAGTTTTCGGTCCCTTCGAAAGTGTCTAGTTACTTGTGTGCTGAACGAGCTCAGTTAATGATAGGTCCTAAAATGAATCTTGCCTCTCAGATTCTGTTAGAGAATGAATGTGGTCTTGTTGTAGACTCTGGAGATGCCGCTCATGTTTTGAAGTCAGCCCTTCTGCTTTATGAGGATCGAGAATTAAGAAGCTCAATGGCAGTTGCTGGGCGACGCTATGCCGAGCAAGAGTTTGAAATTGAGAATGTTCTTAAAAAATTTGAAAGAGTCGTGTCAGAGTTCTAAAGAATCTTTTGTTTAAGGTAATCAATTTGTTTTTCCCGCTCATCGTCAAGGTAAGAAAGGTCTAGTTGTGTTACAGAACTACGAATATGGGTTGCACCCACTCTTTCAAAGAGAAGTGATCGAGGACTGGCTGTGAATAGTATCGCGGGGTTTCCATAGGCAAGAGTCATTGCGCAAGCGTGAACACGATCGCTAATGGTTAGTGATGTGTTTGCATAGACAGTGAAGTAGGTCCAAGGCTCGTCGGATACAATGGCCCCAGGTCTTTTATAGATTTTGAATGTAATGTGAGGAGTGTATCGGTGTTCTGTTCTGATGACCTGAAGATTGTCGAATGTTGAGGATAGAGTTCTAAAATCGAAGGCAGATGCAATATAGGAGCACCATTTGTTCTTATCCGCCATCTTCATTTGAAAGGTGGGAAATTCTAAATTCCAAGTTTTATTCATCCAGTTAAAGGAGCGTCGAGAAAAGTTGTTGTCGACCGCTGTTGATTCCTCAGAAATCCTAGGTTCAGGCCATCGATCAAAGTTGATGACAACATAAGGAGCTAAATCTAATTTTATTGGATTGTAAGCTTTGGGCACAAAAAACGCACTGTCTATTCCGTTGTAAACATTGTCGAAACTATTTTGAAGCTTTTTGAAAGTAACTTCATCCCTTGTGGTGATTAAGAAAGGTGGAAACTCCTTTAGAAATTTGATTGTGCTTTCAAGTTCTTCATTGTTATGTCTAAAGAATGCTGAGCTAAGCAATATTACTTTTACCCCTTTGCGTTTATACGCTTCGAATGACTTCCTCCAAATGTTTGGAAAGTTAATGGTGAATAAAGGGCCTTGTAGGATTACGTATTCGGTGTCCAAATGATCTAGTAAATCTGGATAGTTTTTTGGGTTTCCTTTAGCTTGGTTGTAGAAAGTTCTGTAGGAAGGCTGATCTTGGATGAACTCTACCTTGTTAAGACCAAGAACACGTTCCATCACGTATTTTCCGCCGATATTAAAAAAGGCATTTCCTATATTTTGTCCCCAAAAACCAGACACCAATGCAGCTTGGGGTTTTTGGGGAAAGGTACTTTTCATTTATCCATAGTAGAATTGTTCTGTAGCTTTTTGAAGGGCGCTGTTGTTTGAATCTCACCGAAGCGTCAAGCTACTGGCTTTCGATCTCATAAATGTTTTAGCTCAAGGGGTATGAACTGGATTCATATTCTTTGCACCATTTTCCTCTCTTTTGATTTGGTCTGAGGCGTGCTATCGGGTTTCTGTATTTGGAGTGCTTTTCGTTAGTCTTTAGAGAAGTTTCTTTAATAGGATACTAAAAGGACAGATACATTAGAATTGGCCACTCACTTTAAGTGTCTGATACTAAATGATTTATTATGATGCATTTCTTAACGAAAGCTTCATGAAAAAAATAATTGTGCGATGCGTTATAATCCTGTAAGTTTGTTTAGACGTTAATGAAGTGTCGAAGTTGAAAACAACGCGGATTCTGAGCTGAACGTAACCGGAGTATAGGGAATCTTGTGTGTTTTTAAGGCCTTAACGCCCAATCTCGCTAAACTCCCAAATAATTTGTGTAAAGTCTTTTTAAATATTGTCGATAGAAAAGGTAATGGGGGGAATCAATGAGTAATTTAGCAGAAAATCAGGAACAGTTTAGTTCTGGAGCGACCCAGCTACAGGACGCTCCGTTTATATATGTGTTGGAGGATGATTTAGATCTTCAAGCAATTCTAACTCACCATCTTCAAAAAGAAGGATATCGAGTTCGATGTTATTCCAAAGCAGAGGACATGATCCGTTTTGTAGATGCAACGCCTGAGCTTAAGCCCGAGGCTTTCGTTGTAGACATAAACTTAGCAGGTCATATGAATGGACATGAAGCTACACGCTATCTTCGTTCAAGAAAAGACACCTCAAAGGTGCCTCTTATTATGTTAACTGCTCGGGGAGAGACTCCCGACGTAGTTAAAGGCTTAAACGATGGAGCTGACGACTATATTGCAAAGCCATTTAAAATGGAAGTGCTTCTTGCTCGATTAAACTCTTGTTTAAGAAGAACAAAAAGCTGGCAAGGTCCTGCAATTTCTAAAAAAGAGAAAATCAATGTTTCGGGAATTGAGATTGATCCTGTCTATCACACGGTTCGTGTGCTTGATAAAGATGTTCATTTAACCGTTACTGAATTTGGTCTTCTGAGCTGCTTGATGGCAAGACCTAATGAAGTTCTTTCAAGAGAAGACTTGCTTTTAAAGATCATGGGACCCAACAAAGTAGTTACTGGTCGTACTATTGATGTGCACATCAGAGCGCTTCGCGAGAAACTTTCTCGTAAGGCGAAACATGTTGTGACGGTGCGGGGCGTTGGCTACAAGTTCGTCCCATAAAATTGTAGAGAACAAGAGGGCTCTTGGTTTTATTAAAGAGCTTTCTTTAAATACATCCCTGCCCATTGTATTTTTTAACAAGCAGGGGAAGTTGATCTGGGCAAACGCTCGGATGCTTTCCCTGCTTGATCTTTCGGAGCTACCAAGCGATCCAGTGCAAAAAGAGATATTGGAACAGATCTGGCCATTTTCAAATGACGAAAAGGGGCCACCCGCGGTGCTGAGTTTTCTGTTAAATAAGACAACCTCTATCGAAGCTCACGCAAATCTAAAAAACTTTCGTTTAAAAAGTCATCAGCTGAAGAAAGAGTCAATTACAGTCGTGTCAGCTGAGTTAATTAGAAGTGGAGATCTGCTCCAAGACAAGGAGAGTCGACAGTTGCTCTTTCGAGTCATTTCTCATGAAGTGCGAACCGCAGTGGCGACCCTCAAGGGTTATGCAGATATGATTAGTGATGATCAGTCCTTGGTGAAGGATCGTATGAAGTTTGGAATTGAGCGATTAGAAAAAGTGGTTGCTCTTTTAAGGGACTTGAAGATTGAACTGGAAATAGAAGACTAAGGAGTTCTTGTGTTGAGGTTGAAGATAAAGACAGCTAGGAGAGAGAAAGTTCTTGAGCTGTCGCCTGGCAATCGCGATCTGATCCATTATTTGGATAGTGATGAAGTTAAGTATCCCTTTGGTTGTCGTTCTGCAAGTTGTGGAGTGTGCCGAGCTAAGGTGCATGAGGGTTTAGATCTTTTGGAAGATGCAGGCGAGTTAGAAGAGGACACCTTGAATCGTTGCGGAGCGACTTCTTCTACGCATCGGTTAATGTGCAGAACTAGGCTAAAAAAACTTGAAGCTGGTCAAATATCTATCGAGTCAGAGGATGACGGATGAAAGTATTGTTATTAGGAGGTAGTGGCTTTGTTGGGACACATCTAGCGCATTGTCTTAAGAGCCAAGGGCATAAAGTTGTGGTTGCAGACCTTTTTCCTCCCTCAGACGAGGATTTGTCCTTTTTAAAAATAGATGTTCGCTCAGAAGATTGTCTATCGCAATTCAATGGTGATGAAATTGATTCCATTGTGAACCTCGCAGCTGTTCACAGGACGCCTGGTCATCCTGATTTTGATTACTTTGAAACAAATATACTAGGTGCAGGTTTTGCTACGAAGCTTGCTGAGAAGTTGAAGATTAAGAAAATTGTTTTTACTTCTTCGATTGCTGTTTACGGTGCTGGAGAGTCCGAAAAGTTCGAGGATTCATTGTGTATGCCGAATATTCCTTACGGTATTTCTAAGCTTCAAGCTGAGTTTATTCATAGAGAATGGGCTTTGAGAGGTTCTGGTAGATGTTTGAGTATTTTGCGACCTGGAGTCGTCTTCGGTAAAGGGGAGCAAGGCAACTTTACTAGAATTGCTAAGGCTTTGCGCCGAGGCTTGTTTGTCTACCCAGGTAGAAAAGATGCTATAAAGAGTTTTATTTATGTGAAAGATCTTTGCAAACTCATTAAAAGGGAATTGGGGGTTTCAAGTGAAGAGCTTCGAGTCTTTAATGCAGTTGTTCCTAAAGCTCATAGCGTTGAAGAGATCTGCCTTCAGTTTAATAGTAGTCTCGGCTATAAAATACCGCGTTTACTGATTCCATTTCGTTTAATCACGGGTATTGCCGCTATACTTAGAACGCTTGAGGGTGCTCTCCCTTTTATATTGAGTTTGGGACTGCGGTCGGAAAGGATTGCTAAGCTGGTTAACTCGACGCATATTTCAGGAGAAAGGCTACGTGCCGATGGCTTTGAGTTTAGTTTTTCTCTAAAGGAAGCCCTTACCGACTGGAGTCGGGACTGTTCTGGAAGCGAAGATTTGTACTAGGCTTCGATTAGGGTCGAACGCCTTTGTCTAATGGTTCTGAAAGCTGTTCTATGATTAGGTCGGCGCCTTCAATGCTAGGGTGGCTAGAGTCGTAGTAGTAGGAGGTTAACCCTTTGTTTGCTATGCACACGTTCTTCTCTGAATTGCAGAAAACTTCGTGAGGATATACTTGATGAAGATTTTCGAAATGGCTTAATGTTTTAAATCTATCCATGATGACGGAATTTCGTTCGAAATAGAGCGATAATGGTATTTCTAGGCTTCGTTGTCCTTGGCTCCAGATCTTTGCTAGGTAACTTGGAACATGGTAGCCGACCTCGGGAATAGGGTTTACGAGAATCACTTTCTTGTTGGCATCTAGAAGCGTTTCGATTGTAGAGACATAGGCGTCGAGAACCTGTTTCCCGTTCCAACTGCTTGTGTCTTCTCCGGAGCTACTGCCTGTTTCAAAAACAGTTCCGTGTTCGACTCCGCCTTTTCCGTCGTTAAAGCGAGTTCCGTAATAAAATATCGCGTATCGAGAGGCAAATATTACGGTGTCTATTTCATCTGACTCGAGAATAAAGGAAAAAATGGGATCTAGATTTGTATTGCAATAGCGTTGAGCGCCATTCGATTTGGTCCAGGTGCCTGGAATGGGTGGACATGCTGATTGTGTGAAGTCGTATCCAGCGAGATTCATGGATTTTAATTTTTTTGCCAATGAATAGGCTAGTGAGTGCCCGTGACTATCTCCAAGTAGTGCAATGGTTGGCTTAATTTTGCTTTCGCCGATTTTGCAGGCATCAGAAAGTTTGCGAGAGGTGCATGATCTTCCGTTTTTACGAAGATAGTTGTGAGAGGCTGATTGTTCAGAGGAAAAAATTTTATTCTGGTCAGCAGTGAAACGGTTGGCATGGCCATCGCCGCTTAAAAAGAAAATACTGATTGAGATAATGATGCAGGTATTGATGGCATAAAGTTTGATGATGTATCTATTGGAAAACTTTTTGAAAGATCTAAAGGGTTGCTCGATGAATTTCCATGTAACGTGAGAAAAAGCTAAAAGGACTGCGATGAGAAGTAGGTAAACATATGTCGGGGGTTCTTTTGCGAGGTAGACGCGTGTAAAGGCAAAGAAGGGAACGTGCCAGAGATAGATAGAGTAAGAGATTGTTCCTGCCCAGGCAAACGGAGTGAGGCTTAGAAAGGTGTTTATGAAGGTTCCTTTATGTGCAAAAAGAATGATTAGAGCCGTTGAAATTACAGGAATGGTCGTTCGCCATCCTGGATGTGGCGTTCCCTCGTTCATTGTAAGTATAGAGATCATCAAGATTATGAAAGCAGAGATCGAGAGCGCTTGAGAATGTCTCTTTAGTTTTTGCGCCCAAGATAGAATCGGGGCTGTTGAGAGTACGGCTCCGGTCAGAAACTCCCACGCTCTTGTGGGAAGTAGAAAGTAGTTGGCAGTGGGAAAAGAGTAACTGCCAAGCTCGGCGAGTCCGAGGGATGCTATTATTCCAAGAACGAGGATGGGAAATAGATAGTTCTTTATCTTTTTGAAGGCAAGGACGTAAACAATTGGGAAGAAAAAATAGAATTGTTCCTCGAGTGATATACTCCAAAAATGAATCAACGGATTTGTATCGGTGCTTGGTGAGTAGTACCCAGTTGTTTTCCAAAAGAAGATGTTTGAGCCGAATAGGCTGGTTGATACAATGCCCTTGGCAAAGTCTTTTAAAGTATTGGGCTGAAGAAGCATCCAGGCGAATGCCGAGCAGGCAATGCACACGGCCGACAGAAGTGGAATAATGCGCCGGATTCTCTTTATGTAAAATGTTTTGAATGAAAAACTACTGATCTCCAGCTCTTCTAGAATTTTTCGTGTTATTAAGTATCCGCTCAACACAAAGAATATGTCTAGAGTATAAAGAGCGCCCTCGAACCCCTGGAATCCAGCATGATAGAAGACAATGTAAAGTGCAGCTAGGCCTCTTAATCCATCTAACTCTTTGCGGATTTTTAAGGGCTTCAATCGAACATCCTTCTAAACACCTCAATTGAGAAGTTGTCATTGGTTGTACGACATTCTTCGAGCGCATCCAGGTAGTTTGGAGCCTTTTGAATATTCTCTTTTAAGCTGTCACTGTCGGACAAGATCAATGGGTGTTTAAAATGATTAAATTTATTAGAAAAAGGGTCGAGGACTACAACTTTTCGACCTAATAAGGTGGCCCAATAGGCGCCGTGATAGGAGTTGGTAACAACGGTGTTGCCTGACCCTAGAAAATTCAGAATGTTCTTCATGGTGTTTCGTTTGTTTTTCATCTTTGGGAAGCTACGAAGATGAAGGGGGAAGTCTAAATGTTCATATACGACTACTTCGTGTTGACTTTGGCGTTTGACGTCAAATTCGGGGTGTTTGCAGCTGACACATGGAACCCATGGTAAGCCAACATTGAAATCTCTAATTCCAATTTTTAAAAACATGGATTCTTTTAGAAAAGAGTCACTCTCCCTTTCATTAGAATGTGAGTTTAGGCCTAAACCCCAACCAAAAAGTTTCTTTGGAGCATGTTGAATGACTGTTTTAATTGCCTCTCGATAGTAGAGAATGCCGCCGCCACCGAGGGTTATCGAGTTTTGACGAGCGAAGGTTTCAGGTCCAAGTTGCCGCGAGGATAGATATTGTAGGTCAACTCTCTTTACATTCTCGAGTTCGGGATAATAGCGCTCTGGAGAACAGTAGAGATCTCCAACATTGAAAGGGGTTTCTCTGTTGATACAAATATCTGAAATGTTCTCAAGACGTTCGCTATATTTACCCGAGCAAAGGACTTCATATGAATTTTGGAGCTTGTTCCTTATTTTTCGTGTAATTCTGGGTAAAAGGCTTTGCATTGCTTCCTCACTCGATAGTTTATGGTATCAGAAGATGGCTTTTTGCGTTCTTGGAGCCGGCAAGGGGTGTGACCGTGAGCGTTAAGGTGTGTCTTCAGGCAAAAGCTTTTTATTTCTTTCCTTGAAAGAGTCATGCAGGTTATCCTGTTGCTCAATGCAGCTTTCTTCTTTAGTTTCTAAAGGTATTGCTTGGGCCCTGTCAGGAGTTCGCTTCCGATCGACTCCAAAGGTTGAGAAGGTTGATCAGAATAGTGTTCAGAATGTGCTTTTGATTAGTTTGACCAATATTGGGGATGTCGTGAATTTGCGCCCATTTCTTAAATCTTTTCGCCAATGTTTTCCACGGTCAAAAGTGACCTTACTTAGCAAAGACGCTTGTCGAACGCTTGTTCGGAGTTATGCCGAAGTAGATGAATGTGAGTTCTATACTCCACCGTGGCTTGGGGGAAGTCGATACTTTATGCTTCTTCGATTTGTGAGGGTAGTGATTCATATGAGAAGAGCGAAATATGACTTAGCTATTGTTACTCATCCTAAGATATTCAATAACTTTTTTTGTTCGTTGTTGAGGGCTGATGTTAGGGTGGGCTTTACGGATCAGGAGCAGTTCTTTAATTTTCCAATTGCAGTTTCGAAAGAGGTGAAGCCTGCCTGCGAGTATCCCTTAGATCTTTTGCGTGGAATGGGTTTTGTTTTTAAGCCTGAGTTAAAAGAGCTTGACGTTGATGAGGCGTTGAAGCTGGAAGCCTCTAAGTTGATTTCAGACAGAGAGAGTATGACAACCGTGGCTTTGCATCTGCGTGCTAGTGTGGATTATAAGGGCTATGATCTAGACTTCTGTGCGTGCCTTTTAAAATCTGTCTTGAAGCTAAGTCATTCCCAAGTTGAGCTTATTGGAAGCAAAGACGATGCGGCTTTTAATGAGCTTCTCATCAAGAGAATGAGCGAAGTTGAACAAAAACGTATAACAAACAGAGCGGGTGCCTTTGCTTTAGATGCTCTAGCAGCTTTTTTGTCGAATTGTGATTTGTATATTGGTTTGGATAGTGGTCCTATGCATATAGCCGATGCTTTGAATCTTCCCGTACTAGCTTTGTTTAGGGCGAGTGATCCTAAAGTATGGGGGCCGATCCGAAATTCAGAATCCAAAGTTTTCCTCTTTGACGGTAGTGAAGAGGAGAGTGTTGTGGCTAGCCTGATTGAAGATGCGGTTAGACGGGTCGTAAAGTAATAGGCTTTTTTGGCGACTACCCTTTGCTAAGTTTGTGCGAAAAAACTTTTTTAATAATGAAGATAAGTGCTAGGTTGATGCTTGCTACCGCTGTTAGAAAAATGATCATTAAAACAACCTTGGGGGCCTCTAGTAGCGAATAAAAATAGTTCAGCGCTGAGTCCCGAATAAGAAACAATGGAATTCCGATTATAGGTAGAGGCAGTAGGGGTAGTAGTTGATCCGAAATGCTTAAGCCAATTTTTTCTCCCATGAACTTACGGTAGGAAATAAAATTGAAAATGTCGTATGAGCCATCGGCAAAAGCTACTGCGGGCAGTCCGATTAAGGGAGAGAGGGCCAGTGTAGCGAGAGAGCAGAGAAAGGTTATTAGGCTGATCTTAACAATTTTTCGTTTGGGTGCTAACTGGCTGATGAAGAATTGATCTGAACCCTGAATGGCAACAATAAGAGTGACCAGAGTAATTACCCTGATGGTGGCGGCGTGTTCGAGGAAATTCTTTTTGGTGTAAAGGTCAAGTACTTCGACAGGGTAGATCATAACAAAGAGTAAAACCGGAAAAATAAATATTGCCATTATGTCAATGCTTGATCGATAAATTTGTAGATAAGACTCATGATGTGTTTTTGATTTTATGTTACGAATATAAGAGGGAAGAAGTTGCCCTTGGATTTGTCCGATAATGTTGTATATTTGAAATAGCAGTCGACAGACGATGTCGTAAAGCCCAGCGATGACAACTCCGTATACATAAAACACAATTAGGCGGGCGCTACGCTGAACTAGTATTTGACAAGTGCGATTGGTCGAAAGAGCCATAGCATCTTTGTAGAGCGCTTTCGCAAAAGAAAGATTGAACTTGAGGGAAGGTTTCCATCGAAGAACGAAGGCGTAAACAAGAATAAGAAATAATTCCGTTGAAAGTTGTCGTGAGACGAGGGCGATGGGACCGAGTCCTTTTCTCGCTAAAAGATAGGCAAGAATAGCAGCAATAACATTGATTGCAATTTGATATTTAATGAGAGCATCCATTCGTTTCTCAGCCTGGGCAAGAGTGGTGAGGGTTGCTCTTAAGGGGACTAGAATGAACATAGAGCCAATCATTATGTTGGTTTCGGTCTCCCATTTAAGTTGGGTTCCGAGTGTTATATTGAAAAAGGGGAGAAGAGTGTATATGAGAAGGCCGAGTAGCCCGAAAAACGAAACTGTGTAAAGTAAAGTTGAAGAGTCCCCTCGCGGGTCGTGAGAGTTTCTTAAGTAGGCTTGAGAAATTCCATGTACAGTGAGAACGACAATGATGTGGTACATGCTCATGTAGAAGGTTATGAGGCCGTAGGCTTCCAGTGGAATTATTCGAAGTAGTAAAATGGAAATGAAGAAACAGAATGCCTGGGCGGCAGCTCTTGCACCCATGCTTAAGATTAAAAGTTGCCCAAAACCGCCTTCTTTTTTATTTTGACTCAACGTAGTACAGCCCCCTCCCTAGTTTATTGAAGGTTGAGACTTTTAGTAAGAGCTGGCCTGCCAAAATTATTGGATAGCATAGTCCGTAGAGGCCTTCGTCTGGAATTCCTTGTTTGTGAGAGTATGTTCTCGGGCGCTCTCTTAAGTGTCTGTAAACTATAGTATAACTGCGCAGTGATTATTGGTACTTAGTTTTGTTGTAGATTTTCAAATTCCTATTTAGGAAGGTGCCTTCCTTTGAAATCATGTCGATTTAAGGCAGAATGAAATTATGGAGTTGGCAAAGGGGCGAGGGAGGTTGTTGGTTTTCTTCTTAGCCTTCTTTATCTTTGTTGCTACATCAAATAACCAATCTCCAACTGAAAAGAGATATGGGGTTACCCCCCCGGCGACTATTCAACATTTCAGAAGTTTAGGTTTGCCTCTGATGCTGCTCTCTTTGGGGGGTGTCGTGCTAACAAGCTCTAAGGTGTTTATGAGCCCTCCTGTTACTATTCTTTCGTTTTGCGCCTCATTTCTCTTGGCCAAAACAGCCGTCTTGGTGAAGAAATCCTACATGAATAGGGATGTTCGGATGTTTCTTTTTGAATTGTTCGGAAATGTCTTATTTGTCTTTGTTTTGCCCATCTCTGTCTTTGCTCTAAGGTCGTCTGAAGAGGCTGTCGACTTGGTGACGGGTGTTTTCTTTTGGACGTCTGTCATGTTTACGGTGGGTTCTTTGTATCTTTTTGTGATTGACCCTATTAGTGCGTTCTTTCAGGCTCGATTTATTGGTTTGAGCGATTATCCGATTTATGCATCACAACTTTTTGGTTTTGGCTTACTTTCAACAGCTGTCCGATTTAAATTGAAGCTTTCAAATCGATTTCTATTAGCGATCTTTGTCCCCGTCTTCTTTTTTGGATTGGTTCTGGCGGGTTCTCGAACTGGCCTAGCTGCTACCATCGTGGCTTTGGCTGTCTTGTTTGTACA
Organism: bacterium; assembly: GCA_009991595.1. Lineage (GTDB taxonomy): Bacteria > Bdellovibrionota > UBA2428 > UBA2428 > UBA2428 > JAACVK01. Next base: position 16,211 of record JAACVK010000031.1, on the reverse strand, counting down.
CAATAAGAAAATGCTTTTGGCAACGCTTGGACTTATGTTGATTGCTCTGCCTTTCTTGCCTTTTTTTTTAGATCGTATAGATTTCCTCCGAACTCTCGGAGAATATCGTTCGTTCTCTCTTGAGGACACTCGTTCCGAAGCAATGGTTAACATGTGGAACCAGTTTTTGTCATCTCCTTGGCTTGGATCGTTTGCGGATCCTGTGAACACGGAGAACAGTATGCTTCTGTATTTGATCCATGTCGGTGTAGTAGGTATGGCCTTTATATCGTGGTTCACTTTGTATTTGGTCAATTTGTTTTATCGTCTATTTTTAAAGGGAGCTATTTTGGGTAATAGTCAGGAGGCCTGGCGGGCAACTTTAGCATTTGCCTTTCTTGCCTTTTGCTTCATTTTAGCACTCTTGGATGGGTATTTATGGAGAAATACAACCTTTGCTAATTGTGCCTTTCTACTTTCCGTTGCGTTGGCGGCCTTTGTAGTTAGTAAAAGAAAAGATTCGTTGGGGACAAGATGAGTTTAGAGAAAGTCTCTGTCCTGTTTTACTACCCGGATTTTGCACCTTTTCATCGGGCTCGTTTAATGGCTTCTCAAAGACGGTTGAAGTGCTCCCATTTATCTTTGGCTCCTAAGTCTCAGGTTTATGATTGGCCTGAATCCATGGATGAAAGTGATGTTCATTACTTGTTTCCAGAAGGGGAAGGTCCTCCGCTTAAGAAGTTCTTATCTGTTTTCAGTCTTTTCCCTAAAGTTTTATTTACTTTAAAAAAGCTGAAACCAGATTTTATTTTCATTAATAGCTATTGGCCTTTTGATACGATCCTACTGTTGTGGGTTAGCTATTTCTTGAGGATTAAAAGAGTCCTGATGTTGGATTCTCATTTAAAATCCTCGACAAGAAAGCGGGACAATCTAAAAGAGCTGTATAAGAAGTTTGCCTTAAAGTATTATGATGCCTATTTTGTGGCAGGGCAAGCAACTAGGGAATATCTGCTGTCATTGGGAGTTTGTGATGAAAAAATTTTCTTAGGCTTCGATGTGGTCGATAATGAACATTTCGAAAAGTCGGATTCTTCAATCGCTGTAGCATTTCCTGTGGAATATTTTCTATTTGTAGGACGTTTTGTTGAAAAGAAGAATTTGTTTGTTCTCTTGAATGGGTTCAAAACTTATAGAGAAAAAACAGCTTCAGTTAAACCTTTAGTGTTTGTTGGCTATGGTCCATTGAAACAAGTGTTGATAGGGGCCGCATTGGATTTAGGTCTCAGAGTTTACGATGAGGAGTCTAAGAATCGTTTTGATCCCAATGATTATGACATCTTTTTTTATTCTGGAAAGTTTTATCATGAATTGCCTGCAATCTATAGAAATGCGGTCGCCCTGTTTTTAATATCTAAAACGGAGGAGTGGGGTTTGGTGATCAATGAGGCCATGGCCTCTGGCTGCCCTGTCGTTGTAAGTGAACAGTTGGGTTGTGTTCCTGATCTTGTAGATTTCTCAGGCGAAGAAACTAAGGCTGGATTGATTGTTCGCTCTGATAGTGTAGAGGATGTAGCAAAATCGATGTTGCTAATTTCTACTGATTCTAGGTTGAGGAAACAATTGATTCAAAGAGGCAGAGACAGGGTGGCGTCTTTTGATCCAGAAAGCTTTGCAAAGATCGTTGAGAAAATTGTTTTGAGTCATTCTGTAAAATAAGGAAGTATTATGAATTTACAGTGGGAGCGTCGAATATTGGGGATTAGGCGGAGGTCACTGGGGTTTTTTGTGAAGAACGTACTTTCTTACCTTCAGCGCCATAAGGATATGGGGCTGCTCAATGTGGTTGTCTTCTCTTCCCGGCGAGGCGGAAGCACCTGGTTTCGGAGCCTGTTTGATGCTGTAGAGAACTTCAGTTATGCGGATGAACCTTTTTCTAACCCCCGCGCCCCTCGTGTCTTCAGAGGTAATGAGTATCTATTTTCTGAGTTAACCCCCGAAATTCGACAGCAGGCTTTAACTTTTATGAGGAAGATGGTTCGTGGAGACTTGATTGTTAACCGAAACTCTCGAGTTAAGGAAAGAGATTTCTGGAGGAAAACCGGTCGACTTATGATTAAGATAGTAGGGCCAAAATATCTTTATCCGATATGTGTAGAAGAGAAAAACTTTGTTGTTTTTTATTTGCTACGACATCCGATGGCCAATGTTCATTCGATAATGAAATCAGGGTGGCCTAATCAGCTTTATGCTTATTTGGATAGTTCCTACTTTACTCATAAGATTCTATCAGAAGAAGAGAGAAGGCTTTCAAAAGAAATTGTTGAGTCTAAGATCGATTTTGACTGTCATGTTCTTGAGTGGTGTTTTGAGTATGCCTCTTTTTTTCGCTTAGATGCCAAGGCGGCGGAGAAAGTGTATTTGGTGTTTTATGAACGACTTGTTTTTGAGTTAGACTCTAGTCTGATGCGACTTTGTGACATTGTTAAGATTGATCAAAGCTATCTTCCCGCTATGAAGGAAATTGCCTTGAGGCCTAGTAGAACTTTTAGGATTTCTCATCAAGAGGTTAAGAGTTATGATTTCAAGAAGGGGTTATCTTCCTGGAGAAAGAATTTTTCAAAAGAACAGGAGGCTCGTTGTTTTGAAATTCTAGGTGTCTTTGGAATTAAGGCTTATTCGATGGGAAGTGATATGCCCAATCTTGAACTCTCTGAAGGTTGTAAGACTCTATAGCTAGACTGGGCTATCTTAAATTTCGTTGCTTCTTATGCTCTTTAAATAAGAAAAAAGTAAGAATATCCCTGAGACCAGTGAAAACAGGCTTAGCAAGATGGAGCCTTGGTGAAGAAGTTTCATATGTTCTGCAGAATCTGAGCTTAAGAAGAGAGTGTTGATGGTAGGAGTTAGGTAAAAGTAGCCTAGCAAAAAACCAGCAAGATTTAAAAAGGCTAAGCCAGCGCCGAACTTCATGAAGCGACCTAATTGAAAGCAAGCAAGAATCACCAAAGCGGCACAAACGCATAAGCTAAAATAGTAGGGATAAAAAAGAGCGTTCTGTAAACGAGCGGCGTCGCTCTTTTCTAAAACAGAAAAGACTCGAGGAGCGAATACAAAGGAAAAAAACATTATAGAACCTATCCAATAGGATAAAGCCATTGGTGTTATGTATCTAAGAGTTGTTTTAAGCATTGGCTCCCTGTCCGTTGGTCGACCCTTTTGTCTGAGGCTTTATTTTGTCTATTCGAAGAGCCGAGAACATGTTTGCAAGAGGCATGCTTGGTCGAGACTTTAGGTATTTCTCTAACTCGTCTAGGCAGTCATGCATGCGCACTTCTAGATGAACTTGAGTGTTCTTTGGGGCCTTGTTGCAGAAGGTTTCCACAAGCTTGTTAAGTCGCTCTCTTTGGAATCCTTTTTGAATGAGCTCCCATTCTTTTGGATTGATCGGAGATACAGAGAACGCTCCTCCAATGTCTTGTCTCACGATTCCTGTTAGTAGGCGGCTGTAGAGACTTTCGGTGCTTGCTAATGGATCTGTTTCCAGGTGCAGAACCTCTGAAAGACTGTCTTGAACAAAGTTTTGTATGGCACCCAAGGTGGCTAAACGTTCAGCGCATTTAGTGATGGACTCAAGGCTAATAAATTCTTTGTTAGAAGAGCCAATGGCTTTTAGTTCGCTTTCGAATAGTTCGGGGTGGCGGCCGCTGAGTTTTTGAATGAGAAAGCCATCACTTAATCCCCAAGTTTGAGAAGGATATTTGCTACGAAGAACATCTGCCGCAGTAACGAGATCTTTGGTGAGTAGCCAGCCCAATCGAACAACTTCAAAGAGGGGTTGCTCGATGAGTTCTCTTTTGCCTAGTTCAATTTTCCCATCACAAAGATAAAAGAGGCCTAGGTCCAAATACTTTCGTGTGCGAGAGGCTGCTTCTTTGATGCAGTCTACGGACTCATGAATCAAGTCATCGGCCATAATGGCAATGTTGACGGCTCGAAGACTTTCAAGAATGAGAACTTCCTTGATTTTTGGCTCGTCAATTTCGGCTAATGCCGTGGCAAAGAAATTGGATTCGGAGAGAGGACCGCGAATGATTTCAGGAATAAAACTACCATCAATCGATGGGGTGGCTTCGGAGGCTTCAGCCTTTGCTTTTGGAGGGAGTGGGTTGGCAAGAAGTTGGGCTTTCAGTTTTGAAGCATGGCCACTAGCGTAGATGCCGATGGCTTCGCTGCGATCTACAAAGCCATGGTCTTCAAGGCGTCCTTTTTTGATTCCGTAGGCAAATTCTTCGATGTCGCTAATTTGTTCCCACTTACAGGATTCTAAATGCCGTCGCATTAAATCCAAATCGGTTGCCGAAATTTTATCGAGCCAAATCATGAGACTTTCTCGAATGTTTAAGTCTTCTTCTTTTAGGATTAGAGCGTATTTTCCATCTGGACTGATCATTAGTTGTGATTCTGGAACTTGTGGTGGTTCCTGGGGGTCAAAGTCGACAACCGTGCAGTATTCCATAAGGGATCTTACAATGACTTCCGGATCGAGTTCTTTAGACAAGTAGCGAAGTCTTTGAGGAGAGCAACGAGCTAGTAGATGGAAAAAGTTCATAAAGCGTGCAGGTTCAAATTGGTCGCCAGACCAACAATCTAGATCAATGAGACCTTGAAGTTGAGTCACTCGTGAGTTTTCAGTGAGCCAAAGGGCCATGTCGGAGTCCGCTTCCTTCAAAGCAAAATAGAGTGTTTGAACAGGGAGTTCATGAAGGACTTCAATTTCGTGGTCGATGGCAACTTGAGGTGGGTTCTTTAGAACTTGGGAAAGAAGTGTAGAGAGACTCATGAGTCACCGTCCTTTTTGATGGTTTGAGGGAAAGAATTTACAATGATGGCAAAGTCGCGAATCACAGCATCGATGTCTTCTTGGTTTTGAATTCTGCGATAGCCGCGAACCTGTCCTATTTGATCGACGAGCGCAAAGTGCTCGCCATGCGTAATTTCCATCAGGCCTGACATGTCCCCTGGCTCTCCCGCCTCGCCATCGAGGGCAGTTTTAAAGTCATCAACGACGACGCGTCTAATTTCTTCCATGGGGCCAGTCAGAAAAGTCCATAACTTGAAATCAGCGTTGAACTTTTTACCGTATTCTTTCAACACTTCCGGTGTGTCGTGGGACGGATCTACGGAAATACTCAATAGCTGAATGCTTTTAGCGGTGCCTTTCAGGCGCTCTTGAATTTTGGCCATTTTACTTGTCATCATCGGACAGATGTTGGGGCATCGGGTGAAGATGAAATTAACAAGGAGTACGCTACCCGCGAACTCACGACTAGTGATCTCGCGACCTTCCTGATTGGTCAGGCGGAAGTCGTTGATTTGTCCAAGCACCGGCAATTGTTGGACGGGTTCCTTTTGAAGGCTTCGAACTAAAGGCAGGGTAAAAAGAGTTAGCACCAAGACAATCCAAAAGACTTTTGATTCAAAAATTGCTTGCCATGAAGAGTTTCGTTTTTGTTTGCTTGGGGTGCCTGAGACGTTTTCTGACATAGGCCTGCGCTTCTAGCGCGACGCAGCGCCCAAGTCAATGGCTCTGATTAAAACCACTTCGTGATTTCAGACAGTTAGCTCCACTTTCCGTGACTGCTTTGGCACGGATCGCGGAATTTGAGTTGGGTGCATATGCTTGAAGGAGCAAGGGCGACAAAGGCTGCAAGTTCATCCAGTTCCGGGACGCTGTGACACATTGTTAGTGGATGTGCCTTTTAGTTGCTTGCTGGCCGAGTATCTGCTGAATTTCTTTTATGATTTCTGAACTACTGTCTAGTGTCGTTGATATCGTCTGGGGAATGCCCCTTGTTTTTCTTTTGATTGGTGGTGGTTTCTATTTGATTGCCATATCTAAAATGCAAATTTTGCGAGGGTTTGGTCACGCCATCGGGCTTCTCTTCAAGGAAGCCAAGTCAGAGGGATCCGATGCTCCAGGGCAGCTATCCCATTTTAGAGCTTTGACGAATGCTCTTTCTGCCACGGTGGGAATGGGCAACATTGGGGGGGTGGCCGTTGCCATCACTCAAGGAGGCCCGGGCGCTATCTTTTGGATGTGGATAACTGCATTGGTTGGAATGAATACTAAATTTTTCGAGTGTACGCTTTCTATGATGTTTCGAGGAAAAGATTATCAAGGAGAAGTTCAAGGCGGACCTATGTATGTCATCGAGAATGCTCTGCCGAAATATTGGAAGCCGTTGGCTGTCATGTTTGCGGTATGCGGAATGGTAGGAACTCTTTCGATTTTTAATGCAAATCAGATAACCAACTTGATTGTTGAAACCGTGAGACCTGCTTTTGGTGCTGCTGAAGGTGATTTGGCCTTCGGTTTCAAAGCTTCGTTGGTGACTGGTTTGGTTCTCGCTGGAATGGTTTTCTATATTTTATTAGGAGGGCTTCAGCGCTTGGCTAACGTAACTTCTAAGTTAGTTCCCAGTATGTGTGTAATTTATGTTTTGGCCTGTTTGATTATTTTGATTCAGAACCTTCCCGCTATCCCAGCTGTGTTTGCCTCAATCTTTAAAGAAGCGTTTGGAATTGAGGCTATTGGTGGAGGAATCACCGGGGCTGCAGTGCGGGCCATTATGATTATTGGGGTGAAAAGAGCTGCCTTTAGTAATGAGGCGGGTATGGGGACGGCTCCAATGGCTCACGGAAATGCAAAAACAAAAGAACCTGTCAGTGAAGGTTTGGTAGCCATGCTCGGACCCTTTATTGATACGATCGTTATTTGTACGATGACTGCTTTGGTGATTTTAATCACCGTTCCAGAAGTTGTTGGTCAAGAGGGGCTTTCAGGTATTCTTGTGACTCGTCAGGCTTTTGAAGTTAGTTTTTCTGGTGTTGGTCCCTATGTTTTAGTTTTCGTTGGCTTCTTGTTTTCCTTTTCTAGTTTGGTTGGTTTCGCAAACTACAATCAGAAATGTTGGAATTATCTTTTTAAAGGCCGCTTCAGTTTAGGGAATAAGACTTTTATTGTTTTCTATTGTTCCACTATAGTGTTGGGGGCAATTGCTGAACTGACAGATGTGATAAATCTTTTGGATATTGGTTTTGCGTTGATGGCTATACCTAATATGTTGGCAACCATCGTGCTGGCTCCAAAAGTCCATGCATTAGCAAAGGATTACTTTAACCGAGTTGTTAAAGTGAAGGTGAGTTAAATATGAATTGTTTTAGAATAAGTGCTTTAGTTGCTTTGTTTGTTTTTTCTTCAGCCAAGGCTAATGCCTTGGTTGATTTTGGTGTGAAGGGTGGATTGACCAACACACGTTATTCTCTCTTTGGAGACACCTCGTCAGAAACAAGCTTCGGGAGCGGTTACACGGTAGGGATGTCCTTGGATATAGGTGCATTGGGATTGGGTTTTGAAACAGGTCTCTATTACGCAAGACGAAGCCCAATTTTGAGTGTCGCTGGCGTTGAGTCCACCTATCAGATAGACAGTTTAGAAATTCCTCTTTTGTTTAGGCAGAGATTTGCGGGCTTGATACAAACTGGTGTTGGTTTGCTTTATCGACGAATGGTGAATCCCATTGCTTTGAATACCTACGGGTTTGAAGCTAATTTTGATCATGAAACAGTCGGCTTGCGTCGAAATGATATGGCTCTATTGGTCCAGCTGGGTTTGCGAATGCCTTTGGCTTTGATTGCTCTGACGGCTGAGCTTCGAGGTTTTATCGGGCTAAATGATTTGTCTACGGAACAGTCTTGGGTCAGCTCTCATTCGGTTGGTGGAGATGTATTGTTTGGGGTTGTTTTTTAACGCCCATCAATAAAACTCTAAGTGCCTGAAATCATTCTTTAGCTATTCAATTTTGCCTGCTTTTTGGCAGCTTCATGACTATGAATTCTGTTTAAGCTTATGAGATGATAAAGAATGAATTTTGGGGGTTTTGATGGCAACAGTTGCTGTTGATTTAGACGGAACTATCTTTAACTACACTGAAACGGGTGAGCCAATATTGATTGCGGGTGCTCGTGAAGTGATGAAAGATCTCTTTGAACAGGGGCACGAAGTTGTAATTTATACCTGTCGAATGACAGAAGCTTCCGGAGAAAGTGGCAAAAAGATGGTTGCCGATTTAATAAAACGAATGCTTGGTCAGTACGATATTCCCTATACTTATATCTACAAAGGCGACAAATTTGTTGCCGATGTTTATATTGATGATCGTGCTGTTGGATTCGAGGGCGATTGGAAAGATGCCGGCGAGCAAGTTAGCCTTATGCTCGACCCAAAGACTAACAGTCATTGACGATTAAAAAGAAGTAACGACTTTTGACGTCAATCCAAGTGTGACTTTCTCTACAAGCTTAATCGTATTCAAATAGTCTCGCTTATCAATGATAGAATTGTGAGTGTGAATGTATCGGGCGGGGACTCCAATCACAATGCATGGAATGCCTTCCAATGCTTGGTGAAAAGAGCCTGCATCCGTACCGCCACTTCGACGAACGGTTAGTTGATGAGGAATTTTAGATTTTTTAGCAGTGCTAACAACGAATTCTACAAGACCTCTGTTCATAATGGCGCTTGGATCCATCAGACGAATTTGGGGGCCCTTTCCTAAAGCTCCTTGAGCCGAATTGCGATCCATAGAGGGTGCATCATCGGCTGGAGGTCCTTCAAGCACTAACACGACGTCGGGACGAGCATGGTGGGCCATGACTTTCGCGCCTCGAAGTCCAACTTCTTCTTGGACCGTTCCGGCTGCAAGTAAATGACAAGGGGTTGATTTTTTCGAGAGATTTAAAAAGGCTTGCGTGCTCACGGCGATTCCAACGCGATTGTCGAAAGCTTTGCAGAGAAGAAGATTAGGGTTGGCTAAAGTTTCAAAGCTTGATTCTGGAACGAGTGTGTCTCCAAGGCGAATGCCGAGTTTCTCAACATGTTCTTTAGAGTCGGCGCCTATGTCGACAAATAAATTTTCAATGGACAGGACTTGGTCTCGTTGTGCGGGGCTTAGAAAGTGAGGGGGAGTTGAGGCAACCACACCACGGTACTTCTTGCCTCCGTGTGCTTGAAGGGTAAGGCGTTGCGCGAGTAAGTTGTGGGTCCACCATCCACCTAGGTTTGTAATTTGAAGGAATCCTTCTTGAGTGATGTTTTGAACGGCAAAGCCTACTTCATCCATATGGCCGGTGATTAAAACACGTGGCGCATCTTTTGTTTTGCTTTCTTTCGTACATAAAACTCCACCCATTTTATCTTGGCTGATTTTACCTTTGCCCTTGAGTGTCTTGATGAAAATGTTCCGAACTTCATTTTCGTGAGAAGGAGCACCGTGAGCTAAGCAGTAGTCTTTTAACAAATCCATAGGGCGCTATTTTAGCACATTCAAAAGGGTGGATTGTGGCAGCCGTTGCAATATTCTTGCTAGAATTTTTTGCGCACTTAGTCGCAAAAAAGGTGGTGGCACCTTATATAATGGATGTTAAATGCATAGTTAGTGTCGAAAATTGAATGTTTTGAAATAGGTGAATTTGGGTTACTCATTCATGGGGGCGCGGGCGCACCGGCGCAAATGACTTCGAGTCAGTCGCGTAAGTTCCATGAGGTTTTAGAGAATTCTTTGAAGGCTGGATGGGCTGAGCTCAAGCAAGGAGCGAAGGCCATTGATGCTGTTATGAAGGCGGTTGCTGTCCTGGAAGAGTCCCCATTGTTCAATGCTGGTGGACCGGGTGCTGTGCTTAATTCCCAGGGTTGCATTCGCACCGATGCTGGAGTCATGCGTGGCGAGGATCTCAAGGCTGGTGGTGTGACTGACCTTCGAGGGGTGTTGCACCCGTCTCAGGTTGCTCGACTCATTTTAGAAAAAAGTTCGGCAGTTTTACTGACTTCAGAAGGAGCTGAAAAATTAGCTCGAGAGAATGGCATTGAAGTTCATGAAGATGAGAATGCATTTATTATTGAATCTCGAAGGACTCAGTTAGCTAGAGCTAAAGCCAGAAGTTCCGATGGAATGAGTACGGATCATGATTCTGAAACTGAAGAGGATGAGGCGCAAAACCTGCGTGACAAAATTGGTACCGTTGGGGTGGTTGCAATCGATAAGAACTCCAATCTTTGTGCTGTTACCTCAACAGGTGGTCGAGTTAATAAGCCCATTGGCCGAGTAGGGGATAGCCCCATTCCTGGTGCTGGGTATTGGGCTGATAACGAATCTCTTTCTTGTTCTGCTACTGGAGTGGGAGAGGCTTTTTTAATGGCTGCTGCTGCGAAGCATTTGGCCCAAGCTTATTCGCGCCCAGTTACGATTGAGACTGCGCTCAGCAACACTCTGCGTGAAGTAGAGCGCTTTCATGGTGATGGTGGTTTTATCTGTATCACTAAAGAACGAATAGGCGCCTGGGCCTATAACACACCTGCAATGTATCGCGGTTACATGGATTCAAAGGGTGAAATGAAGACTTTTATAGTTTAGTACTAGGATTGAAAAAATGATTGACGTTGTAATACTGTTTTTTCTCTTAGGTTTAGTTGCAGGCTTGTTGAAGTCTAATTTAAGGCTGCCTTCAGCGGTGTATGATCTGTTGAGTGCTCTTTTACTCCTAGCTATTGGCTTAAAGGGAGGGCAAGAATTAGCTTCTCAACATTTTTCAGTTTTATTGCCTCAAATTGTGGCTGTAGCGATGATGGGGTTTCTTCTGCCTCTCTTGGTTTTTCCGATCTTACTCAAGATTGGTAAGTTTAGACGTGTAGATGCCGCTTCCATTGCCGCCCACTATGGCTCGGTAAGTGTTGGGACCTTTGCAGTGGTAGTTTCCTTTTTGGAAGCTCGACAGGTTTTTTTTGAAGAACACATGTCTTTGTTTGTTGTGATACTCGAAATTCCAGCAATCATTGTGGGGATTGTCCTTGCCCGTGGCCTGGATAGGTCAATGAATTGGAAAAAATTTGCTCATGAAGTTTTTTTAGGAAAGAGCATCGTGTTTTTAGTTGGTGGCTTGATCATCGGTTGCTTGGCTGGTCAAAAGGGGTTGGAGTCCATTGGACCCTTATTTTTTAATCCCTTTAAAGGAATTCTTGCTTTGTTTCTCATGGAAATGGGATTGGTTGTGGCCTCTCAGTTTGCCAGCTTGAAGAAGTATGGAACTTTCCTTTTGGTCTTTGGTATTGTTACCCCTTTGTTTTTTTCGTTGATTGGAATTTACCTAGGGTTTCTTCTTGGTTTGAGTATCGGTGGTGTGACCGTGTTGGGCACTTTGGCGGCGAGTGCCTCTTATATCGCAGTTCCAGCGGCAATGCGAACCTCCGTGCCTTCCTCAAACCCAACTCTTTCTCTAACGGCTTCTTTGGGAGTTACTTTCCCATTCAATGTTGTCTTAGGCATTCCGATCTATTATTTTTTAGCAGAGAAGCTTAAATTGATTTTAGAAGGTTTTTAATTATGGAATTTCACAAACGTAAACTTCTCACAATTATTACAGAATCTATTATGGAAGATGCTATCGAGCAGGAGTTGAAGCTCTATAAAATTAGTGGCTACACTATTCTAGATGCTAGAGGTAGTGGGCAGTCTGGTTTGCGTGATGCTAACCATGAAACAGACAAGAACATTCGAATAGAAGCTATTTGCACTGAAGAAATTGCTAAGAAGCTATCGCTCCATCTGAAGCAAACTTATTATGAAAACTACGCGATGGTCTTATTCCTTACAGATGTAGAGGTTTTGCGGCCCGACAAGTTCTAATCTACAGCGGGAAAATAACTTTGCTGTGTTCCAATTGGATGTCCTGCCTTCAGCTCGGTGCCCAGTTCATCAAAAGAGTAGACGCTTTCAGGAAGGTTGAGCGACACCCTTAGCTTGTCCATGGTTTCGGGAACAAAGGGATGAAGCATAATGGTTATGTTCTTTAGGACGTAAAAACAAGAGTAGAGTGCATCGTTACGCTCTTTTTCGGGGGCGCGATCGTCGTGTGGCTTGAACTGGGTGAACATAGAGTTTACCAGTCGGGCATAGTTTTCAATGGCAAAGAGTAGTTGTGGGTATTCAATCCGTTCCATGGCTTTAATGTATTTTTGAATGAGCTTGGTTGTTTCTTGGGCAACTTTCGGGTTGAGATCTCCGTCGGGAACTTTTCCATTGTATTTAGAGTGGCAAGCCGAGATGGGTTTTTCGAAGGCCGCGTTAAGTGGGCCAGCCAGAAATTTATTTCGCTCTTCAAAAGTTTTGAAATCAAAATTAGAATTTTTTTCTGAAATACTTAGTATTGAAAGAAAATAACGAATTTGATCTGGGTGATAGCCTTTTTCGTTAATGAGCTCATCCGCTGTGTAAAAGTTACCTTTAGATTTGCTCATTTTATCGCCATCGATGGTCAGGTGGTAATTCGAATAGACATCGGTCAGTTGTAGCTCTCCTGCTAGGGGCTGTCTGTGAATTTCTGACTGCGAACCAAGCCAAAGAGCGCCTTGCATGAGCGTGTAAAAGTAAATGTTGTCTTGGCCAATGAACTGATAAATCTTGGCTTCAGGATTACACCAAAACGACTCAGATTCGTTGGGGTCTCGGCCCTTTGCTTTGAGTGCGACTTTGGTGAAGGCAATGGGGGCAATCAAAGATTCGGGCCAAACATAGAAAGTTTTATCCTTCATCTCGGGATCAAGGTCTTCGGGCATAGGAATTCCCCATGCCACGTCCCTTGAAATAGATCGCAGCGCCCAAGCGTTGAGAACTTCGCAATCCATCCCTTCCAATTTCAATTGATCAAAGGCCTTTTTCATGTCTGCTTTGCTTTCGCACAGAACAACCACTTTCTTGCCTGGGGCATAGCGACTCTTGTGGCTGGGAAGTTCTGCCTTGAGTTCTTTGTAACGGGCTTCGTAGGTGTTTGAAAATTGGAAGGCAGGAGTCACTGTGTCTAAAGCTTGTTTGAAAACACCCGCACGCCAATTCTTCTTTTTAGATTCAATCCAAGTTTTTAACTCATCTCCGACTTTCCATAAATCAAGCCACCAATGGGTGGTGTCTTTTAGCACTGGAGTGGCATCGCTAAGGGTGCTCACGGGGTTTAAAAGTTCTGAAGGGTCGTATTGAGCTCCGCAATTGTCGCACTCGTCACTAAATGCTTTGGTGTTGTCGCATTTGGGGCATTTTCCGTTAACAAAGCGATCTTGCAAGAAGCGATTTAGTTTTTCGTCAAACCATTGCTTGCTAACTTTTTTCTCAAGCATGCCATTCTTGTGCAGTTTTCGAATCAGAGTCTGGGTGACTTCTTTGTGAATGGGGAAACATTCTGGGTGAGAAGTCCCTGTGTAGGTATCAAAAGCGATTTTGTAAGCATCAAAGGTCTTTTTCTGTTGGTCTCGAATTCCCGAAATAAAATCTTTAACGGATTTTCCAGCCTTGATGGCTGCCAGTTCACTGGTTGAACCGTGATCATCTGAGCCACAAACAAACAAAACGTTTTCAGCTCCGATGAGCATGCGCAGCCAGCGTGCGTAGACGTCGGGCGGCACATGAGCTCCCGCTAGGTGACCAATGTGAATAGGGCCATTGGAGTAAGGCATGCCGGCTGTAACCACAGCTTTCTGGGGCCGGTTGGCCCTTGCTTTGATTTCTTCTAAACTAGGTGGCCCTTTTGGTCTTTCAGACATGTTCTTAGTTATAAGTGGGCTAGGGGGCTTTTTCCACACCACAGGAACTTAAAGTGAGCTCTCAACTTTAACGAAGCACTGTGTTGTTGAAAGTATGCGTCTCTCTGTTCTAAAATTAGTTCATGAGTCGATTTCAAGTAGAAGATCCCGATTGTCAGGCCAATGATTGTTCTGGCATTGAACAAGTCATTGTCCCACGCACCGGTGATATTGGTAATTTTGAGGTGAAGCGGGCCTTGCCATCCAAGCAAAGGCGTATGGTTGGGCCTTTTATCTTTTTAGATCAAATGGGGCCTGGCGAGTTTATCACCGGGCAAGGAGTCGACGTGCGGCCACATCCTCATATTGGTCTATCAACTGTGACGTATCTATTGAGCGGAACATTGGATCACCGGGACAGCTTGGGTTTTTACCAGAGGATAAAGCCCGGTGAAGTTAACTTGATGACGGCTGGTTCAGGAGTCGTTCATTCAGAACGCATAGGTCAAGATGTTCGCGAGAAGCCCTCTGATTTGTTTGGTATGCAATCTTGGATTGCCTTACCTAAAAGCGAAGAAGAGCGTGAGAGCAGTTTTAACAATTACACAAAAGAGTCTTTGCCTTGTTTAGAAGACGAGGGAAAGATTGTAAGGCTCATTTGTGGGAATCTCTATGGGATGAGTTCTCCTGTGAAGACATTTTCAGATACTTTGTACGCAGATATAAGCATGGAATCTGGAGCGACTCTTCCTGTTCCTAAAATTGTTGAGGAGAGGGCTTTGTATGCACTTCAAGGAGAGTTAGAAATTGCCGGAACATCTTATGAGGCCGGACAACTTCTTATTCTTCGTCCAGGCGATGAGATCAGCGTGAAGGCGAGAACCAAGTTGAGAGTCATGCTACTAGGTGGGGCGCCTTTAGAGGGACCTCGTCATGTGTGGTGGAACTTTGTTTCTTCTTCGAAGGAGCGGATAGAAGAAGCTAAAAGGCAGTGGCGTGAAGGATTGTTTCCAAACGTTCCTCTAGAAACAGAGTTCATCCCATTGCCTGAAGTATAATTTTTAGCGAGATAGATTCGCTTGAAGTAATTGGGTGTCTAGCCATTGCCACAGTGAGGCTTCATTGAGTGCTTGAGGGCCCTCTTCGATCAGTTTTTCAGAGATTTCTTCTTTCATAAGCGATAAATCTTTAGATTTAAGCTCAGGAGCAAAGGGAGAAATCAATTTTCTTCTGCTTTGAATGACGGCCTCTGAGAGAGCGTCTATTGCCTCAAGTTGAACTTCCATTTCCTGCGAATCTATCCCAAACGCTTCGTTGAATGGATTGGCAGTGTTTCCTGCTGGGTTTCGATTAAGGATGGACTGGCTTTTCTCCGTTAAAACCTCCTGGAAAGTCTTAGCATCCAGTAGATCCCCGAAAGGTCCCTTTGGAGAAACTCTCTCTGGATGTTGGTTTAAGTCGGTAACGAATTCTACAGATTGATTGAAAAAAAGATCAGAATCTACGGACGCCACCTTGTTACTTATCTCGTTTGCATTCTGGGGTGCAATGTCTGAAATTTGATAGGGTCGTTGTGGGTCAATTCCCAACCTTCCCATAGTATTTTCAATACGGGCCAAGAATTCACTTTCATTGTCCCCATGTGTGATTGCTGCATCGGTAGCCTGATCAACCAGTCTTGAAATGTTTTCGTTGTAGCTGGCGCCTATTGGAAGCTCTGGAGCAACGGAGATTCCTTGGCTAACTTGCTGAGAGGCGGCGGTAACTTGGTTGTCGAAATATCGAGGGTTTTGTATTTGATAATCCTTTAAAGCGTTCAGAACTTTATCAAGGTCTTCTCTTTGTAGGTACATCACAATCCCATCAGTACGAGTTCTGATTGCATCCGGACCGGCAATCTTAACGCTGCTTACAGTTGGGTATTTTTCCGGATTTTTAAGGACTTCATCGACAAGGAACTTTAGAACTGATGATGCCTTGCTACTTTCTGGATTAATGTAGATGCGAGTATCTGGATTGCCAGGGTTTTCTCTTTGAAAGATATAAAATTGGTTGGCGAAATCAGAAGAACCATCCTTTTGAGCAGCTTCTTTTAGACCCTTCAAGTTGTAATCAGGAAATTTTGCCTGATGAAGCTTATCGCTTGGTACAGCTAGGATGTTTGAGCTCTCGCCCGAAACTGCAATGGCCTCTAGTTCATCGAAAAACTTTGGATGTTCAACGGGAACATCGTTCAATGTTTGTTTAAAAATAGAGTAAGAGTAGAAGTTGCTGTTGGGGTTAGCCTTCTTGTATTCATGGTAGTTTAGGACGGTCTGCTTCCACCGAGCTTCATTGGCCTCCGTCGCTTGGTTGTTGAGTAGGTAGGTTTTCCATCTTAGACGACAAACGGCCGCTTCTTTATGAGACGTTGCTAGTGAGACTTCAGCATTGAATCCAGGCAAAAGAGCCATGAAAATCCATGTTCTCCGGAGTGCCTTTCGGATTCTCATCATTAAATAGTATCGGCTACTTAGCTGTTATATAGAAGTTAAGCTTTTGTTAAGGGTGGGGCATCTTGGCTCTTCTCGACATCAAGTGGGTAAAACTATTCCTAGCTAAT
>JAACVK010000123.1 GCA_009991595.1 bacterium | reverse complement strand
AGGAGATTCCCCAACAAACCGAATACCCAATCTGTCCAACTATACCAGTCTCGGTAGATACCGGATACGGCAACTGCGACACCGAAAAGAATCATCGTCAGTCCATAGGAAATTATACGCTTGACTTCTTTCGAAGGTTCTGTTGCCTTGAAGACCAACAACAAACCCCAAGGTATCAGGAACCCGCCTATCGCAACGATTTGCACGAATGTAGGATTCTGTAGTATGTTTTCCATGTTTTACTCCTTCGCCCTAAGGGCGATTTTTTTGTTTTTATTCACCGTATCTCATTCCAAAACTTGCTTGACGTCTACTTCAATTCCTAAAGGTAACTTGGCTCCTTCCAAATTTGCTCCCTCTAGATTTGCTCCCCACAAATTTGCGTCCCGCAAATCAGCGTTCTGCAAGTTTGCTTTCCGTAAATCGGCATTCCGTAAATTTGCTCCCTGCAGGTCTGCTTCCCGTAAATCGACTTCCCATAGATTAGCTTTCTGTAAATTGGCTTTCCGTAGATTGGCTTCATGTAAATCTGCTTCATGTAAATCAACTCCACGCAAGTCTGCTTTATGCAAATCAACTCGCCAATTTGCTTCATGAAAGTCAACTTCATGCAATTTGGCTTCACGCAAATTTGCTCCACGTAAATCGGCTCCGGATAAGCAAGCTTGACACAGGTTAACGTCCTGCAAATTTGCTCCACGTAAATTGGCTCCAGTTAGATTGGCTTTCTGTAAATTAGCTTTCCGCAAATCAGCTCCGTGCAAATTTACGAGATGCAAGCTAACTCCATGCAGGTCGGCTTTCTGACCGTCTTTATTTTTCTGAAG
>JAACVK010000001.1 GCA_009991595.1 bacterium | reverse complement strand
TTCCAAGAAGTTTCGAGATAGTTCGGACGGCTTTGCTGAGTGGGTTGAGAAGAATATCAACTCCATTACGAAGACAATGCTTTCAGGTTCGATCAAAAAACGTATCAATAAGGCCATTAATGATGCCGTAAGAGACGCCGTTGATGAGCACAATGGCCCAGTCATCGAACGCCCCTAAAACTTAATAAAGAAGAAATTTCAGGCGGAATTGCCCTCGGGCACGAATTAGACTAAATTCTCCCCGTTACCAAACGCAACGCAAAATGCCCTGGTGGTGGAATTGGTAGACACGCAGGACTTAAAATCCTGTGATAGCAATATCGTGCCGGTTCAAGTCCGGCCCGGGGTACCAACTAAAAAACATGCCTAAAGGCATGAATTTTTAGTTGGTATTGTCGTGAGCAAAGCGAAGCGATGCTCAGACTCCCTCAAGGCATATTTCTATCATTATTCAAATTACTCATCGACTCGAATGTATGAGGTATTTCTGACATTGGAGTCGTTCTATCGTCTGGCAATTTAGAAGATACTGTATGGGTGTGCTTGAAGAAATGGCTCTCTCTGAGTCTGACATTGCTAAGCTTTACAGTTAATGCCAACAGCATCACATTATTTGTAATACCTCCACCTCGGCCCCTAAGCTGGGTATCTCCAAGCCAGATTGCATACACCACCGTTCTCGCCAGCACCTCTGATTCCTATCATTCCATTGGACATGTGACCGCTAAAGTCGACTGCAGAATTGATGGTAGAAATGTCAACTTCTGGAGCGGGATGACTTCTTCCGACAACAATCCTAGCGACAGCCAACTATTACTGGAAGACGGATTTGGAATGGGAATTTTGTACTATTCCTACAACGGCCATCACGAAAACGCCCCAGAGATTCTAAATGATCTCGAAATTGCCAAAAACAAATTCAATCGACTCTTCACTTTAAAGTTCCTCATCAATGAAGCTCATTGTAGGAGAATGGCTCAATACCATCGAGAATACAAAGAATATGGCGTCGCCAAATTTTATGGTTTATCTCACAAACCTCGTTTGGCGGAAGGAGCGGGATGCACAGCCTACGCCACGAGCTATCTAGAAGTCGCTGGCTTACTTGACGCCTCTCTCAAAGATAGCTTTAGTAAAACAATTAGGATTCCTGAGATTTTAATAGGAAAAGATAACCATAAAGTTACTTTCAACGATGTTCTCTACAGTGATGCTGCACAGAACTGGGCCTCGCCAAACGATGAACACCGAGTCCTCCATTTTTACGATACCCAATTCATGTATAATTGGGCCTTGGATCTCAAGAAAAGCTCACACAGGCCGGCCCATATTCGACTGGACGAAGAAGCCTACGATCAATGGCATAAATACATTCCCACAAGCCGAAAGCCCCGAAAGGGACATCGAGACAGAATCATACGTAAATCGAATGGTTTTTTTGGTCTGATCATTGACAAACGGGGCGTACCACCAGCGACAGACGATATCTGGCAGTTTTAGATTAAAAATTAATCGACATTTTTACGGTTTCATAAGATAAAAAGGCATGAGAAAAATCCTCGCCAAAGTCATGAACTCCTTTTTCTTCACTGCTACACTTGGATTCTGCCTAGTCTCCGTCCAGGGCTTTTCAGCCTCTCCAAGCGCAAAAACGGGAGCGGGCCTCTACAACACCAAAGGCGCCAACTCTTGCCTTTTTTGCCACGGGATCACAGGTGAAGGAGGAAACGTCAAAGACGCTGCCGATCTTTCTCAACCAAAAACTTGGAAGGCTTGGGCGGCTCTCGGTGGGGATGCTGCCTTTGCAAAAGATAAGAAAGCCTTCTTAGCCGCGCTCAAGAAAGCATCCGTTGACCTTTTGATTACCGGCGCCATCCGTCACAATGCCTCCTACAAAGAAGCAGGATTTGATTGGTCCAAAACGAAAAAATACAATGCCCAAATGATGGGGCTCACTGGAACCGCTAGTGCGGCCTGGCTAAAAAAATACAAAGAAAAAGGTGTCACTCCCGAAATTGCAGCTGAGTCCATCTGGCTCCACCTAGCGACTCTCGACAAACAAGGCGTCTTGAGTGAGTAAATAGCACCTCCCACAAAATGACTTTCAATTATAAGACACCCCATACGACTTCAAAACCCGAAAGGCAGGTAGTCGTTTCTTACCTAAAATCTCTGAGAGATCGCATCATTACTGACTTTGAATCGCTTGAGCCCCATGGAAAGAAATTCGAAAGAAAACCTTGGGACTATACCAAAGGAAAGTCTGGTGGCGGCGAAATATCAGTCATTCGTGGGGACACCTTCGAAAAGGCAGCCGTCAATTGGTCTGGAGTTGAAGGCGATAAATTCCCAGGACAAGACGCCGAAGGATCCTTTTTTGCAACAGGAGTGAGCCTCATCACTCACATGCAAAACCCGAAGGCCCCGACAGTACACTTCAACATTCGCTACCTTGAAACTGAAACAAAGTTCTGGTGGGGAGGTGGCTTTGATCTGACTCCCATGGGTTTTGAAAATGACCGAGACACCTCACACTTTCACAGCACCGCCGAGAAAGCCCTAGCTCCATTTGGAGAAGGGCTCTACGAGACTTATAAAAAAGCTGCCGCTGAATACTTCTACATTCCACATCGGCAGAAAGAACGCGGCGTTGGAGGTATCTTCTTTGACCACGTCAACACAGGTGATGCCTCCCGAGATTTCTCGATGTGGAAGTCGGTGGGCGACCATTTTCTAGAATCAATCATGCCTATTTACCGCGAACGCATCGGCATGCCGTTCAATGATGCAGACAAAGAAACCCAATATTTATATCGCGGACATTATGCGGAGTTCAATCTGGCCTATGATCGAGGGACTCGCTTTGGATTTAACTCTGGTGGCAACCCTGAGGCAATACTTTGCTCCATGCCGCCATTAGCAAAGTGGTAGACGAAACAAAGGGTGAATGGAATCAAATGGGAACGATAAATCAAGGTTCAAAAGTTCAACTTCATTACACTCTTAGTACAGAAGATACGATCATTGACTCCACGGAAGGTCAACCAGCTTTAAATATTGTCATCGGCAACGGTGACATTCATTCGGCTATCGAAAGTCAACTTATGGGGATGGGAGAATCCGAAAAATTTAGCAAGGTGCTAGACCCGAGTTTGGCCTTTGGTGATTACGATCATCAACTCCGTATTCAAATTTCCAAGAAGAAGCTTCCTGAAAAATGGCGCGAGCTAAAAAGAGGAATGGCTTTCGAAACTTTGGACCACAACAAGAACCTGAGACTGTTTCGGGTGGTTGAAGCTACTGATGCCTTTATCATCATCGACGGCAACCATCCGCTAGCCGGAGAAATTATTTATTTAGATGGCAACATTGTAAAAGTCGAAGAGCCGACCTCTCACTAGAGAAGCCCGTCTCTAGCGTATATCTCTGTGGCATCACTCAGGGACCTATTTTTTAGACAATACAGCCCATAACTCTTTATGAATCCTTTGTTGAGGACTTTGTTCAATTCGCTCCCAAGCCAAAATATCCATTTTTGTGTCAAAAGTTTTTTGAACAAACTCACGCAACTCCCACTGAGTTAGCGCAAACGGAGGACCAATAGGGTGTTCCAAAAGGAAAAAAATTCCAAACCATTTGCCTGTCTTAGGTTTTAAAACCCGCAAAACTTCTTGGACATATTCTTTCCTACGCAAAGGATCAATAGCGCAGAAAAACGTATGTTCAAAAATAGCATCAACACTATTGTCTTCCATTTTTTTCAGACGCTCAAAAACATCAGCCTGCTCATACTGAATTCTTGGAAAATTTTCTTTCGTTTTATGCATGTCCTCAAATTCGCGCTTTGCCTCTGGAGCAAAATCCAAAGCAGTAACTCGAACGTATTCCGCCAAAGCCAGGGCATCCTGACCTCGTCCCGCACCGGGCACATAAACAACTGAAGCATCTTCTAGACCTAAAATCTTCGCGATTAAGCCAGACGACAGCTCTTCACGAAGCTTAGGGTGTGCTTGCCCGAGCTCCCAAGCACCACCTTCATCGTAAGACTCAGACCAAAATTTTATATCGGACGGTGACTTCGAATTTCTATTCATCGCCTTGCGATGGAAGGCCGGCTTTGGTGGCTTCGACGGAAGACTTGAAATCACATTCAGCAAAGCCGCTTGTGCTTTTCTGGAAAATACAGCAGGGAAGGTGTCCCCAACATAGCAATGGAGCCGGCCCCATTCATCTTCAGACAATTCTTCAAAGTTTATTGAAAAACTAAGTCCTCCAAGAAAATGAATCAAAAACTGAAAGTCTTCGAGATGGTCTACCGTTTGAACAACTAAAGGGGCATCAAAGGCATCAATCCACGCCCACTTGTCACCTTCCATACAAGTGACAATTTTCGCTCCCGGAGCATTCGGTAGAGTTCGCCGAAGATTCTGAAAAATATCCGCCAGCACTTCCTCGTCATGAATTCTAAGGCCGCTAAAGACAGGGTACCCTTCTTCATCAATCTCCAGAGAATTTTGAATTTCAGATAACTTTTTTTCTAACATAGAGACAATCCCCCCCTTAGTATTTCGCACGCTTCAACCGGCTTCGCTCTATGGCTTCTTTTACACTAGCACCACAAAACCTAAGTATATCATGCGAGCAAGGATACACTGCGAACGGATGACCAATCAACGAAGCTACTTCAGGCGCAAGATCTTGAAATGGAGTCAATTGATCCTTCGCTCCAACAACAACTAGCAGGTCATAGTACTGTCGATTTAGGATCTTTTTATAAGTTGAATTGAGATCCAGAAATTTTAAAACCTCCTGAGAACGTTGAACTCGGAAAAGTACATCTCGTAAAACAAATCTCGGAAACTTATCTTTCAAATCAGAGCTCCGAAAGATCAATGCCTGCACACCAGATTCGTCTCGAATTTTCATAACCTCGCCGAGAAGTGATTTTAACTTTTCACGTTTCAGAAATGGGGGAGTAATCCAAATCTGTTGAGCCTCAGGAAACTCAGGGGCCAGTAGTGCCGCAGGCACAGCGCCCAACGATGCCCCAATGATTCGTGACACGGGAATATCCATCACACGAATCGCTTTCGCAACGGCCTCGACCACGTCATCCATATTCTGAACGCCATCGCAATTCGTATCGCCATGATAAGGCCAGTCAATTGCCACAAAGCCAGAGTAACCAGGGTGGTGGCGATAGTGTTTCAAAAGAAGATTCCAAGTCCAGCGGTCTGCCCCCAAGCCCTGCAACATGATCGTAAAATTTTTCACACGGGGATTGACGTGTTTCGTCACACCCACAATGCATTTTTTACCGCTTTTCAACGAAACTGGAATTCTATAGCTTCGAAAACCCGTAAACCTCATAGACCACGATGTCATCGAGTTACTGAGATCTACAACACTGATGGCTTGAGCTGAAACGCTACCAAGAAACACAAAAATCAAAAGAAGTTCAGAAAGTCTGCTACGCACAACTACAGGCTATCGACTACACCCAACTATAGCAATGCTGAGAACTAAAATCTTAGGGAGCGTACTTAACTAATTCAAGACGACCTTGTAAGCCCCTATGATCGGTCAAAGTGGCTCGCATTTGCCCATCGATCAATGTTCCCACAACTGAGAGGTATCCAACACCAGGAGCGCCAGATGACATGTCTTTTTGAGTCAGGAGAACAATCTGCCCAGACTCC
>JAACVK010000051.1:19475-27576 GCA_009991595.1 bacterium | reverse complement strand
TGGCTTAATCTTTGCATATTGTGCGCTCGCTGAAATAAGTCCAATCTCCTTCACACTCACCAAAGCTTTTCAAATCCTAAAACCTGGGGGCATCATCTATATCGGATTGATTAATCCTAGCAAATTCAGAAACTCACAACCTGCAATCAACATAAAAGCCCAAAATGACACGAGAAACGCAAGCTATTCAATAAAAACTTTTAAAGTGCCTTTTCTGGGTGAAAATGAATTTGTCACCAAATATGAATGCCTTTCTCCTGATCCAAACCTCAAAGAGTCAATAATTATTCGTCAAAACTTTCCTGATCCAGACGATCTGATCGATCTAGCTAAGGAGCTTGGATTCGAGTGCATCAATGATTCGCGAAAAACCCCTAAAGGTGAAAATGATTTCTATTTTCACCTAACTCTAAAAAAGTTGGAGGAAAAAAATAAATCAACACCCATAAAAGATTATTACGACAAGGCCGCTCCTGAATACAGCCAGACCCTCGAAAAATTTCGATACAAAGTGCCTTCTGAATTACCAGCATTGATAGCCGAGGACTGGTCAAATACAAATCCCAAAGTCCTAGACCTCGGATGCGGCAATGGGTGGCTTGCACAAACCTTAACTCAACTTAAAATCTCCCCCAGCCAGCTACATGGTGTAGATCTTTCAATCAACATGTTAAAAGAGGCCAAAAATAACTTCAACTTTAATGCCACACTCCAGTGGGATCTAAACAACAAGCTATCACCTTTCCTCGAAGGGTCGCAATATGAGCTAGTCTTTTTACTCGGAACAAGTGAATTCCTTGATTCTTTAGAGCAATGGATTATTAATACTTACTCACTACTCACTCTGGGCGGTGACTTTATTTTCACAGTTGAAGATGTAAACAAAAAAACTATCGACGCAATTTCACAAGGTAAAAGTTACAAAACAAAACGGCAATACTCCAAAGATGACGTCCTCGCTTTACTAAAAAAGCACCACTTTGACATATTAGACTCAATCGCCATACCGAGCTCATACTACTCACCAGGATTGAACAACGAAGCTGTCAACTATCATTTATTCAGAGCGAGAAAAAACCAATGAGTCAAGAGAAATCCTTAGCAAGAACTGTTCTACAAAGAGCGACAAAGATTATTGCAGCTTTCCTAAGTATCGTTTTTGTTTTTCAATTCCTTTGCCTATTTTACTTTCACAAAGCCGAACAAGAGAAAGAGCTCCAGACGATAGCTGAAAACATATCCGACACCATCAACTTCTATCATGGCTCGGGAGATCTCTCCGGTTTACGCAGAGCACTCTCTTCCTCAGACATTTTTAAGAATAGACCAGGCGAGCTGATCTTCAAGGATCGAGCGAACACCGAAATTCTCAAAATATCAAGAATGGATTTCGCTCCTTACAGGGGATCTCCTTCGTTCATAGCAACACTCTCAATACCAATTGAGAATGACTTCAAATTTTCCATAGGAACTCTCACGCTAAGCCTAGATCAAAAGCAAGAGTACCTTGCCTTCTTCTACCAACAAGGGGCTTTCTTGATTTTGTTACTTAGTTCCTATCTACTTTTTTCCTTTATCTTTCTAAGATCAACCAAGGCAGCCCTCTTGCCGTTAAACGAATTGAAGAGCTCCATGATTACTGAAGCGAGAAAATTAAATTTGACTGAACTCGAACCCAGCAATGCCGATGAGATTACCTTCATTAAAAAGTTGTTTGCAGAAGTAACACTAGGCTGGCAAAAAGATAAGGAGTTCGCCATTGAGCAACAAAGAATGGCTAGATCTTATGAAATCGCTAAGCAAGTAGTTCACGACATCAGATCTCCCCTTTCTGCCCTCGGAATGCTAGAAAAAACCCTCACCTCATCACCTACGCCCCAAAGAGTTCTCTTAAAGAAAAGCATTCAAAGAATTCGAGAGATATCAAAGAACCTACTCGAGACAAGCCGACAGAACAGCGCTCGACCTCACCTCGACTCCAACAATTTTCTTTGTCCTTTGGTCATTGCTTGCCAAGACATTCTAAACGAAAAGAATCTTGAATTTGCAGGTAAATCATTCGACTTTAGGTTCAGCTACCAAGAAAAAGACCAACTAGCCACAATTCGAGCAAATCCAGAAGACTTCAAAAGAGTTCTTTCAAACCTGATAAACAACGCCGTAGAATCTTACTCTAGTAGTACCAGTAAAAATCCGATTGTTAATATTACGCTATCGAGCACTACCAACTTGGCGCAACTCGCAATAGAAGATCAAGGGGAGGGAATACCCACCCACATTTTGAACAAATTAGGCCTAACAAATATTTCTTTCGCAAAAAAGAATGGCAACGGAATAGGGGTTCACCATGCTGTAAAATCCGTAAAAGCTTGGGGCGGCGATCTCACGATCGATAGCACCCTAAAAAAGGGAACTACGGTTCAATTATCTTTACCACTCTGCTTTCAAGAAAGCTTAGTTTCTAAAATTGAACCGAAAGCCCACCACAAGCATATAGTTATAGTCGAAGACGACCAAATATTTGCAGACCAATTAGAGAGGTTGCTGGAATCAAAACAGAGCCCACTCTCAGTTTTGCAATACAAGACTCCGACCGAACTACGCCACGCCTACGATTTTTCGAAGAAAAACGAATCGATTTTTCTTTTAGATCATGACTTTGAAGGGCAGCTTGAAAATGGATTTGACCTCTTCAAGAGTCTTGACCTCCAAACTGATTCTACTTATCTAGTTTCAAATAGATATGATGACTATAGTGTTTTACAAAAATGCAGCGACGCTGGACTCAAAGTGATTCCAAAAACCGTAGTTAACGAGTTAACACTGGAACAAATGAGATGAATCACCTTAAAAAACTATTGCTAGCTGTCTTTTTCGTACATTTTGCGAATGAACTTTTGAACATTGGGTTGATCGTAAAATTGAGTTCCTTAACAGAAGGCCCCATCAAAAAGACTGTTCTTGTTATAACAATTCAAACCCTTGCTGTTTTGTTTGCAATTCTACTCAAGAGTCGCTTGAAAAAACTAGATATTCGAAAATCTACTTTAGCTACCTTGTTTTTCATGCTTCCGTGCTGGCTTAGTCCAGAGCTTGGTCTAATTTGGACCACATCCTTGTTTTTTCGAGTTGCTTTTGGATATCTTGCGCTATCTCAAATCATGGCCATGCTACCGAACCTCTGTGAAAAGGAGACAATTGCAGCAGAAAACAAGAAAATGCAACTTTGGACGACTGTTTCAAATGCTCTAGCTTATGGAGTTGCACCTTTTGCCGGCTTTTATCTAGAGGGCGCAAGCATCTATTACGGAAACCTAATTCTAATTGCGATTGCCTGTGTATTAGTTACTCTGCTTCCGCAAAGTCAGAATGAAAAGTGCGAAAAACAATCTATTTTTGCCTTCACGAAGACAATCCGCCCAAGGAGCATCTCGTTGATTCATTTCATGGTTTGGATTGCCTGCGGTGTCTTCTATATTCTTGAAGTTCCACTTCTTACCAAACAGGCAAACCTAAGCGCAGAAGATATCTCGATATTTTTTCTAGCTAGCTTTGCGACGAATTTTATTGCCGTTAAATTTGTTCCTGAAAAGTTTTTTGACAAATATGCATCAGGATCTTACTTCACACTTGCAACTTGCACTCTTGTTATTTGCGGCACATACCTTATGAGCAGTTCCTACTGGACTGTCTTGATCCTCATCATGCTAATTGGAGCAATCACAGGCCCATTATCTCTAACACTCAACACCAGGGTGCAAAAACTAAGTAGTGCAAGACAAAGAGAAGATTACTTCCTCTGGTATAGAGTCCTGATTGAACTAGGAATCCTAGGTGGGGCAGGTATTGTTTTTGCCCTACAGCATACCAACAACCCATTTAACAGCGTAGCTCAAGTTTGCTTTACACTAGCGGGGGCAGTTTTTGTGTTTGGAGGTTTCTTAAAATTTGACCCAATGAGATACGAGCCAATTGATTCACACTTAGTGCAGTTAAAAAAAGAACAATAACCACCCCTTATGGCTGTCTGTAGAACGAGTGTTGCTTTAGTTTGGTAGCGGGGCCATCTTGGGTGTTGAACACAGCTGGGAGGCTTTGCTTTAAGCCCTTTTTGTCTTGGTAAAAAAGCATAAAATGCAAGTGGGCTTTTGAAGTGTAGCCGGACATTCCAACCAAACCTAGGAAGTCGCCCTGTTTTACATATTGTCCTGGTTTTACGAAAACTGAATCCTTTTTTAAATGCACATATTCGGCGAGTGTTCCATCGTCGTGGCGAACTTGCACAAAATTGGCTTTGTTTCGAAACGATTCATTGTCTCCGCCCGGGCCAAAGCTTTCTTCAATCTTTTCAACTCGTCCAGCTCTGGCCGCATGCACGGCAGAACCCACGTCCATTTTAAAATCAATTGCGAATCGTTGAGCGCCTTTATGAGAATAACCACCTGATTCGCCCTGTAGTATTTGTTGTTTCTTACCCGCTAAATAAGGCAGCTGGTATGAGAAACTAAAGTCAGGATTGAGCGGGTCACCTTCTTTCCACTGGGTGTGCTCTACTTCGCCAATCAAGCGTAAAAACTTTTGCCGATAGACTCCATTATGCCCCCAAAAAATATCTGTGTGCTGCCCGCCTGGAATTCGCCAAAACTCCTTTGGTTCCTTTAAATAACTATAAACTTTTAAACCAAGCGAATAATTCACGACTGGATCGCCATCACCATGCGAAACTATCGTTTTAAAGGGTCTCATAGAGGCCAGCACGTCTTTGGGTGCGTATTCGTCATCTAAAACAGCGTATGCCAATGGCTGAAACAACCAAGAGTAGAAGCGACTCGCCATAACCTTACGACCCACCTCTTGATAAGAATGAAAAGTAGAATCGAGCAAAAGCAAATCAATCTTCGACTTGTCTTTCAGTCGGTAAATAGATTGAGGAGCCACGGCACCTCCAAGAGATTGCCCCACGACCACTAGCTTTTGCTTATTCTTTGTTGCGCGCTCTATGGCCCATTCCAAGACAGCCACACCATCCTCGACTGTGGACTTGCGAGTAATTTTTTCATCTCTACTAGAAAACTCAGAACGGCCATAACCTCGATAGTCAAAAACAAAGTAATCGACTGGATTGTTCAACATCCAATAAAAGTTCAAATAATGCGAGCTAATATTGGCAGAGTTGCCATGAAAATGCACAACCAAGGTGCGTGCCTTCTTTTTCGTTAAGTTTGTAAAATACCAGCCATGGACCTTTGTGCCGTCTGCAAGATCAATCCACTTATCCTCTGGTTGAGCATGGATCATTTCCGGCGGAAAATGCACAACATGGGTAGGGTAGTAAAAAAGTGAACTACACGAATTCAGCAAGATAACTAAAGCAAAAACCTTAAGTCCCAATAATGCTTTCATCAAAAATACCAATGGGTGTTAAGCTTATACTCTTTTTCCGACTCAAAACGAGTGGCTTGTAAGGAAACATCCCAATTCTTAGCTAGCAGCAACCTAGCCTCTACCTCAGCGGTCCACTGCCAAGGCTCGGGGAAACTCCAGTGATAGAGCATACCCGCGTCTGCTCGCATCGACCAAGCTCCATACATTTGTCTATAGAAGCCAATCCTAGGACCAACCCCTGTTCTCAAGTATGTTTTGTCAAAGCCATAGGAACCGGCCAAATTAAAATCAATCAAAGTGTATGCCATAATTGATGCCACCCCAGTATCAACACTTACCCCACCGGCCATACCCGCATCCCAGGCTAAGCACTCTTGGCAATGTTGATTTTTCACCCGGATAGCACCTAGATGACCAGCCCATGACACCGGAAATTCAAAGCGACGAATGGGACTTAGGGATTCAATCTTCAACAAATTGGCTTGTTCTAAACGGGGAGTTTTATCTTCTTGATAACTTCTTAACTTCAGCGAGATTAACTCAATCGTAATGTCTCTTGGATAACCCCTTAGTCGCTCCATGCGATCGTGGAAGGCAAATCTAAAGGACAAATCTAAAAAGCCCTCTTCACGTTCTTGTGCATAACCAGCAGCCAAGCCCAAATAGCGAGTGTCGTGCCCTTGGTGGGGATACTCCCATTCGGCTGGAACAATCGGTTTTGATTCGTTGGCAACCCCAAGCTTAGCTCGCTCAATCAAAAACTTACGCTTTTCATTCATGGCTTCGGGCTGCTCTTTCACTAAATCCTTAGCGCGTTTGTAATCTACATAATCAATGGCTGTATCTAAAATGCGTTGCTTAGCCTGAGAATCGTAGCCCTCAAGCCCACTCGTTGCATCTCCACTAGACACAGCCTTACGAAAGGCGGAGCGTTCACGACCTTCCAACTTTTCAAAAGAGTTAATAAACACTCTTCTTGCAGAGGGTCTGAAATCAACCGATTTCACAAAATTCGGAACATTGAAGATGGTTTTAATGGTTTCAGAGGGGATCACATAAAACGGTAACTGAGAACTAATCTCCCAATCTGGATTAACAGCCTCAAGCGCTGTCAGCACATGGTAAGAACAATTTTCGGTAAAGAAATAATAGTCAAAATGAGTTTGCCCTAGCTCCCACAAATGAGCCACTAAATCATCCACTTCTTGCTGCCTTAGATTTAACTGAAACGACCACAGATCTCTGGATTCACTCTCAGCGTATTCGCGCACTTTGTAATAGTAAGGCAGCTTTGCATAGGTTCCTGGGAAGACTCCAATCAATCCAAACAAAGAATAGAGCAATGGGTTTTGAGTTGTCGGATTGGCGGCGAAGTTAATTCCGCTATCTAGTAACTCAGGACGCTTTTGAACTCCTTCTTTCTTTTTTCTGTGTAAACGTAAAAACGTATGGCCAAAAACAGAAGAAGGGTTATTCAAATAATAGGACGAAAATACTAGAGAAGCCCCCACAGGCTCCATGCTCTGATGAAAGCGATCATACATTGGGCAAGAAACAGGCTCTAAGCTGCTCAGGTCTTTAAACTCGGTAGCAAGCCACTTAAAGCGTAAAGGAAACATACAACGAGCATGTTTGTCGGCCTCTTCTTTTACATAGGGCTTTTTGAATGCTTCAATGTTGGCTCTTAGTTCAGCCACGGGATCTGTCTTGCCTCGATCGGACAAAAAGAAGTCTTTACCGTCGGCCTGACTTTTGTAGCCTCCAAACATCAACTGGTCGTAGTGCAAAAGCTTTTGCCATTTTTTCGAGAAAGCTAAATTTTCGATGTTTTCGTCGGCCAAAGCGTGAGAACCCAAAAATAAAAGTAAAAAACACAGAAGGCGTTCGACATTCATGAGCCACTTCAGACATAGCACAATCGGGATCGAAGAGAAAAGCAAAACGCCTAGCTTCTCTTCTATGAGAAACCAGGCGTCTTTAATTCGATATAAATCTACAAAAGTAGATCTAAACTACTTATACAGCTGAACAGCTAAGCTTGTTAGTTTTGATAACAGCTTTGATGTTGCTTTCGATCTGCTGAGCAGAATCAGTAGCGAAGATGCTTTCAAAGTTTTGTTGAAGGCTTGAAGAAGCAGAAGCATCACAACCCATGATTTGGTTCAAAGCAGAAAGAGTTTCACCTTGTCCACGAGCTACGTCATTTGCAAGAGCAACTTTATTTGCTTCGATGTATTGAAGAGCAGTTGCGCTAGAGCCGCCGCCGCCACAGTTTGAAGTTCCAGAAGTGATACCGAAAGTTTGGTTTCCAGAAAGACCGTTAGTAGTGGCTGCGAAGATCTGAACGAATCCGTCCTGATTACCGAAAGCCATAGAACCCAATCCACAACCAGCGTCGCCGTAAGAAGCAGCATAAGAAGCTGAAGCCAAAACACAAGATGTTACAATTCCCAAGATTTTTTTCATATTAATAAGTTTTCTCCTAAATGTTTAAATTTCCGCCCTTTCATAAGCTAACTCTCAATAGAGCTAGCCCCAAAAGAGCGGGTTTCGTTATAAGAGAATAACGAGGTTATTGATTAGATTCCAGCCAAGTAGCGATAAATCGACCGCCATAAAGCCGAACAATACAGCGCCGTGTCTAGCGACACTTGTAAACGTTAGCAACCGTGCGAAGTAGATTCTTTTCATTAACGGAAACGGTATCACCACCCAT
>JAACVK010000051.1:0-19299 GCA_009991595.1 bacterium | reverse complement strand
CACCCGTCTGACAAGCGGTGGTTAAAACTAATGTGGATAACACTATAAGAATTTTTTTCATTGAATGAGTTTTATCCTGCCCCTTGGATCACCTCAACACCTGAAACAGGTGAAAACGCTGACACTACGCGCATTTAGAGGACGAAGGCAGAAGCAATGTGAAAAGGTCGCGGATGTGTGTGAAAAGTAAACGAATACCTTTTAGCTTAAAACTCCGTGAGGGTTTTGCAAAGCTAAGTGGTCGGGATTAAAAGGGCCTCTGGGAATTACTTAGTTCTTTTACGAGGGGTATTTTTGTGAAATTTTCTAGAAAGCATCAGTCATGGGTAATCGCAGTTTTGGGTCTGGGCCTGTCCTATCAAATTAATGCTGAAACAAAACAGTTTAGAAGCACGACCGACATCAACGAAGCTCTCAAGCAGCTGCCTGGCAATGCGCTAAGTTTGCCCTTTATCTTAGATCAGGCCATTCGCTACTCCGACAGCTTTCAATCCATCATAGGCACACTCCCTGCCTCAAAAGCTCCAGAATTGGCCGCATTGGCTCCACTCGATGTTTTGATTAGCGCCCAATTTGCCTACACAAACAACGACCAAGAGCCAAGCAGCTCTACTAGCTCAACCACAGTCGACAAAAACAAAACTTACACTCTCGGTCTTTCAAAGATGTTTGTCACAGGAACAACTTTAACAGCTTCCATTGAGGCCGACGACAACAATGGAACCGTCACCTCCACCAGCAGCACCACGGGAGTCACTTCTTCTGCAGGCTTCACCACCACGGAGAGCACCGTTACACTTGGCTTGGAGCAAAGTCTTTGGAAAGATTTTCTTGGCTACTCCACTAGAAAGAAAGTTCGGGCTGGCGAGCTAGAAGGTTCCGTAGTTTTTGATCAAGTCGTCGAAGCTACCGAAGATTGGACTTTGGGAATTGCTCAAACATACTATCAAGCATGGCTCAACAAACAACGAACCATTGCGGCACGAGCGAAACTCAAAAGGCAGGAAGAACTATCTAGAATCACTAAATTACGAGTTCGCCGCGGGTCTTCAGCTCGACCTGAACTACTTCAAATTGAAAGCGCTGCCATTGCAGCTAAAACCGAAGAAGCAAGAGTCAGCGAAGAACTTAATCAATCTTGGAGACTGCTAATCGCCACCGTAAAACTACCACGAGCTTGGTTCAAAATAGATCCTGTGCAAATTCCCATGATTCTTGAACAACAGCCCAAAGAGCTCGACGCTTTCTGCTCGGAAGCAACTGCGCTTTTAACAGCCCCCACCCCCGATCAAGAAAAAATCAAATCACTCGTTGGAGAAAACCCTAAAGTTGAGCGTTACAGAAAGAGCGCCGAAGCAAGTGAACTCAAACTTCAAGCTCAACGTATGGATGCGCGTCCTGATTTAAAGGTCTTTGGCCAATACGGTGCCAACGCCTATGATGATAAGCTAGGCTCTTCGCTTTCTGAAGCGACAGGTTTCGATCATGACTTTTGGACGGTCGGAATTAAGCTGAACATGCCACTAGGATTTAGAGCCAACCGCGCTCAAGTCTACCAAGAAACTGCCAACCGCTTGAGAAGTCAGGCTGAGGCCTCGGGCGCTCAAACCTATCAAGAGTTAGATTTGCTTCAAGCCTGTTCCGACGTGACAAGGCTTAAGGCTGATTCCATTCGACTTGACTCGGCTGTTGCCAAACAAAAAGAACGCTCAAAGCTAGAACAACAACGCTTTGCCACTGGTCGGATTCCGATTTTAAACGCGATCGCTGCGAGCAATGACCTTAGTGACACTGAACTACTTGCCACCCAAAACAAAACACTGATGCATTTAAGCTATTGGCAACTTCGAAAACTTAAAGGCGAGCTTTACGCTGAAATGAAAAAAAGGATAGCTGAACGTGAACAAGTTTATTGAGTTTTTTGTAAGAAAAAGCCTTTTCGGAAACATTCTCATGATTGCCCTCGTGGCGATGGGCATTTGGAAGGCTGTAAACCTTCGACTTGAAGCCTTTCCGAACGTTACCTTTGACGTGATCACCATCGACACCATATTTCCGGGAGCCTCTCCTGAAGAGGTAGAACGCCTCATCACCAACAAGGTAGAGCAAGAACTTAAAGAAGTTGATGGAATCAAGGAGCTGACCTCCAAGTCAATTGAAAGCCGAAGTTCCGTTGTCATCAAACTTGACCCCGACCAAACGACAGAGCAACAAGCTAAACAAGACATTCAAGACGTCATTGACCGCATCACCACGCTTCCAGACGATGCGGAAGATCCAGTTGTCACTTCGATCCAAACAAAACAAACACCTGTCATTGAAGTCACAATGAGCGGAGATCTTAACGAGCTAGATTTAAGAGCCCAAGCTAGACTTGTAGAAAAACGCCTTGAACTTCTACCAGGAGTTGCACGAGTCGTGGGCAAAGGCCTTCGGGATAGAGAGATTCACGTAGAAGCTTCTAGTGAAAAAATGGCTCGCACGGGAATTTCGCTCGACGACATGATCAAAACTCTTCAAGGACAAAACGTGAGCATTCCTGGCGGGAAGCTGGACGCAAACCCAAGCGACAAAAGCCCTAGAGAATATATTATTAGAACTATCGGGGAATTTAAAAACGCCTCGGACGTTGAGTCGGCTGTAGTGCGTGCAAATGACTTAGGACGAGCCGTCCGCATTCAAGACATCGCAACGGTAAGAGAAACTCTCGCCGACGAAGATGTGCTCTACAGAAGCTTCATGGAGCCGTCTATAAACCTCACAGTGATGAAGCTGCAAAAGGCGGACGTCATTGAAGTCGTTAAAAGTGTCCGGGCTGAGATGGAAAAAGTCAAACCTCAACTCGACAAAAAAGTAAGAGTAGGTTTCATCAATGACGTTTCAATCTTTGTAGAAAGAAGACTCTCTGTTCTAACAAACAATCTGATGGTGGGATTAATTCTAGTCTTAATCATCCTATCCTTAATTCTTCCTTTTAGAGTTTCGGCGCTAGTTGCACTAGCGATTCCCCTTTCTTTCCTGGCCTCCATGATCTTTTTCGATATGTTCGACGTTAGCATCAACCTTCTTTCAATGATTGGCTTAATCATTGCCTCGGGGATGCTGGTGGATAACGCCATTGTCGTAACAGACAACTCCGTCCGACTAATGGAAGAGGGCGAAAACCCCACTGAAGCTGCCATTAAAGGAGCTCAACAAATTTGGGTAGCCGTCTTAGGCTCAGCAGCAACAACCATCTGTGTTTTTATTCCTCTAATGGTCATGTCTGGAATCATGGGTAAATTTGTTAGACAAATTCCCATTGGCGTCATCATCCCCGTCGCCATTTCCCTGGTAGCTAGCTTTTTCATTCTACCTTCACAAATAGCAACTTGGATTCGAGTGAAAGAAAAGAAAACCCAAAGCGAATCAAAGCAAGCCAAAATGAACTTTCTAGAGAAAACAGCCGCCTTTTGGGATGCCAAAATGGTTCCCGCCTACGGCCGAATCATCAGCACAGTTCTCGATCGCCGCTACCTCGTTTCTTTTTGTATGTTCCTAGCTTTTATTGGATGCCTCCTTTTAGCCCGCTTCGGAATGAAATTTGTTTTATTCCCCCCTGGGTCTGTGGAACAATTTTTCATAAGAGCAGAAGCTCCTGTTGGAACAAGCTTAGAGAAATTAGGCACTCTTATGCAGCCGCTAGAGAAAGCCGTGGCTGATCTAAACGAAGGGGAACTTGATAACTTTGTAACCTACCTCGGACTGCAGATGCGTGACCCGAATGACCCAAGCACACGACGTGGATCTAACTTCGGACAACTCCACGTGTTCCTTACTCCCGACGATGATCGAGAGCGCACGGCCTCGGAAATATTAGAAGCCGTAAGAGAAGCAGCCGGGAATCCTCCTGGTCTAGAAAGCGTTACCTTTGAGCTTATGATTCCAGGCCCACCTGTAGGCCGAGCTGTCGACCTAGGGGTGCAAGGAGAAACCTATGAAAGAATCAACGAAGGCGTTCGAGTCCTCCAAGAAGAATTCGCAAAAATTGATGGAGTCACCGACATTGATAATTCTTTCATTGAAGGAAAAGACGAGATTCGAGTCATCGTCCGAGACTCTGAAGCTGCTGCCGCCGGTCTTAGCACCGCTAGTGTTGGAACCTCTGTCCGAGCTGCTTTTGAGGGATTAGAAGCCTCTACCATCACCGGGCTCGATGAAGAAATCGCCATCATTGTTACCCTTCCAACCAAGGACAAAGACAAACGAAGCACTTTAGAAAACTTAAAGATTAACAATGCCTTTAACAACCTCGTTCCTCTTTCGCGTGTAGCGGACTTTAAGGACGAGAAAGGCTTGTCCATCTACGAACATCAAGACAACCGCCGCCAGGTGCGTGTGTTCGCCAACGTTCTAGAAGACAAAATTACCTCTAGTGAGGCCAACTCCATCATTGCCAAAGAGATTTTGCCCAAAGTTCAGGAACAGTTCAAAGACCTACATTTTGCCTTTGGCGGAGAGAACAAGGATACCCAAGAGAGTATGCAATCCTTGGCTGACGCATTTGTAGTGGCCATTGTGGGAATTCTCTTAATCTTGATCTTCTTATTCGGTAACTTGCTTTACTCGTTGTTAATCATGCTTTCGGTTCC
Source organism: bacterium (assembly GCA_009991595.1). GTDB lineage: Bacteria > Bdellovibrionota > UBA2428 > UBA2428 > UBA2428 > JAACVK01. The sequence continues at coordinate 14,668 of JAACVK010000051.1, read as the reverse complement.
ACTTGGAGTCATGGCCGTGATTGTCGCCTTTTTTGTCAACAACATGCCGATGTCGTTCATGGGAATGTTCGGAGTAGTCGCACTGGCGGGTGTTATCGTGAACAACGCCATCGTCTTTATCGATTTCGTAAATCAAAAGCGAATTGAAGGTGAAGGTGATCGTGAGAGTATTGAGTCAGCTGCAAAAATGCGACTGCGCCCCATCTTTCTAACCACACTAACCACGGTTGCGGGACTATTTCCAACCGCTTACGGTATAGGTGGACTAGAGAAATTTGTGCAGCCGATAGCAATGGCCCTAGCGTGGGGATTGATCGTAGGAAGTGTTCTTACCTCGATCTTTCTTCCTGCCAGCATTGCCATTTCGGACGACATCCGAAAAGGCTTTGAAAAACTTATGAATCGCTTCAGAAAATCTGAAGTTTCCTAAGGTTGACTCCAGACAGGCTTTGCAACAAAACCCTCTTTGAACTTGGAGGAGTTTTTATGTTTAAGCCTGTTACTGGATTCATCTTCGCCTGTCTTATCAGTCTATCTGCCACTGCTAACCAAATTCATATAAGCGCAGAGTTTAGAGCTTTTAGCGACGCAAGCTTTCCAAACGTCATAGATAGCTTAGATCCCGATTGGACAGTATCAACAGACGAAAAAGATCGTCCGATCTACCTTTTAGAAAAAATCATTCTCAAATCCGAACTTCCTTATGTTTCGCGTCTTGGGGACGCCTTTCTTTCTATTAATGAATCTGGAGTTCTAATTCTTGGCCTTCAACACGCAGAGAAACTTGGCGAAGTTTACACTTCTTTTCAAATCCCCCAAGTTGGTGGACGACTCCTCCCCAACGAAGTCCCATACGTTCTTCAAACTATTGGAGGGGATTACGCTTCTCAAGCCTGGAACTTCGCTGGCCGTGTTAGTCTCAAGGTGGATTAGGACCACTCACTGATTTACGGAGCTTCAATCGTCTTCAAGAACAGGGCGAAGCTGTTCTACAAATTCAGAGAACAAATCTCGCATGACTCTTTGTGCAAGATCGAACTCATAGACGTTCTTTCCCTTTTCGACTTCGATTGGGAAATCGAGAACTTTTTTAAACTTAGTTAAAATTTGCTTAGCCTCTTTAGCGCGTTCAATTTGATCGGGGGTAAGCTTCACTTTACCAACAACAGGTTCCTCAGTAGGATACAGCTCACATACCACTGTTTCATCAACATAACCGGTGCTAACCCAACCCACTCGTTGGCCACGCCACACCCATTCAAAGCGCAAACCAATAGCTCTCAATCCCTGCATGGCCGCCTCTAAAACCTTATGTTGTTTTGCGGGCAACATCCCACGCACAGTGCTGCTGGAAGGCTTGATGGACTTTCGTTTTAGGGGATGACGTTCACTCACCACTGCCGCCTTGTAAAATTTGTCCTAAAAGAAATTAACAACTTCATGTCTATCTCTCCTTTGTCGCACTTCTTGGCCTCGAATTCAATGAATGTTTATAGGGACAAAACGCTGATTTTATGACATTTTCACTAAAAACAGTCTTCTGGGGCACTCCAAGCGTCAGCTTCCCGATGAGCTTGAATAACTTGCCAACCCAACTAGGCCTGTGAGAGAAGTTAAAACCTTAAGATGATCGAAAGCTACTATCTAGAAAAGAACGCTGCAAAAGTTGGAAACAGCTGGGAACTTAAGAAAGTCTTGGCGCTAGAGATCTTCAAACGCCCCGCCCTTCGCATGCTGCAACCGGATTTGATAAAGGCTCGCACCCGTGTCGATCTAATGCTTTTGGGAGGCCAGCTCGGCATTCGAGGGAAAAGCCTAGAAGATGGAGACTTCGAATTCTTTCCTGTCACCGCTCCCGACAGCTCCAGCCCTGAACTAATTTCGGTGATGGAAGAATTCCTTCAATCAAAGCCAGTCGTAGAAATGGCCCAAGTTCGTTTTCGCTGTAGCCCCGATGGTCTTATCGGAATCTGGCTAGACTGCTCCCATCAAGCCACCGAAGAAATGATGACTGAGAAAAGATGGGTTAAATCGCTCCTCGACTTAGGCTGGATTGTCGAATTCGGGCAAAAAGCCCAACACATAACCTTAGACAACAACACTCTCTCTATAAAACCCACACAAAGCCATTGCTGGCTTCCTTCCTTTGATATCAACAATCAAGCCATTGCACTTAAATCCAATGTGGCTAGCTTTTCTCAACCTGGACTTGAGGCCAATCGGGCCCTTATCGCTTGCTTATGTGACTTGGTGGACGAACATTCCATTAAACCAAACTCGTGGGTAGAATATGGAGCAGGTTACGGCAATCTTACTGCGGCCCTTCATTCACTATTTCCCAGCGCAAAAGGTTGGGCATCAGAATCAGATCCAACGGCAACCCAGCTCCTTAAGAACAATGCTCAAGAGTTTTTTCCAAAAGTTGCAGTCGAACAAGTCAGCGCACGGGTCTGGGACAAGCAAGCCGAGCTTCTAGTCATTGATCCTCCACGCAGCGGCTTTTCGGAACTCTTAAAGTCGGTCCTTGAATCAGAACTCAAACCAAAGTGGATATTGGCCGTTCACTGCCACTACCGCGGAATCACAAGCGACGTCCCCCTTCTACAAAATAGCCCCTATGATCTTTTAGATTGGTCATGTGCGGATATTTTCCCCGCAACCCCTCACATGGAGCATATTTCACTATGGAAACTTTCGTCTTAACTTGCAGCCCAGGGCTTGAAACCCTTTTACATGAGGAGTGCTGTGAGCACTTTCCCGAGACTAGCTTCATGGAGCAAATAGGTGCTGTGCGATTTAGCGGCAGTTTAGAAGACGCGTTTTCTGTAGCAAGCGCTACAGGAATTGGCTCCCGTCTGTTTATGAGAGTGGCCGAATTTGAATGCACGGGAAAATTTGAATTTGAAAAAGGAATGGCTCAAATTGATTGGCAGCAGTTTCTCACCGCCAACTCTACTTTTCGAATCAGCGTCCACGGCCTCATTGAAGGCAAGGGATTAAAGAGAAGCTTTGCTCCACTCTTGGCCAAAGACATTATTTGCGACTACTTCCGAGAAAAAACAGAAGGCACCCGCCCCTCGGTCGACACAAAAGACCCCCAGGTTCACATTGAACTCTACTACTCAGCAAAAGCGGTAACCGTCTCAATTGAGTTAAGCCGCAGCCCTATTCACAAAAGAGGCTATAGAACTGACGGAGGCAAAGCCCCATTACGCGAGAGCCTTGCTTATGCATTTTATCGCTTTGTAGAGCCTAAGGAAGAAACCATTATCGATCCATTTTGTGGCAGTGGAACCATTTTGATTGAGACCGCACGAGGCCTAAAGGGCGACATTTTAAGTAAACCCGACTTTGATCGAGACCGTCCTAACAATGATTTTTGGAACAAAGTCTCTCCCGCTTTAAAGAAAACATCTGCCCCAAAAATTACCAAGGCCCCAAAACTCCCTAAATTGCGTGGATTTGATATTTCAGAAAAACAGATTGAGTCCGCTCAAGGCAACCTTTCAAGGTCCCAGACATCCAACGAGATTGAAATCTCTAAAATGGACGCGTGTAACCCACCTCAAGATCTTTACAAAAATTCGCTGATTATGTGCAACCCTCCTCACGGCGACCGGGTCTTTTCTTTGGACAAAGCAGCCAATCTCATTGGGAATTTCGCCAGAAAAGTGAAATTCGATCATTCTCCATGCCGAATGGCGTTGATTCTGCCCGATGACGGACTAGCAAAAAACGTAGGCTTTGCTCCGTCTAAAAAGCTTAGAATAGGCGCAGGCGAGAAAACCTATCTGTTTTTGATCTACGAAATATACGCCGGCTCAAAAAAGAGAACTAAGGATTAAACAGTTTTCCTCATTCCAAATCAGGAAGCTCTAAACGTGGAAACAATTGTGGAACCTCTGTCAGAGAACGAGTCGCGTCTAAACCCGTGTCCACTCTAAACAAGGCGCCCACAATCTCCCCTGACTGCCCAAGAGCCTCTTGTAGTTTTAAAGAAGCCTCGGGTGTAAGCGGATAGCTCACGATAGAGAACACGTGTAAAGCCTCCATGGCCGTCCTTAAAACCGAGGCCAATCGATCTTTCTGCTCAGGGTCTTTAGCTAAAACCCAGGGCTTATTATCGTTAATGTAACGATCGCATTCAGCCACAGCCTCATTAAAATGCCCAATTCCGATGTGATAGCGACACTGTTCAAACTCTTGAGCCATCTTAGCTGGCAGAGCTTTCATAGCAGATACAAGCGCTTTGTCTTGATCATTGAGGCCACTGGCAGAAGGAATCTTCATTTCAAAGTTCTTTTGACTGAGTTTCAGCACTCGAGAAGCCAAATTACCTAGGCCATTAGCCAACTCGGAGTTACAGCGAGCGATAAAAGCCTCCCAGGTAAAGTTAGCATCGGAGCCAAAACTCATCTCTCGCAACAAAAAGTATCGAAAGAAATCCACTCCAAAATGCTCTGAAACTTTAATTGGATCGACCACATTGCCAAGGCTTTTGCTCATTTTAAGCCCCTTATTCATCCAAAAACCGCCCACATGAAGCTTCTTAAAGACAGGCACCTCTAGCCCCATAAGCATTGTCGGCCAATAAATGGCATGGGTTTTAAGAATATCCTTGCCGATTAAATGATGGGACTCAGCCCAAAATTCATTCTTAAATTCTCTTTGCGCTGCAAAGTCTCCCCCTTCATAACCAATCGCGCCCAAATAGTTTAGAAGCGCATCGAACCACACATAAGTCACATAATCCTTATCGAAAGGCAGCTCTATGCCCCATGTAAGGCGTGTTTTGGGGCGAGAAATGTTTAGATCTTCTAGTGGCTGCTTCAAGAAAGAAAGCACTTCTTGGCGGTATTGAGAGGGCTCTATTGCCTCTAAATTGCTCTCATAGTGTTTAATAAGCTCTTTTTGGTAACTACCCATCTTAAAAAAGTAGTTTGGCTCCTTTCTTAAATCCGGAGGAGTTTGGTGATCGGGACACAAACCCTCTTCATTCCACTCCGAGTCTGTCCTAAAGCGCTCACACCCCACACAATACTTTCCCTCATACTCTGCGAAGTAGATATCGCCCTTGTCCTTTAGAAACTGAAGCGCGTTCTGCACCATCTTATAGTGATCTGGCTGGGTGGTTCGGTAGAAAACATCTACATCTAGTGCCAATTTCTCCCATGCAGACCTAAACTCAGAAGAAACTTCGTCGACTAACTCTTTTGGGGTTTTCCCCTCGGCAGTCGCCTTTTGAACAATTTTCTCGCCATGTTCGTCGGTCCCTGTAACAAAAAGAACACGTTTTCCCTCTATAAGAGCAAGTTTTTTCAAAAAATCGCCCATTATAGTGGTGTAAGCATGGCCCAAATGAGGTTTTGCATTCACATAATAGATAGGAGTGGTCAGCATATAGGGGCTAGCATTTGTGTTTTTAGTCATAACTACTATTGAGTAAACTGCCGTTGATAAGGGGGGGTCAAGCTCCCCATAGGGAAAAAAGTGAAATATTTTTCTATTCAGTGTTGTTACTAACAAAAATCGTGTAAAAAGAATTATCTAGTTTTTATCTAGTTATTTTTAAGAGGAGATTAACATGGCAAAAAAGAAAGCAACCAAAAAGAAAGCTACTAAGAAGAAAGTGGCAAAGAAAGCTACTAAGAAGAAAGCAGCTAAAAAAGCTACTAAGAAAAAAGTAGCAAAGAAAGCTACTAAGAAGAAAGCTACTAAAAAAGCTACTGCTAAAAAAGCAACTAAGAAAGCTACTGCTAAAAAGGCAACTAAGAAAGCTACTGCAAAGAAAGCTACTAAGAAAGCCGCTAAGAAAACTAAGACTAAGAGAAAGCCGAATGCAAAGTTCATGGCGCCTCTAAACGTTAGTTCTTCTTTGGCTGAGATCGTTGGATCTAAGCCACTTCCACGAACTGAAGTTACTAAAAAACTTTGGATCTACATCAAGAAGCACAACCTTCAAGACAGCAAAAATCGTCGTATGATCAATGCTGATGATAAGCTTAAAGTTGTCTTCGGCGGCCGTGCTAGCGTGTCTATGTTTGACATGACTAAGTATGTAAGCAAGCACCTTACTGCTACTAAGTAAGAAACTTTTGTTTAAACATTAGTTCTAAAACCCCTTCTCTTTTGCGAGAGAAGGGGTTTTTTTATGGCGTTTTTCTGACGCTCCACAGTGTAAGCAACACAATTTTTGACCCTTCCACATGAGCACACTGATAAACTGAAGGTATGAAAAAAAACGCCTTTAGCACTTTAGGCTTAATCACTGTCCTTGTTACAGGGGCCACGAACCTACAGGCCGAGCAAACCGGCAGAGGTGTGGGCACAGGCATCATCTACCCTGCCCCCAACTTTGCCACAGTCTTAAATCCAGCGGCCATAGTGGATTCGCCAAACATCAGTTTACTAGGTCTCTATAGATTCGACCCTAAAACCCCATTCGTCTCTCTCACCACCTCTGCTGGCTTTTGGGGGGCAGGCATTTCCTACAGAGAAGAAGGCACAGACACCAATATCATTGAAGGAAGCCTTGGGTTAACCAGCACTTTTATTTTGCTGGGTGGCACATTTCGAAAAGTAAACGACCAAGAAGCCAATGCCGACGTGGCCATTATGTTCGACCTCGGAGGTCTTCGATTAGGAGCAGTCCTTCGCGATGTAGACGGAGGGGCTGATCGAGTCGATACAGGAATCGCCTTCAAATTGGCAGACAATGCTTATGTTGAGTTCAACATCAAAAAAGGTCGTCCCTTTAACGATAAAGTCTATCTAGGCGATGCCGCCGTTGTTCTACACGCTCACGATTGGACGATAGGTGTGGGCTACGATTTCTGGATTGATGAGAACAAAAAGGTTCAAGACGGCGATATTCATGCGGGAGTAAGTCTCATGCTCGCCAATAATTTCTACGCCGACGTTCATTACAGATTAATGAACCAAGAATGGCAAGCTCAAGACTGGAGCGCCGGCGCAAGACTCCTCTTTTGACCTTGATAGTTTATTTTCAATCATTATCAAGGCTTAAGAAGGCAGAAAATAATCACACTCTTAAGTGAAAATTTGCTAAGCTCCGCCCCCATGAAAGTCCCCTCACCTGTCGTCGTCTTTGTTGAACCTCAAAGCTCTGGGAATGTTGGTGCCATTGCACGAATCATGAGCAATTTTGGGATCAAAGAGCTCCGCCTCGTTGGACATCCCGCAAGCGACAACCAAGCCTTCAAAGGCTACGACAACATTGATTGGATTTTAGCCTGTGGAGGAAAAAACGTCCTAGAGGAAGTCAACGTATACAGCTCTCTGCAGGACGCCCTCTTCGATGTAAACCTTTCCATTGCCAGCACAGGACGTTGCCGAGACTCTGAATCAGGATACGCCAGACCCCACCACGACATGCAAGACGCACTTGAATCCGTTGGCAAACATTTCGCCAAAGCCCCCGAAGAAGACAACTTTAAGTGGGCTCTTGTCATCGGACGAGAAAACGATGGGCTCAATGAGATTGAAGTCAGCCAATGCCAATCCGTGGTGAACATTCCCACCGATGAAGAAAACCCCTCCATGAATGCCGCCATGGCTACGGGCTGTCTCTTATACCACTGGCACATATACAACATCGAAAACAAGAAAGCTTTAGAACAAAACCCTGAAAAGCTTGGGAATCTCCCCAGAAACTTGCCCAAAAGAATTCGCCTAGAGAAAGAAGCTCAACACACCCTCAAAGCGGAGGGCCCCTTTCCCACTGATGCCGACTTTAGCGAGCCCGGCAGAAAAGATTGGTCCACAGTGAGACAGTTGGAAAAATTCACCAACTACCTTATGGAAACAATCCAGTTAACGGAATTTGTAAAATACCCCGACCAAGAAGCCGTTCGAGCAAGGATGCGCCGCTGGACTCAAGCCACCCCCATTCCAGTCGGCGAGCTACTCTTTGCTTTTGAGTTGCTTTATCATGTGCGCGCTAAGATCACCGGGAAGTTTTCAAAGCGAGGATTCCTAGACAACACTCAGCCCAAAAGTGAAAAACTTCAGAGCTGAGATAGATTAAACGCTTTATCTCCTGGATTTAACCAAAGACGCGAACCTTGCGAACAAAGTAGGACAACCTTGATTATCTTGAATGCCAGGCACATCACCACGCATGGCCGCGATGCCACGAATTTCCCACTCACTTCCAACTCCCTCAACAACTGCAGAGGACGGTCGAACTCTGACAATGTCTGGCCGTTCGGCCTGAGCCAATCGCGCTAGATTGAAATTAGCCGGAGGCACGTCGGCATTTCGCCCTTCACTCATCCCGCCCTCAAACAAAGAGCCAACGCCCTCTGTAAAAGTCTCCATAGGCTGGCCAATGCCTGGGCGAAACCGATGTTCAACTGAAAGATCTGCGTTCCCGTCCAAGAACAAGCGTGGTGTTCGATTCAAAATCAAGTTTTCTGGATTAACGACGTATCCACTTGTTGCATTTGCCCGACGCACAGTCTCAGAAAGATTTGCTTGCCTCGATGCAATCTGCTGACGAGTCTCAACGATGGCTGCACGTTGTTGATCAATTGCTGCACTGCCAACAGTCTGCGACTGACGTTGTCTTGCATCAGAAATTTCCGCAATTCTAGCGTTTCGCGTTTCAGTATCGGCTCTAACATTTAAACCACCTTGAACACTGGATAGAGCACGATAGTCGCCAGTTCGGGGATCGATCTCTAAGAGCACTTCATCATGAAATGGATTCACTACACTACGCTCGCCCAAAGAAGCTAAAGGTTCACGAGCTGTTAAAGCCACAGCTTTCTCGGCTTGTCTTGCTTTTAAAGAGCGATTTAAACTTTCAACAGCGCCGCTGGTTTTCGCATCATGTTCACTTTGAAGTTTGCCAAGTTTCTGACTCAAAGCTTCTCTTTCATCAGTAAGCCTCGCTAGCTCTTTCTCATGATCGCTCTTCAAACTCTCGAAATCATCCGCATATACAGATAAAGCCTGACTACGAGCTCCGGCACTATCTACAGGATAAGGATCTTTAAGCTCTTCTAAGTTATCTAAGAGGGCGGTATCTCTAACAGAGTCATCAAGCAAATCTAAATGAGTATTGTTCCGTGAAAGTTGATTAACATTATTAGTTCGTCTTGCTTGTGATAGATCTTGAGCCGTCTTGTTTAACTCCTTAATAGTTTCATCATGAGTAGGGGACACTTCCAAAGCTACATAATCGCTCTTAGTGGCCGCAGCCACCCCTCGTCGCCACAAGTTTTGAAGTCCAACACCAGCTTGGGCCATTACTTTTTTAACTTTTGCCTGAGCTAAATCAACCTGAACTCCAACGGCATCCTTTTGTAGAGTGGCACCCTTTGAATCAACGACCGCATGAGCAGGATCGTTCTTAATGTGAGAGTTCTCTGCCTGTAGAGCCGCTCTCCTAGAGTCTGAAATTTCAACAGCTGCATCAAACTGGTTTTGCACTACTCGAGAGTTGTTTCTAAAGAGTCTTAACTCTTCTTCAATACCTATATCCATCTTAGCTAAATCAGCCGTGAGTTGAGAAATCTCAGTCCTCATTGGTCCGATTTCATCAAAAAACTTAAAGGATTCTCCAACAATTCTTTCTTCAAATATAAGCCCCTTTTTTTGAAAGACATTGCTCATTCTTGCTATGACTGTCTCACTAGATTCTATATTCATTGAAGACCAAATCTTAGCCAAACGGTCGTTGAAAGTGCCCTTTCTGCCTTCGACTAGGCCGAGATCTTTTTCCAATAAAGAAAGTTCTGAATCAAGCTGACGAGCATAAGCACTCATTTTCTTGATCTCCTGGCTTTCGAGCCTTGCTAACTCTTTGCCCTGAGAACGCAGAGTTTTCTGGAGAGCTGAAATCTCTTTTTCAATTTTTCGAATTTTAGCAGCATCAGACTCACCTGTTAAACTTTTCATTAGAAAAGCCAAACGGGTCATCCCAGTTCTCAGGCCTTCGATCATTTCTCGATAATAAAGGACAAGCGAGGTGGCTCCTACTGCGGCAACCGTAATTGGAAACATTTTATCGGCAAGCTTTTCTTTAATCGACTTAGATGCTACTTCTTTGTTTTTCTCAGAAACGGGCACGTCTTTTTGAACGACCTTTGTGTTGGACAACGCCTCTGCCTCCTCAATCTTCTGCAAGGCTAAAGAGGAAGGAGGGTCGTCAAGTCGATGCTCAACATTGTATTTAAAGGTCTCAAAATCAGGCCTCGATTCATAGAGCTCTTTCATCTCGTCTGGAATAACCGTATCGACAGAATTCAAAGCTTGTTCCACGTGTATCATCTTCTTTTGAAGCTCTTTAGCAACTTTCAAATCTCCTGTTTGGAGGGCAGCATTAAAAGATTTCTCTACATCAGAAAGCTCATGATACATCTGCTTTCTTAGTAAGAAACTTTCTTCGACATCTTGATACGGCTTTACTCGCCCTTCCGCTGTAGTGACCTTTAAACTCAAAGCCTCTAACGATTTACGATATTCATCTAGATTAGCAATTGCACCGGCCCCTAGGTTTTCAAGCGCACTCACCTTACGGTTTAGCTCAGCAATTTCGCTGCGAATGACTTGCATCTTATCCATTGCTTCTAATGGATCAAAAGCTACGCCTTCATCTTTTTTTGTTAAGTTGATTGCGGAATCACTCCGAATTTTTAAAGATCGAAGAGCACTATCAACAGAGGCGACTCCTCGTTTCCATTCAGGAGAAAACTCGCGATAGTGCTCAACGGCCTTTTCTTGCCGACTTTTATTCTCTACCGCAATAAAGTCAGAATCAGCCCAGTCACCCAAACGAGACAACTCGGATTTGCCATTATTTGGAGAAGAAACTAGATAATTCCAAAAGCTCCGTAATTGAGGGCTCAAAGCTAATGGATTGGCTTCATCAGAAATAGGCTGAGCCAGGCCCTGGCTAGATAGCTTACCGATGGGAGTCCAGTCTTTCTGCTCATAGTTAAGTGTCCCGAATTCCTGATGCTGAAACTTCTTAGGATCTGTGTTTTGAACCTGATCGGCCATGATTTCAGCAATTCTCTTATCTCTTTCAAGATCTTTCCTGGTTGAAAGGTCTACTCCGTCTGCTTCAAGCTTCTTAAGCTCTGATAAGACATTGTCTCTATAATCAATTAAATCTTGTCGACTCCACTCAGCCGAAATGGCAACAGAGCCCAGTAGTGTCGCAAATAGAAAACTAAGTTGCTTGAAGTTCATCATGGCATCCCTCACCTAGTCAGTTTACACAGACTAACGTTAAGGTTGTGTTAAGATGCTGTTATCAAACAGAACAATCGCCTCTTTTTATGTTTAATCCGAAGCCAATTTGTCTAACATTTCGTCACCTGTGAAAAGTTGTGAAAAGTAAACGAATACCTTTTAGTAAGAGCGGGCAAAGAGGACTTGAGCCGTGGCGGGCTGTCCGGTGAAAACACACTTCTTGCCCTGGCCGCCTCCAATAATACACCTAGGAGTAATTTTAAATTCATCACAAACTGCATGGCCAATGGCCTCTTCACACCAGAATACACGCACAAAACCGACTTCCCTCTTAAAGAAGGCTTTAAGCTCCTCTAAACTAGAAACATCCCTCGTGTTTTCATCGCGAAACTTTAAAGCACGTTCATAGAGGGAATGTTGAATATCTTCTAACTCAGACTCAACGCCAGAAACAAAGGCTTCCTGAGAAATGAAACACTTCTTAAGCTCGGCGTCATCCCTACGAACTACGCAAACATGTCCCTTTTCTAAATCTTTAGGCCCAATTTCAACTTTCAAAGGAACACCTTTTTTAATGTGCTCCCAATTTTTCTCACCACCACGGAGGTCTCGGTCATCAATACGAACTCTCAAAGATTCACCACGAAAATTCTTTTTTTCCAACTCAACCTTCAGTTTTTCAACGGCTGCAAGGACTTGATCGCGGGATTCGTCACGATAAATAGGAACAATTACAATTTGCTTAGGTGCCACGGCAGGAGGCAAGACCAATCCATTGTCATCTGAATGCGACATGATCAAAGCACCCACTAAGCGAGTCGAGACACCCCACGACGTTGTCCAAGCATACTGTTCATTACCATCTCGATCTTGAAACTTAATCTCGGAAGCTTTCGAAAAGTTTTGGCCCAAGAAATGACTTGTGCCCGCCTGAAGCGCCTTCCCATCTTGCATCATGGCTTCGATGCTATAGGTGTTCACCGCTCCTGGAAAACGTTCATCCGAAGTCTTCTCTCCGCTGAAAACAGGAATAGCCAAAACATCTTTTGCAAAGGTTTCGTAAACACCCAACATTTTCTTAGTTTCTTCCTCAGCTTCGGCTTGAGTTTCGTGCACCGTATGGCCTTCCTGCCATAAAAATTCACTGGTCCTGAGAAAAATTCTCGTGCGCATTTCCCAACGCATCACATTGGCCCACTGGTTAATCAAGATGGGAAGATCACGATAACTTTGAACCCAATTGGCATACATCTCCCCAATAATGGTCTCGCTCGTAGGGCGAATTATATAAGGCTCGTCGAGTTTACCATCAGGAATCAATTTTCCATCCTGAGCTCTTAATCTATGATGTGTGACCACAGCACATTCTTTAGCAAAGCCCTCAACATGCTGAGCCTCTTTCTCCAAAAAGCGAAGAGGAATCAGAAGGGGGAAATAAGCATTTTCATGGCCAGTTTCTTTAAAACGACGATCCAAATCCTTTTGCATCAATTCCCAGATGCCATAGCCCCAAGGTTTAATGACCATACATCCACGCACAGGCGAGTTGTCTGCAAGATCAGCTGCTTTTATAACCTGCTGATACCACTCTGGGTAATCTTGTTCACGTGTAGGACTAATTGCTGCTTTTGCCACTATTTTTCAAACTCCAAGGAAAGAATAATTGATTCTGCTCCACTTTGAACTCTTAAAAGAACACCACGCTTTGAACGCTTAAAAGCTCGCTCTGCATCGCGCACATTCTTTACAGGTTTTTGGTTAATTTCTTTGATTACATCGCCTGCACGCAATCCACTTTGAGCAGCAGGCGTCCTAGGCATTACATCTGCTATTAAAACTCCTGAAACATCGGCAGGTATTCGAAACCTCTGCCTCGTTCGAACGTTTAATTCTCCAAGAACCACTCCGACTTTCTGAGAAACAGTTCCTTCAGCTGGCCCCCCTCCCCCTCTCTGAGGACGACCTCTTGCGACACTGGCTTCTTTTGGAAACTCCTGAATGGTCAAAGTAGTTGATTTAACCTTACCGTCGTGAATATATTCAACGGCCACCTTCTCTCCAGGCTGTAATCCGCCAACTGCAATGGCAAGATCTCTCATAGAACCCACTTTAGTTTTGCCCACCTTGGTGATGACATCATAGGACTCAAGCCCGGCTTTCTGAGCAGGTCCGCCCTCGCTCACATCTTGAACTAAGGCTCCAACGGAATCCTTTAAACCTAAGCGTTTTGCAATTTGTGGATTCAAATCACTACCAACAATGCCAATCCAACCGCGAGTCACTTCACCCTTTGCAACCAATTGCTTGATCACAGATTTTGCTGTGTTAATCGGAATTGTAAAACCAATACCAGGTCCTCTGGCGTCAATAGCAGTGTTGATGCCAATGACTTCTCCTTTTAGATTAAAGAGCGGTCCACCGGAGTTTCCCGGATTAATACTTGCATCGGTTTGAATAAAATTGGATCGAATATCCAAACCGGTTGAGCTTCTGCCCAATGCTGAAACAATTCCTTGGGTCACTGTGTGTGTATGACCAAAAGGATTTCCGATAGCTAAAACCCATTCTCCAACCTTCAAGGTTGAAGAATCTCCGAAAGGCGCGGTCGCCTTAACTCTCTTCTTATCTTTCAATTTTAAAACGGCGACATCGGTCGAAGGATCTACACCAATGATCATAGCCTCGTGGCCCTCGGAGTTTTCGGGATCTCCAAGAAACTTCACCCTCACCTGATCGGCGTTACGGTCCTGAAAGCGCACAACGTGTGAATTAGTAATCACAAGGCCATCGTCATTGATAACAAAGCCTGAGCCTAAGCTTTGCGCTTCTCTTTGTTGAAAACGAGGTTGCTGAGGCATTCCCGGGTGCCCAAAAAAGAACTGGAACAAATCCCTATTGGGATCAGCCTCCATGCCCACCTGACTCTTCGTAAAAATATTCACGACTGCAGGAGATAATTTTTCAGCTAGGTCAGTATAAATATTATTCAGCTTCTGAGCGTCGGCAGACAAAGGTGCCGAATCTTCTTTCCAAAGCGATGCCCCATTAGCCTTATTCCCATCAAAATTTAACTGCATACAAGCAATCACAAAAAGCATTAGAGCTGAGAAGCTCAAGATTTTGGAAACTAATTTTTTCATTACAACACCTCCAGAAATACTTAAGATTTCTTTCTCGCCGCACCCGCAGCTTGAACATAGTGAATCTTCAAGTCAGTCAGCACACTGTTGATTAACTTTGATTCTTCTTCATCGAGATTGCCTTGAGTTTTCTCCTTGAGCATCTGCAAGTAATCAATATGCTGCTTAGCTAACTCAGTGTTTTGACGCTTTTGTTTATTATGAGGATCTTCCACTACACCTAATTCAATCATTGCTGCAGAGGCCAACCCCATGACAAAAGTCGAAAACAAGGCAGGACTTTGAGTAAATGTCTTTTCGCTCAT
>JAACVK010000122.1 GCA_009991595.1 bacterium | reverse complement strand
AACCAATGCCAAGTCGAAGGTGGAAGTGGTGAGACAAGCGCTTTTGCTATTAGAGAAAGAAGTGAAACGCCAAGAGCGCATGAAGCAATGGGAAGTTGCCGTTCATGCTGTTGGTGATTCTGGTCTGAGTGTGCAAAAAGAATTTAAAAATAAAAAACGATTTCAAGAGGTCGAATGATCATTCCCAAAAAATGGTTTGTCTATGTGGTGGATCTTGAGCCGCGCGTGGGAACAAAGCCTGGTAAGCAGCGGCCGTGTTTGTGTATTCAGCCTTCTGAGTTTTGTGAGATGGGATTAAAGTCTGCGGTGGTTTTGCCCATTACAACCAATGTGAAAAAAAAAGCAAAACCATTACGGGTAAATATAGCGAAAGGCATTTGCCAACTCTCAAAAGAGAGTGATGTTATGGTGGATCAGATGTTAGCTTGGGATGTTTCATTATTTCGTGAAGAGCTGGGAGAATTGCCCCCGCATCTTCAAGAGGAAGTACGTTTAGCTCTTTTAGATTTTTTAGATTTATAAAGGAAATTGTTTATGCTCTCGCTTGTTATTATCGCCTTAACCGCCTTTGGAGTTTCTCTTCTTACTTTCTTTAGTGGCTTTGGACTCGGAACCATTTTGTTGCCGGTGTTTGCGCTGTGGTTTCCACTCGAGATTGCAGTGGCGATGACGGCGATCGTGCATCTTCTGAATAATCTTTTTAAGTTTTTTCTCGTGCGCAAGTTTGTCCATTTTAAGGTGGTGCTGAGCTTTGGAGTGCCGGCGATTATCGCGGCCTTTATCGGTGCGATTTTATTGCAAGGATTATCGCTCAATCCGACTCATTTTACTTATGAGCTTGGCAATCGCGTTTTTGATGTGACCATGATCAAGCTAGTGATGGCACTGATTATTATTTTCTTTACGCTGTTTGAGTTGATTCCCTTTTTAAAGAAATTATCTTTCTCAAAAAGATTTATGCCGATCGGTGGCGCGCTCAGTGGTTTTTTTGGCGGACTCTCCGGTCACCAAGGAGCTTTGCGATCCGCTTTTTTGAGCAAACTTGATTTGAGTAAAGAGCAATTTGTCGCCACGGGAACGGTGATCGCGTGCTTGGTGGATCTGTCGCGCTTGGCGATTTACACCAATCGTTTTCATT
>JAACVK010000030.1 GCA_009991595.1 bacterium | reverse complement strand
TTTCTTTTGGCGGTGAGTGTGGTGCTCGGATCCTTGAGGACAAAGGCACACCCGGCGCCCAAATGCTTCTTGAACAGACCTTGAACCCAAGTCTTCCTTTGCCTTTTGAGGCTATTTCGCAGCTAGGTGTGGTTGAATTCGCTGCTTACGCCAAGGGGTATTTCCGAGAACAAGGTTCTCAGATTTTGAATTCGGAAGAATTGAGCTTTGAGCAAAGCTTTCTCAGGTTGGATAGGTTTCTAGCAGAGCTTCGAACAATGGAGGCACTTTTTGAGAGTGTCTACTGGTCGTTGATGATGAGCGATCAATCGGAATTCGCTTATAGCGAGTTTCACAAACTTAGTTTGAGTCTTCGAGCCGAGTTTTTTCAAAATTCAAACCTTCGCTCTCGTTTCGAGCAGATTGCCAAGAATGCTGATTTTTATATGCTGAGTCCTGCCTCTCAAAAAACAAGGCGACGTCTCATGGCCGTGACTTTGGATCAGTTCGAACGTGCAGGAGCTTCGCTTTCCGAGCAAGACAAGCAAGAGCGTCTTCGTTTGGATTCCGAGATTTCCAAATGGGAATCGAAATTCACACAGGCGGTTTCCAAAGAACGGGCAAAAGTTCGAGTTTTGGTGGATCGTGAAAGTCGCCTGCAGGGGCTTTCAAGTGAGTTTATCTCAGAAGCCAAAGAGCGCGCCGAAGTAGAAGGTCAAAGCGGTATGTGGAGTTTTGCCGTTGTTGGCCCTGCTTACATTAATATTCTTAGCGAGGCTCGCGATCGTAAGTTAAGAGAAGAGTTTTTCACTCTTGCTCTGAGGGCCAGTCCCAACATTGGAGCCTACTCAACCGAGACCACTCTCTTGAGTGGAGAATCGAGTGCAAGTCTTGAAGCTGCGAAAAGAATGGTTGAGTTAAGAGCTCAGCGAGCCAAGCTTATGGGTTTTGAGTATACTTCTGATCAGGTGACGGCGACTCAGACGGCTAAAACGACCTCTGCTGTTGAGGGTTTTTTGACTGAATTGGTGGAGCTGGCAAAACCGGTGGCAGAGAAAGAGTGGAAGCAGTTGAGTGAACTTGCTCGGGCCGATGGTGTGGCGGATTTAGCTGCATGGGACGTGATGTTTTATAGAGAGCGTTCCCTAGAGGCCTTCCTTCAAATAGCTTCTTCAGAATTGAACGCCTTTTTTGAGTTAGAAGGTGTTTTGTCTAGGACTTTGTCGGTGTTGGGTGAGGTCTTTAATTTGCATTTCATAAGAGATGAATCTTTGTCCCAATACCATGACGAAGATGTGGCTGCTTATCGTGTAGAGCGTGGCAATGAAACAAAAGAAGTGTTGGGTTTTGTTTATCTAGATCTTTATGGCCGCGCCACAAAGGGAGGAGCTTTTATCAGCACTCTCAAATCGCGAAGATACATTGGCGAGGGGGCTCTCAACTCACCGGCTTCGGTGGTGGTGAGCTACAATTTCCCAAGACCTTCTAAAGATAAGTCTGTTCCAAATCTACTAAGCTTTGAGCAGCTGAGAACCTTGTTGCATGAACTTGGGCATGTGATGCACGCAATTCTTGCTGACACTGAGTTTCATACGCTCTCGGGTCCAGATGCGGTTCCCTATGATTTTGTTGAGTTTCCCTCTAAACTTTTCGAGAATTGGATCACCGATGCCAGCTTTATGGAAAAAGTCGCTAGGCACCATTTGGATGAATCTAGAACACTTCCTGCCGATGTTTTGAAAAGGCTTTCAAAGGCGCAAAACTTTATGCCAGGCCTGCTTTATCTTTCTAAAGGGGTTTATAGTCTTCTGGATCTTGAGTGGCACAAAAACGGCCTTCAATCGGGCGAAAGCGTGCAGGATTTTGAAAAGCGAGTTGTTGCTAAATACTTGCTTCACGATTTTTATGGAGACTCTACTTTATCCTCAACCTTCACTCATGTGTTTGCTGGATCTGAGTATGCTTCCTTGTTTTATAGTTATCTTTACTCTCAGGCTTTTGCGGATGTAGCATTTGAACGGTTTGCAACTCAGGGGAGTTTGAGTCCAAAAGTCGGGGCGGCTTTAGAGCGTGGGATCTTGAGTGCCGGTGGGCTTACGGACGCGGCCTCCATGTTTGAGGTCTTCACGGGGCAAACGGAGCGGAGTTTTGAGGCGTTTTTTGAGCGCATTGGACTGTTTGAGCCTAAATAAGGGCAAATGCCGCGTTGCGATAGATGCCCTTAGCCGACGAATTACAAAGCCCTAAGCACAGCCTATAATGCGGGGAATGTCCGTCGATTTGAAATCCATTGAAGTCGCTCGTAAACGTATTTCTGAGCATGTTTTAATAACTCCTTTAATCCGCTCGGATGCCTTTGCAAAGTTGCTCCATCACGATGCACCTGTGTTTTTTAAAGTAGAAACTTTGCAGCACACCGGTTCTTTCAAAGTAAGAGGAGCGGCTAATAAGATTTTATCTTTGCTCGAACAGTCCAAGAGGCCTTCTAAGATTGTAGCTTCCTCGGCTGGAAATCACGCTCAAGCAGTGGCTTACATTGCTTCCAAGGTGGGTATCCCATCGCATATTGTTATGCCGGAGGGGGCGCCTCTTATTAAGGTAAGTTCTACCAAGGCTTTTGGTGCTGAAGTTGAATTGAAGGGCGCCTATTACGACGAGGCTTATAAGCGAGCCCTTGAGATTTGTGAGGCAGATCCTAAATCAGTTTTTGTTCATCCATATAAAGACGAAGATATTATTTGTGGACAAGGAACGCTTGGCATTGAGGTTCACCAGCAGTTGTTGGAACATAAGATCACGGGCCCTATTCAGGCCGTCATTCCTATTGGGGGTGGGGGCCTGTTTTCTGGAGCGGCAACCGCTTTGCGAGGTTTGAGGCCGGATTCAGTTTTTTGGGGCGCGGTGGCCGATGCCGCTCCCGCTATGGCGGAGAGCTTTAAGGCGAGGAAAATAGTTAATGCCCCCGTTAAGGGATACACGCTAGCCGATGGTTTGGCGGTCAAAACAGTTTCCGAATTGAACTTTGATCTCATAAAGGACTTAGCAAGTGATGTGGTTTCAGTTTTGGAGAACGACATTGCTATGGCTATTTCTGTCTTAATGGAAAATCGGAAACTCATTACAGAGGGTGCGGGTGCAACAGGCGTGGCTGCAGTTTTGAGTCGAAAGATAGTTCTTGAGCCAGCTAAGCCCGTCGTTTTTGTTTTGTGCGGTGGAAATATTGATATCAATAAAGTGTCTCAGATCATTGAGATGGGTTTAAGAGAGTCCCGTCGCTGGTATAAATTGGGTATTACAGTTGACGACAAGCCAGGCGAATTGGCGGTTTTAACAAAGAAGATTGCCGAAGCGGGCGCCAACATTCTAGAGGTTCATCACAATCGTAGCCATTCAAGCTGTCAGCTTGGCAAAACCTATATTGAGTTCGATTTAGAGACTAAAGGTTTTGAGCATGCGGCAAAGGTTGAAAAGCTTTTACGAGACAAGGGCATCGTTGCTGAGGAGATTAAGTGAAAAAACTTTTTTGGATATTAGTTGTTTTGTCTTTAGTTGGGTCGGCTGTCTTGCTTTGGCTCATAAAGACGATGCCTCAGCAATCCACTTTAGCTGACTCTGCCCATAGTTCAGAGCAGCATGCTGTCGATGAACACCATGGTCATGATCACGCAGAAGGCGAGCACCCTGCGGACGAGGGGGCTCCGGAAGATCACTCCGAACATGGAGATGCCGTTCAAGAAGAGAAAAAGGCGGACGGTGAAGCTCACCATGATGCGGGTGAAGAAAAGTCCGATATAGCTCATCACGAATCACCTGTTGTAGTCTCTGATGACTCAGTTTCGAAAGTGAAGATGGTTCTAAAAACAGAGCCATCCGATGCGGATGTTTATGTTGATCGAGAATACTATGGAAAGTCTCCAGTTGAGATTCCCTTGCTTTCGCAGTCCAGAGAGCTTCGTGTGGAAAAAGAAGGGCACAAGAGTATTCAAGAAATACTCCCTCCAGCTGCGAAGGCGAATTCTGGCGATCTTCATTGGAATTTGAGTTTAGATAAGTCCATTTCTTCGGAAACCATTCCCTTGTTATCCGGAAAACAAGGGCCTGCTTTTATCCAAGTCCGCTCTTTGCCGATATCAGACTTTCAAGCCGGAAATTACGGCGTCAACACCACAAATCTTGAGGGGTTGATTGGATGTAAGGTCGAAATCAGAGGCAAGGGTGTTTGGGTTCGCGTATTGCGCGGTCCTTATTTAAAAAGTTTTGCAGAAAAAATGCTGAAGTCATCACGTGAGACCTATGCCTCTGATGCCTTTGTCGTAGGAGGTCAAGAATGTCTACCTTAAACCAACCCGAAGATTTAGTTTTTGTTGCCGCGAAGCGAACGGCTTTCGGATCTTATGGAGGAACTTTAGCTAGTTTCTCGGCTACGGATTTGGCGGTAGAGGCAGCGAAGGCTTGCTTGACTCAGTCCGGAGTAAAGGCCAACGAGATTGACTCAATCATTGTGGGCAATGTTGTTCAAAGTTCTTCTGATGCAATTTATTTAGCTCGCCATGTGGGTTTGAAAATCGGAATGCCCGAAGATAGACCAGCTCTTGTTGTTAATCGTTTGTGTGGTTCGGGTTTTGAGGCGATCGCACAAGGTGCCTATCAGTTGATGATCGAAGGTGCTGACTGTGTGATGGTCGGTGGAAGTGAGTCTATGACTCAGATTCCGTATGTGCTTCGTTCTGCGCGTTTCGGTTATCGTTTGGGCAATGGCGTTGCTGAAGATTATCTTACAGCTAGTTTGACGGATTCTTACACGGGGCAGCCGATGGCAATTACCGCAGAGAATCTTGCAGAGAGATATAAGTTATCTCGTTCTCAGGTGGATGAATATGCTCTTCGATCTCAACAGCGTGCCGCTGCAGCTTGGGAATCAGGCTGTTTTAGGGATGAGGTTTGTCCTATTGAATACACTAAAAAGGGCAAGACCCTTGTTTTTGAAAAAGACGAACACATGCGCCCTGAGAGCACACTCGAAAGTATGTCGAAACTTCCTCCTCTCTTTAAAAAAGAAGGAACGGTGACGGCAGCCACAGCGAGTGGAATTTGTGATGGAGCCTCTATGATGATTCTTTGTAAGCGGAGTTTTGCAGAAAAGAAGAAGCTGCCTATTTTGGGTAAATTGATCTCTTGGGCATCGGTTGGCTGTGATCCAAAGATTATGGGAATTGGTCCTGTCCCAGCTACGCAAAAGGTCCTCGAGCGCTGGTCTACACAAGACGGTAAAGCCCATAAGGTTAGTGATTTTGCTCTGGTTGAGATAAACGAGGCCTTTGGGGCTCAATATTTATCGGTTGAGAAGGAGCTTGGTCTCGACCCAGAAAAAACAAACGTAGATGGTGGCGCGATTGCCATTGGGCACCCATTGGCAGCATCGGGAACGCGATTGGTTTCTCATCTTTTGTATCGCTTAAAGTCAAAAGGCGGAAAATTTGGTTTAGCCAGTGCCTGCATTGGTGGTGGGCAAGGAATGAGTGTTATTGTAGAAGTGTGATGGGAATAAGTGGAACGGTTAGAGCAATTCTAGCCTTAGTATTGATGAGTTCCTCGGTCGCACTGGCTAGTGTTAACGAGGTTTTTTGTGATTACATTGCTCCGATTTATAAGAGCAACCAGTGGGGGCGTTTTTCTTGCCCCAAGACTCCAGGTATAATCTTTGGTTTTTCGGTCTTGGGTAGGCCCTTGGTCTATTTTGACTTTGGTAACAAGGAGTCCGAGCAGACCACTTTGATTCAGTGTGGGATTCACGGCGATGAATTACCCTCTTTGCCTATGTGTATGAAGCTTATTGGAGAGATTGAAAAAGGAATTCGAGGAGTTCCGAAGGGAACACGGCTTTTGATTCAGCCTTTGCTCAATCCAGATGGAATGTTGGCTCGTAAACCACAGCGCCCAAATGCTCGAGGTGTGGACATCAACCGCAATTTCCCCACCGATGACTGGGTGGCTGAGGCGCTTCCCTCTTGGACTAAAAAAGACAATAAAGATCCAAGAAAGTATCCTGGGCCTGTTTCTAATTCAGAACCTGAAACCCAAGCCATTGTTCGCTTTATTGATGCTCATAAGCCTCAAAAAATAATTTCCATTCACACGCCGCTAGGTTTTTTAGATTTGGATTCTAAGGGTTCTAAGACCAAACAAAGAAGAGCAAAGTATTTAGCTGTGAATATGTCCAAAAACTCGGGAAATTATCGCTTTATTCGTTTTGGGTTTTACCCTGGTAGTTTGGGTAATTTCGCTGGAAGGCATCGTGAAATTCCCACCTATACTCTTGAGTTGCCACACGGAGTTTCTCGTCCAACGGTTGATAATTATTGGGTGAAATTTCGAGTAGCTCTATGGAGAGCGATCGACTTCGACTTGTCTCGTGGAACCTTCGTCGAAGATTAAACCGTCTTCCCGTCTCTTAGGTCTTTCGGTTCAGATTGGAATAGACTAAAACCTTCATTATGTCAGTGAAAGTTCGATTTGCCCCGTCTCCCACAGGAAAACTTCATGTAGGTGGAGCGCGCACAGCGCTTTTTAATTACTACTTTGCCAAACACCACGGTGGGGTTTTCTGTTTGCGAATTGAGGATACGGATCAGCAGCGGAGCACGAAAGAAAATGAAGAAGATATTTTAGAATCTCTTAAGTGGCTTGGTTTAAATTGGACTGAGGAGCTTGTTTATCAAAGTAAGCGCTTTGATAGATACAAAGAGGTTGTTGCGGAGATGTTGGTCTCTGGAAACGCTTACAAGTGTTATTGCACCACCGATGAGCTTACGGCTATGCGAGAAGAGATGCAGAAGAAGGGGGAAAAGCCTAAGTATGATCGCAGATGCCGTGAGAAGACAGAGTCTTCTGCTTTGCCCTACGTGATTCGCTTTAAGGCACCCATTGAGGGAGAGGTTGTCGTCAAAGATGCCATTGCGGGCGACGTGACTTTTAACTTAAGAGAGCTTGATGATTTTATTATTGCTCGAAGTGATGGAACGCCGACCTATCAACTAAGTGTTGTGGTGGATGACATCGATATGGGGATCACTCATGTTATTCGCGGGGATGATCATTTGAACAACACCCCTAAACAGATTTTACTTTATCAAGCTTTGAAAAAAGAACTCCCGGTGTTTGCTCATTTACCCATGATATTGGGCGCGGATAAGGCCAAGTTGAGCAAGAGGCATGGAGCCGTTTCGACGACTGTTTATCGTGAACTAGGTTTTTTGCCTGAATCCATGCGAAGTTACATGATTAAACTAGGGTGGGGTCATGGCGATCAAGAACTCTTTACGGATGAGGATTTAACTAAACTTTTTGACTTAGATGGTTGCCGGCAATCCGCCTCTGTTTTCGATGTGAAGAAACTAGAATGGGTTAACTCTCAGTTTATGTTGACACGTCCTTTGGATGAGTTGGTTTCATTAGTGAAGTCTGTCGAAGGCAGTGACTTGTCGTCTTTAATGACAAGTCCTGTTAAACAAAATCTATTGAAGGGCTTAGTGGAGCGCTCTGCCACATTGATTGATCTGGCAAAGAATACAAAAACTTTTCTTAGCGAGGACTACGATTTTGATGAAGCCACCGCTGCAAAAGTTTTTAAAGATTACCCCAAAGAACTTTTGCGAAGCTTTGGAGAAAAGCTAGAAAGTCTTACTGACCCAACTCCAGAAGCCATTCACGATTTGTTGGCTAAAGTGGTGGAAGAGAGCGGCTTGGGTTTTGGGAAGGTGGCTAAACCTCTTAGAGTTCTTGTGACGGGCGGGCTTCAGAGTCCAGATCTGAGTTTGGTCCTCGCTGCACTTGGGCCAAAAGCGGTTAAAAATCGAATCTTTAAAGCGACTGATCGTTTTTAGATTTGAGGACAACGCCGTTTTAATAAAGCCCCTTGCTGAGCCTAACGCATTGTGTTATAGTCCGCCTCGATGCAACGGACTGCTTCTTTAAATTTTATTCGCAGAGTTTTACTCCTTTCTTTTTTGTTTTTTTGCGTTTTCGCAGAGGAAGTTAAAGCAGATACGATCACTGCCGAGTTTGCAAAGAATGAAGAACATGCTCCAAGTTTGTTAAACATCATTTCAGAAATGTTTTCAGAAACGTCTTTGATGAAGGAGCTTGATGCTAGAGAGGAGCGGCCTCTTAAGTTGCTCCTTTCGAGTGCTTCTCTTCATGTTTCTCAGACTGTCGATTCCAATCGAATTGCTAATGTTAAAGGGCATGTGGAGAGTTTTACTCTTGATGCTTTGGCAAGTGCAGAGCTGATGGAGTTGGAAATGAACTTCTACAATATGGAAACTGGACTCATGGCGGCTCGTGGAGATGAGCGAATCATATCGATGTCGACAGGTGGCCCCTTGAAGGTCATTGCAATGGCATTGGCCTATAGAAGCTTGATGAATGAGCATCCCGATTTTAAACCATCGGACGCTGTGGACATGCTTTTAAAAACTCCTTCTGCAGCAGGGACAAGCTTTAAATTGGAGGCCTTATTTAACATCGATGGTCTCTCCTACGAAGGTAGTATCTATATTTTCAACAATGCAGTTGAACCAAATTATCTGCTTTTTCTCAAAAAGCTTAAGCCGAATAAAATCATTGAAGGAATACTTCCTTAGGGTTTAGTCCGATAATCCAGGGCATAGATAATCTTTGTTCTCGTAAAGATCTAAAAACATCTTGTGGCAGGCTGGTTTTACTTTTTTGTTGCTCTTGGCATGGGCAGTTACGGATACTACATTCGTGCCCGGGCCAGCGCTGAAATACCCGGCAGCATTTTTTGGCTGCACATCGGCACTTGTTCGAAGGTCCCCGTGGCCTCTTCTCCTTGCTCTAATAAAGATCGCTTCCACTTCAACTCCAGAGTTTGGACAGTATTGCCATAGCTGTCTAATACAGCTTGAAAGACCGTTTTTCGCAGGATCTTTCCCTCCTGATCGGGCATATTTTACACACTGTTCAGAACCGCTCATTAGAGCATTCTTTACGTGTTGGTAGGGTTTGTAGTTAGATAAGTTGCTTGGCGGCTTCCACTGATCGGGTTCCATGGCTTTTTCTCCATACTTCGAGTTGAAGAAGCCCGATAAGCACATTTTTTCCCAGTTCTTGGCTGCGAGTTCTGGGTTTGAACTTTCCAAACTAACGACGTTGTCTCTCATCCTCACGATGAAATCTCGCATTAATTCAGCGGCATAATCACTGTTTCTGTGAAAGCCGTAATTTTCATAAAGAAAATTTGTTGAAGCATGAAACATTCCGGTGTCTTTTTCGATGTCTTTCGACCAGTCAACATTCGGCTTTGTTGGGTTGGCTTCGGTCTCAGTATAAGCAAGGGTATACATGAAGGCGTAGTTGGGAATCAAGTTTGCGGCACCTTCTTCGTTGAAGGTGGGTTGATAGTCTTTGTGGGCGGCGTTACTAGAAGGTTCTCGCCAAAAAGAGTGTGCTAGAGCGTCGACAAATTTAATTTCTTTCACTTTTGCGTTGTAGGCGTTTTCTTCGCTTTTGGTTGAAAATTCTTTCGTTCCATAATCCACAATTGGATAGATTGCCGGGTGTCCTGCCGGATAAGAGTCACAGATGGCATTCATAAAAGAACGCCCCATGAAGTATTGATAAGATTCACTGGTCTTTCTCCATGGCGATTGATTTGGGTCGGCGGCATGAACTAAGCTACAGGAAGCATCTTTCTCTCGAGCTTCCGCAACGATGGCATTGAAAAGACGCTCTGTTTGAAAGCTTCGCATTGTTCTGTCAAGATTTAAGGCTTTCGGGTTTAAGTGAGTCGTTTGAGGACACTCCCCAATAATGCCCCCTGTGTGATGAGCAAGGTTGTTCTCCATTTGGTCTGCTATCGTGCTAATTTGTTCCGTTGGCTGCATCGGATCGCTGTAGTCAAGAAGAGGGGTCCAGTTTCCTTTCTCTTTTGCTTTTTCTAGATAGTTCACTAGATCTTCGACTGGTTTAAAGGTTTCTTCGTCCATCTTAAAATCATCGTCTGAGATATTGCCGGACTCTCTGAGTTCTCTTTGTAAGGTGACAGAGAGTTGTTGGAGAGCTCTTTTGTGACGTCTGATTCGATCGAGGAAATCATTCATTTTTGTGATGCCGGCATTGTTTGTCTCTAAGGGCAGTGAAAGTTTTTCTGCACCACTATCTTTCATTGAGGCGGTAGGTGTTCCTGTTAAAGAGTTTCGATCCTTGATTCTCAACTCTTTTACTTTTTCATCAAGGGAATGAACAAGAATTCCTAGTTGGCTGATTTCGCTGCTAACTTGTTGAAGCCCCGCTTGGCTGATGCTGTCTTTGCTATCAATTACATACTCATTGAGCTCTTTTATGCGAGATAAAGCCCAAGCCCGTCTCTTTAGTAGGTTTTCGTAAGTTACTGATAGGTGTGCGGGAAAATAGTGTTTGTCGAGAAGCTCTGTTTCTAATCGTTTGTATTCTGCCACTGCCTCTTTATAATTTTTGTCGTAGAGTGGCGTCGATGGAATCGGTTTGACATAAGTTTTATCGAAGGCTTGTTTCAGCTTGTGTCCCTTTTCTTCGTCTGGAAAGGGGTTTCCTGTTATACCTAGAAAGTTTTTCAAGGCAGTAAACTCAAGCGCAAGATTTTTTTCATTTGTCTCTAGATTTCCAACGACCTCTCGCAATTGACGTTGATGCTCAGATATCTCAATGTTTCTTTCAAACGAAGGGTCGTAATCAATTTGTGGTCCATCCACCGAATTTTCTCCTAGTTGAAGAGTGTCTTTAGGAAGAAATCTTTCATCTTGAATCCGTTCATTGGCCGCTAGTTTTGCTTCTTCAATTTTTTCAGCTAAGTCTTGGGTGCTTGTTTCATAGGTCTTCTTTAGCTCTTCAATCTGAGCTCCGAGTTGAGATTCTTTCTGTCTTGTCTCTTGAATCAGAGCTTGGGTTTGCTTGATTTCGTCGCGAAGCTTCCTGAGGCGATCCAGGTAAGCCATTTTTGATCCTGGGTGATACTTTTTAGCTTTTTCTCTTTGAGAGATGAGCTCCGTTTCTAGTTTTCGCATTTTTTGAAGATGTTGCCTTACAGGGTCGTCGGTTTTGAGTTGTTCAATGTGCCGGCCATTGACTTGAAAGTCGCCGAGTTGTTTTTCGTCCTCAGTTGGAATCCAGAACTGAGTGATCAGCGAATTCAATGTCTTTAACTCTGAAGAGGGTAGTCGTTTGCCGTCTGAGTCGATTGAATCCTCTAAACTGCTTCGAACTCGAAAGCTATCAGGTTTAAATGAGTCTAGAAGAGTGTCGTTCAATGAGGAAGCTAAATTATAGAACTCAACAGAGTTTCCAGGGTTCTCTTCGTCAAAGCCAAATGTCATTGGGAACTTTTTATACGAGCTTTCTGCGTTCTGCGCTAGCTCTTCAAGGATGGCGAGCTTGGGAAGACGTTCGGAGATTTCAGCAAGCATCGCTCTATTTTGTTTTGCTTTTGCGAGTGGATTGTCTGTAGAGTTTAGGTTCTTTTGTTGTTCTTTTTGTCTATCTTGAAATTCTTTTAACAGAGCTTGATTGAGCTCGCTTGGATTTACGGAAGAAGACCGTAATCTCTCAGCAAGATTCCAAATTGTGGGTGAGATGTCTTTCTTACACTGCAAGGCCTGTGCTAATTCTTTTGCGAGTTCTTGTGGATTTAGATTGTCGTGATTTCCTGGGGCCACACCTAAGCGCGGACTGTTTTGATGAATGCGGAAGTCAAGTCCTTCGGCTGCTTCTGATTTTTGGGCTAGACCCGCGCAATCGGAAAGTAGTCCCCACTGACTAAGAAGTTCTTGAATTCGGGGGATGCTCTGTTGAATGGTGTCCGTTGGTCCTTCAGAGGTTTCGCCGATGGATAAGGAGCTTAGTTCACCTGTAGACGAGGCTTTAAGGACTTGACTGCTTAGGCCGTGGAGTGGTGCAAGTGCTTTTTCTAATTCTGGTCTAACTACTTGCCGACTTTCTTCTTTTAAGTCTGCGCCGTTTTGGATAATCTCATTTAATTGTGCGATATGCTGCTCTAGTCTAGGAATAATTTGGTCTTTTATGTTTTCCAGGTGAGCTTTGGTTAGGTTGTTAAATGGTGTTCTAGTTTCGGTAGCATTGGTAGCATTCTTATAGTGGTCATCAGTCTTTTTGGGTAGGTAAGCCTTTCCGCCATAGACTTTTGCATTGAGATTATCTAAAAGCGATTCAGTGTCAGGATCGGGGTTAAGTAGATCGTGAACCACTCGGTCTCGCTTATCAGGTATACGTTCCGACCAGTCATTGATTCTTCCCACCTTTTGGTCGAGTTCGTGTATAAGGTCCTCTTCCATTTTTGCCCAATACCAAGCTGCGTTCTTAGACCAATCTGCTGTACTTGCGTCAGCAGGCTTAAGGGTTCGGTTCTCAAAAACGTCCTCATACATGAATTTTCTCACTGGTTTTGAGCTTTCTGAACTTTTAGTCCAAAGCCCAGGCGTTCCGGCGTGCCAAGCGTCTTTGTTAAACTGAAATTTTTGGGGTTTTTCAGAAAGATTCTTTAGAGCCTCGATGAGAGCTTTTGTCCTAAGTAAATTGACTTCAGCACTCACCCTCAGCCTGGCTGTGGATTGTTGGTTTGATATAACCTCCACGTTTCTCTCATTGAGTTCTCGGGCGTAAAAATTGAGGATGGCATCGTGAACCTCTTTTTGAGAGATTTCTTTGTTCTTTTTCTGTAAATCGGCCATGAGGTTCCAGATGGCAGGCTCTACATCGTCTTTACAGCGTAGTTCTTGAAGGTGGGAGTCAATCCAATTTATGTGTTCTTCCGTTTCCTTATATGGGACGTATTCTTCTATGTGACGACCTTCAAGTCGTTGTAGGTCTTCTTCGCTTAGGGTGGGAATTTTGAAGCTTCCTACTTCCGCGCTTTTTTCTAGTTGGTGAAGTTGTTCTGCCGTTTTCTTTTCTTCTTCTTTCTCAAGCTTTGCTTGAGCGGCTGCTAGTCTCTTTTTTTCTTCTTCGGCAGCTTTTCGTCTATTGTAGTCCTTTTGAAGTTTGTCGTAGCAACCTTTAGTTTTGAAGTTTTCAACTTTGGATTCAATGCTTTTGATGGCTTCGTCTAGTGAGCTTGTGTCATAGGCTTCCAGTGAAAAATATCGGTAAAAGGGGATGAAATCGGTGTCGGCCCAGTCACGATCTTCTCCGAAAATTTCTTTAATGTGTATCTTTAAATTCGAGTAGAGGGTCCAGCTTTCCTTGCGTTTTGATTCGGAGGGTATCTGTTCAAAATATTTTGCTTTAGCTAGTTCGAGTGCGCGATTCCTAACCTCAGACTCACAACCAATCGTGTGAGCTACCAGTGAAGCAATTGATCCTGAAGCCGTTTCTGATCGATAAATCTCTTCGAGAATTTCAGTTTCTGATTGCAGGGGAATCGCTTTGGGAACTTCAATTGGCGGTGCTTTGTCGTGTGTGTTTGCGTCTAAAATCGCGCGAGGTTCCACGGTTTCTCCATAGCATTTTAGAGCTAGACTAGATAGAATTTGCTGTTTGTATTTCATGAAAAGTTGTAGGTCCTCTTCTTTGCCATTCCATAAGAATTTTCTAATACTGATCAAGGCTAAAAGATCTTTATCTGAATTGAGATCTTGTTCTTTAAAATATCTTTTTAAGCTCTCTTCAACAGAATAACCTGCGGCAGTTTTATCGGATCCATCTTTCTTGAATGTGGTCGCGCCATTGATGAAAAAACTTCGAATGTAGCGAAGTTCCATTTCTGTCGTTTCGTCTGAGCACCCTAGAAAATTGAAGATCCATTTTGCTATGGAATCTTCCGTTAAATCTTTGTGTTGATCTTTGAAGGTAGCTTCTTGATATTTGGATTCATGTTCCGCTTCAGTTGAAAAACTCAACGAACAAGTTGCGAATCCTGCCCAAAGTAGAAATTTTTTCCAATTGATAAACATGTTTTTCTCAGTGTTTCTAATCGGCTTAGTTTCCAATTTTATTAAGTGAATTTCACTTTTTTCCTCTTTTCCTCTCCCGGCTGCACCATTTAACCGATGTGAGGATCCAGCTGCCTATTCAACTTGTTTAAGTTAGCCAAGCCTTTGTCTCTAGGTGTCTGACACGCCGTGAGATTTCACGGAAATGTTCAATATTTGCCGCTCCTACGCTTACGCCTTAGGCCTAGCCCCGTGTAGATTATTCTATAGGGGGCGAAGTTTTGAATTTATTTGGGGTTAGCATCAAAACTGCACTTTTTTATTTTTTTGCATTCGGTGTGGCTTTTAACGGTCAGGCACAGTCTTTGGAGGAGTTGGAGCGTGAGATTCTTCAAGGCGGCACGTCGACGCCTTCTTACAATTCATCCTCCGCTTCTTCTGAAGCTCCCGAGTGGGAGGGTAGTGGAGCAAGCACTGAATCCGAGGAGAGTGCCTCTCTTCCCCGTAAAACGGAGATTGAAGAGCGAACGAAGCCTTCTCAAGATGAACTTGAGTTCGAAGAAATAAAAGCGAAAGAATCGGCTCTTGAAGAAGTCGATGAAATCGTTCGAGGTCCTCGACAAATTCCGTTTGAACATATCTTTGTTGTTCAACATCGTTACATTCGAAAGCGTAACACCCATGAACTTACTCCCTTGGTGCTCGGTGTTCAGCCTGCGGATAGTTTCCGTAAGCAGCTGCAGCTTGGCTTCTCTTACATTTACAATTTTTCGGAGTCTTTCGGCATTGAAGCTTTGCATCTGACAGCCACCACAAATATTAAGACCGGACTTTCTGAGAATCTTTTGAAGAATGCTCGATTGGAGACCGAACGTGTGGAGCCAGTTTTGAGTGCGGGGGCATCGCTTCAGTGGGCTCCGTTTAAGTCTAAGGCGGCAACGATCGAGAGCATATATCATTTCGAGGGTTATATGCTCCTTGGCGGCGGTTACACTAAATTCGAAAATGGTGGATCGGCCATGGTGATGGGGGGCGGAGGAATTCGAATCTTTCTTAACCCTCGCGCAATGTTGAAGACGGAAGTTAGAGATTACTATGACTTCGACAATGCCTCTGATCACCGAGTGAATATTTTAGTCGGTGCCGCCTTCTTGCTAGGAGGAGAAGATCGATGAAAAAGTTATCATTATTAACTTTGTCTATTCTGGCTTTGAGTGCTTCTGCTCAGAATACTGCCGAACTAAAAAAACAGATCGCAAAAAAGGACATGGCGGGTGCCTTCAAGACTTTTGTTTCCTCGCCTAGAGGAAGTAGTTCAAGAAGTCCTAGGGAGATATCTTTTCGCGCCAGTTTGCTTGAGCGCTTAGGTTTGTATCATTTAGCCATTCAAGAGCGAGCGCGCTTGTCTTCTTTTCGCCGTGACCAAAATAACGATGGAAAACTGGGAAATTTGAGCCTCTTGATTGGTCGCTTTAACCCGGTGTTGGGGTTGAGTGCTTCTCGAGTCAATAGAGCTCCCGTTCCTTTGCAGGCAGCCTATGCGATTGGGCGTTTGAACCAAGGAAACTTAAGGGCGGCGTCCTCTGCACTTCCGGCAAACAATCGTCTACTTGCTTTGCCTCCAGCGGCACCCAGTTATCGTGCTTTGTTGGGAGGGGCGGGAATTCATTTGGCCATGGGTCGATATGATGCTTCTATGAATCTTCTCGGTGCTGAATATCAAAAGGGTATTAATTTTGACCTCGGTGTCATCCGTCTACAAAGGGCAAGGTTGTTATTCGATGCCAAGAGATATTCCGATGTCTTGGATGAGTTACTCTACTTGCCTAAAACCTCAGCTTCTTGGTATCAAGGGCAGATGGTGGGTGCTTGGTCTGCATACTACTTAAAGGACTATAACCTCGCCCTAGGGATCTTGATGAATACTCATTCTCCCTATCTAGCAAAAAAATTCAATCCAGAAAGTTTTCTTCTAGAATCAGCCGTTCTTTATCGACTTTGCTATTATGAGTCTTCCCAGCGCTCGATCAATAAACTTCGCAATAAGTATCGCACTTTGTCTTCTTCTATATCGCGATTTTCCTCTTACTCGAAGAATCCGGTTCAATTGATGAATATCCTTGGAGGTTATGCTCGAGGGAAGACTGCTAGCCAAAGAGGAATTCCTCAAAGCGACTGGGATCTCATTGTCGATGGACTGCTTACAGAGCAGGTTATAGCAGATCTAGATCAGAGTTTGACTTTAGTTGCTCAAGAGAAAGCTTGGGTTGAGCAGAATCTAAATGGGGGTCAGTTTTCGAGCATTCGAAATGCTTATCTGGGGGCCCTTAAAAGTGCGAATTCTGAATACTATAGAAGGGCGTCGCGTTTTGTTGGCCGCTTCTTAAATCATATGAGTATGGAAACTCGGGAAGCGCTTGAAGGCGCCTTGGCCGTTGATGTTGAAGTGAACACTCGTATTAGGGATCGACTATTGAGTGGTAAGACACCTCAACGGAAGGAAATTGACTTTGATCGTGAAGTCAAAAAAGGATTTGAATTTTGGCCTTTCGAAGGTGAGTTCTGGCGAGACGAAACAGGGAGCTACGCGTTTGCGACGTCTGACGTTTGTGAGGGGCGCTAATGAAGAGTTTATCTAGACATTTAGTATTGGCTATAGTGATTGGTAGTGTGAATGGGAGTGCTGCTCAAACTAGAGAGTGGAACATTCCTAAAGAAGCAAAGGGTGAGTCTAGAATTGGCCGTGAGTCTGTTACTATCTCAAGGCGGCCGGTTATTATCAGTAAGAGTATTACCTATAAGAAAAATCCGAATATCTTCTCTGAAGATCTAGATTTGGATAATGCTCGTCGCATGCGAGCTAACCAAAAAACGGCAGAGCTTATAGGGAAAATCGAAGTTCTTATAAAAAGAGAAAGACAGGCAAAGCGTTTAGGTGAACTAAAGATGCGTTTGGCTGAGTTGTATTACGATCAGTCGCAGATTATTGCTGCGCGGGAATCAAGTGATTGGGAGCGAAAGCTTCAGCAATGGGAGGGGCTTAAGCCTGAAGAGAAGGCTAAGTATAAGCGCCCAGAGTTGCGAACTCCTAAGGCTGATCGTTTTAGGCAGAAGACTTTGGGACTTTACCTGAGTTTGGAAAAAGCGAGTCGTGGGCGGGACCAAGGTCGATCTCAGATGATTCGACGGGATGACGTCCTCTTTTACTTGGCTTCTACTTATATGGAGCTAAATAAGAAGAAACAAGCTATTCCTCACTTTTATGAGCTGACTCGTAAGTTTCCTAAAAGTCAAAGAACCTACCAAGCCCGACTTAATCTAGCAGATCTCTACTTTGAAGAAGGTAAATTTAGAAACGCACTCCCAGAGTATTTGATCGTGGTTCGTGATTCCGACAAGCAGAAAGATGAAAACGCTGCGGATGTAAAAATATATGCACTCTACAAGACTGCTTGGAGTTATTTTAATTTACAAAGTTACAACAAGTCTATTCAGGCCTTTAGAAGAACAATTGAAGAGTCTTCTGGATCAAAAAGTAAAAAGAAGATTCTCTTTGAACAAGAAGCTCTTGCGGACTTAACCCGAGCCTATGCCATGGCCGGCAAGTATTCTACAGGGGAATCCTACTTCAAAGACCGTGGCGACAAAGAAATGTTAAAGCTGTATCAGCAGACAGCAGCTCAAGTGGCTAAAGATAAAGGTCACTATAGAGTGGCACAATACTTCTTTGGTGCGCTTATTAAAACGGATCCTTATGCTCCTGATGCTCGAGACATTGCTTTGGAGCAAGCCGATCTTTTACGTAAGTTTGGAAAATTAAGCGACTATGCAAAAGCTTTAGATTCCATTTTTGTCAATTATGGCGAAGACTCAAAGTGGCTATCCAGGCAGAAAATGTCTAGTGAAGAAAAGAAAGCCTTAGTGAAAGAACTCGTCGATCTTTCTCGTCGCGAAGCTAAGAACCTGCATAATCTAGCACAACGTCGTAAGGGAAATTCACTTTATCTAGCATCTCTACCTCTGTATCAGGTCTATTTTAAGAGTGTCCCAAAGCCGAATCCCGATACCGACGCTAATATTCATGAAATGCGTTTTTTCTACGCAGAACTTCTTTATAAGTTGGGGCGATTTCCTCAAGCTGCAGAGGCCTATACCGAGATTGGTAAAGGCAAGTATGAAACTGTGGCAGCCTATAATCGAATACTGGCTTATCGAGAAGCTGCGAAGAAGGATAAAAAATATTCGAAAGATATGATCGCCGCAACCGAGGAGTTTGTTAAAGAATATCCTAATGACAAACGTGCTGGCGACCTTTTGTATGCAGGAGCCTTCGAGGCATTTCAGAGTGGGTCCTATGCGGCTGCTTTAGGGACTCTTGAGAATGTTGTTCAAAAGTTTCCAGGAACTACCAAGGGGGTTGAGGCTGCCGAGCGAGTTCTGTTTATTCACGAGAGGAATGGTGACCTGGATAAAGTTGTCGACACTGCAGATTCTTATAGAAAGAACGAAGCTCTTGTTAAGGCAGGTGGTCCTACCTTTGTTGCTAAGTTAAATGGCATTGTTAACAACGCTCGTTTTAAAAAGTTGGAAAAGATGCCAGAAGCCTCTTCAGGCGATCAGGAACGCAAGTCCGAAGCTTTTCTTGAGGCGGCTAATAGCTTCCCAGTAGATTTGAAGGAAAAGGCATTAAACAATGCTCATGTCTTCGCTCAGAAATCGGGTAATAAAGAGTTGGAGCAGAAGGCGAGTGCGGCGCTTTTGGCTGCTTTTCCCAAGTCTGACTTTGCTAAGAACGTCTATCTAAAGGATGCCGATGAAGCGATCGAGAAGGGCCAGTTTAGAGATGCCCAAAGACGTTATCAGAAATTCTTAGCGACTTACAAGTCTGATAAAGAGGCTCGTGAGACCGCGGAATGGAACATTCTCTATATTCAAGCCCATTTTGAAAACGTCGTATTGAAGGAGTTTAAGCCCCGAAAGAGTGCTTCTAAAACTTTGCTCAATCAGGCTTGGGGTCACTTGAAAAAGTATCCTAACTCTAAGAACAGAGAGTTTATTGTAAGTCTCTTAGCTTTCAGGAATGGTGCTAATCTCCAGGATTTGAATAACCTTAAGAAACTACCTAGGTTGTCTGCTTCTGAACGGGCTTTGTTAGCTGAAGCCGAAACGGTTATTTATATCAGAACTGGAAAATCTTCTTATATGAAGTCGATGGTGAGTAAGAATTCCCCAGCAAGAGCCAATACAGCGTTGTTGAAGCAAGCTTTGGCCAATGCGCAGTTCTCTCTGACCGAGCCTTCTTTTGCTTCTTACTCTAGAGTTCGTTTGGATTTTAATCCTGCTCGTTTTGTAACGTCACTGAAGCGAAAGCTTGCTTCGCTCGAGGGGCTAGAGAAAGAGTATCTGAAGGTAGTTTCTTACGGTGACGGTGAATATGCGCTACGAAGCCTGCAGAGAATTTCATCTCTTTACCGCGACTTCGCCCAAGAGATTGCTAAGTCTCAAGACAAAGAATCTAAGCAAATCTTGGAAGATAACTATGCGAAGCCTTTACGTGAGAAGGGTTTAACTCTTCTTCGTAAGTGCTTTGAGAAGGCGGTTGAATTCAAGATTGCTGGAGATGGATTGACTTCTTGTCGAGGCGATCTTGCGGCGATTAACCCTGATGAAGTTATTTTGAAAGACTATCTGGTTGGAACGCCTCGTTGGATTCCTTTGGATAATTCTAAACATGAGCGTTCTCTGATGGTTGTTCTTTCTCAAGCTTTTGAAAAGAATAATGAAGGAGTCTTTCTTTTAGGTGTCGATCTAATGGATGGTGCGAAGCCACCTAAGGATCAAAAGGAAATTGCTTACATTGAAAATATGTCTGCCTTGTTGGACTGGAATTTAGGCAATGGCCAAGCAGCTGAAAATGAGTTTTCTTCCATTGCAAATAGATCGGATTCTGAACTTTCTGGAGTGAGAACCGCCGCCATGAAGAACTTGGCTGCGATTCGCCTACAAGTTGGCGATGTAGATGGTGCATGGAATGTGTTGTCTAGTATGGATGAAAACGACTCTCAGGTTGCTGAGATGAGAGGTCTAGCTCTAGTTGGACGAAAGAAGTTTGAAGATGCCACCGAGAACTTTGATCGATCCATTTCTAAGAATGAAAACAATTCATCTGCCTACTTTAATCGCTCACTCGCCTTCGCCGAGGCCGCTAAGTTCAAAGAGGCTACCGAAAGTATGAAGGCCTTTGTTAGCCGTTTTAATCCGCCTATGAATCACCTTTCAAGGCGATTAATTTCAGAATGGAGTAAAAAATGAGAGTAGTTTTTCTTCTTGGGGTTTTGTTGGGCTCTTCTTGGATGGTGTCTGCGCAAAGTGATCGTTATAAAAGTGGTGCTAACAGAGAAGAAGGTTGGATTGTGAGAAAGACCAAGGACGGGATTGTAAAGATTCCTAAGAAACAATACTTTTCTTTTTCGGGGACCGACGTAAAAGGGCAGCCTTATACCCCTACGCAGGGTGTTTTGGGGCAACGACCCTCTCGAAGAAATGTGAACTTAATTCCAGAAAGAAGATCTTACAGAGTCGAAAGCCTGGCTACGGCTGGATTTGAAGGAAAATAAGAAATGAGCAAAATCACCCCAAGCATCACCATCACCGTTATTGAAAATGGCAAGCAGTTGGTTAAAAAGCAGTTTCAACAAGATAAGATTATCTTGGGTCGAATTCTTTCTGCAGATCTTCGCATACCAAGTATGAGGGTTTCTCGAATCCACGCATTAATTGAGAATTTAGAAGATGGTCACTATCGAATCACAGATCTAGCTTCTACTCATGGAACATTTGTAAATGGAGACCGGGTTGTTGAGCGAATTTTAAAAGCGGGAGACTCGCTTAAGCTTGCCGACATTGAAGTTAATCTTGAATACGAGGTTTACCCTACGTTAACCGCTGTTCCTAAGCCGAAAGACCCAAGCATTGTGGCTCCAAGAGCTAGCGTTGAAAGAGCGCCCTTTGAGGGGGCTTCGTCGTCTCAAGTTGCACTGGACCCTCAAGGTTCTGTGTCTGTTCAGACACCTCGAGAAGCCACCGTTATTCGTTCTTTAAAGGAAACGGCTCGCACAAGAGGAGCGCTCGATCCTACCAGTAAGCCTCACGAAGAAATGGAATTGACTGTTTATTGGGAAGAAGCTGTTCTTGCGGTCGAGCATTATAAAAAAGATAGTAAGAGTATATACATCGGCGATGGGATTGAATCGGACTATATTGTTCCTGTTACGGAGTTCCCTAACAAATTTCTTTTTGTTGAATTGAAAAACAATTTAGCGACTTTGCATTTGCACCCTGTGATGAAGGCTTCGGTTCGGCATCAGGGAAACATGTATACGGGAGCTGACTTAGCTAAAATTGGCCAAAGTAGTGTGAACTTGAGTGGTTCTGACATCGCTAAGATTCAGGTTGGTTCTGTGAACTTCTTTATTATGTTTGTTCCCGAGCCTCCGCGTATTCCAAGAGCGCCTCTTTTCGATCAAGGAAAACTCTATTGGGGTTCCCTTGCGATTGCTATTCTAATGGCCTGTGCCTTGGGTGTGTTTGGATTGCTGATGAGGGCTCCCATAGAAGGGCAGGTGAAAGAGTTTCCTGAGAAGTATCGTAAAATTATTGTAGAAGCTTATAAAAAGAAGGCCGAGAAGAAGGTTGAAGTCAGTGAGGAAAAGTCTGGTGCGGAGAACGCCCAGAAAGTAACTCCTAAGCCACAAAAAGGTGGTAACGAGGCTCAAGGAGCTAAGGAAGCCGGAACAGAGGGCAAGCGAGGTGAGAAAACCGCGAAGGCCGCCACTGGCATTACGAATCGACCAAAAATTGCGAAAACAAAAACGCAAGATGCTCCAAAGAAAGCTACTCGACCAGTAAAGACGAAGTCTGTTCAAAGGAAGCCTATAAAGAAGCAAACCTTGCTTGAGAGCTTAAAGAACAGTGGCATTGGTGCAAGAGTGGCGAAAGCCACCGGAGAT
The DNA here is from genome assembly GCA_009991595.1 of bacterium. GTDB lineage: Bacteria > Bdellovibrionota > UBA2428 > UBA2428 > UBA2428 > JAACVK01. The sequence goes on along the minus strand of JAACVK010000030.1, from coordinate 59,017 downwards.
GCTGGAGCTGCTGGACAAGATTCCTTGGATAAAGCTTTGCAAGGCACTGGTGGTGGAGGAATTCGAAGCGCTCGCGGTAGTGGTGGCTCTGGACTACAAGGTGCGGCTCAAGGCGGCGGTGGAAAAGCTGTTGGTGTGGGCGGTTTAGGGACTCAAGGTTTTGGTGGCGGTGCCAAGGGTGATGGTGTTGGATCTCTTCCTGGTAAAGGTGAGGCCGATGTTTCTTCTGAAAGTGTGGGAGTGTCCGTGGTTGGTTCTCTTACTCGCGAAGAGATTGAGAGGGTGATTCGTGCCCACATCAACGAAATCAAAGCTTGCTATCAAGCAGAGCTGCAGCGAAATCCAAGTGTCTTCGGAAAGATCAAGCTGCAATGGACAATCATCGGAGGTGGCAAAGCTACGGCGGTTTCGACAGCGCAAAATACGACTGGTAGCAGTGCTCTCGTGAATTGTATCAAAGCAAGATTGAGGACTTGGACTTTCCCTTCACCAAGAGGAGGGTCGACGGCGACTGTGGATTACCCATGGTTGTTTAAGCCCAAGGGTAGTTAGTCGATTCATTTGAATGCTTGCAGCGAAGGGAAGGAGAGATTGGTTTCTAGGGTTGCTGGTTTGTCTTTCGGTTCTCAATACTGTGCCCTGCATTGCTAGCAATGAGCTTTTGAATTTTGATGTTTTGGATCGTGCCTTGAGAGCTTCGACGGAATCCTACGCTTTGAGAAGGTCATCTAGAAGAGGGCAGTTGTTTCAAGACGCCCACACCGGGCTCCACGCCATTGTCTCCGAGTCTGGCTTGACTAGTGAAAGAGAGTTAACTGTTGCCTTTCGAGGAACCTATTCCTTGGGCGCAATGTTCTCAGATATTGGCTTGAATTACCCTCAATATGCTAGCAGCGAATATAAAAACCTTTTGGAAACGGTCTTCGCCAAAATTACCGCCACTGATTTCGATGGAACGAAGGTTCTTGTCACCGGTCATAGTAGTGGTGGTGGACTGGCAGAAGTTTTTGCATATGAGCTTCAAGAAAAGCTATCCAAACAGTCCTCCTTAAAAGAGATTAAGGCGGTTACTTTCAATGGAATTGGTCCCTTGGATTGGTTGGAACACAGTCGCTCTAATTTTAGATTAGATCCGAGTATTCTTGATTCCATTTCATATTTTCATTTAGCTTCTGATCGAGATTTTGTTGCAAGAATAGGCAGACATTTGAGCGGTAACACCTATTTTTGGAACGATGCCAGAAAAGGGTTTTTTGCAGATCACCTTTTGCCTAAGAGTTTGGCAGATATCGAGTTAAAGCCTTCAGAAAGAAAACAGGCTCTGAAGTTCATAACGACCAACCGACATAGCCAAAAGGTTTTTGTAGGTCTCGCCAATTTTGGTATCAATTTAAATGCGAAATGCAGTGCAATTATTCTAAAAGGAGTTCAACCCAATCAAGGTAGAAGATTGGGCAACTAGGAGATCAGGCGAAGTAACTCGCTTGGGCTAGTGAGACCTTTTCTTAAAAGGAAGTAGGCGTAGCTTTTCATAGTAACCATATTGCTTCGCAAGGCCTCCTGTTGAATCTCTTTTCTAGAAGAACTTCTTGTAATGACGTCTTTTAGACTTTCGCTCATCGGCAGAATTTCATAGACACCCATTCGTCCTTGAAAACCTGTTCCATTGCATGCTCGACAGCCTTCGCCCTGCTGAACGGGGAAGTCATCATTTTCTTTTAAAAGTGAGCTGTCGACCAGGCTTTGTCTAAGGTTGGCAGAAAGTTTGCTGGGACGCGAACAGCTTGTGCAATTGCGTCGGACTAAGCGCTGAGCAATGACACCGTTGAGGGCTGATACCACCATGGCTTTTTCGACGCCTAGGTCTTCAAGCCGTAAAATAGATTCGATCGCACTGTTTGTATGCATGCTCGTGATGACCGAGTGGCCGGTCAATGCAGCTTGGCAAACGGTTTGAGCCGTTTCTGCATCTCGGGTTTCTCCCACCATAATGACATCTGGATCATGTCTTAAAAGAGATTTGAGGGCTATGCTAAAATTGAGGCCGTGCACATGATTGACCTCAGTTTGCGAGATCCCTTTGATAGAATATTCAATAGGGTCTTCAATGGTGGCCACAGATATCTTAGCGCCATCGTGCTCAATTCGGGCCTTTAAGAGCGAATACATGCTCGTTGTTTTTCCTGATCCTGTCGGTCCTGTAACTAAAACTAAACCTTGTGGTTTGAAGGACATTTGTTCTACGAGCTTTACTACTTGTGGAACTAGAAGAAGTTGATTGAGGTTTAGGAGGCTTGAGTCAGAATCTAAGATACGCATGGTCACACGTTCACCACGCCGAACAGGAATTGTGGCAACTCGTAAGTCGTAATCCTTTTTTTCATATTGCATGCTAATTCGACCATCTTGAGGTTTTAGCTTTTCAGTCGGATCTAATCGAGCCAACACCTTTAAGCGAGAAATCATTGGGGCGGCATATTCTCCAGGAACGTAGTTCTGTCTTTCGTGAAGGATTCCGTCGACACGATATCGAACGGTCAATCCCTTTAAGCCTGCTTCGATGTGAATGTCGCTGGCATTGTTGCTCAAGGCTTCTGCGATGAGTGTGTTTAAAAGTCGAATGACATCTTCGCCCGAAACAACTTTTGTTTTGTTGAAGTCTTCGGTGATGTTAATGAGTTCTACTTTGCTTGGGTCTACGACTGTGCGTTTTAAAGAGACATTAGGTTTTACGGAGCGAAGTTTCCCCAAGTGATTTGAAATAAAATTTTGGTAGTCCGACTCGCTAACGGCAACTGGGTGGAGATGGAGTCGTCTAAGGCCTCGCATTATCTCGTCTCGAGCAATGCTGTCTTCTGGGGTGACCATCGCCACCGTTAGGAGATTTCCATCAAGAAGCAGGGGAATCGCTTTGTGTTTGCGAAGCACTAGATCAGGAACCAGCTCATAAATCTCGGAATCAAAGGTGAATGAAGAGAGATTCTTGTATTCAACCGATTGCTTCTGATTTTTTGTTTGGAGTCTTCGTGCCAATGTTTGAGCAATTCCCATAGAGACTGATGGAAGTTTGGTTGTCAGTTTGTCAAAAGTTTCTTTGGAGAGGAAGAATAGTTTTGAATCTTCTCGCGCTCTGGAGGCAGCTCCTCTGACTTCTCCGGTGATGAGTGCCATTTCTCCAAACACTTCGCCTGGACCTAAGACAGCAATTTCTAGAGAAAGTCCCAGATCTTTGTTCTGAGAAAGTATAGATACTTTGCCGGTAGCAACGATGTAAACACCATCAGCGGGTGCGCCCTGGTTGAAAATGACTTGTCCGGCGGGAACGTTTTTCTCAACGGATAGTTGAAAAATTTGCTCTTTCAAGGCGGCATCTAGAGATCCGAAAATTAAAGTGTGGTCGAGGAGCTCTGCCCCGAAAGAACTTTTTGAGGTTTTGGGAAGAGCTTGACTCATGAGACTTCTTCGGAGCTTTTGCCCTTAAAATTGAATTTTTTGCGCCGGTGATAACGCTTTGCGACGTCAGTTTCCTGGCTAAGTTTTCTTCATCAAGTAGGCGCGTTTTAAAATATTTTCAGCAGCAGTTTTGCTTTCCTCTAGTTGAAGGATCGATTGAGCTTGAACGATGATGTGTTCCAAGTGCTCTTGGTCTGATCTTGATCCATAAGCCAAAATGTGGCTTTGCTTGTTGCGTTTAATAAAATGTTCAACCATGGAGGCCAGTAGGTCTAGGTCGATGGGTTTCGGAAGGCACGCATCGGCTCCAGCCGCATAAAGGTCTTTTGGTGGAATCGAGGAAGCAGTAATATAGATTAGATAAGGTGCTCTTCCTTGTTGTTCTGTAATTTTTTCAGCCAACTCTAGTCCAGACATTTCAGGCATCATCACGTCGGAAATAACGATATCGATAGGAGCCATCTTTAGGAGTTTAAGGGCTTCTTTTCCGCTTTGTGCCGTTAGAACGTCTAAGTTAGGTCTTTCTAAATTCTCTCTTAAAATATCAAGGATGTCAGACTCGTCATCGACTACAATGATTCGGTTCATTGGTTGCATATAAAGATGGTAATGGATTCGAGTATAAAAACAAGGATTTTACCCAAAAGCCTTTGGGGTGCACTCGAGTTTGGCTTTTCTCACTGCCAACATCTGTTTCAGGTCGATTCAAATAACTAAGAAATAACGAGTGTTTATAGCTTGTTCTTGAAGCGTTCAACGATTGAATTTATCTCTTAGCTGCCTTGACTGTTAGCCATTAAAAGTCGAAATCTAGGGGGTGAGTTTTGTTCACCTTCACGTCCACAGCCAATACTCGTTATCTTCGAGTTTATTGAAAGTCGATCCCCTTATCCAGCGAGTGGATGAGCTGGGAATGAATGCTGTTGCGCTCACCGATTGGGCCAATATGTATGGAGCCCTTCATTTTATGAAGGCTGCCAAATCACACGCCGAAGGGCGAGTGAAGCCCATTTATGGCGTTGAGCTGGGAATCATTGTGCCTCAAGGTGGAGAGCAGCTTCGCCACTTGGTTTTATTGGCGGAGAACAACACGGGCTTTCATAATCTGAGCCAGCTGGTGACTAAGGCCCATGTCGAATACGGCTATTCAGAAAGTGAAGGCTTGCTTCCGCGGGTTCCTTTCGAGGCGTTGGAAGAACATAGAGAGGGCCTCATCGCTCTTAGTGGTGGGCTTAAAGGAGTTGTGACTTCGTTCATTGCGCAAGATCAAGAACGATTGGCTCTAGAGTCTTTAGTGGCCTTTCAAAAGCTATACGGCGAGAATTTCTTTTTGGAGTTACAAGCGACTCAGTTGACGGTTCAAGAACGAGCCAATGAGCGCTTGATGTCCTTGGCTAAAAAACACGGTCTAGGCTGTGTGGCCACTTGTGATGTGCATTACTTGGAAGCTCGCGAAGCATTTGCTCAAGAAGTTTGGATGATGGTTGCGCAAAAGCTCAACTTAGAATCCAATCCAAGATCTAATTTAGTTTCTACCGACTTCTACTTAAAGTCGCCTGAAGAAATGCAAGAGGCTTTCTCTCATTTTCCTGAAGCTCTTTCCAACACGGTGGCGATCGCAGAGCGCTGTAATGTAAAGCTTAAGTTCAAGGACGAAGAGGGAAATCGAATCTATCACCTACCGACCTTCTCTTCTGGAGATGAACCTCAAGAAGAATGCTTTGATCGCTTGAGCAAAGAAGGTTTAGAAGAGCGTTTTCGCCGACACAACATTAGCAGTGAAGAAGATCAAGACATATATAAGAATCGTCTTAATCGTGAGATTGAAATCATCAACGCAATGGGCTTTGCGGGATATTTTTTGATCGTATCGGATTTTATTCGATGGGCAAAGTCAAATAACATTCCAGTGGGACCAGGGCGAGGTTCTGGAGCAGGATCCTTAGCTGCATGGGCTTTGGACATTGTGGATCTTGATCCAATCGCAAATGGTTTGGTCTTTGAGCGTTTCTTAAATCCGGAGCGTGTTTCTATGCCGGATTTTGACATCGATTTTTGTCAGGCCAGGCGTCATGAAGTGATTCAATATGTGGCCAAGAAATACGGTCAAGCTCAAGTTTGTCAAATTGTAACTTTTGCTAAAGAGCAAAGTAAAAACGCCATCAAAGATGTGGGGCGAGTTTTAGGTTTTAGTTTTGCGGAAACAAACCGGCTCACTAAGTTGATTCCTTCCATTCAAGCCAGACCCATGACTCTTACGGAGGCCATGGACGACGTTGAAGAGCTTCAAGATCTTTATAAAACCGATCCACGTATTAAGCAGGTTATCGATTTAGCGAAGAGCCTTGAAGGCGGATTGCGCCAAGCGGGAGTGCATGCGGCTGGAGTTATTATCTCTGGTAAACCGATTGCCGACTTAGCGCCCATGTCTCGCGATGTGAATGGGAATCAAATTACACAGTGGGATATGAAAATGAGCGAAGAAGCGGGCTTAGTGAAGTTCGACTTTTTGGGCTTGGTTACGCTCGACCTTCTTGATTTAGCTTGTCGTCATGTGCGCGCTCGCGGCGAAGAAGATACGGCGGATTTACAGTATTACAATATTCCAACCGATGATCCTGCCATTTATGAATTGATTTCTCAGGGCGACACATTGGGGGTGTTTCAGCTTGAGAGTGGCGGCATGCAGGGCTTGTGCACGCGCATCAAGCCCGATTGTTTTGAAGACATTGCTGCGATTAACGCCTTGTTTAGACCTGGTCCACTCGAAAGTGGAATGGTCGATGACTACATCAACCGTAAGCATGGTCGCGAAAAAGTAACGGTGCCTTTTCCTGAGATGGAGCCCATCTTAAGAGAAACCTACGGAGTGATTCTCTATCAAGAGCAAGTCATGGAAATTGCCCGACAGGTGGGTGGTTACACACTTGGTGGAGCCGATCTTTTACGTCGAGCGATGGGGAAGAAAATTGCTGCAGAAATGGACGCTCAACGCGGACTGTTTGTGGATGGCGCCGAAAAAGCGGGCAGAGACCCTGTTAAAGCTTCTGAGCTTTTTGATTTGATTGCCAAGTTTGCAGGCTATGGTTTTAATAAATCGCACGCTGCAGCTTACGCAAAGCTTGCCGTGCAAAGCGCTTTCATAAAAGCGAAGTATCCGGCTGAGTTTTTTGCGGCACTACTTACCATTGAAAAAGAAAACACCGACAAACTGGCTCGCTACATCATGGACGCCAAGAAACGCGGCTTGAAGATTTTGCCTCCTGATGTAAACGAGAGTCAGAAGGATTTCACTAAGATTGACGACCAGAATGTTCGTTTTGGCTTGAATGCTGTTAAGAACGTGGGTTCTTCTGCGGTGGATGCTATTTTGGAAGCCCGAAAGACGGTCGACAAATTTGAAGACCTCTTTCACTTTCTTTCTGTGGTGGATGTAAGGAGAACCAATAAACGCATGTTGGAGGCTCTCATTCAGTGTGGTGCTTTCGATAGTTTAGAAGATTTACCTCCGGCGACCATACGAGGACGTTATTTGAATTCTTTGGAGTCGGCACTTGAGTGGGCCTCTAAAGAAGCTGCTCGAAAAGAAAGCGGTCAGTTTTCTTTGTTTGGCGAAGATCTCTCAGGACCTGGTAACTCTGCAGGACGCCCTCAGTATCAAGATGGCATCTTCCCCGAACAAAGACAGATGCTCGACTGGGAAAAGCAACTTTTAGGAATTTACTTAAGTGCCTCTCCGTTAGATGCCTATGAAGAAAAAATTGTTTTAAGTGGAGCTCGTCCCATTTTTAGTTTGGCAGAATTAGCGCCTAAAACTCCCGTGACCATTGCCGCAATGGTTTCAGAGTTACGAGAGCTTCGTGTAAAGCGTGGCCGTCGGGTGGGCGAGATGATGGCTGTGGCTAGGCTAGAAGATCAAAGTGGCCAGATCGAAATTGTCAGTTTTCCCGATCACTTTAAAGAGTTTGCGGAGCTCTTTCGCTCGAAGGAACCTCTCTTGGTTCAAGCTAATCTTGATTTCGAAGAAGACAAGCCAAAGCTGCTTGCCGGTGAGATTAAAGTTAACAATAACCTCTCCATGCAATACTTAAGAGACATAGAAGAGAATTGGCCTAAGAAAATTAAAATTAAATTTAGCATCGATCGAATGGAGGAGGCTGGAGTTGTCAATCGTGTTTACCAAGACTTGGCTGTGCTCCTTAAGAAACATGCAGGACCTATTCCAGTTGAGATGACGCTCTACAAGGCGGGAGTTTTTGAAACCGCGCTGAATGTAGGCAAGAGTTTCACCGTTCAACCAAACAAAGGCTTGGTTGAACAAATCAATCGGATTACAAATGTTCCCGGCTGTCTAAAGGCCGAAAGCATCTACTAGTTTTTACAAAGTTACTGTCTTTGCCAAAGTTCTGACTCTTAGTCCATAAAGGGGTTTTGCTAAGCTTAAGTCTATGTCTAGATGGGCCTGCCTTTGTCTATGTGCTTTAATCGTTGCCCAATGTGCTCCAGAGCCCAACTCTACACCAGAGTTGCGTTTTAATATCCATAGTGAGGCTACAGTTCCATCCATCGATTCCTTTGGACTCGATCTAGTCGATGCATTCCGTCTGAATGTCTCAAGTGTTCCAGTTGAGCCAAATACGATTAATGCTATCGATTGCGTAGGACTGATGGTTGAATACAGCAAGGCTCCCAATGTTGGGCGCTGTGAGCTAGCGGATGGAGAGAAGTTTAGCGTAATTGATTACATAGGCCTTAATTCTTTTACTCCAGGAAGTCCTACTTCTATGAGTATGATTGCCAGCACGGCGGGGTTTCCAATTAAGGCTCGAATTGTGGGCTTTAAAAAGCCATCGTCCGCTCAAAATTGTGTTGGTTTAGAATACACCTTTGACTATCAAGATGTTGAGTATTCCTATCCTTACATTTTGTCTTCCGATCAAATCACCATTGATGATTTGAACCGAGGTGCTGTGGACGTTACAGCGAATTTTTCGCCGGCAAAGGCCATCCATCAGTGTGATGACGTTGTGTTTCCCTTTCAGCCGATGCCTTTGCTGTTAGATAAAAATGCGAACCGTCACCTAACGGCTTATTATCCGTTTAATGGAAATCACAACGATGTTGTAGGTGGTAATGATTTAAGTAAAAATAGCGGCACAATTACTTTTACAGCTAATGCCAAAGATAAGTTGGCGTCGGACATGAGTGCTACTGATTATTATTATACTGGATCAACAGGGGACGATACGGATATTGAAGCCACAGGGGAATTGAGTATTTCAGGTTGGATTTATGACCTGAATCCAAACACTCAAAATCAATATTTTTATGATCGTTGGAACTCTAATGGCCTCATTGTTACTTTTACGGAGTCCACCATCGATCTGGTGAGAGTGTGCGCGGGAGCCACTCCTACTTGTGTCAATCTTTCTCAGCAGTGTCGCTTAGAGGCTTCGAAATGGATACATTACGCTTTTGTTCTTGAGAAGGTTGGCGCCTCCTCAACTAGAGTCATTGCCTATAAAAATGGCACATTGTGTGATTCACAAAATATAGACGAGAGCCCGGGGAGTGCAAGTGATAACAAGTTTTCCATTGGGGATGGTGGCGATAGCGTCCGCGCCCATATAGACGAATATTCGATCTGGCAACGTAAGTTATCGGCAGCTGAAGTGCAGATGCTATTTAACAGTGGCCGCAGTAGACCTTATCCCTTTTATCAGCTCGATAGCATAAACCCTTTCGGAGCCTTTCTGCAGTATTAAATTTTTAACTGCATTCCGATTTCCATCACTTGGTCGGGTGGAATTTCGAAGAATTGAGTCGCTGATTGGGCATTCTTTGCCATCATTGCGAAAAGTTGAGCTCTCCAGAATACGAGGCCAAAGTCTCTTGATGGAATAAGGGTTTCTCGACCGATGAAGTAAGTGATGCGATCTAAGTCTCCAACTGGAATCTGATCTTGCAACCTCTTCAAGATGGCAGGAACTTTTGGCTCTTGTCTAAAACCAATTTTTACAAGAACGCGCGTGTAGTATTGGTCTTTGTGCAGAATGGTGATCTGTTGATTGTAAGGCACGTAAGCCGAGATGGTGCTTGTGAAGGTTAAGAAGATATTCGTTTTATGAATCACCCGGTTGTTTCTTAGGTTGTGAATCAAGGCAGGTGGAAGTGTGTCGGGGTTTCCGATCATAAACACGGCCGTGCCATCAACCGTAATGGCTTTGTTCTCGTCGATAATCTCTTGGAGCTTTGAAATGTTGACGATGCTTTTCTTCATGACAATAGCCAAAAGCCTTCGGCCTTTTCTCCAGGTCGTCATCATTATGAAAATGCTGCTTGCAACGACCAGAGGGAACCAACCGCCGTCCATAAATTTAAGTGCATTTGCAGAGAAGAACAAACCATCTAAGCTGACGAAAAATAAAGCGAAGAGGACTATTCCCCATTTAGGCCAGTTCCATTTTTTAATGGCTAGATAAAGAACCAGCAAAGTGGTGAGAATCATTGTAAGAGATACTGCGATTCCATAGGCGGCCGCCAAAGAGGTGGATGACTTAAACATGAGGACTAGTAAAATAGTCGCAACACACATGATTCGATTGATTTGCGGTAAGTAGACTTGTCCAATTTCCTTTTGGGAAGTGTGGACGATTTTAAAGCGAGGGGAGTAGCCCAGCTGTATGGCTTGAGTTGTTAGTGAGAACACTCCTGAAATGACGGCTTGGGAGGCAATCACCGTCGCACAGGTGGCGAGGAGAATGGCTGGGTAAAGCAGAAACCTTGGTACGAGTTCATAAAATGGGTTAACAATTGCCTCTGGATTTTGGATGAGCAAAGCACCTTGTCCAAAATAATTTAAAAGCAGAGCTGGTAGAGTTAGATAGAACCAAGCCAGACGGATGGGGCGTTTGTTAAAGTGACCCATGTCTGCATAGAGAGCTTCACCTCCGGTGACTACTAAGAAAACTGCACCCATGGAGACAAAAGCTGCAGTTTTAAATTCTACAAAGTAGTGAAGCGCGTAATAGGGGGAAATGGCCTTTAAAACACTTGGGTTCAAAAGAATACCTTTGACTCCTAAGATTGCTAAAAACGAGAACCACACAAGCATAACGGGTCCTAGGATTTTACCAATTTTAGCAGTGCCGCCTTTTTGAACCGCAAATAAGCCCATTAGAATTACAATTGTGATCGGAACTATGAAGTCTTCAAAAATGGGGGTGGCAACGTTCAAACCTTCTATCGCACTTAAAACAGAAATCGCAGGGGTGATGACTCCATCTCCGTAAAGAAGAGCAGAGCCGAATAGTCCTGCGGCTATGATTACTTTTTTTAGTTTCCCTCGTTTGGCTTCCACTTGGCAGAGTTCGCTTAAAGCAAGGACACCGCCTTCTCCATTGTTGTCTGCCCGCAGAACGAAGACCATGTATTTAAGACTGATTACTGTTACAAGAGACCAAAAAATGAGTGACAAAACACCCAAAACACTAGCTTCTTTGAGCATCAGTCCGTGGTCTTCAATGAAACATTCTCTGAAAGCGTAGAGTGGGCTTGTGCCGATGTCTCCATAAACGATGCCTAGAGATGCTAGGCAAACTGACCAAATTCCATTGCTGTGTTTGTTTTCTTGGTTGCTCATATTTAAAAAGTGCTTAATTTTCGATGCTATGCTCACTACTGCTATAGTTCAAGTCATGTCTTGGCTTTAGATGTCGGCTCCGGCCTATGCCTGAAACCTGACAGTTCGCGGGCTAGAGCTGAGCGCTAATGAGCCTTAAACTAAAGGTTATGCGGATTTTATTCACCTTGATAACGGCGGTCCTTTTAAGTGCTTGTGTGAAGCCAGTCGTGCGGCAAGACCCTCAGCTAGCGGGAACAAGCAACAAAGCAGTGATCGCTCAAAAGGAGAAGCGCAAATTTGCGACACCCGATTTAAATAAAAGACTTTGGATTCTTCCATTCACAAAGAGTTACGCCACTAACGAAGAAATTGAGCGCTATCATGTTCCTGCAATTTTACAAGTAGAACTGTTTGGAGAGACCGGACGAGCCACTAATCCATTCATTCTACCCACAAGTGACCAGCGCACCTTAAAGGCGATTGGTATTGATAGCAGCACAGATCACGAAGAGTTAGTAAAAATCGCACAAGGGGCAACTGTTGCGGGTTTTTTAAAGGGTGACGTCCTGAGTGTAGAGGTCGTAGAGGAAGAAGAAGCCGAGGGCGTGCTTCGAACTCGCAAAGTCATGCTGAAAGTGCGAGTTAGATACGAGCTTTACGATGCTGTTTCTGGCCGTAAAGTGCATGAAGGTGAGGTTGAAGATTATTTTGCCGAAACCAGGTCGGATGTTATGCGCTTAACCAACAAGCTTTCGCAGCCACGAAAGAAAATTGGTCTTGTCGCAAATAAGATTGCAAAGAAGATTATGTATGAACTCATCCCCTACTCGGGAAAACTGGGATGGCAGGGTAAGATTCTGAAGATTGAGTCCAATCGAATTTTTATCAACTCAGGTCGAACTACCGGAATCCGGCTGGGGGATGTGCTGAAAGTTTTAGAGCGATCACGTGATATCTACGATCCTGACAGCGGTATGCCTGTTGGGGCAGCTCCAGGACGTTTAAAGGGCACTATCAAAGTGATCCAATATTTTGGGTTAGATGGGTCTATAGCAATTCTTCAAAGTGGTGGGGGTGTTTTCCCCGGCGACCAAGTCGAGTTGTATTAATAATTAGTTTTTCTTTTTATTGAAGCGGGCTTTCCAAAGCTTTTGGCGTTCGCCTTTTCTTTTCTTGGCCATAGCGACAATGTTTTCAAAAGCAGAGTGTTCTTCTTCGAAGGCTTTCCACAGTTCAGTGTGCACAAAGCCCACTAAAAATTCATTGTTCTTGGGCAAGAAAGAAACATCGCAAACTAACTGTCCGGCGATGCTAAATCGCAGTTCATTGCCAGCCAACTCAAAGAGGTATTCGCGGTTGTTCTCAATGGAACAAATCTCTAGGCACAAATCCTTGGGGCCTTTGCCCATTCCTGGGAGGCTCTCTTGCTCGCCAGGCACTTCGACGTCATAGCCGAGCTCACTGCAAAGGATCTTAAGATCAGCGACCAAGTCCTGCTCTTTGATAATCTCAATGCTCCGGCGAATTTCTTCGGCCTTCTCTTGTTCGACGCTGAAGTTCTCAAAATCGATGTCTTGCATGCAACAGAGAATAGCCTGATCGGCTGGTGAGGGCAATTAAGAAAACCATTGAAAACTCAACATCTTAAAATTTTCAGGGGTTAAATTTTCACCTGAGAGGCCTTGGCTATGGCCTAGGCCCGGTTTAGAGAGGAGAGATGAGCGAAATTGACGAGCAGAGCCGAGTCCGGCGAGAGAAATTATCCAGATTGAGAGAGGCCGGAGTGGCTTATCCTCACAATGTTTCTGTCGGAAACACCAGTGAGGGAATTCTTCAAAAGTATAAGGATGTTAACGATCCGACTGAGTTAGAATCGGCGGGCAGCTTTGAGTTGGCCGGTCGTGTTTCCTTTGTTCGCTCTTTTGGTAAGGCTGGATTTATAAAAATTCGCGATCGTCATGGTCAAATCCAGATTCACGTGTCTAAAGAAAAACTCGATGATCCCAGTTTTGCGGCCTTTAAGGGGCTTGATCTGGGAGACATTGTCCGCGCAGAGGGCACTCTGTTTAGAACTAAAACCGAGGAGCTCACTCTGGAGTGTTTGAAGCTTCAGATCTTGTCGAAGTGTTTGCACACACCTCCTGAAAAGTTTCATGGTTTGACGGATGTTGAAGAGCGCTATCGTAAGCGTTATCTGGATTTGATTTCTAACGAAGAGACAAGAAAAACTTTTAAAACGCGATCTAAAATTGTTCAGGGTGTTCGAGACTATTTTTTAAAACGCGACTTTTTAGAAGTCGAAACTCCCATGATGCATTCTCTAGTTTCTGGCGCAACGGCCAAACCGTTCAAGACGCATCACAACGCTTTAGATATTCCACTATTCTTGAGAATTGCACCCGAGTTGCATTTAAAGCGTTTGGTGGTGGGTGGATTAGAGCGAGTTTTTGAAATCAACCGCAACTTTAGAAATGAAGGAATCAGTGTTCGGCATAATCCTGAGTTTACAATGCTTGAGTTTTATATGGCTTACGCCACTTATCATAAGTTGATGGATATGACCGAAGAATTAGTGAGCGCCTTGGTTCACGACATTCACGGAAGCTTCGAGTTGGAATACCAAGGTGAGAAATTGAATTTTAAATCTCCTTGGACGCGAATCTCGATGGAGAATGCGGTGAAAACGCATTCCGCCTATGAAGGCAAGCTTCAGGATCACGATGGCATGCGCGCTTATTTGAAGAAGCGTGGTGTGACATTAACAGGTCGAGAGGGACCTGGAACTTTACTGTCTTTAATCTTTGAGGAAGACGTTGAGAGTCAACTTAGACAGCCAACTTTTGTAGTTGGGTTTCCGACTGAAATTTCGCCACTGGCTCGCCGTTCTGATAAACCCTCCTCAGAGGGTTTTGATGTCACCGATCGCTTTGAATTGTATGTTTGTGGCACCGAGATTGCAAACGGTTTCAACGAACTCAACGACCCAGATGATCAGAAGTCTCGCTTCGAAGCCCAGGTTGCTGAGAAAGACGCGGGCAATGATGAGGCTTGTGATTACGACGCTGACTACATTAACGCCTTAGAGTTTGGTCTGCCGCCAACAGCGGGCGAAGGGATCGGTATTGACCGTTTGACGATGCTTCTCACTAATAGCGCTAGTATTCGTGATGTGATTTTGTTTCCTCAAATGAGAGGGGAATAGTTATTTGATTTTTCCTAAGAGTTGGTGGCGCCTGACCTGGCTTTGGCTTTTTAAGGGTGGCTATGTTCAAGACCAGGGGAAAAACTCTGTTAAGCGGCCTCTGTCTGTTGGTAGTATTCGGGCCGCTATTGTTGCTTTAAGTTTAGGTGTTTGTGCTCTTTCCTTAACCCTTGCTGTTTTTAGTGGCTTTGAATCACTCTTATCTAGTCGAGTGATTGAGAAGAACGGCCACTTTCGTTTCGAGGCGAGTGATTGGTATAACTTCGCCTCCTTGCCCGATTCTTTAGAGGAGTTTCCTGTGGCGATGAAGGATGCTGAAATGTTCTGGACGGCTCCCGTTATGATTGTGGGAAAAGAAGCGGGTCGCGGAGTTCGAGCAGAGGTTCGGCGCAGTTTTTTGAGCTTGAAAGATAAACCTATACAAATTCCAAGATTTGTTTCGGCGACCCTCGCTCAAAGTTTGGCTGACTACCTTGGGATAAAAGAAGGCGACACCTTTAGTGTTGTTATCCCTGGCTATCTTAAAAAGGCGATCCCTCTGAAGCTTAAATCTTTGGATGGCTTAGGGATTCATCATTTAGATTCAAGACGCATCGTTTTGGATGAAGTGGAGTTAACAAGCTACATTAGCAAACATCACCCTGATGTTTTTTCTCGTCGCTTAGGAGATTTTCACGCGATGAGATTTTTTCTCGACCCTAGTTTAAATCGAGCAAACAATGCAGAAATGAGCGGGATGGCTCAGTCTCTACAAACTTATATGGAGAAGATAACGGGGGATTCTGTATCGCGCATCTCCTCTTGGAAAGAAGAGCAAAAAAACTTCTTTGGTGGAATTGCTCACGACAAAAGACTTGTTTCAGTTGTTATGGCGATGCTGACCATTGTTGCGGCTCTCAATGTTGCAACTAGCTTGTTGGTGCTTTTCTTTGAGAAAGATCGTCAAATTGCTCTTATCCGAGCGCTTGGTATGTCTAAGCGGCAGTTGATGCGTTGGACTTCTTTGCAGGGCTTTTTTATGGGAATCGTTGCCACCGCCATTGGTTTTTCACTCAGTTATTTGCTTTCTTTCGTTTTACCAAGTTTACCTTTTTTAAAGCTGCCCGCCGATATTTACAATGTCTCTCAGTTGCCGATTCGTTTTGAGTTTATAGAACAGAGTTTTGTTTTTGGCTTTGGTATGCTTTCAGCTTTTGGCGTGGCTAGTTTGTTAGGCTTTATGCTCTCTAGAATGTCGATCGTGTCGGTGCTTGGGCATCGACGTTAATCTATTCAGAAGCCTTTTATACTAACCCGACACCAATCTGTGGGTCTTATTTTTGAGGAAGCTTCCCTGTTGGCAGTCTCTATTCTGTGAGCTTCTAGGCTTAGATTGGCGTTGCTATTTTTCCGCTTTTGGATTTCGCTACGAATTTCTTCGGCTCGCTCACTGTAGTGAAAGGCTAGATCGTTTCTTAGTTTCTCTCGAAGTTCTCGATCAAGAGCATCGATTTCTTGTTGGTTTTGATTCACAAACTCCTGATTCACTCTAATGGCACCTTGTGCAGCGCTTTTTTGTTCCTCGAAACGTGCTTGTATATTTCTCTCTACCTTCTCTTTAAGCATAGTTTGATCTACCTCGGCCATAGGATTGTCTATTTTTTCCAATCCTTCTTGAAGGCTGACCATTTCGGCAAGAAGCTTTGATTGTCTAGAGGCGATTTCTGTACCGTTTAACCTTCTGCTCCAGTTGTTTTCATTTGGAATGGTCCGAACATTTCCTCTGTCTAGTTCAATGTATTGATCGGCAAGATTTCGAAGCTTAGCCTCGAGCGCAATTTTAGAAATAGGAGCTCTTTGCTCTGGCGCCGCCGGGGTAGAGCTTTGGAATAGAATTCCTGTTTCCATGGGTTGAGTAGGGATTTGCGCTCTTCTAATTTCTTCTATTTCTTGGCCGCTCATTTCTTCTGGAAGCTGGATCAAGAAGCTTTCTCCCAGGCCGATGGGCTCTAGGTGGTTTTGGGGATTTCCTTCGCTTGCGGCATCAAGCTCCTCGATGGGTTGAATCTCATTTATAATCTGACCAAAACCAGGTCTGTTATCATCTCGATAGCTAGGCGTTGAATCTCGCCCTAGAATGATTGGAACCTGCGTTTCTTCATTGAGCTTTTCTTGGCCTTCAGGTTGCTTGTTTCTTTTTTTGAACTTTGAAAAGAGTTTCTCAAAAAGGGGCACTTTTGGTTTTTGCTTTTCCTGGTTTTCTTTTCGCTTCTTACGGGCTCGTTCTAGGATTATCTCGTAGGGCTTCTTGGCCATTGCCTGCTTGCTTATTGTGCTGCAAAGGAGAAATCCGGCCAAAAAGGTGCCTAAGAATCTAGTTGGTCTTAACATTGTGAAAGCCCTCATGGGTCTATTATTGCAAGAATGGGCCCAGCTTTTGTTAAGATTTTATCATGTAAAATCAGCGGCTTAGGTGTATTGTGAGTGTCGAACTTTCGATCTTGTAGAGTCTTTGGACAAAATCTTAATATTGAAAACAAGGGTAGGGCGTTTAAAAAATTAGGTGGGTCGTTTCAAAGACGACCCACCTAATACTGAAGTCAAGGTCTTGCTTGCACTTAGTTCACAGCATCGACCACGGAGAACACTCTGTTTAGAGATTTTCCGTTCATGCTACGCACATGAAGTAAGTAGCGATCTGCAGAGTAGGCGCCTAGGTCGACAGTTTTGCTGAAGGTTCTTACAAACATCAAACAGGGTTGACTCATGTCGACTGTGATTGTTGGTAAAACCACCAAAACATCATCAACTTTTTCAACGCGAACAGTGTCGTTAAAGTGATAACAAGAGTTGTTCAAGGTTCCGCTAATCTCGGCGGCAATATGGTTTCCAGATTGCACGAGGTCGGAGATTTGAACGTTCGTCACCATGGCATACGGAAGTGTGTCGATTGTAGTGACGGGCGCTTGTGTCACATTGAAGGCTCGGTTTTGAGTAGACACTCTGTCAGGTGTGAACTCAACTTTGTATGAACCAGCGTCAACTTTTCCGAGAACGATTGTGTTGGTATAAGGAACCAATGTTGTAAGGCGAGGGTCCTCTGAATTGGATTCTGCGCAGAGGCCTCCCATTTGTTGAACCGCATACTGTTTGATTGAGAACGAATTGTCTTCGGCATTTCGTTCAACGACGTGTTGTTCGAGCGTGTAACAAGAGTTTGGTAGGTAGCCATCGATAACAACCTCCACTGTGTCGTTGTCGTCATATCCGTTGAGTGGAACAAAAACTCGTTGCACTCCTACTTCGATTAAAACGCTGTCTGCCTCTGCAAGAGCCACTTGAGATCCTAATACTAGCGTTGAAGCTAAAAATAAATTTTGAATTGTTTTCATTAAATTCCTCCCGGTTGAAGGTTCTGTTATTAGAACCACGAGCCTGTTTATAGTCCAGATAGTTGTCTTGTAAAACGATTCCCATTGCCTATGACGAGGATCATGTTTTCGGACATTGCTCCAGCCTCTTGCAGAAAAACCCGAGATGACTGCATAAACCCTCCGAAAGGGTTGCGTTTAACGCGAGGCACTGTATCCGTAGCTTGGTCATGGTGTAGACATACAACAAGGCTAAGCTTAGGTTTATCCGGAATGATTTTTCAGGCGAAGAAAATTTCCAAAGCGTATTTCACTCCTGAGCGTTTGATGGTTTTGGACCAGTTAGATTTTGAAGTTCCTACTGGTTCGAGCGTTTCGCTTCGTGGAGAGTCTGGATCGGGTAAATCAACTCTGCTGAACTGCTTTGGTTTACTGGATGACATCGACTCTGGTGATCTTCTCATTGACGGTAAAAAAGTAAGTGGCATGAGTGATCGTGAGCGCTCTTTGTTTCGACTCAACACCCTGGGGTTTATTTTCCAGTTTCATCATTTGATTCCAGAGCTGAGTGTTCTTCAGAACGTGATGTTACCTAGCACTCTTCGGGGAACGGAAGATAAAAAAAAGGCAGAGGCGCTCTTGGACGAGGTAGGCATATTAGACAAGTCGCGTTACTACCCTTGGCAGCTTTCGGGCGGTGAGGCGCAGCGCGTTGCTATTGCTCGGGCGCTGATTAACGATCCGCAAGTGCTGCTTACAGACGAAGCTACGGGGAATCTTGATCCAGAGCGAGCCCAGGACGTGGTGCGCTTATTGCTCAACTTAACGAAGCAACGAAATGTGACTTTGCTGTCGGTGACCCATGATGGGCACCTCGCGGAGCAATATAATTTTCAATACCGTTTGAAAAACGGACGCTTGTGGGATTGTGTAGGGAAATCGTGATCGCAGCCGTAATAGACTGTTTCGCTTTAGGGCGAAAGTGTCGAGGAATTTTACTTCTTAGCTTTTTCATTTTTTCTATCCAACACGCGTGGTCCCAAGCAATTTCTAAAGTTGAAGTGCTTGGCAACAATCGAATTGAAGCGGATGCCATTTTAGAAAAGATGTCGCTTCGCAAAGGTGTAACTCCAACTCAAGCGGCCGTTAAGCAAGACATCTTAGACATCTTCTCGCTTGGCTACTTCGAAGACATTCGAATTGAGCAAGAAGCTTCCAAGCTCATTGTTCGCGTTAAAGAAAGACCTGTCATTTCTACTATTACTTACAAAGGTGCCGAAGAGTTTCAAGATGACGATCTAAAAGAGATTACAGGGTTGAAGCCTTTTATGGTCTTGAGTTTGAGTCAGTTGGCTAAAGCTCAAAAGGATATTGCCAAAAAGTATGAAGAGAAGGGTTACTACCTTGCTCGCGCAGAATACAAGCTTGAGCCAGCTTCGGACCGACCCAATGAAGTCGACGTTGTGTTTCAAGTAACCGAAGATGAGCGAGTTAAGGTTCGTCGAGTTTTCTTTTTAGGAAATGAAGTCTTTACCTCGGCTGATTTAAAGCAAAATATGATCACTTCCGAGGGGCACGTTTTCTCTTGGATGACAGGCGGTGGAAGCTACCGGGAAGATCTCTTCGAAAGAGATTTAGGCTTATTGGCCTTTTTCTATGGTAACGAAGGTTACATTCAAGCGCGTTTTTCCAAGCCTCGTGTGACTTTAAGTCAAGACAGGCGCTACGTTGATGTCTTTATTGATGTCGACGAAGGTGAGCAACATTTCTTAGGCGAAGTTACTTTTGAAGGTGAAGGTTTGATTTTCACTGACGAGGAGCTGCGCGAAAGCTTTGAGATGGCCGATGGAGACGTGTTCTCCACAGGTAAGTTGCAGCAGCAAATTTTGGCTCTCACAGATAAATATGGTGATGAGGGTTACGCCTTTGCAAACGTTATTCCTCGCACCACGGTTCGAAATGGCACTAAAATTGTTGATTTACGCATTGATATAGAAAAGGGCGAAAAGATTTACTGGGGAAAGATAAAAATCTCGGGGAACTCTAAAACCCACGACAAAGTTATTCGAAGAGAATTGAAGTTTGCTGAAGGTGAGCTTACCCACGCCACTAAGCGTAAAAAGAGTTTTGAGAAGATTCGAGCCCTTGGCTTTTTCGGTCAAGACATTAACTTTTTAACGAGTTCGCCAGCGGGTGAGCCGACTGTGCTCGATCTGGAAATACGGGTTGAGGAAAAACCAACCGGGTCGTTGAACGTTTCTGCGGGCTATGGAACAGCCACCAACTTTGTTTTTGGTGCAAACGTTGGGCAAAATAACTTGTTTGGATTAGGCCAGCAGCTTCAGTTTTCATTGAACTGGTCCTCTAGAAACTCTAAGTCTTTCAATCTTGGTTGGGCCGACCCAAAGATTTTTGATAGCGACTATTATTTTGGAACCAACTTTTTTTACAATCAGTCACGTGTAGGACCTCCTACTGACAATGAATATTCCTATTTGCAACAAAGTTGGGGCTCTTCTCTTAGATTGGGTCGCGACATAGGAGAGAGCACAAAGCTCTATGGGCGATACCGCTGGTCTCGCACGATGCTGCGCGATCCATTTAACTCCGATATTTTCACTTCACCGGATGATGCTGATTCCGTTATCTCGGCTTTGAGCACTGAAATTGAATATGACACTCGAAACAATCGCCTAGATCCAACGAGTGGCTGGTATATGTCGGCTTTTGCTGAGTATGCAGGTTTAGGTGGTCGCACTTTTCAACGAACGGGCTTTTCTGTCAGACGTTACACCAACGTGGCGTGGAAGCTAGTTTACCGAACTAATCTCGAGTATTCCTACCTGTTTAATACTGTGAACGATGAAACCGTGCCTGATTCAGAACGCTTTATTCTAGGTGGGATTCAAGATTTACGTGGTTATGATTACGGAACGATTGGTCCCAATAAGCTGCTCAACAACACTCGAGATGAAAATAAGAGCGATATCACTCGTCTGATTCCTTTTGGAGGCACTCAGAAGGTGGTTTTCAATCACGAGCTAGAGTTTCCGTTGATTCCTGAGGCCAATATTAGGGCGGTTATGTTCTTGGATATCGGTCAAGCTTGGGATGATCAGAATCCGGATCACAACATTGCCAACCTATCACCTGCTTTCTTAAGTAACTATGGTTGGGGTCTTCGTTGGTATTCTCCGATGGGTCCTTTGCGCTTTGAGTGGGGTTATCCGCTTACAGAGAGCCCATATTGCCGCAGGCCAGAAAGCTCTTGTGGAAAAGATGCGGTCTTTCAGTTCATTATTGCACCCACCTTCTGATGGAGCTATAACGTCTGTATGAAAACATTCGTGCAATTAATTAAGGGACTTAGCCTAACTGTTCTTTTTTCAAGTCTTCCTCTAATGGCTGCCAACGTAAAAGTTGGAATGGTGGACCTTCAAAAGGCCCTACAAGAAACTAAAGCTGGAAAAGCTGCAAAAGCTTCTTTGGAAAAAGAAATCACTTCACGTCGGACAAAAGTAGAAAAGAAGAGAAACGCTTTTGAGAAACTACAGCAAGAATATCAGAAAAAATCTTTGGTTCTTTCTGGTGATGCCCGCCAAAAGAAAGAAGGCGAGCTTCAAGAAATGGCTATGGAAATTCAAAAGATGATGCAGGAATATGATGTCGAAATGAGACAAAAAGAAGTAACTGCAACCAAGCCTATTATTGAAGGCCTTCGCGATTTGCTTCCTGCTATTAGTAAAGAGAAAAAAGTTGATCTTGTTGTGGAGAAAAATGCGGGAGTTCTTTACGCAGTTGATACCACTGATTTAACAGATGAATTAATTAAAGCTTACGATAAAAAAAGTAAGTAAGGGATGGGGCTTGGCTGATCAAAATTTAGATCGATTTACGCCCCTTCATCATATTTGGCCAGATGGCCCAGCACAGTTGATTTCTGAATTGGAAAGCAATGGCTTTGGTGTTGAGTTTCATTCTGATGCTGCAAAGTCTTTGATAGAAGCGCACTGGGAGAAGCTTCAAATTCCCCGTTCTCTCGATTCTGACCAGGCTGACCTTTTTTCCTATTGCTATATCAAAGATCGTAAGAGCAAGGCCTTTCGGGCTGAGGTGTGGGGACTTGTTTTTTGTGAGAACAATGCAAATGTGCTCGGCGCATTGAGTGAAGCCGCTCCAGCGCTGGTGCTTAAGCATGCCGATGCTGCTTTGGATTTTGTTTTAAGAAAAGTTCATCCAAAGATGTGGACCGGAACTTCTTCGCCGATTCCCGAGCGGGTTCAGGCAGAGGCAGGCGTTGTGATTGGACCTAACTGCGAGATTGCAGAAGATGTTATTTTAGAGGCCGGAGTTCGTTTAGGTGCTTTTGTGAAAATTGGCCCCGGCACTAGAATCGGTGCCAATTCATGCGTGTATGACTATTGCCAAATTGGATCGGCATGTGAAATTAAAGCTCAATCTGTGATTGGCGGACGTGGTTTTGGTTTTTTGCAGTATCCAAATGTGCCTCGCCCAATACAACGAGTTCATGTTGGACGTGTCGTGATTGGTGATTATGTTCGAATTGGATCTTTAGTTGGAGTCGATAGAGGTGTGTTTGAAGACACGACCATCAAAACAGCGACTGCGATCGATAATTTCGTTCAGGTAGCTCACAACTGTGAGTTAGGTGCGGGCAATGTTCTGTGTGGATTTGTAGGTCTTTCCGGCTCAACTAAAATGGGAGATCAGGTTACCATTGGTGGGATGTCGGGAACTGCGGGACATCTAAAGATTGGAAACAACGTTATGATTGCTGGGCAAACCGGTGTTTCCGGTGATGTGGCCTCCAACAGTGTTGTCAAAGGCTATCCACCTAGACCGTTGAAGGAAACTCTAAAGATTGAGGTTTTAACGGGCAAGCTTCCAGAAATATATAACCGCTTGAAGGCAGTTGAAGAGAAATTGAAATCATGAGCACAATTGTTCACCCACAATCAATTGTTGAAAAAGGGGCCGAGTTAGACGAAGGGGTTAAGATTGGTCCTTTTTGTTGGGTTGGATCGAAGGTTAAGATTGCCGCAGGGACAACTCTTTATTCTCATGTGCGTATAGAAGGCAGCACTACGATTGGACGAGATAATCAGATTGAATCTCAAGTTTGTCTAGGCGGCGCCCCCCAAGATTTGAGCTACAAGGGTGAAGACACTCGTTTAGAGATTGGTGATGGCAATGTTTTTAAGGAGTGTTTTACGGCACACCGAGCTTCCACCAAGGAAGAGGGGGTCACCCGTATTGGAAGCCATAATTTCTTTATGACCTATACTCACGTTGCTCATGATTGCCGAATTGGAAATCACATCATTGCAGCGAACTATGCTGGGTTTCCTGGGCATGTTCAGGTTTTTGATTATGCAAATATTAGTGGGCTGACTGCGGTGATTCAGCATGGTCGTGTTGGCCGTTATGCTTTTATGGCGGGTGGCTGCTTGATGAGGCGTGACCTTGTGCCTTTTATGGCTGCCAAGGGAGACGGAGACATCACTGGCCCAAATTTAGTGGGTTTAAAGCGTGCAGGTTTTGATTCTAAGCAACTTAGAGTTTGCAAAGAGTTATATAAGATTTTCTTCAATAAGAAGATGACGGCGCAAAAAGCGATTGAAGAGATTAAGGTTAAATATCCTGAAGACTTAATCGCTAAAGAATTTGTGGATTTTGTAGAAGCTTCCAAAATAGGGGTAAAGAGATAGTGGCAGATAACGTGCGTAATCTGATGGTTGTTGGTGCAGGGCAAAGTGGTTCTGCTTTCGTGAAAAGAATCTTAAAGTTTGGTGAGGATGGTGGGGTTCGACTGACTGCCATTGTTGATCCAGATAAGGAAAAGTCTGCGGCCTTGATTCGTGAGTTTCCGGATTCTATGAAACCCGAGTTACTTTCTAATCTAGGGTCTATGTCGAGGTTGAACGATGACACGAGACCAGAGGCTGCAATTATTTGCGTCCCAGCATCGGTTCATATGGCAACTGCTACGGCTTGTATGTCTAAAGGAATGCATTGCTTACTAGAGAAGCCCATGGGTTTCTCGGCTTTAGATTGTAAGGAACTTTCCGCCAAGGCCCTAGAATACAAGCGACATATTCAAGGTGCGTTTTTAGACCGCTGGCTTTTTGCAGGGTTGTGGAATTCTTGGAAGCCAAGCTCCGGCTTGTGGACGATCAACGCCATTAGAACGGGACCCTTTGTTCCGCGTTCTGCTGACACGAGTGTGATGCACGACATGATGATTCGTGACCTTGATCTGTTTGTATTGTTGTCTCGAGTTTTCTCTCTACCAAAAATTGCGAATATAAGGGCTTGGGGTAGAAAGCTTCGTTCGGATCGATTGGATTACGCCATTGTGTCTTTGGATTTGGAAGATGGAGGAATGGCTCGGTTTTTTTCTTCAAGGCTTTCGTCCGAAACTTTAAGGGGATGGCAATTGTCTGGTAAGGATTGGCACGCCAATTTGAACTTCTTAAGAAAAAGCTTAAAGAGATTTGAACAAGTTGGAAGAAGCTCCCACGCTTTCCAAGCAGTGGAAACAAGGCTTGAACATGCGGATCCGGTTTCTCATGAGTTGGATTATTTTTTAAAAACTCTAGAAGAACAGGTTCCTGTTGAAGCTAGCTTAAGGACGGATTTTACGGACTTGTCAACAATGAGAGCTTTTCCGCATAATTTGGCCGAAACCCATGAATTGGTGGATAGGATCTTAAGCACTATGAAAGTGTTGAAAGTTTGAAACGCATTTTAGTGTCGGCGGGTGATCCTTCTGGAGATCAGCTGCTTTCAAAGATCATTAAACAAATTAAAGAAAGTTCAAGTGAGCCCGTTGAATTTGTCGGACTAGCTGGTCCTCTATGCGAAAATGAAGGGGTAAAAGTCATTGTTCAAGCTAAAGAGGTCGCCGTTGTTGGGTTGGTAGAAGTCTTGCGGAGCTTGCCAAAGATTTTTCGAGCGATGAAAAGACTCGAACGTGAACTTGAAAACGTTGATTCTGTTTTGTGTGTAGATTTCCCCGATTTCAATCTTCGTCTTGCAAAAATGGCTAAGAAAAAAGGAATTCCTGTGGACTATGTGGTCGCGCCGCAAGTTTGGGCGTGGAGAAGTAGCCGACTCAAGGACATCGCTCATTTAGTGCGACGTTTGTATCCAGCTCTCAGCTTTGAAGAGGAGTTGTTTCGTGAAGCGGGGGTAGATGCTCATTATATGGGGCATCCTATTCGAGATTCCTTAGAACCTCGTAACCCAAAAGCTGCCCGAGCAGAGCTTGGGATCGCTGAAGATGAATTTGTTATGTGCTTAATGCCAGGCTCTCGTCATGGTGAAGTTAGACGACATTTGGGATTGTTGCTTGAGTCATGGAAGCTACTGACAAAGAATTTAACGATTAGAAACTCTCCTTTGAAAGTAAGGGCACTTCTTCCTTTGGCGCGGGGTTGGGATGCCCAGTCCTTGGAAGAACATGTTCCTAGAGAACAGTTGGCGACTTTTAGGGAATTAATTGAAAGTGGAGAGTGGAAGTTAGTCTACCAGGCTCATTTAGCTATGATGGCTTCGAATTTTGGCTGGATTACCTCTGGAACGGCTACCCTTGAGGCCGCCTATTATCAACTGCCCCATATCTTAATCTACAAATTAAATACTTTTTCAGTCTTTTTGCTCCAACAGTTGAGTAATTATGTTCGTGAAGATGACCCTATGGTGGGTTTGCCGAATATTTTATTGCAAAGGAAGGTGATTCCCGAGTTGTTACAACACAACCTTTCTGCAGGACGCCTTGTTAATGACACAGTTGAGTTTTTAGAAAATCCAAGTCAAATTGTAATGATGAAGAAGACATTACGCTTTTTGCCTAGAAAATTAGGTGAGCCGGGTGCAAGCCGAAGAATTGCAGATGATTTAGGTTCGTTATGGGGGCTTTAGATTTTTTAAGTTTACCATTTCAATGGGGCTTAAAGCTGGATCGCGCCCTGAGCAAATCTGTTAAACTATCTCGTCCTGTAATTTCGGTGGGCAACATTGCCAGTGGAGGTAGGGCAAAAACTCCCTTGGTCATTGATTTGGCCAAAGAGCTAAAGCAACGACAAGCTACACCGGTTGTTTTAACAAGGGGTTATGGTCGAAAGCGCAAGCAAGCTGTTTGGCTAGACCCTAACTCAGAAGTAAGAGATCTTTCTGCCGATGATTCAGGTGATGAAGCTTTAGAAATTTATTTAAAGGCAAAGTGCTATGTGCTGGTTGGCGCAGACCGAGTTAGAAATGCGCAGAGTTTTTTAAAGCGCTATCCCAAGCTACCTCATGTTGTATTTCTATTAGATGACGGTTTTCAGCATTGGCGCCTACAAAGAGATGTCGATATTGTTCTATACAATGACTTCGATTTAGCGGATTCAGTGCTCCCTGTAGGTCGACTTCGCGAAACCAAGGAGGCGTTGGAGCGAGCCACCAATTGTCTTAAACTGGGAGAGGATGTCGTTAAGAAGTCCTATTTTAAGGCTGAGGCTAGAGATTTTGAACGAACTTTAGTGCTCACTACTCGGGTCTTAGATGAGGCTTATTTGAATTTTATACGACAAAAGGTTCCTAGTTTTGAATATGTGGAGTTAGCCGATCATGCAGATGCAACTCAAATGGTGGATGCTATAGCTGAGCACAAGCCTGAACAACTAATCATTGGCTTTAAGGAAGCAGTTAAAATTTGTCGTTGGAAGGAAATTAGAGACCTGTTGGAAACTGGGGAGACTCAAGAGACCTTAGGCGATCTTAACTTTCGGGTTTTGGTTGTAGATTGTGAGCTAGAGTTTAAGGCGAAAAAAGAGCTATGTTTGTCTATCTTCGAAAAATTGTATTAAGTTTTGCTGCTAAGTTAGTTTATTTAGCACTCTGGTTGGTGGGATTGGTGTTCTACTGGATGCCATTTTCTATTAAGAATTTTGTTGCAAAGCTTGTGTCGAAGCTTTGGTTTTATATTTTAAGGTTTAAAGTTGATATTGTTCTTCATAATCTTGCCTTAGTTTTTCCGCGACAAAGGGAAGAGTCTAATAAAGAGTTTCGAAATAGAATTGAAGCCCTTGCTCAAAGGAATTTGATTCACATGAGTCTCTTGGTTTTTGAGGTATTAGAGAGATTTCACTGGAAACCTTCTGACGAAGGTAAGAAGTATCGAGTGGTTGGACGAGAGAATTTAGACTTTCATTTTAATGATCCTACAAAAGGTTTTTTTTCCTTGGGCGCCCATTTAGGTAATTGGGAATTGGTGACTTTGGTGGGAGTTTTTTCAAAGGTTCGCCTTACCATCGTGACTCGTTTTCTTAGAAATCCATTCTTTGATGAGCTTTGGGTCAAATCGAGGCAAGCATTTGGCTTGGAGCTACTCAATGAGAGTGGCTCCGGTATAGCTATTGTTAAAGCTGTAAAGCGCGGTCGGGGTATGGGGTTTATTTTTGACCAGCATACGGGAGATCCTCATGGAATTGAGTCCGAGTTTTTGGGTTTAAAGGCTTGGTCCCCTAAGGGCTTGGCTATTATGAATCGGCGCTTAAAGGCTCCCATTGTGCCTTGTTTTATTTTGCGCGATGCTCAGGGTTGCAACGTGGTCTACCTAGAGGCACCAATCGACTTTTGCGATGAGTCAATCGGCGACGCTAGTCGTGATATTGCCTATCATGTCCGTAGATGTAATGACACAATAGGTAAGTGGATTTTAGAAAATCCTGAACAATATTTATGGCTACATCGACGTTTCAAAAATATCCACGATTATCGACAAGCATTGCCTTGGGATGCCTAGCGCTTTCTTTACAATACTGCGCCCGAGATTTAGTTCGAGATGGACAAATTGCAGCCGGACCAAAAGAGCTCAATCAAAATTTTGAAACTTTAAGTGAAGAAAATATAGAAAAAATTGTTGTTAAAAAACATAAGGCCGAAGAAGTCAGAGCTAAGTCTAAGCCGAAAGTTGTGACTAAAGGCAAGAATAACAAAAGCAAAGAGCCCGCCCAGAGAGTTGCCGAAGACTCTGCCATTTGGATTCCAAAGAGATGGCCTTACGGTTTAGGCGAAAAGGCTAGCTATGTTCTAAGGTGGGGTTTGATTGAGGGTGGCATAGCTACAATCGAAGTTAAGGATATGAAGGTTCTTGATGGAGAGCCTGTGATTCACTATCAAGCCGATGCGAAGAGTTCTAAGGTTTTGGACTTCATCTATAAGGTTCACGACACCGTAGACACCTGGGTCGGGCTGGCTGATCACCTTCCACGTCGTCAAGAGCTTCGGCAGAATGAGTCTGGCCGTTGGGGGAAGCGAGTCGTCGTATTCAACCACGAGAAGAAAGCCGTAAGCTATTATTCTCATACAACCAAGAAGGATGGACAGGTCGTTGAGATTCGTCGAGACGATCCTCTTGAGAATTATCCCCAAGATATTTTTGGAGCCATCTTTTTCTATCGTTTTGCTGATTCTTTACAGAACTTAAATTTTCCTGTGCACGATCGCTGGAAGCATTGGAGTAATGAGATGATTTTCGAAGGCAAGGAACGCATTCAGTTGCCTGCCGGAGAGTTTGATACCGTTCGCTATAAAATGAATCCGAGAATTACGGGGCAGTTTAAGCCACAGGCCGATGTGAAAATATGGTTTAGGGACGATGACTCCAAATTTATGTTGAAATTTAAGGCTAAAATCCGCATAGGCTGGGTTACTGGCGAGATGAAAAGCTATAGCCCCGGTAAAAAAATTGATTTGCCTTTACCCAAGATGAAAACTCCGACTAATCTGAGCCGTCTTGGGAAATTGCCAAAGTGAGAAAAGAACTAACTGCAGTCATTTTAACTAAAGAAGAAGGGGCTCGAGTGGAGCGCTGTGTTTCTTCTTTATCGCAGTTTTCTAAATTAATTATAATCGACACGTTCTCGACGGACGAAACTTTTGAGCAGGTGCGCATGGCTTGGAAGCAACTGGGAAGAGCCTCTCATGACTTGATGTTTTTGAGTCGAGAGTGGAAGGGTTTTACGGATGCCCGAAACTTTTCTTTGCGTTGGGTTCGAACAGAGTGGGTGTTGTGGATAGATGCGGATGAGTGGATTGAATCCGATCTCGATCTGGAGTTATCTCGAGTTAAATTTTCAGAACTTCAAGGGGATGTTTATAGTATTGCAAGAAAGAGCTTTTACTTGGGGCAGTGGGTGCGTTTCGGTGGCTGGTATCCGGATTTCAAGAGACGTTTAGGAAGAGTCGGTGCGATTGAGTGGAAAAGAGGCCCTCGAAATGCCGACGTTCATGAAAACCTTTTCTCGATCGAGAAAAGGGGTGAAGTGGCTCGAATGGACGGTCATTTTGGGCATGAACCGTTTAAAGACAAACGAGAACATCGAGAGACCAATTGGAGGTATTCGAGTTTGCTCGCAGAAGGCCTGGCTTCTCAATATCATCGGGGCGAAAAGCGCGTTTATTCCTATCCTGAGGTTTTTATAAAAGTCCTTGTAAAGTTTTTTGAAAACTATGTATTAAAGTTGGGTTTTTTGGACGGGCGTGTGGGCTTTTTGATTGCGAGGGGCTCTGCTCAAAGTTTGTTCTGGCGTCTGACAAAAGCTAGAAAATTGTTTAAGCAATGGAAGGCCCTATGAATGTTTTGATTCAAACTTCCTTTGTCGGTGACTCTATTCTAAGTTTGCCTACAATTTATAGGCTGATGGAGTTGAGTTCTGACAATCTTGTAATTGTTGCGGCTCCGCGCAATTTGGATCTGTTTCAGCTGGCGTTGAGTCGTGGCTTGTCTCCGTTTTCAAATCGCATTCAGATCGTTTCTTGGGATAAGCGTGGAGAACACCGTGGCTTTTTTTCTTTTTTTGAACTTAGAAGAAAGATTTTGGAGAAATTTCCGGGCGAAATGATTGAGAACGTTTTTTGTCTTCAGCGAAGCTTTAGGTCGGGTTTTCTCGCATGGATATTGAGGGCCAAGCGAGTCATTGGTTTTTCAAGTGGTGCAGCTTCTTTCTTTTATTCGGACAATGTTCCTCGGTCTTGGGATCAAGGCGAGCATGAGCTCAATAAAAACCTATCTCTCTTGAGAGCTGTTTTTGCAGAGGCCGATCTAACTTGGTCCTCTAAAACTGCACTTTCTATATTGGCCTCCTCTCAGATAAAAGTGAGGGGAGGTGGCCCGATCGTTAGCTTGTCTTTAGGGAGTCCTTGGCCCACTAAACGATGGGATATGACTCAGGCCCTAGAGTTGTGCCGAGACCTTTTAAAAAAGGGGGTGACTTTGAGACTCTTAGGGGATGGGACGACTGCCGAGTTGTATTCCGTCATAAAAGAGCAGTTGGCATCGCCCTTGCTCGAAGATTACAGCGGCAAAACTACGGTCTCAGAATGGGTGAAATTGATCGAAGAATCGGATGTTTTATTGAGTGGAGATTCCGCTGCAGTGCATGTTGCTAGTGACCTCAATCGGCCAGTGATTGCTTTGTTTGGGCCAACAGTTCCAGAGCTTGGATTTGCGCCTTGGAGGCGTTCAGGAGCTCATGCACTGGGCCTAGAGATGGCGTGTAGGCCCTGTGACATTCACGGCCCCAGGAATTGTCCCTTGGGTCACCACAATTGTATGAAGAAACTTTCCTCAGAAATCGTGCTCAAAAGGGTTGAAAGCTGCCTTGATGGAGTCTCTCAAAAAGACTATTCAATACAGTAATGTCGTTAGAGCTGATTCGAACCACCGGTAGTCATCTTCCCATCATTGCAATTGACGGGCCTGCGGGCGCTGGAAAAAGCACAGCGGCAAGACTCTTGGCCTCTCAACTAGGTTTTATACTGATCGATACGGGCGCAATTTATCGCTCCTTGGCTATGCAGGCTATGGAAGCCGGTATTGGCTTGGATGAAGAAGTGGCCTTGGCTGACTTGTGCCGTTCTCTTAAGTTTCAGTTCGGGAGTTTAGAGAATACTCATCATTTGGATAAGAATGGACTCAATATCCCTCGTCTTCATGTTTATTGTAACTCGGTAGACGTGACCGATGCAATTCGAAGCCCGGAGCTTGGCATTGCCGCTTCGAATGTTTCTAAATTGCCTATGGTTCGAAAGGCTTTGGTCGAAGTTCAGCGAAAATTTGGAGATCAAGGTGGCATCGTCATGGAAGGGCGAGACATTGGAACGGTTATATTTCCCAAGGCACAGATTAAGTTTTTCCTGACAGCTTCTTTGGAGAGTCGTGCTCAACGTCGCTTGGAAGAACTGCAAGTAGCTGGGGTAGAAAAGGCTTTAGAGCAAGTGATTAAGGAAACTAAAATGAGAGACGATCAAGATCGAAATCGAGAAGTGGCTCCACTTAAACAAGCGGAAGATGCGCTTTTAATTGATTCAACCGATTGTAGCCTCCCTGAGGTAGTTGGGAAAATGAATCGGGTCGTTAGAGATTTTTTGAAAAATGCTGATTCTTAGAGCTCTTCTTGCTGCCTGCCTTTTGGCAGTAGCCTTTCCTACTTTGTCGTTGTGGCCTCTCTCTTTTGTGGCGATTGCGCTTTTGATCGTAAAGCTAGTTGATCTACAAGAAACTCCTCGGAGAATGGCTCTATTTTTCGGGACCTTTGCTGTTGGTTGTAACTTCGTAGGTTTCTATTGGTTGGCCTATACCATTCATGAGTTTGCCGAGTTTTCTTGGTTCTTAAGTATACCGATTGCTGTTTTACTCTTTTTTGCTTTGGGGTTGATTTCAGCTGGCTTTGGTTTTGTTTGGCAGCTGCTCCAGTTAAAATTCAAGAATCGGTCAATCTATTTTCGATTGTTGCTTTTGCTTTTGTTTTTTGTTCTATGGGACTACCAAGACATTCGACTTTTCCCGTGGTCGCCCATGATGGCTTTGGCTAGCAACGACTATCTTTTGGCCTCTGTGGGAGTTTTCGATTCACTTGCTTGGCGTTTTTTGTTCTTTGCTCTGTCAGCACTTACTTTTGTTGTTCTATTTTCCCGAGAAAGGCAAAAGGCTCGAATTGTTTCTTCCTTTTTGTTTTTGTCATTGTTGGGTGGAGCGATGATGGTTGGGCGCTCTCATCGGGATAGCTTGAAGAAAGAGTATTCTCAGAGACAACCTGTGGCTCTTCTTCAAGGAAATATTGGAAATTATGAAAAGCGTCAGACGGATGCTGGCGTTGAACCAACCGTTCGTAATGTTTTAAGCATCTACAGGAATTTGATTGAAGAAGCCGCGACCACCTATGCAGAAATTGCTACTGGAAACGATGCTCTGGAGCCTTGGTATGTTTGGCCAGAAACGTCTTTCCCTGGATTTCCGCTAAGAGATCGGCATATGCAAGATCAGTTGGATTTTTGGGTGAATATGTCTCGTGGTTTGCATTTAGTTGGAGCCTATGAAGATGGAACGATGATGTTTAACGGCAAGGAGAAGGCCACTGAATATAATATTGCTCTGCTTCTTCACGAAGACGTGGGATACGTTGATCATTATAGAAAAATTGCCTTGATGCCTTACGGTGAATATTTCCCCGGAGATTTCCTAGTTCCTCAAGTCTACGAATGGGTTCCTCAAGTTAATCATTTTGGTCGAGGAGAAGGTCCGAAGCTTCTAGCCCATCCAGATCCCAATGGGCCTGTTTTTTTACCGGTCATTTGTTATGAAATGCTTTTTGATGACATGCTCAATGCAGCAATAGATTTGGCTAAGAAAAAGTATCCTGGACGTGAGATTGTTATTTATAACCCTACAAACGATTCTTGGTTCGGAAAAACAGTTGAACCTTTTATGCATGCTCGTTTAGCTCGCTGGCAAGCAGCTAGAGTGTCTCTTCCTTTCTTGAGAGCAACAAATACAGGGGTGTCAATGGTTGTTGCGCCTTGGGGTGAAGTTTTGGCTGAAGGCCCTCTGTTTGGTGAACGCGTTATATATGCAGATCTCCCTGTGAAAAAGGCTCAGCGAAGAACTCGTCAAGACTAGCTGTTTGAAAATTAATCGTTATGTCTACTAGAAAAAAATTCAGAACTTGTTAGTATCCGTTGATATGTCTTGGGGCGGTAAAAGAGAAGGTGCAGGAAGACCAAAAACTTCCCCTATGGTTTCTCATCTGAAGAGGCCACGTGTTGGTAGTCGAAGACCTTTGAAGGTAACTCTCAAGATTCGTAAAACTCTACCCAGCCTAAGAAACGAAAATATTTTCGAAGTTTTTGAGAAGGCTTGCCTTAGAGCCCGTCGATTTGGTTTGCGAGTGATTCATTTTGCGATCACTGACTTTAGGATTGTAATGATCTGCGAGTTTAAAAATCAAGATCAATTAGAAAAAAGTTTTAAGAGTTTAAATACTTCTTTAGCGATTGCTTTAAAGAAAGAATTTTTAATTCAGAATGGTTCTAAGCACGAGGGCCCGGTTTTTTTAGGACGTTTCGAGATGGACGTTTTGACCGAGCCTGAGCAATGTCGAATTGCCATCCGAGATCTTTACTTGGCAGCTTCATGGCAAGCTAAGGAAAGTCCACATCCTGATAGCTTTAGCTCTGCTCCAGTTTTTAAGGACTGGAGAGCGCTTCTTAAAGAAGAATACAATAAGTCTTTCGAGGCCAATGATTTTACAGAGTCGGCTGTTGAGAGAGCGAAGCGAATCACAGCTCTTCCTCAGTATTGGTTGACCAATGCTTCTTGGAGTTCCGTGGACGTTGAGAAACCTTCTGATTTTAGCGAACAAAACTTGTTAGTTCGTTAAATTGAATATTCAAAATAAGCATCTGTAAAAATTTAAAATGGACTAAAGCTTGGAGTGAAAATTAAGGTCTATGTATAAATCATTGATCTTTGTTTATTTTCAATGACTCAATAAACTTTTGCACTGCAACAGTTCTTTATTGGGCTACGTTCGTAATTTTTTCGAATTACTCTACCCTGGTTAAATGGGGTTTTTCCCAGGCACCTTGGGGGGGCGTATGAAACAGATAGGGATCATCGTTTTGTTTGCTACAGTGTTATCGAATGTTTGGGCTAAGGGGGCTAAGTCGCCTATTGTTATTGATTGGAGTAGCCCTCAGGGAATTTTACCAGCCAGGTGGGAGAGCTTTCGCTCTGGAACTCGTGAATGGACAACTCAAACCTTTTCTTCTGTAAAGAAAGACGGAAGTGCGTTGATTTCTACATTGCCAGGGGATTATCAATCTTTTTGTCCCGAACTTCGAAACGCCTCTAACTCCGAAAGGCAAAACTTCTACGTTTATCTATTGAGTTCAATTGCTCAATTGGAAAGTAACTTCAATCCAAACCTAAAGTATCGAGAAAGTTTCAGAGATGATCAAGGCCGGGTTGTATACAGTCGAGGACTTCTTCAAATCTCGTATCAATCCTCCAAGCCTTATGGCTGTGGCTTCACATCTGAGTCCGACCTTCACAGCCCGACTAAGAATCTGCGTTGTGGTGTGAAGATTCTAGATTACTGGATGAGGCGTGATCGTAGGATCGCTGGCAGAGTTAATGGAGCTTGGCGAGGGGGCGCACGCTATTGGGCTGTGCTGCGCTCTGAAGCAAACTCAGCTAAGATCCGCTCCTGGACCAGAGATTATTGCAAAAGAATCCTCTAAAACGTATCCGTTTACTTTTCACAGATACCCGCTACCTTTTCACGGGCACTTGGAGCGCTGATATGGGAACTTTGAAAGCTCCGTAAATGGGTAGTGGGTGTCTAAAAAATCAACATACGTCGAAAAGTTCTCTTAATAATTTCTTAACATATGGCTGTAAACACCCGAAAATACGAATAATCTAGCTTGGCACGCCTTCTGCATCCTTCTTAACAGAGGGAGCAAACAAGAGTGAGGGGCTTTAAGAAATTACTGTTGAGCTTAGCGGTTGTAGCTGGTCTAAGTCATTGTTCGCAATCTAGGCGTGGCAATATTGATCAGAACTCTGAAATCTGGGCGGCCCAAGAGGTTTGCGCCACGGGTGCTTCGGGGGACGAGCTTCGCTGCATGTCCATCGAGCCTAATATTACGGAAAATTACGCAATTGTAACCATTACTCAGTTGGATTTTAATCCAGCCATTACCCCTTATCGATTGCTAGCAAGGGCTGCTGGGCAATCCACATGGCATTTACTTGCAGATCAGGTCACTATTCCAGCTGGTGGCTATTTCGAGGTTAACCCTAAAAATGGTGTCTATATTGAGGAATACGAAGAATATCTTCTAGAGTCCGCAACAGGACCGAGTTCTGATGGATTGAATATAGCGGCTGTCTCAGCTGGTCGTGGAGTTCCTTTGATCTGGGGCTTTGTTGATTACCCAGAGCTTTACCAAGAATCGGGCTATTAAAGACTCTCGGAGCAGCATTGTCTCCATCCGAGGATTTGTTGACTATTGAGAACTTTCTCAAGACTCATGAAGCAGTTTATAATAAGTCTTTAAACTTATGCAAAACCCCGATAAGACACCTGTTGCCGCAGATTTGTATACTCTTTGCACTCGAGAAAAAATTGAAACATGGCATGTCGTTCGGAATCACAATGCTCAAGGGATTGTGGACCGGGTTATTTGTAAATCTTGTGGTAGTGAGCATAAATATCGCCCCACAAAAAAGATTGTTGCTAGTTCGTCGACTCGTTCGTCCGTGATTCGAAGATCTCCCGCTACAGAAAAAAATGCGGCATTTAGCCCAGCCCTTAGAGACACTTGGTTTTCGCAAATCAAGGCCTGGGGGGTTGATAAAGAAGCCATTGTTTATGACCCTAAATCAAGTTTTGAAGAAGGACAGGTCATTAAACATCAAAGCTTTGGTAAGGGTGCCATACAAAAAATTAGGGGCACAAAAATGGATGTTCTTTTTGAAGAAGGCATAAAAACTCTTCCAACTAAGAAAAAGGTCCTCGAGTTCTAATGACTCTTTAGCGACTCGATGTGTTTTCGAAACCATTCTTGCAGATAAGCTTGGTCTTCTTGATCTTGGAGCATTTTAAGAATGTGCTTTTTCATTTTTGAAGGCCACCTTTTACCACTTTGATTGTAGACGATGTCTTCTCTTTCGGCGTGTTGGTAAGTTTTAACAAGTCCTTCAAGCGAAAACCATAAATCTGAAGGATCAATTGGGACGCCCGTATCATCGTCGAACTTTTGATCGGCAGAGACGTCTGATGCATGGCAATCGAGACAACTATTCTTTTTAAAGATCGAACCTAGCTGTAGGTAGCCATCTCCGGTAATTTCTACAGCTTTGACCTCTTCCTCTGAACGAGTAAAGAAAAGACTCTTTCGGTGCATATTACTCAAAGGAGTGCTTTGGGCAATGGGGTAGAGATCTGTTTCTTTATAGCTAGGGTTTTGATTGGAAGAATTCAGCTCGACCTCAGAGATCTGAGAGTCTTTAACAATGATTCTATATTCTACAACATAGTGCCTGTGGGTGCCTCGCATGAGAGCAAAGCTCCCACTAAGGTCCTGATCCTTTTTTTGATCGATTTCACCTATAAAAATATCTGGACCTACGATCAAAGAGCCCTTTTTGAGCGGACTCGCACTTTTAGGGCCGATGTTATTGCTGGGATATTCTATGGTGAGTGGTAGCTGTTTGTCTTTAAATTCAATCACACAAAAACGTGCGCTTTCGGTGTGAGTGCCTACGCTCATTTGAGCAATCCACTTAGCATAAACACTGTAAGAGTTTTCTTGTGCAGCGGGAACAACTTGCAAAGCCAAAACAACGCGGGCTGTGCTGTAAGCAAAGCCCTCTACTTCATCTAGGCCTAACTCAAGGCGAAGTTTTTCATTTTGGTAGTCATCGTCGTTAGGGCGATCATAAATTTTATAAAAGTTTAATTGCTTGTCTTTAGCTCTAAGATGTTTTTTGATTTTGTCATAGTTAAGTCCAGCTTTTAAAAAGAATTTTTTTTCGTTTTGATGGTCACTAGAATTTTTTAATCCTAGCTTGAAGGGCCCTTCAAGGCTGCTGGTCCAAAGCTTTGGATCTTCATTGCTTTGGCTATGAGCGCTTGCTGCAATCATAGCGATAGCTAGAAGCAAAACCTTCAAAGTCTGTAAAGCTTTCATTCGGAAGCGAAACTAATAGCTACCGTTTGTTGGCTGCAAGAAACTTTTAGGCGATGAAAGCCGATTTAAGTTCTAGTCGCATAGAGTTTTCTTTACTAAGTGTTCTAAATCCTTGCACTCTTTAAAGCTTCAATGCGCTCCTCCAAGGGAGGGTGGGTTGATAGAAGCGAAAGAAATCCTCCCTTTTTAGAGGAAGATATTTTTAGAGCGGCCATTTGAGGGGCTCTGTCATCAGCGATTTGATGTCTATTGTTGAGGGCTTGAAGGGCTGCAATCATTTTAGAACGACCAGCATAGCGAGCTCCACCTTGGTCTGCTCGAAACTCCCGCTTTCGTGAAAACCAAGAGGTGATCATCACTCCAAAAACACCGAGGATTAGTTGAGCAACAATGACTGTTACGAATTGAATCCAATATCGAGAATCGCGTTCAAATCGTGAAGACACGGCAAAGGCAATGATTCTCGCAATAAACATAATGAGCGCATTCACAACACCTTGTAATAGAGTCATTGTGATCATGTCGCCATTGGCGATGTGGGCGATCTCGTGTGCGGCGACCCCCTCAATCTCTTCGTCCGTCATTTTCTCTAAGAGGCCTGTTGAAAAGGCCACTAGAGATCGTGACTTACTAGGACCTGTGGCAAACGCATTCATTTCAGGGCTTTGGTAAACTCCCAACTCAGGGGTCTTGGGTAATCCCGCTTGTAGTGAAAGCCTTTGGAGCATTAAGTGTAGTTTCCGGAGTTCAGGCGATGTGATTTCATTTTCCTTTAGAACCTTTACTCCCATGGTCCATTTAACGATGGTTTTGGACATGAGCAGGGAGATGAAAGAGGCACCCATTCCCCAGACAAGACAAAAGATTGCTAATGATTCGTAGTTGAGTCCGTAGCTCTGCATGTAGGGTTCAACACCTAGGAGCGAGAGGACAATGGACAGTGTGATTATAATCCCAATGTTTACGGCGAACATGAGTGCAATGTTTCTAAAAGTTCTCATACCTAGATCAATATGGGATCTTGCTTAGGGAAGTCCAGATGGTTGGGGTCGAAAAGTTGCGGCAAACTTTGCCGCCTGCATCGTAATTTGAGCACGGATTTAGAGTTGGCCTAAAAATGTGAATAAAGTTAATTGCATAGAGTTTTAGCTTGAGCCTCCCTTGGTCCTTTGTAGTTGCGCTGAAGCATCTGCGTTTGACTTCTCGCCTTGACACACTGCCTTCATCTTAATAAAAACCTTATGTGATTAATAATAAGGAACTTTTCTTCGACCACAACGCTAGTCATCCACTTCTCAAATCTGTTCGAGAGGGATTGTGTGAAAAGCTTCAGGGAGCCACCGATTTTTTCTCAAACCCAATGAGTGTTCATGGGCGGGGCCGAATTGCAAAAAGAGTTTTATTTGAACTTCGTGAATCGCTTTGCCAATGGCTGGGTTTGCGGAATGACTCTGAAGTTGTTTTTAACTCGGGAGCGACCGAAGGAATTAATAGTGTTTTAAGGGGCTTTGTTCGCAATCGTAAGGATCTCGGTCGCAAGCCCGTGCTTTTCTATTCTGCCATAGAGCACTCTGCGGTTCATAATACGGTTGCTGATTTGATTGATGTGGAGTGCGTTGAAATACCTGTTTGTCTCAACGGTCAGCTAGACCAGGATTTTATTGCTCAACAAATAGAGCGAGTTCTCTCCGATGATAAGGCCGACGTATTGTTTGCTCTTCAAGTGGCGAATAACGAAACAGGTATGTGTTTTGATTTCTCCTTTCAAAGCAAATTACTCGCCGAATATGGCTCAAAGCCTTTAACGAAACTTCCTAAGAAAAAGGGTGGGAAGTTTCCCCACACTCCCCAAAGGATTTGGTATCTTTTAGACGCCGCTCAAGCCTTAGGGAAGATCGACGAATCAGACATTCGAAAGCCTCTTCACTTTGCCGATTATATGGTT
This sequence comes from bacterium, assembly GCA_009991595.1. GTDB lineage: Bacteria > Bdellovibrionota > UBA2428 > UBA2428 > UBA2428 > JAACVK01. The sequence continues at coordinate 20,396 of JAACVK010000030.1, read as the reverse complement.
CTTTCGGCTCACAAGATTGGCGGTCCAATGGGCATTGGTGCTTTGTGGATCCGGGGATCAAGTCCCTATCACCCGATTTTGTTTGGTGGTTCCCAAGAAAAGAAGCGCAGAGCTGGAACCCACAATATGATTGGTGTGTATGGCTTTCTGTTAGCTGTGCGTGATTGGATGGACAATGGCGCCATCTACCGAGAAAAAATGGCAAAGCTGACGGAGTATTTGGAGCGTGAGATTGCTAAAATACCAGGGGTTAAGTTTAACTCGACTTCAGCCTCCAACCTTAGGCTTTGCAACACACTAAATCTATCAGCTAAACAGTGTCCGGATGAGTCGCTTCTAATGGGCTTAGACTTGCGAAAAGTTTTTGTTTCCAGTGGAGCCGCTTGTAACTCTGGGTCTGTGAAGCCCTCTGCGGTTTTATCGAAAATGGGTTTTCCTGAAGACATTGCGCGCTCTTCGATTAGAATTAGTCTTGGAACGGAAACCGTTCAAGAAGACGTGGATGGTCTTCTTAAGGAACTTAAATCCGTGATTGAACAGGTTCGAGGTGCCCAAAAAATGGCCGATGAATTGTTGCCCAATTTAGGGCGCATTGGAGAAGGCTCCCCGCTGGAGTAAGGACAAGTTTATGGCAGTTAAAAAGACAGGTTATGGAGCTTCCATTCTCTCTAGAGAACGACCCGGAGATGGAAAGTCGGTTGTTGTTGCCATGTCTGGAGGAGTTGATTCCTCCGTCGCAGCTTTAATTTTAAAAGAGCAAGGGTATGACGTTATTGGCCTTGCCTTGCAAGTAACTGACTATTCTAAGTATCGCAGTGAAGAAGAATCAGGGACTTGTTGTTCTTTGCAGGACATGGAAGACGCTCGGAGAGTTGCTGAGTCGATCGGCATTCCATTTTATGTAGTAGATACCGAAAAGTCTTTTGATGGGCAGGTTGTTGATTATTTTGTTGCTGAATATCTTCAGGGGCGAACACCAAACCCGTGTGTGATGTGTAACACCAAGGTGAAATTCAATTCCTTTTTTAGAAAGGCTTTGGAACTCGGAACAGATTACATTGCCACTGGCCACTATGTTCGAAAGTCTTTTGATGAAGGTCTTGGCTACTGCTTACTTCGAGGCGAGGATCACGATAAAGATCAGAGCTACTTTTTGTTTAATTTAACTCAACGACAATTAGAAAAAACTTTATTTCCAGTTGGCGGAATGAAAAAAGAAAAAGTTCGTCAGTTGGCAAAGACTCATAAACTCCCAGTGGCCGATAAGCCAGACAGCCAAGAAATCTGTTTTGTTCCGGGTAACAACTATAAAAAATTCATCGAAGAGCGCACGCCTGAAAGTCAAAGACATGAGGGACTTATTGTTACGGGTAAAGGAATTGTTCTTGGTAATCATGAGGGCATTCACAATTTCACTGTTGGGCAGAGAAAGGGACTAGGTGCCGCTTTGGACCTAGCTTCCAAAATGGGCATCGCTAACACTGAAGATTTCTATGTGACCAAAATCGATCCAGTTCGTCGGCATGTTCATTTGGGGCCTTCTAGAGAGCTGGAAAAGGCTGGATTGGTGGTTGGACAGGTCAACTGGATCGTGGCTCCAAAGCTGGAGAAAGCTCGTTGGATGGATGTTAAAATTCGATATCGTGCTGAAACTGCGCGGGCCTCTGTAAAAATGATGGGAGACAATGCTGTGGAGGTTCGTTTTGAGAAACCCCAAAGAGCCATCACTCCAGGCCAAGCCTGTGTCTTTTATGATGGAGAAGTTTGTCTTGGGGGTGGATGGATTCTCACTTCATTGGAAGTTCAAGCCGACGAGCGCCCTTCTGAGGCTCGTCAGTAATCTATGAAAAGGCTTTTTGCGGCGATCTTTGTTTTCCATTTTGGTGTTTTGATTGCCTCGGCCTCGACGTTGTCGTTGATGACCTACAACGTTGAGAATCTTTTTGATACCTTGGATGATGAGGGGAAGTCCGACGAGACTTATTTGCCTTTTAAAGATAAGCAAAATCTTGCTCATGTGAAAAAGTGCATGAAAGTTAAAAATGTTTCTTGGGCTTACGATTGTTACTATTTGAACTGGGATGCGGCCCAATACGGCTTAAAATTAAAGCGCCTTGCCGAGGTGATTGATGGGAGTGAAGCTAAAAAAAATTTGGATGTTTTGGTCTTGCAGGAAGTTGAGAACCTAAGAGTTTTAGAGGATCTCAACCGAATTCTAAAAAAGCCTTTCCCTTACATCATCCACCAGGAAAGCTCGGACAAGCGCGGGATTGATGTTGCAATGCTGAGTCGGTTGAAGCCCGATGATGAGACTAAGCTCTATAAGATTCCCTTTAAAAGTGCCAAAAAGAATTTACGTGAAGACTCTAGAGAGATTCTTTACGTCCGTTTAAATGGAGACGGCTTTAAGGTGAGTGTATTTGGGGTTCATTTGCCAGCGCCGTTTCATTCGTGGCGCTACAGAGCTGATGCTTTGGAGTTCATCAATTCGCTCAGTAAAAAACTGGTCCCTAAGAGCCAACTGGCTCTGGTTGCGGGAGATTTTAATATTCCTTCTGATGAGTTAAGCAAACGCTCCTACAATCAAAAATATTGGAAGAACAAGTGGCTGGTGTCTCATCTTGAAGGCTGTAAGCAATGCAAAGGTAGCTATTATTGGAATTCCGGGAAGTCGTGGTCATTCCTTGACGTGATTCTAGTTAAAGCCCCTGAGGGAGAGCGTTGGAGCTATAACTCCGAAAGTGTCGAGTTAGTGACTGAAATCTCTGAGCAGCTAAAGGGCGATAAGCCTTGGGGTTGGAGCGCTTCGGGCTTTAAGGAGGGTGGGGTTTCTGACCACCTGCCGCTTCGTCTTACTGTTGATGCTATTAAATAGTTTTGGGGACTCTTACGTAGAATTAATACCATTTAGTATTGTATGGTCTCTGGCTTGGACTATAAAACCGCAATATGAGGATCTCGTCACTTGAGGAATACGGCCTTCGTGTAGCGCTTTCACTGCTACGACTGAGCGAGGGCAAGGATAGCGTCAGCGCTGCTGAGATAGCTCGCGCTGAGGGCATTTCTGCGGAGTATGCCTCTAAAATTCTTCATTTGTTTAAGAAATCTAAGTTGGTGGTGTCTCAAAGAGGCTCCAAAGGGGGCTTCAGATTGGCTTTAGACTCGGCAACTGTGCCGGTGTCTTTGGTTCTTGCCGCTCTTCAAGATAAAAAGCAGTTTAACGGAGAATTTTGCCAGGCTTATGGTGGGACCAATGAAAAGGGCGCCTCAACGAATCGGCCCAGTGTTCAGCCTTTGTGGAAGTTTCTGTTTACTGGTTTTGATCAAATGCTAGATGATATTTTTCTCTCCGATCTTTTGTTGGGACCAGAAATGCTCAGAATAAAAATTAAGGATGTAGCAGCTAAACGGTTCGACCGTTTGTTTGAAAAATTTGCGTAAGGAAGTGTTATGAGTAAAACAATTTTTGAAGTTAAGAATCTAGAAGTTAGTGTTGAAGATAAAAAGATTGTGAACGATCTTTCGTTGTCGATTAAGGCGGGTGAGGTTCACGCCATCATGGGTCGAAATGGTTCGGGTAAAACGACACTCGCAAATTCTTTAATGGGCCACCCTGCCTATACGGTTTTAGCCGGTAAGGTTATTCTCGATGGTGAAGACATTACAGAGTGTAGTCCGGACGAACGAGCGAAGAAAAGGCTTTTTCTAGGCTTTCAGTATCCGGTGGCCGTGCCGGGAGTTTCTTTGGGTAATTTTTTGCGAACCAGCTTGGGCTTTGTTCGTGGAGAAGAAATCCCTAAGAAGGAATTGCGTAAATTGATTAAGTCCGAGGCTACTGCTTTGAATGTTCCTGATGACTTTTTATCCCGTTCCTTGAATGAAGGGTTTAGCGGTGGAGAGAAAAAACGCATTGAGACTCTTCAGATGCAATTGTTGCAACCGAAGGTTGCCATTATGGACGAAACGGATTCAGGTCTAGATATTGATGCCTTAAAATTAGTGGCTGAAAAAATTAACAGTCTTCGTTCTCCTGACCGAGGTATTCTTTTGATTACCCATTACCAAAGACTTCTCGAATACATTAAGCCTGATCAAGTCCACGTTATGATCAAAGGTAAGATTGTTAAAAGTGGAGGCGCTTCCTTGGCGCTCGATCTTGAGAGCCGAGGCTATGATGAGTTTGCAGGAGCTTCGAATGGTTGAGCTTCAGTTACCGACCGCTAAAGATGAAAACTATCGTTACGTTTCTTTAAGAGACGTGGCTTGGACGAAGCAAGATAGCACGACTGTTTTAAAAGAAGTGTTGCCTGAAGATTGGTCTAGTATTGACGCCGATCAAGGCTTGCGGGTGTTGCTTCAGGGTGCTTATGCCAAACCCCAAGTTCTCGAAGACAAAGACTTCAAGGGAGTTCAGTTGTCCGTCGAGGCCAGGCCCGTCTTTGAAAAATTTAAGGATGACTTCTTTTGCGGGTTGATTGGCGAAGAAAAGACACTTGTTGTTAAAGTGCCTCGCGGTTTTAATTCTAAAAAAGTATTACGATTGAGTGATGTAGTCGCTTCGGGTGTTCCTACCACCATTCATCGTTGTGTGATCGAAGTTGCCGAGCAGGTTGATTTAGTTATTCACAATGATCTCTCCAACGAAAAGAAGGCGAATGACCACAAAAGTTCTTTTGTTAGCATTCTTCACTTTGAAATTGCCGATGAAAGTCGCGTAAAGTTTTTCATCGATCAATCTTTGACGACTTCTACGGCCTTCGCGTTCAGGCATAGTGCCGTGGTTGGAAAGAATTCAACTTTGTCCTATTGGGGTTACCATAAAGGGGCCTCACGCGGACAGCATCGTGTGGAGTGTATTGTTGCTGGTGAAGGAGGTCACTCAGAAGTTAAGCTTGGAGTGAGGGCGCAGAATAAGGACGCAATCGACATTTGGGCTCAAAACTATCACAATGTTAAAAACACAACTTCTGACACCAAGGTTTGGAATGTCCTCGAAGATGAAGCCATTGTGGTTTTTAACGGAAACATTGATATCGGAATAGAGGGGCTTTACACGCAAGCCTATCAAAGCAACAAAAACCTTCTGCTCTCCGACAAGGCTCAAGTCCATTCAATGCCTAAATTGGAAATCTCTACTGATGATGTAAAGTGTTCTCACGGAGCGACGATTGCTTCTTTGGATTCAGATCAATTGTTTTATCTGCAAAGTCGTGGCATCGACGGACCGACCTCTGAAAAGATCTTGGTGGATGCTTTTGGGTATACGGTGCTCTCTGAAATTCCTTTAGGATCTGTCAGAAATAGATACTTAGGAGATGAGGGAGATTTCCTCTAAAGAGCTTTATGTCTAAAGAATTTAACATTTCCGAGCTTCGTAAACAGTTTCCGTATCTGACGAAGGCCTATGACGGAAAGGGCATTCGTTATTTTGATAGCGGTGCGACCACTCAAAAGCCAGCTTCTGTTATTGAAAAAGAAGCTCAGATTTATTCGAGTTTGAATGCCAACGTGCATAGAGGTGTCTACAAGCTCGCACAAGGTGCGACTAAGGCTTATGAAGACTCTCGCGCGCGACTGTTAAAGTTTATCGGAGCGGATTCGGCCCAAGGGCATTTGATTTTTACCCGAGGAACCACCGAGGCTATTAATTTGGTGGCCCATTCTTGGGGTCGAGACAATGTTCGTATCGGGGAGCTGATTGTCGTAAGTCGAATGGACCATCACTCGAACTTTGTTCCCTGGCAATATTTAGCTCGAGAAAAGGGGGCCAAGTTTAGAATTGCCGAACTTCATCCCGATGGCCGCCTTGATATGGAGGCTTTGAAGGCACTGATCGTTGAAGAAAAACCAAAGGTCTTTGCTTTCCCCTGGGTGAGCAATGTGACGGGTGTGATTAATCCGGTTGAAGAGATCACCGCTTTTTGTCGAGAACATGGCGTAGTCACAGTTGTAGATGCGGCTCAGGCTGTTGGTCACTTTAAGTTGAATCTGTCGAAGAACAAGAATTTAGACTTTGTTGCTTTTTCTTCTCATAAAATGTATGGACCTACTGGTGTGGGAGCACTTTGGGGACGCACCGAGCTTTTAGAGGCTATGAAGCCTTATCAGCTTGGTGGAGAAATGATCTCAGAGGTGCGAGACTTGTTGAGCTCTTGGAACGATTTGCCTTGGAAGTTCGAGGCAGGGACTCCTAACTTTCCTGCTGCGATAGCCTGGGCCGAAGCGGCCGACTTTCTAGATGCCTATTCCATGAAGTCCCTTGAAAGACATATGAGTGCCTTGGGGGAGCACTTCCTTGCTCGTCTTGCCGAGGTTGAGGGCGTTGCTCTTTTAGGACCCTTTAGCTCCGAGGAACGCATTCAAAATTATAGTTTAGTTTTTGAAGATGTTCATGTGAACGATCTGGCGACATTTTTAGACCAGGATAATATTTGTATACGGGTAGGGCATCATTGCGCAGAACCCTTGCATCGAATGATGGGCGAAACGGGCTCTTGTCGTGTGAGCTTAGGAATTTACAATAATTTAGAAGAAGTTGATTTTTTCTTTGATAGACTAGCTGATGCTTTGGAGTTTTTTAGAAAAAGAAAAACTCGTTCTTCGAAAAAGAAATCTGAAACAAAAAAAAATATTCAAGACATTAGTAAAGAAGTCCTTATGGAATGGTTGCGGGATGTGGAAGATCCGGAACTGAAAATGAGTTTAGTGGATTTAGGTTTGATTTATGACATTAAGTTTCAAGCTGAAGATAGTGTAGTAGTGGATATGACTTTAACGTCGCCAGGTTGTCCTGTGGCAGGTGTTTTAGTTGCGCAGGTTAAGGACAGGGTCGCTTCTCACCCTGGCGTCAAGCAAGCTGAAGTGAAGCTTGTTTGGGAACCAAAGTGGAATCCAAAAGAAATGGCCAGCGAAGAGGCTAAAGAGGTTTTAGGCATATGGTAACGGAATATCAGAAAAAAGATTATTCTCAATTTGGTTTTGTGACCGACATTGGTGAGGATAGAATTCCAAACGGACTGGATGAAAACGTTGTTCGAATGATTTCGGCGAAAAAGAATGAGCCGGAATGGATGGTTGAGTGGCGTTTAAAAGCTTACCGAAAATGGTTAACGATGAAGGAGCCTAGCTGGGCTCATGTTAGCTATGAGCCTATCGACTTTGAGGGGATTTGTTATTACTCCGCTCCTAAAAAGCCCGAAGATGGACCAAAGAGTCTTGATGAAGTTGATCCGAAGCTGGTCGAAGCTTATCAAAAGCTTGGGATTCCATTAGACGAGCAAAAGCGTCTGGCTGGAGTTGCTGTGGATGCGGTGTTTGACAGCGTCTCTATTGTGACGACTCACAAAGAAACTCTTGCCGAGCATGGGGTTATTTTTTGCCCCATTTCTGAAGCGATTCGCGAATACCCTGATTTGATTAAAAAGTATTTGGGTTCAGTTGTTCCCATGGCGGACAATTTTTACTCTGCGCTTAATTGTGCGGTTTTTAGCGATGGTTCTTTTGTTTACATTCCTAAAGGTGTTAAATGCCCTTTGGATCTGTCGACCTATTTTCGAATAAATGCCGGTGGAACGGGTCAGTTCGAAAGAACACTGATCATAGCCGATGAAGGTGCCGAGGTGACTTATCTGGAGGGTTGCACAGCTCCAATGCGCGACGAGAACCAACTTCACGCAGCCGTTGTGGAACTCGTGGCTATGGAAGGCGCTGAAATTAAATATACGACTGTGCAAAACTGGTATGCCGGAGACGAAAACGGCAAAGGTGGAGTTTATAATTTTGTAACCAAGCGTGGAGCTTGCCGGGGTGATCACTCTAAAATTTCTTGGACTCAAGTAGAGACAGGCTCTGCTGTGACTTGGAAATACCCAAGCTGTATTCTGGAGGGTGATTATTCAATCGGTGAATTCTATTCCGTCGCTATCACCAATGATTATATGCAAGCTGATACCGGCACTAAGATGTTGCACCTAGGGAAAAACACCCGCTCTAGAATCGTTTCCAAAGGAATCTCTACTGGGCATAGTCAGAACAGCTATCGCGGCCAGGTCTTTATTGGTCCTAAGGCCGAGAACGCTCGAAATCACACTCAGTGTGATTCACTTTTGATTGGAGGCGCTTGTGAGGCCAACACTTATCCGGTGATCAATGTGAAGAATAAAACCGCTGTGGTGGAGCACGAAGCGACTGCTTCTAAAGTTTCTGCTGATCAGTTGTTTTATCTTCAGAGTCGAGGCATCGATGAAGAGCAAGCCATCAAACTAATCATCAATGGTTATTGCGAAGAAGTCTTTAAGCAACTTCCCATGGAGTTTGCGGTCGAAGCCAATCGCCTCCTGGATTTGAAGCTAGAGGGAAGCGTCGGGTAAATTCGACTTTTTGCCTGATCTCGAATCTTACGAAAGAGCTAAATGAAGTTAGTGCGTGTTGGTTTGTGCGCTTGTAAGCTCGCGAGCCATTTGGATGACAGCTTCAGGGCCTTTCGTGCATCCTATGCATTCACTTAAGGTTTGAGAGTCTGTGCAGCCTAAGCAAACCTTGAGCTGGGGAGACATCTCGTCAATCCCTTTTAGGGCCGTATCGATCTCAGTTTTTTTAGAGAGAAGATCGTTTCGAACGTTGAGTAGGGAGAGGGAGATTTTTTGAGACATTTCTTGTCCGGTGGGCGAGCAGCGTCCGTCGGAGTCCACAAAAGGAGCTAGGGCGGCGCTAATGTCTTTGAGGCCATAGCCAAGGGATTGAAGTAGCTTTATGGTGTTGAGTCGTAGAAAGTGGCTTTCATCATAATATCGAAAGCGGTTATCGCCTCGAAGTTTAGGTTGAATCAGAGCCAATTCTTCATAATATCGGATGGTTCGAGGGGTTACGCTGGCTTTTTTTGCGAGTTTTCCAATAGTCCACATATTGAAGCTTTTAGCTAACGTTAACGTATACGTCAACTATTTTCCCGTCACTCGGGACGCTTTCGTGCGTTGCACCACCTAACTGAAGCCTAACGCATTTTCTACGGCTGTGACTTTCTGACTCTTGTTTCGAGTCGTATACTTAGCAGATGCAACTTCGTTTTATTCAAGGGTTTTTTGTCTGTTCTGTGCTTTCTTTGCTGTTGAGTTGTGCGACGTCTAAAAAAGGTGTGGGTGGATTGTCTGCCGACTTTACAGGCGGACAGACGGTTTTGTTCGGTTACAAAATGCTTGGGACTAACGGTGCGGCTCCTCCGAGTGATTGCACTATTCAATTTGAAACCCTCGCCAAACCAACTCGTAGTTTCGACTTTCAATTGCCAGTGAATGAGGACTATTTTTATGCTCAGTTGGAACCAAGGCAATATCGAGTTAGTCGGATCAAGTGCGGATATGCGATTTATCGAGTGAGCAATCTGTTTGGACTAAAAGAGGGCTTGTTTCAAGTTCATCCGGGGCGAGTGAACTACATTGGCTTTTCAAGTTTTGTTTTTACGCAAACTCAAGACTTGAGCTTTCAATTGGGGCAAAAGGTGTCGCTTGAGTTTTTGCAATCGGTTTATCCAACCATGAGCAAATCCGTGGCCGCTCGCTTAACGAATGGTTACACAGGAAAACTCATAACTGAAAGACAAGTTAAAGAAACTAAGATTAACCAATTCTTCAATGCCCGCTATGCAGCGGGTGATAGGGCGCAAATTGCTGCCATTCAGAGCTCGACGAACCGAATTAAGGCGGAAGTCACTAGATGCTTCCGCGAAGAGGAGGCGATCAATCCTCTTCGTATTGGAGTCTTGAAATACGAGATTGCTTATAAGGCTAAGCGATTTCACAAAGCCAAGCAGGAAGTGTTTTCGAGTTACACGGATCGCTTGACGAATTGTTTGGCTCGCGCTTTCAAGGTGTTTAAACCAAGCACTGCTTCTGAACTAGAATACATTTTAGAGCTTTAAACAATAAAAAGCCTTCTGGCTCCCGACTAGGGGCCAGAAGGCTTTTTTTGTCTATCTTATTGAGTTAGAGTTGTTGCTTTCGCGTCATCAAGGTCGATGTCCATTGAGTCACCTAGAAGTTGTGAATCAATTTCAAAGTCGCTGAACTCAGTTGGGTGGCTATTGGTGATGAGCTTTTTAACCATGTTCACTACACGATTAGCTCGCGCATTCGTTGTTGATCCGTCTCTACCTTTTTCGTAGAAGGCTCTGCCGAAAACTTTTGTTGAAACACAAGTGTTTGCGTTCCAAGTGCCACTTAAGCATTTTTCTTCGTCAGAAGTATTGGCAACATCAGCCAAGGTTAAGTTCCCATTGCCGTCGTCCACATCGGAATCACCTGGCATGTTAACAAAGTTGACTTTACCGTTGTAGGCAGAGCCTGCAACTAGGTCTGCAGTCACAGACATAAAGCCTACAGAATCCATCCAGATTAGCGTGATAGTATCATTCTGATCTTTGCCCCAATAGAAGCGAGCGTTGATGGCAGCGTCGTCAGTTAAGATGTTACCGTTGCTGTCTTTAAAAATCTTAGTTGTAAAGCGAACTACTTTAAGAGTTCCAGGTTGTGAAGCGATTGTGTAGTGATACTCAAGACGAAGGTGACCCTTTACGTTGGTGGCATCATCGTATTCCATGCAAAAAGCTAAATCGCCGTTTGCGTTTGGAATCGGTGGGTTGCTTGGGTTGTAGTCTGGGTAGAAGAACGAATTCAATGAAGCCAAGCTGAAATTGCTCATATAGTTGAAACAGGTTGGGCTTAGGTTTGAACTAGAGCCAGATCCCGAGCCAGACCCTGAGCCAGATCCAGATCCAGATCCTGAACCTGAACCTGAACCTGAACCTCCACCACTAGTAGGAGAAACGTTGCTGTCTGTATCCACTCGATTGTTATCCCCAGAATTGTCTGAAAAATTAGTGGATGACGTGGTCTTCTTTTTACCACAGGCACCCATAGACAAAGCCAAAGCCATTGTTGCCATAAATATTAGATATCGAGAACTTTTCATAATCCCTCTTCTCCCGACCAAATAGCTGCACGTTGCGTGCCAGCTTTTAGGGGCTTATGTTAAGCATTCTCCATGTAAAAATGGGGCTTTAGTCTAATGTTAAGATAAGAAAAAGACGCATGGCTAAAAAATAGACACTTATCTTGATCCATTTTTTTCCAAATAAAACTCAATTGTTAAGATTGTTTACCCTACTTTGAGTGTGGCTATGGCTTGCCAGAGCTCAAAGGAGCCATTAGAAACTTGGGCCATGGCATCAAGTAAATTATATCAATACGAAGTCTGTCCTTTTTGTTGGAAGGCCCGCGTGGCCCTTGCTCTAAAAGGAGTTGATTTCGAGAAAATTGAAGTTCACCCACTTAAGAAGAAAGAAATTGCATTTTCTGCAGATTATAAGAAGGTGCCAATTCTTGTAGATGCTTCTGGAGTTCAAGTGAATGATTCTAATGCAATTATGGAGCACGTCGACTCTGCGTATGAAGGTGTAAAGTTGTTTGCCGCTGCGGATACCGATGAGAGAAAAAAGCAAGAGAAGTGGCTTAATTGGTCTGAAGGCTTTGTAAAAGGCATTCCACCTTTAATTTATGATACCTTGCCAAATGCTCTTAAGGCTTTTGACTACATCACCAAGGAAGGAAAATTCTCTTGGTTTCAAAAGCGAACTATTAAATACTCAGGTGCTTTGGTTATGAAGATGGTGGCCAAAAAATCGAAAGAGCGCCAGAATATCACCGACCCCAAGCAACACATTGAAGATCTAGTGTCTGAGTGGGAAGAAGCCTTAGCGGGTAATGAGTTTATGGGGGGTTCTACTCCAGACGCTTCTGATGCTGCTGTCTTCGGCATTACTTTAAGCACGAAAGGCTTGCCAGCATGGAAGCTCTTCAAAGGGCATCCTGGTTACTTTAGTTGGATGAAGAGAATGTCGGAAAAGAGCAACATTCCTCTAAGCTAAACTCTTGGATGACTTAGCCTATTGAGGTCGAAGGCTTCGAAACTGAGTCATCCACTGTTTGTAAGTGTTTTCTCGTTGAGTTTTGTAGTCTTCAATTTGTTGCATAACTTGGGTGACCATTTCGTTTCCTCTTTTGTATCCACGTTTTTTAGCCGCTTCTAAGCTTTGTTTTAGTTTGCGAAAATCCTCAAGAATGCTTTCCATTCTTAAAGTGAGGGCTTCTAGGCTTTGGGTGTTAATGCCTTCGTTTTCAAGAAGTTTTTGCTTGGTTCTCATTTGGGCGAGAAGAATTTTCTCCTCTGGAGTACGGTTGAGTTGGCTTGTCATTCCGAAAAAGTTAAGTGTGCCGATGAGCCACTTCGTGGGATCGTAATGCCACCATCTGAAACCGTTGCGATAGTCCGCCTGAAATTTATGATGAAAATTGTGGTATCCCTCACCGAAGGTAAAAAAGGCCAAAAACCAATTGTCTTTCGCGGTGAGTTTTAGGGTGTATGTAGCTTTGCCAAAGCAGTGTGCTGCCGAGTTGATTAGGTAGGTGCAATGGGATGTCCAAAGCACTCTCCAAAGAGCTCCCACGACGAAAAATCCGAGAATGTTATCAAAGAGCAAGCCAAAGAGGAGAGGGATTCCCATCCAAGAGACAAGAGCGATCAGTAGGTAGTTTCTGTGTTGCCACATCACAAGTTTGTCGGCTTTTAGATCGCTAGGTGCATTCTCTTCAGCCCAGTTCGAATTGCTTGCAAAGAAGATCCATCCCATGTGAGCCCACCAGAATCCCTTTTTAATATTGTAAGGGTCTTTCTCGGTGTCTTCATGTCGATGATGAATTCGGTGATCATGAGCCCACATCAGAGCTGAGTTTTGCATGGCACCAGCGCCTAGAAATAAGACAAAAAATCGAACCAAAGGATTTGCCTTGTATGAGCGATGGGCAAACAGTCTATGGTAGCCCGCTGTAATGGCTAGGCCTTCGACAAAATAATGAATAAAAGCATAGATAAAAACTGCAGTGGTTAAGCCACCAGATTTGTAAGCCCAGGGAGTCATTGCAATCGCAATCGCAGGAATTCCCAAGAGAAAAAAAGCGTTGGTAAAACTGAATGTTTTTTGTGGCTGATTATTTAGATTCGACTGGTTGGACATAGCACTATCATAATTGATTTAGAGGGATTACCGCCAATGAGCTTCTGTAAGTATTTTGTAAGTAGCTCTAGTTCGCTGGGTTTTCAGGGTTTAAAGACGTATCCTCGGCCCCGCATATTCACGATGTGTGTCGGTTTTTTGGGGTCTTCTTCAATGAGCTTTCTGAGTCGTCCAATGAACCAGTCGACGGTTCTGGTTTTTGGCAGGATTTTTAGCCCCCAAACTTGTCGAAGCAATCGCTCCTTTGAAACAGGAGTCCCATGTTCTTGAATCAAATAGGAAAGCAATTTGAATTCAAACGCCGTTAGTTTGGTCCAGCCTTTTGGCGTCAGGACCTGATGTTTGGTTGAGTCAATTCTCCAAAGGTGCAATTTTTCATTCTGAGCTTCAGAGTGGGGGTGTTCGGCGTCTAGCTCTGGTTTCATTCGCCATTTGAGGGCCTCAATTCTTGCCTCTAATTCCTCCCAGCTAAAGGGTTTGGGGAGATAGTCGTCTGCACCCGCGCGAAGACCTTCGACTCGAGAGGAGGTGTCTCCCGATGCTGTGAGCATTAGGATCATTCCTTTGAATCCAGAGTTTCTAAGGGAATGGCAAATATCAATCGAATCTCCATCCGGAAGTTGGCGGTCTAGAAGAATCAGGTCAAAGGTGTATTGAGTGTCTTCAAGAAAGGTATAGGCCTGTTCGATGGAAGCAGCCGTTAGAGGAAAAAATCCCATCTTTTTTAAAGATAGCTCGAGTGCAATGCTTAAGGAAGGTTCGTCTTCGACGATGAGAGCATCTGCTTGAATTTTAATTTGAGAGGACAAACGCACTCCCTTTACTTTCCGATGAAGGTTTTACGTTTAGCTGTAGTTTCATCGCTCGTGCAGCCCTTTGGGCTAAATATAAGCCCAGGCCCGTCCCAGAGGCTTTGGCTCCGCTTGTCGATTTCTGTGAATAGAAGCGTTCAAAAACTTTCTTGCGTTCCGTGTTTTTAATTCCGCTTCCTTGGTCTATCACTTGAATGCTCCAACTTGGGGTGGACTTTTTTAGGGTTTTATTCAATTGCGTGTGAATTCTAACTTCCGTTCCCCGTGGCGAAAATTTTCGAGCATTGTCGATTAAATTGTTCATAATCAAGGCCAAGAGCTTAGAGTCGAGTTGAGTTTTAAGCTCCAAGCGGTCTCCGCTTCGGTCAATGCTATGATCCAAGCCAATGGCCTGCTTCCAGTGCTGTAGAATCTCTTGAAGAAAGTCTTCAAGGTTGAGTTCTTTCAGAGTGGGTTTTGCTATACCGCTATCCCAGCGCGCAGATTCAAGTAGAAGATTGACTTCATTTTTGAGGCGCTTGAGTTCAGCGTCGTGCGCCTTCCATAACCTATGACGATCCTCTGCATTGGTATCCTCTTTTTTGAGCAGCGCACCTGTTAGTTCAAGGGTGCTGAGGGGAGATTTTAGTTCATGGCTGAGTTTTGCCAAAAACTCTCTTTGAATTGTGTTGGTTCTCATTTCCCTTTGAGATCGAAGAAAAAAGCCTACTAGAAGCACAAGAACCACAGCAAAACCCGAAGTCCCCAAGACCACCTTAACCCAAGGCTGCGCTTGTGGGTTGAGTGCCTGTCCCATTTCAATCATCCTTTGATACTGACTGACTAAGACAATGTTCCAACTAGTAGCAAGTGTGGCAATCAAAGCGAGTGCAAGTATGAAACACAAGACCCAAAAGAGCGTGGCGCGAGATGAATTCAATTGTTATCCTTTTTTGATCAACTTCTGAACTCTTTGGCCTTGTTCTCGAATGGCATCCTGCAGGCTGAGGCCGGAGTCTTCCATTTTTTTTCGAACTTCAATGGCCATGAGCATATGGGTCAAGATCTCGCTCTCGTCGTCGCCTTCAACGTTGAGAGAGTTTTCTCGTTTTGTTTCAAAAGCGTCGACCGCTTCCATTAGTTTAGATGCCTCGTAATCTCTTGCTAAGTTTCGGATGACGGGGAGTTTCATAGTTTCTCCTTTATTTTTTGAATCATGCCTTCCAAGCCTTCTTTCTTTGTAGTGCTTTTCCCTCCAATGTATTCACCATCTTTAAAGACAGCGACAAAGGGAAGGTTGTCTATTTCAATCGTTCCTGCGAACTCTTGGTTTATGTCTCCATCAATTTTAAAGTAGTTGAATTCAGGATTTTCGTTTGAGCTTGCTTCGAAGGTAGAAGCAAAAAGACGGCAGCTTCCACACCAGGCGGCGTATACATCGACTACGGCGATGCCCGCTGCTTTGAGTTCTTGTTTGAAGTTCTGGTCGTTGAGTTCTTTTAAAGCCATGTTCTTTCTCCTTATCTAAGAGATAAGGAGAAAGAAGTTATAAGTCAAAATTTTCCTTGAGAAAGCTCGTCAATTCTTTTCGGAACTTTTCGTTCTTAAAGGCTTGAGCAATATTAGCCTTAATAAACCCAATCTTATCTCCGGTGTCGTAACGCTCAATATCCATCTTCTGGGCGTAGAATGGGCGACTCTTTAGGAGGGTTTCCATGGCATCCGTGAGCTGAATTTCGTTGCCACGGCCATGGGGAGTGCTCTTGAGGACCTTTAGAATCGAGTTTTCGAAGACATACCTTCCAGGAAGTATCCAGTTTGAGGAAGACTCGTTTGGTTTGGGTTTCTCTACGAAGCGAGAAACCTTACCGTCAGCGCTAAACTCGGCCACACCATAGTTGCTTACAAGAGACGCCTCGATGGGGGTCACGCCTATGACCGACCCCTCGGTCATGGCTGTAAAGCGATCTACACAACTCTTAAGCCCACCTTCTTTTGTTTTTGAGATATCGACTTCGTCTCCGAGCAAGACCGCAAAATCTTCTTCGCCTAGAGCGGGGGCTGCTTGAAGGATTGCATGTCCTAAGCCTTGGGCTTCGTATTGCCTAATGCTAGTGATGGTCACTCGCTTTGATAGGGCAAGGGTTTCTTCGATGAGTTTAGTCTTATCTTTGTCTTCAATTTTGTAGCTAACCAAATCCTTCGGGTCGAAATAATCTTCCACAAGAACTTTTGGGCGAGATGTGATGAAGATGATGTTTTCAATTCCTGCGGCAACGGCCTCTTGTACCACGTGGTGGATGATAGGAGTGTCTATGATAGGAAGCAGTTCTTTTGGGACTACCTTGGTAACAGGAAGAAATCTTGTTCCAAGACCGGCGACGGGGATAACAACTTTTCGGATTCTTCTCATGACTGGCTTCCTTCGCAGGCATCACCTTTCAAGTAGCGATTGCAAAGTTGGCGGCTGTAGTGTCTACAGTCATTCAAGTCGTTTGAGTGTTCAAAGCCATTTCGGCAGGACACGTCTTGGCCTTTTTCGACTTTCATAGATAGACCTCCTTCTTCTAGAACTTCTCTGTCCTTCAGAAATTTGTATGAAACGATGTTCTCGCCCATTCTTAAAAGTGCGGTTTGAGTGAGGGTGTTGATTCCAAGATTAACTTCTTGGCTAAATCCTCTAGTCGGAAAAAATCGGACGGATTTTTTTATTG
Organism: bacterium; assembly: GCA_009991595.1. GTDB lineage: Bacteria > Bdellovibrionota > UBA2428 > UBA2428 > UBA2428 > JAACVK01. Next base: position 3,825 of record JAACVK010000030.1, on the reverse strand, counting down.
TTTTGCCGTCGGCCGTTTGGCTTTCAAAGGCAACTTTGTTTGCTTGGCTTCCTTCGTTTATAAATCGTGAAAAAGCCGTGGGTAACATGAATTCTTCTCGACAATTGTGGTAGGCAGAGTCAGTTTGGCCAGAGTTATCTCGGCACTGAACTCTCAGTCGACCATGGAACTCTACAATTTGAAAGTTGCTTCCGTGTTGAAAAGCTGGCCGCGCGAAGGAGATTGTCGACGAGAGCAAAATAAGAAGCAAACTTAACTTACGAAACATAGTCTTTAGTATAGTCATCCAACTCTATAACTCCAGCTTTGCGCGCAGCGTAATGTCCCTAAAAGCGGCTGCGAATTCTCTCACACTGTTCTCCTTCTTGATGTTGCATCTTAAGCGCCTTAGAAAGAGATGGCTCTAAATCCTTGTCCTCTAAAATTCTGAGGATTGTTTCTCGGTCCGACTTTGCGCAGGCATTTGGGCCCGTGTATGAGAAAGCTCTCAAAACATAGCCTGGTTTTTTTTCGATGAGAGTTTCTAAATCTTTGAAAAATCGTTCTGAGTTTGCGTTTCGAGCGCTTTCTTGCAAGGGTGGATAGAGCGCGCCCCAAACCAATTTGAATTGAGCGTAGGTGGCTGTCGAGTTTGGAGAGAGCAATTCTTCGCGCCATTTCTTGATGAAACTTTCCTCTCCAAAACTGGCTTGGGCCGATAGAGCAGAGTCGAGTCCTCTGCTACCTTTGTCTTTGTTGGTTTCTTCTTCAACGCGTTTAAGCGCTTCGGAGTCTCCTGCTCGTGCCAGGGAGCTAATCAAAAGCCATCGATCGTCTTGTTCAATCTTTAAACCTTTGAAAGAAACCTTATTGTCTAGAATCAATTTCATTCGGTCAATTCCAAATGGACTCAAGGACGATCTATGGAGAGCTTTAAAAAGAACTTTTTGGATTTCACTGCCTGGAGTGGCTTTCTTGAGTCTTTCCCATATGGTCTTTTCTAATTCTTCTACAAAGACAAAAAAGATGTTTAAATTACTAGGATCTTCCTTGGGCCAAAAAGAATACATGGAAGTGGAGTTGGGTCTACGGCCGTAAATCATTTGCCCTAGTTCATTTAAAACGACTGGATCTTTTTCTTGCGCAAAAGCTTCGCTGGCCAAACGAGCAAGAGCACCCAAACTAATTTTTCCTTCTAGTAAATCGTGCCAAAGACTTGTCCAAATGCGTTGTCTTAAATAGGGGCTTTGTAGTTTGCCCCCGTTTTTGGAGAAATAATCAAAGCTTGCAGGATCAAGCGAAAAGAGGCCGTAGCCATGATCTTCGTGATTGATGTCGATAAAGAGTGGGCAGCTTATATTTTTTAGCTGACTTAAGGAAGTTCTTTCACCCTTGATTTCAAGAGTCTTTTGAAGGCCTACACCTGCTTTAACATTTTTTTCGTAATAGAGCGCAATCATCGATTTTTGGGGGCGAGTGATCTTGTCGTCGTAAATAGGAGGGTCTTGCAGAATGTAAAAATCTTCGATGCGGCCGCGTGAGTTGCATTGGATTTGAGGAGTGAGTCGATTGATTCCAGCTGTTTGTAGCCACTGTTGTGTCCAGCCTTCTAAATTAACAGAGGACGCACGAGCGAGGGAGTCTATGAAGTCTTTTCTTGTTGTGTTCTTGCCCGCGTGTATTCTGAAGTAATTGCGCACACCTTCTCGGAAAGTGCTTTCTCCTAAATAAAAATCGAGTTGTTTGAGTAAGGAGGCTCCCTTTCCGTAGGTGATCCCATCAAAGTTGGTGAAGGCGTCCTTAGTGTTGTTGATGAGAGCTTCAATGGGGTGAGTTGTTACACTGGAATCCTCTGAGAAGGCCCAGGTTTTCATGTCGTAGAAATCTCGCCAAGCTTCTTCGCCAGAGAACTGGGTTGCAGAGGCCATTGCTTTAGCAGCCATGTAGGTTGCAAAAGATTCATTGAGCCACAAATCATTCCACCATTTCATGGTGACTAGGTTTCCAAACCACATGTGTGCCATTTCGTGAAGAATCACACTGGCAAGGTCTCGCTCTTGAGCGCGCGACTTTTTACCACGAGTTATATACTTTTCAGTAAAAGTAACGGCCGCGACATTCTCCATAGCACCGGCGTTAAAGTCCGGAACGATCAATTGATCATATTTTTTGTAGGGGTAGGTCCTGTTGAAGTATTTTTCAAAATAGGAGAAACCCTGACGTGTGATTTTAAACCAGAAATCTGCCTGAACGTGTTCCATAAGACTCTGTCGGGCAAAGAGCCTTAGTGGGTATTTGCTCTTAGCGGCATCAACCCAAATATAAAATGGGCCCGCGTGGAGTGACCAAACATAGGTGCTGATCAGCTCACTTTCCGGGAAAGTCCAAAGTATGTTATTGGCAGAGCTAGTTTTCTCGATTTCACGAGCATAGCTCACGACCGACCAGCCTTTGGGGGCGTTCACCTTCATTTTGAAGCGGGCTTTCATGTCGGGCTGGTCAAAACAGGGAAAGACTCGGTTTGCTCCGTAGGGTTCAAGGTTGCTGTAAAGATATATTCGTCGATCCTCTGGGTCGACGAACTTGTAAAGTCCTGATCCGTCTTTAGAATATTTTTGCTTGAAGGAAATCACGATCGTGTTTTTGCCAACTTTTAGATCTGTGGTGTTTAAAACAATTCTTTCTCCGTCATACTCGAACGGGCTTTTTTGGCCGTTGATTGTAGTAGAGTTTACGGTTCCTTGGTTGAAGTCAATTTTGAGCGATTTGGAGGAGGTCTTGAGATAGTTGAAGCTAATTTCAGAAACCCCCTCAAAACTATCGCTGTCGTTTTTAAGGCTAAAAAGAAGATCGTATTGAACTTGGGTGATGACTTGGCTTCGTTCGGTTGCCAATGGCAAAGATAGTGAGGCGTCGGGGATTTCGACTTTAGGGTTTGTGGAACAAGAAACAGCTAATAATATTGTGGAGATGAGGGCGCTTAGAGAGAGGGTCTTCATTCTTAAACTTTTAGTAGAGGCTTAGATTGAAGGCAATGTGTCAAATCTAAATATTCTCTCTGTAAACATTTGGTTTGAGAGGGCCTAGATTGGTCTCCATGTTAGAGGAATGTTTTGATACAGATGTCTTGGACTATTTTCCCATTCGAGATGGTCTAAAGGCTTCTTCGATCGGTTTGCGCAAATTACCTAAGGATAAGTTAAAAGATCCTCGAAACTTTATTTTTCAAATCGATGAATTTTTTGCGCATTATAGGAAGAATAAAATTGAGTGCCGCAAAGAAAAACTTTGCAAATACTATCAAGTGGTTGCTCCTGCGCCGCAGGAGTTGATTCAATTTTTTTTAGATACTCTGCTTGATGAGTATCCTCAATCCTTTAAGCTCACGCGTCTTGAGAAGAACTGGCAGTTTGAATGTTTGCTCAGTAAAGAAACCTTAGTCTTTGATGAGAAACTGAATTTATTGGAAGCTCAATCGAAGTATGAACGTGATGAAGTAGGGGGCCCCTACGTGGATGCATGGGATGCTCTTTCAATGCAGGTCAGCGAAGACTTAGTTTTACAAAAGGTTCCTGGCAATGAAAGGGATTTTACTCAGGTCATTCATTTGTGCCACGCGAATGGTTGGTCGGCCGAAGGTGCGGTTGGGCAAAGTTTTGATAAGATTCATGAAGACGTCCCTGGGATTAATAAATTGATTCCGGACTCTCGAAAGATTTTATCAGCCATTTTGCGCTCAGAGCACACAATGGAGAGAGTGGGAGCCCTACAATATAGGACGAGTGGGGAGCTCAATCGACATCCACAGATTTCGCGAGCAGATCTGAATCAAGATTTTGATCTGGA
>JAACVK010000121.1 GCA_009991595.1 bacterium | reverse complement strand
ACCTTCTACAGGCGCATGTCAGATTTGGGTTTGTAGTGAATATTCAATCCAAAGTTTTTGAACTAAACTCCACGAAGGAGATCATTCATGGTCAAAAAAAGTATTATGTTTCTTTGCACTGGCAATTCTTGCCGCTCCCAAATGGCTGAGGGATGGATGAGGAATTTTTGGAGTTCCGAGTTTGAAGTATACTCTGCCGGAACTAAAAAACATGGCATGAACGAGCGTGCCATTAAAGTGATGCAAGAGGCAGGGGTTGATATCTCTTCTCAGAATTCAAAAACTGTCTCCGAGCTTCCAAAAGCCACATTTGACTATGTGGTTACCGTGTGTGACTCGGCCAAAGAAAGCTGCCCTTACTTTGCCGGCGGGAAGTTGATTCATGTAGGATTTCAAGATCCACCCGCCCTTACAAAAGGTATGGCCGACGAAGAAGAGATTCTCGCGGTCTATCGCAGGGTAAGGGATGAGATTAAGGCCTTTGTAAAAGACATCAAGAAAGATTTGGAAAAATAATGGGTACCTTTGAGCGATATCTTTCTGTTTGGGTGGCGCTTTGTATTGTCATCGGTATCGCCTTGGGTCAGCTTTTAGGAACTTCGATCACGATTTTAAGTGATCTGAATATCTCGACTGTAAATATCCCCGTGGCTATTTTGGTATGGCTCATGATCTATCCCATGATGGTACAGATTGATTTTAGCTCCATCTCCCGAGCTGGAAGCAATCCCAAAGGCCTGGCTCTTACTTTGATCGTCAACTGGCTCATTAAGCCCTTTACGATGGCTTTCTTCGCTTGGATATTTTTCGACAAACTATATGCTGCTTATCTCTCGCCGGAGCTTGCGCAAGAGTACATTGCTGGAGCTATTCTTCTTGGGGCCGCTCCATGTACGGCAATGGTTTTTGTGTGGTCGTATCTAACGGATGGAGACCCTGCCTATACGCTGGTACAGGTAGCGGTCAACGACCTGGTTCTTCTTGTAGCTTTTATCCCGATTGTGAAATTTCTATTGGGTGTGACAAATATCGAAATTCCATTTGAGGCACTTTGGTCTGCAGTAATCATATTTGTTGTATTGCCGCTTGTTGCCGGATTTATGAGGATGTCCGCCGTCTCGGTGGAATTTGTTTGAGCCCCGAATCGTTTTTCCTTCTTAAGCAACCTCAAGCTGTTCTTGCAAGTTGAAAGTTTTAA
>JAACVK010000120.1:575-817 GCA_009991595.1 bacterium | reverse complement strand
ACGAAGCAATTGAATTTTTTCGTGCAATGGTAAACGGAGATTTAAAATATGAATAAACACGATTTTCAAACTAATTTGACAGGGGCGGAAACTTTCCGGATCATCTCTCAAATGCCGGAGTCTGAGTTTTGGGCTGGGTATATGAGGGGACTGCGCCGGCGCTATCACGGGGAAAAATTCGGCTCTGCCACAGAACATAAACAATGGATGGCTGCCGCCGACAGTTCTGATGAATTGAGGCG
>JAACVK010000120.1:0-492 GCA_009991595.1 bacterium | reverse complement strand
AGGAGGGCGGAAAATGATTGGACAATTGTGGCAGGAATGCAGCTGCGGAAACGAACCTGTCTGCTGTGTATGTGAAAAATGTCTCAAACATTGCAGATGCGGGAAACCGCAGGCACACAAAATAGAGCCAACACCCGCTGAGCCCTATCGCAGGGGAATTGGGCAGGGTTTCGGCGAGACCGAAGACGGAGAAAATTGACCGAAGTAAAAACTCTATGAAAAAATCATCAAGAATATAAGAACATGAGACAACAAGCCGGTAAGACCTGACCTCACAGAGGCAGGCACGGCCAAAAGGAGAGAAAAAAATGAATATTACCAAAGCGATTAAAGAAAAATGGACGCCAGAAAACGGACTTTGTCTCGCGGTGCGTTACAAAAAAGGATATCTTATTGATATATCAGTCCCCCGGAGAGACAAATGGGACGTCTGGGGATGGAAACGCGGCGGACGCCCTGCGGTTGTAGTGCGTGGAGAGGGGCGCGTTAAAG
>JAACVK010000119.1 GCA_009991595.1 bacterium | reverse complement strand
ACTTGCTCTAATTTTTCCGGCGAAGTAATTTTTCTCGTCCCCTGGCGCGACTCACTAACTGCCCTCTGCTTAAGCGCCTCTAAACTCGCGGTCAACCCAATAACAAACAACTCCCCTCCGTGGCTAGCCATCATCTTCTCACAATCACTCAAAAACTTATGCGCCTGCTCCCCGGGGTAATATAAGACTGTTGATATAATACCAGGAGTGTTATGTCGAACAGCTATTTCGTAAATCATCATCCGCACCGCCGCGGAAAATTCAATTGAAGCGGGTGTGCGCAAACCAAAGATGGGTACGATAAGGTCCGCGATCATGTGGTTATGAAGCAGTTTCAGCTCCGTAGTCTCCGCCAACTTTTTTGCCACGGTAAGCTTCCCCACCCCCGGCGGACCGTAGATAACTATCAACTTCATGCTACTTCTTCTCCGGCACCCGTCCAAGTTCGTCCCTTTGCGACGTCATCGGATTTTTTATGGGCCACCAAATATTAAACTTAGGGTCATCCCATTTGTAAGTGAACTGATTCACCATCCCTTCGTAGTAGCAGGACTGCTTGTAATGAAACACCGCGTTATCACTTAAGACCTGGTAGCCATGCCCGTGCATCGGAGGGATAAGTAGCTGTTTTCCGTTTTCCTTAGTTAAAATAAACTTCTGCCACTTGCCAAAATCCGCCGAAGATTCATCACAATTAACAATCACGATGTAAAATCTACCGGACAAACACGTTACCAACTTCCAGGTGCGATCATCACCGTGGATACCGCGCAAAACATTTTTAGAAGAACAAGCAAAGTCATCTTCTAGAAATTCAACTTCTTGTCCGGTCTGCTCTTTTATAAGGCTGGAATACTCATCCTTGCGATAAAGCTGAGTATAACTGCCCCGATGGTCTTCATGGTGTTCCAACTGGAAAAGCAGAACATCCTTAAGATCAGTTTTTGATACAGTAAGCATACGGCCTATGATATAACTTTTTCGCTACGAATTCAAACTTTCAATTATCTGCGCAAACGGCTTCATTTTTCCGCAAAATAATTCTTCTTCTGTAAATACTCGTCCTGATTTTCAATAAACCAATTCCATGTTTCTTCCAGACCCTCGCGAAGC
>JAACVK010000118.1 GCA_009991595.1 bacterium | reverse complement strand
AACGGTAAAATAACACCGGAGAGCCAGCCAACGTCGGTTTGGGGAGGAAGGTTATGACTTCCGTCGCCCACCGGTCGAGCATCTGGTTTTCTCCGGTATTAGCGGCTTCTATTTCCAGGTTGGGGGAGAGCCCCATATAACCAACAAGCCTAAGCTGATAATACCACTAGAGAAAACCAAAGTGTATCTCCCTTTCTTTCTTCTCTTTTCTCTTCTTTCTTTGGAGTTATTAAACGTACTCTGGAAAGGAGAAAACATATGGCCATAATAGGAGTGGACGTTTCCAAATTATCTTTGGTGGCGGTACGTACTAGTAGTACGGGGGTCGTCAAAGAGAATTTTGAGATCACAAACAGTGAGGGTGAAATAGACACTTGGCTCGACAAACTTAAGTCCAAATACAAGTATCTTTTGGTGGCGTCAGAAGCCACGGGAGACTATCACAATGTCCTGGCCAAAGCCTGTCTAAAGCGGGAAATTACTTTTCGGCTTTTGAACCCCATCCTCACCAAACAGTTTAACAGAGGAACTGTACGCCGAAGCAAGACAGACTTAAAAGATGCCGAGGTGATTGCTCGTCTAGCAATCCAAGGAGATGGATCAAAAGTAAGTCTTGCCACATTCTCCAATTCTAAATCACTCCACCGCACCGCAATTCGCCTAGGCAAGGTTTATCAGACTTTGAAACTAATGAGCTTGCGCATGGAGACCAATATTCCAGAGGAAAAACAAGCCAATATGGCCTTAAGAAAGTGTTGGCAGCAAATTGATACCACAAGGGAGTTGTTGCGCAAAAGAGCTAGGATAACAACTGATCCTATGCTCTCCAAACTACTTATGTCGATCCCTGGAGTTGGGGAGAAGGTAGTTGTGACTTTGATTAACGAGATCGATGATATTAGTCGCTTTCCCTCACCCAAGTCACTCATCGCCTATGCGGGACTAGACCCTAGAGTGAGGCAAAGTGGAACGAGTTTAAAACACAATACCCATATCACCAAGCGTGGGTCGGTATATTTACGACGGGACATATTTATCGCGGCTTATATTGCCGCACGTTGGGATGATGAGATCAAACTCTACTATGAAAAAAAGATTGGGGAGGGCAAGCGCTACAAGGAAGCCATGATCGCCACCTCCCGCAAATTACTCAACCGAGTGTAT
>JAACVK010000077.1:1823-6681 GCA_009991595.1 bacterium | reverse complement strand
TTTTGGAACACTTTCAGGTTCAGTGGCAACTTCATCACCTAATATTACTTTCACAATTTCGACAAATGCTCAAAGTGGGTATGCCATTACTGTTCAAGACGAAGGCAGTGGCACCAATCCCGGACTTTATAAAACTGCTGGTGGGGCGTATACCATCGGCTCAGCTGATTATTCCTATGCTAATTCAGCAGATTTGGGTTCAGTAGCCGGTTATGGAATTCAATGTTCTTCAGCTTCTGCGACTTGTACATCGCCATATAATGTTTCAGGTACAAATGTCGGCGGTTATGAAAGGACGGCTACGAGCTTCGCCACTTATTCAGGAACTGCTGATAATCATACCGTAACGCTTACTTCTAAGGCCAAAGTTTCAGGATCAACGCCTGCTGGCAGCTATAATGATACAGTCACAGTAATTGCCACTGGAAATTTTTAATAAAATTTAAAAATCAAAATGCAAAATAACAGTATAAAATTGAAATTTTTTACAGTAATTTTTAGTTTTTTTTTGATATTGAGTTCTTTTCAATTTGCCTCCGCTCAAATCTCCGGTGATGGTTTGACTATTTCCCCGCCGATTCTGGAGCTGGAAACCAAGCCCGGAGAAACTTACAACCAAATAATCAAAATTACCAATCCGACAAATAATCTAATTGAAGTCTATCCTCAAGTTATGAATTTTCGGGCTTCCGGTGAAGGCGGTGAACCGGCATTTTATCCTGCGACTGAAGAAGAAGCTAATTTTTCGCTTGCCCAGTGGATAAAATTTAACCAAAGTAAAGTCGCCTTGACGCCTGAACAGGTTGTTGAGTTTAATTATAGTATCGAAGTCCCGGCCGATGCTGAAGCCGGCGGGCATTACGGCGTTATCTTTTTTGCCACCCAACCGCCAAAAGCAGAGGAAGACCAAAGTCAGATTTCTATTTCCAGTATGATCGGCAGTTTAATCTTAGCCAAAGTCCCGGGAACGATCATTGAAAAAGGTTTTCTGGAGAGTTTTAAGGCAAATAGGATTTATCTAAAACTGCCAGCGACTTTTCAAGTCAGAATTTCCAATTTAGGCAATGTTCATTTTAAGCCCAGGGGCGATATTACAATAAAGGGAATGTTTGGCGGAGAGAGTGACAAAATTCAACTCAATCAAGCCAGGGGTAATGTTCTGCCGGACAGTATCAGGAAATTTGAAGAAAAGTGGAATCCAGAAAAAATCATTATCGGCCGCTACACCGCTGACTTGCGAGTAGTCTATGGCGAGAGCGAAAAAACGCTTGACGGCCAGGTTGTTTTTTGGGTTTTGCCGCTCTGGTTTTTACTGGCGCTTGGTGGCTTAATTATTTCGATCATTGTTCTAATCATCATTATTAAAAAGAAGCGAAAAAATCGGAATTTGGCCTGGAATTCTTAAGAAAGCCTGCCTGCCGGCAGGCAGGCAGGGGGATAGAGGGATAAAGAAAGAATGAAAAAGAATATAATTTTCAATTTAATTGCCTTCATCGTTCTAGCTTTTTTTATTTCCCTATCCTCCTATCCTTATATTCACGCTGAAACCAAAGCTGAAGCCCAGAATTACAGTACTACTGCCACTGTTCCCTCACCTGTCTCGGTGAAAAAATCCACAGTTGATCTTAATGCCTCCGAGGTTTTGGCTGAGCCGGAAAGCCATTCGATTTTATTAACCGTTACTTTGAAAGATGATGAGCAAAAACCGATATCTAACAGAAAAGTCGAGGTGGTCTCTAATCGGGGGATAGTTGATGTTATTGAAGCCGTATCAAAAATTTCCGAGTTCAAAGTTCAAGCCGCTGAATCGGGGACAGTTTCTCCACTGCAGTTTGATGAAACGGACAAAAACGGTCAGACCGCTTTTAGAATTACCAGCTTTATCTCCGGCGAATCAATTTTATCAATAACTGCTGACAGCGTTGTTCAACTAGAGTCGGTAAAGATTAAGTTTTTACCGCTGCCTTTTCCGGCAAATTTAACTATTGTTATCAAGTCGCCTTTTTCAAATAAAGAGTGGAGTTTGATATCGCCGCAGTATCAGGAAGAAAAACTTTCGGCTGAGCAAAAAGAAGCGAAAAAGTTAGTTAACACCGGCAGCAAAATTCATCTTCCTCTCTGGCTTTTCGCTATTTTGGTGTTTTTACTTATCGGCTGCCCGGTTTTTATTATTTTAAATTTCGTCAATCTGCGCAAACTGAAGAAAATGGAAAAACAAGAGATTGATTTACTGACTTCTAAAACTCCGCCACCAAAATAAAAGATTCCTGGCTTGGAAAACTTCTTTCAGCCGGGCCGGTAAGATAAAATTTATTGGAATCTGAAGCAGATATTAGCAAGAAATTCACTGGCAGGTTAGTCGAGACAGTTAATTTTTCTCTTTCCTGTAAGAAAGTCAAATGTTCATCAACAAAAGCGGAGACAGAAACTTCTTGAACTTGAGCCCCAGTGTGATTATTCGGAACAAATAAAAACAACAAAACCAAAATAAAAATTAAAAAGGGGGAAGCTTTCATAAAATGACTCCTCCCCTCCGTTTTGGGTGTTGGATAATAATTATAGCATGATTAAATCAAAAATAAAAGATCAGAGATTAAAATGATAGATAAAAAAATAGAAAAAAGTGAGTCGCAGTTCGATAATCGCCAATCGTCTCGTCAGGCGTTTAATCGCGATGCGTATAGAGGAGGTTTTAGAGATTTGGATGTTTATTAAACACTCCTTGAGGGTGTAGAAATTGTTCATTCCAAGATAATCCCGTCTTTGCCGGAAGTCGAAAAATACGGACTAGCCGATCAATTAAGACGCTCATCGAAATCACCGCTCGCATTATTAGCCGAGGGATATGCTAAAAGACGGCATCAGAGAAGTTGGATTAAATATTTAGAAGATTGTATCGGGGAGTGCAATGAAACAATTTGCCATTTGGATATAGCTCTTAGATCCTATCCAAAACATATTCCCCAATTAGATTGTTTAAAGGCGATGGATATTTATGACAAAGCTAGTCGATAGCTTTATAACTTAGGAAAATCATGGAAAGACGAGAAAAACCGTTGATTGTCTATCGCTATTTCGTTGTTCGTCACGGATTACGTACGTCGTCTACGATCAACGTCACGATCAGCGATTGACGACTAACGATTAACATAATTAAAAAACAATGAGACGGATTGACGATGGCGAGGGAAAATTTGTTATAAGCCGGCGGCTTAGGCAGTTGAGGATAAGGAGATATATTTTACTCTCCGGGCTTTTTGTGGCAATAATTATCACTGCCGCGGTCTTTTATATCTTTAACCGTATCAGCACCAAGGCCTCAATTTCTCCCGAAGGTTCACTGACAAGCGATTTTTCAAGTGCTCTTGAGCCAACATTTGTTGTGAATTCTGCCGGGATGGTAAAATCGAATGGCCAAGCTAAGGCCTTGGGAGAACTTGACTTAGCAGAAGGGAAAATATCTTCCTCCTTAAAATATAATGGCGAGATAATTGAGCAAAAACCGGAGATCAGTACAGTTTCAGAAGAAAACGACCGGTTTGTAGTCAAGGTTGAAAAAAATAATCAATTCAAACCGGGGAAATATCAGCTTGAAGTAGATTTATCCGGTGAGAGTGAATCTCAAACTTTAACCCAAGATTTTACTTGGGGAGTTTTAGCGCTCAATCCTGACCAGTCTATTTACAAACCGGGCCAGCTGGCTAATCTAACCCTAGCTGTTTTAGATGATCAAGGAAAAATGGTCTGCGACGCCAAATTGGAATTAAAAATTAGGAGTCCAGAATTAACGATAGATGATACTCTCTCAACCGAAAACGGGAAAATTAAAGTCAATCCGGAGTGTCAAATGCGCAGCTACACAGAAAAAGCGGATTATCAGGCAAATTATCAAGTCGGAGGAATGGGGATTTATTCAATGGAGCTTCGGGCGGAGACCAAAAACGGCCTGCGCCAGCTGGAAGATAGATTTTCAGTCGAAGAAAATTCCGATTTTATTATCAAAAGAGAAGGTCCGACAAGGATTTATCCGCCGGAAAAGTACAAGATGAAAATTAGCGCTGAAGCCGGATTAGACTTCCCCGGTCCGGTTAGAGAATATCTACCAAAGAGTTTTGAAATTAGTCCACAGGAAGGGTTAAAAGTTGAAGAAAATGATAAATCAAAAGTCTTGACTTGGGAAAAGGATTTTTTTGCCGGCGAGAAAACAGTTTTTGAATATGAATTTAAAGCGCCGGATATCTCACCGCAATTTTATCTTTTAGGGCCGCTGGAGATTGGACCGACTGTTGATCCGAATGGTCAGCCGACCCAATCGGATCATATTTTTAAAGAACCCCGCCAATGGCAGATTGCGGCTGATACGCCTGTTTCTGAGGGTGATGGAATTTTGTTTTATGCGGCTTCAGCTAATACCACGCCACAGTGGAGAACTTACACTAATTCTACCAATGATTTTTCTGCCAACTCCGATACCGTAGCTGGTGCTCAACCGGCAATTAATCAAATTAAAACTTCGCCGACCAAACAAGAAGCGATTGCCGGCTATCAAGATACTTCCGGAAATTTGCGCGTGCTCTGTTACGACGGCACCAGCTGGTCCGAAGATTGGACCGTGGCGGTAGCAGGAGCCGGAACGCCAACCACCCGGCGTTTTGATATTGCCTATGAGACAAACACCGGTGATGTCACGGTGGCATATTCAAGAAACACAGCCGCGGCTAATGCCTTGGCTTATAGGTATAAATTAGGGAGTGCTGGTTGTGGCTCGGCTAATTGGCAGGCGGCGCAAAACTTTCCCACAACCACAACCGTAACAAGCGCCACCGTGATGTGGGAAAAGGCCCAACGCGACGGTAGA
>JAACVK010000077.1:1555-1747 GCA_009991595.1 bacterium | reverse complement strand
GCGGTTCCGCTTTTACCAACTTTAAGTCGTTGGAAACATCTATGGAACACATCACCGCCGTGGGCGATACGGATAACTTTGATGTTCAATACGAATCTTTGTCAGGTGATGTGATGGTTGTCTGGGGAAATTCGGCGGGTGGCAGTAATGTAAATGGCTATCGATACAATACCTGCACCGGCGGCACATCAA
>JAACVK010000077.1:0-1530 GCA_009991595.1 bacterium | reverse complement strand
AACATTATCAGGTCCTACAGACGGCGCTATGATGATAGATCTCTCCGCCGACCCGCTCTCAGACAAGATGGCGATGGCGGGCATTTGCGCGGCCTCGGATGATATGTCGGCTGGTTATTGGGATGGCGGCAGCAGCGGTTGGACAGGCTATGCCAATGTGGATAATTCGACTGAAACAACGGCTCAACTTCCGGGCATGAAATTAATGACAACGGGGTGGCTGACGAATAATGGCAATACAAAATGGTATATTTCTTATGATGACAGCGCGGGGATAGGCCTTAGTTATAAATATGCCATAGATGGCGGAACTATTACCTCTCCCAGTGATTATAATAGCACACCCGATCTAAACGACCTTAAAGGTCGTTATGATACCGATATGAATCCTTTTAATAATGCTGAATTAATCCAGACCGTATCTGATAAGACGAATGGTATTTTTGCCTATAAGCTTTCTATGGATACTTCGGGGAATTTATCTTGGAGCGATATGGCGAGTGCTGTCTCTTGGGGCACCAAACCAAGCCATCCGCAGCAGGGTTTCTCTTATCAATATTGGCGATATATTCCGCCATTAGTTATTACGGTTTCTTCAAGCGGAACTCAAACCTCATCGATGACTATTCCTTCAACTAATAATTATGTCGGCGGTGCTTTTACTTTTATAAGAAACGCTGGTTCTGCTAATGTTACCCAAATTATTATCACCGAGCAAGGCACGGTAAATGCCAATGCCAATCTTTCCAATGTTGATATTTATTATGAAACTGCCGGGACTTGCACTTATGATGGCACGGAAACTCTTTTTGGTACCGCTTCTTCTTTCAATGCGTCAGAAAAAGCAGCAGTTTCTGGTACGATGGCAATTGGCACTTCACAAGTTTGTGTTTATGCGGTATTAGATGTTGGTTCAGGGGCAGGTAATGGTCAAACTTTGGAAATTGAAATTTCCAATCCTTCAACCGAAGTGACAGTTTCATCTGGGACAGTTACACCCGGAACTGCGGTGGCAATTGCTGGAACTACTACTTTGTCCGCACCTTCTAATAACCCGCCTAATAGCCCTTCGAATTTGGTTCAGAAGAAAGTCACCGGCGGAGCAACGTTGGCAACCGGTGACTGGACAAATGAAACCCAAGTCCAATTTACTGCCACGGCATCGGATACTGACAATCCCGATACGCTTTATCTTTGCGTTGAAAAAGATTATATTGAAGCCGCACTTTCTTCGACTGATGGCGGCGATTTATGCGGAAGCGGAGTCGCATATTCTGGAACGCCGGTGACTGTATCAGTAACAATTACCGGGATGACCGATGCTAAAGAATATCATTGGCAAGCACAGGTGAAAGACGCTGCCAGTGCTTATTCGGCGTTTGTCGGCTATGGCAGCAATACGGAAAATCCGCCAACTAATCCAGCCGCTCGTGACTTTGGTCTTGATACTACTGCCCCGACCGGCGGGACAGTTTATGACGGAACTTCCGGTGACCAAGATTGGAATGATGGTTCTCTAACCTCGATTTC
>JAACVK010000076.1 GCA_009991595.1 bacterium | reverse complement strand
GCCTGCTGTCTCGCAATGACGGAAAGCCGGCTGGCTCGCAAGGACGGACGAAAGATGGCTCACAAGAACACGGGGGAAGGATTGCCACGCCGGCTAGCTCGCAAGGACGGACGAAAGATAGCTCGCAAGGACACGGGGGGAGAGATTGCTTCGCCTGTTGGCTCGCAAAGACGGAAGGGAGAGATTGCCACGCCTACTGGCTCGCAATGACGGAAAACCGGCTGGCTCGCAATGACGGAAAGATTATCGTCATTGCGAGGAGCAAGGCATCAGCCGAGCGACGAAGCAATCTCTCCACTTTGTCATTCCGACCCCCTTCGTCATTCCCGTGAAAACGGGAATCTAATCATTGTTTTGAGATATATTTATGCTTTCTTGATTATCTGTAAAAACTCTTTAGCCGACAGCGAAGCATTGCCAACTAACGCTCCGCTGATATGTTCGCAGATAGTGAATTCGCGAATATTTTTCGCATTAACCGATCCGCCATAAATTATTTTTGTGTTAAAATTAAGCGCCAATGTATGCGCCACTTTTTCCACGTAATCGCCAGTAGCTGGCTGGGCGCTTGGATTTGATGAAATCGCCCACACCGGCTCGTATGCAATAACTGATGACGCTATCTGCTTTTGACTTATACCTTTGAAAATTTTGACGACGGTTTGCAGGACTAGCTGGAGGCTATTTTTATTTTTAAACTTTTCACCTACGCAGACAATCGGCGTAATTTTATTTTTCAGTAATAATTTAATTTTCTGATTAGTATCCTCAGGCTTTTCAAAAAAATGAGTTACCCGTTCGCTGTGTCCCACAATCGCGTATTCCACTATGTTTTTTAGCATAGACGCGCTCACTTCGCCAGTGTAAGCGCCTTTTTCAAACTGTGAAACATTTTGCGCGCCGACTGATAAATGCCTGATGGGATGGTTTTGGTTTTTTTCTGCGAGAATTGTAAGCCATAGAAAAGGTGGACAAATTACAACTTTGACATCATCGATTGGCTCGAGTCCGATTTTAATCGCTTCAAAAGCAACGATAGCGTCCGCTAGGGTAGTATTCATTTTCCAATTAGCTACAATGAGTGGATGCGATTGCATAATTTAATTCTAGCTCAAAAATCAAAAAAGAGCAAAGTGGAAAGATGGCTTTGCTCGTAAAATTCTTTAGTCATCAATAAAAAACCATCCTAAAAACTTAATAAATTGGTCTTTTTGGTCTTTGCCAAAATTAAACAAGATTGCCTTTTGCGATCACTGGATTTACAGAATCTTTCTGTGAAAATTATTGGCTGATGGGAGCTCCTGTATTGTCTGCTGGCGCCTCTGGCGCTTCGGCTGGAGTTGCCGGGATTGCGTCTGCTGGCGCCTCTGGCGCTTCGGCTGGAGTTGCCGGGATTGCGTCTGCTGGCACTGTGGGCTCGGTTGGCACTAAAGTTTCTGCTGGCATAGCGTTAGTGTCCGTGTCTGGAGTTGGCGTAGGGGCTGGATTTTCTGGATTTTGCGGTGGGATAGTTGGCATTTCTGCTGGAGTCTCTGGCGCTAGCATTGACGCATCTGCTGACTCAGCTGGCATAGTGGCTGGATCGGCAGTAGCTGGCGCTGGCTCTGCCATAGGCTCTGCTGGTATAACTGGATCAACTGGTGTTGGTTCGGTTGCCGAAGTTGGATCCATTGGGGCTGGCGCTACTGAATCCATTGCTGGATCAGGCGCTGGAATTGATGCCGGCATTGCCGGATCAGTCGGGCTTCCTGCTTGAGTGGTAACTTGATCGTCCATTGTAAATCCTTTCTTAGTTAACTTAGTTAATTTATTTTTTTAATTAAATCACACATTGATTTTTTTAGCAAATTCTTGCCAAGTTATCAACTCTATTTTTCCGCTTTTTCTGTGTTTAATCTCAAATTTCTCGCCAGTCTTTTGACTTTTGACTATTCGGTATGGAATTCCGAGTAAATCAGCGTCAGCGAATTTCTCGCCAGCGCTTATATCCCCATCATCATATAAAACTTTTTGTTCTATATTTTCTGGTATATCTAATTTTTCTTTGGTCAAATTTATCACATAAGCTTTATACGGCGCGGTTTCCAAATTCCAAACTAAACCGCTTTCATCGGAATTTATTTCCGCAATAGTTGCCATTGCTCGACCAGTGCCAATGCCATAACTTGCCATTATTACTAATCGTTCTTTACCGTCTTTATCTTTGAAAAATAGATTTTGCGCCTTGGAGAATTTGGTCCCCAACTTGAATATATTGCCAACCTCAATGGATCTTTTTGGCTCCAGCTTTCCCCCGCATCCATCGCAAAGCACTTCGATTTCGTCAGCGTCAACCCCGACAATTTCTTTGTTTTTAGCAATCTGGCATTTAACGCAATAATAAATAGTATCCTCCCCATTTTCAGTGATAGCTTGAAATTCATGGGAGGGTTCTTGGGAAAACGAACCGCCCGAAGCAGTAGTATAAATCGCGTCAATCCCTAGGCGAGTAAATATTTTCCGATACGCGCCAGCCACCATTTGATAATAACGATCCAAACACTCATTATCTGAATGAAAGCTGTATAAATCCTTCATTTCAAATTCCCGACCGCGCAGTAGCCCCGAACGCGCTCGCGGTTCGTTGCGGAATTTATCTTGTATTTGAAAAATACCTTTCGGCATATCTTTGTATGAATTGATATATTCCTTGGCGATTTTTGCCACTACTTCTTCGTGCGTGGTCGCGAGTCCCAGCTCCTTCCCGCGCGAATCTTTGAATTGGTACATTATATCTTTTAGCTCGTCCCAGCGACCGCTTGCTTCCCAAGTCGCTTTATCCTGAAGTTCATTAAGATATACTTCCTCGGCGCCGATGGCACCCAACTCCTCGCGAATGACCCGCCTGATATTTTGCAAAACTAAAAATCCCAATGGCAAATACGAATATACGCCCGCCATATTTTTATAGAGAAAACCAGCGCGCGTGAGTAGCTTGGCGTTGACAAGTTGCTCATCAGCCGGATCTTGCTTTCTTGTTTTGGCAAATAGGTTTGAAACTAGCATAACATATTTAAAATTTTAATTTGTCAATTTCTACCTTGCCAAACCATCGTATCACATTTAACGCGTATTTCAATTTTTCAAAATCAATCTTATTACATCGCGATAGGTAATAGCAAGAAGCAAAATAATCAAAACTCCAAAACCAATGGTATGAATGATATTTTCAATTTTTTCTTTGATGATGCGACGCCGGAAAATGCCTTCAATGGCTAAAAATACCACTCGCCCGCCGTCTAGGGCGGGAAATGGCAGGATGTTGAAAATCGCCAAATTGATGGAAATTAAAGCTGTTAATTGGATCACAAACGAAAATCCCATTTTCACGGCTTGGGCGGTTATTACATACATTCCCACCGGTCCAGATCCTTCGCTGGATAATTCTCCTTGCGCAAAAAGTGTTTTAAAAAACCCGCCGATAAATTTGAAAATTATGCCGGTGGTAGCTATAGTTTCGCGCCCGCCGTGATAAAGCGCCGGGAAAAATCCCAGATGCACTTTGGCGCTTTCTACTATCGCAACGCCAAGCGGAGCGTCGCCAACGCCAAGTATTAATCTATACTCCGACACAACTTTATTTTCCAAGGACCGCGCCTTGATGATCACTTCCCTGCCTTGATACTGGGTGGTGAAATCCTGCAAATCTTGGGCTGTCTGAAATTCCACCGCCTCTCCGTCAGCCACACCTTGCTCCAGAATCATCGCGCTTTTAATGCCAACTTTTTGGGCAGGCGCGTCCGCCAACGTCTCGGCTACAATTATCATTGGCTCTTGTCGTCCGCCTAAATCTTTGGCGTCAGACACCAATGGCGTCATACCAACCATAAAACCAATTGAGATAAGCAACCAAGCAAAAATAAGGTTCATCGACACTCCGGCGATTGACACAAGTAGTCGCGCGCTCACGGATTTTTTATTAAAACTACTAGGATCGTCACTTTGCTTTTCTTCGCCGAGTAGTTTAACATAACCGCCCAATGGCAACGCATTAATAGAATATGTGGTATCGCCTTTTTTCTTTTTAATAAGACGGGGTGGAAAACCGAAAGCAAATTCTAAAACTTTTATCCCTACTGCTTTGGCTACTAAAAAATGACCTAGTTCGTGAAAAAAAACTAGCAGTCCAAGAATTAAGATAAAAACGAAAATTGTAAGGAATAACATAAAAAATTTCTAATTACTAATTCATAATTACTAATACCACGACTTATCCGCCTATTTCTGTTTCTTTGCTTTTTGATATTTCGTCAATTTCAGAGTTAAATTCGTGAATGGTTTTGTCTAAAATTTCTTTGCCGCGGTATAGGTCGTCCTCGCTGAGCTCTTTATTTTTCACTTTGGCTTGGATTTCTTTAAGCGCTTCTTCGCGCGCCTGCCGTAAAATTACTTTAGCTTCCTCAGACTGTTGCTTTAATAATCTAACCAGTTGCTCGCGCCGCTCGCCAGTCAGTGGCGGAATAGTGATTCTGATATTTACGCCGTCGTTGGTTGGGCTACCACCCAAATCAACATTTCTCAGCGCTATTTCAATTGAGCTCAAAGAATTTTTGTCCCAAGGTGTAATTTGGATTAAATTCGCTTGCGGAATGGTAATGGACGCCAGTTGCCGAAGAGGCATTTTAGAGCCATATTGCTCAACCAATACACTCTCAACCGAAGCGCTGGACGCGCGCGAGGTGCGAAGTTTTTGCATCTCTTCTCGAAACTCCACCACCACTTTCTCCATTTTTTCCTGCAATTTTTTGATAATTTGATCTAACATAATGCTCCTTTTTAATTTTTCGCAAATACCCAGATATTGCAGATTAAACAGATTAAAAATAAATAATCATGTTTGGGGTTTCTATCTGTGAAGTTTGCGCTATCTGCGTATCTGCGTAGGATTGACCATCGTCCCGATTTTACTTCCCTTCACTACTTTTAGAATACTCCCCTTTTTAAATAAATTAAAGACCTGAATCGGTAATTTATTATCTCGGCACAACGCAAGCGCTGGCGCGTCCATCACGCCATAGCCCTTTTCAATCGCTTGTTGGACACTAAGCGTTGAAAATTTTTTCGCGTTTTTGTCAAGCGCTGGATCTTTATCATAAACTCCGTCAACATTGGTAGCTTTGAGCAAAACATCAGCATGAAGCTCGAGACTGCGAAGCGCGGCAGCTGAATCAGTGGAAAAATATGGGTGCCCAGTTCCGCCGGCTAAAATCACGATCCGACCTCTTTTAAGGTGGCGAAGCGCCCGCAGGCGAATATACGGCTCAGCCACTGCCCTAACTTCAAACGCAGTCATCACCCGCGATTCAACTTTGATTTTTGAAAACGCGTCTTGAAGCGCGAGGGCGTTCATCACAGTCGCGATCATCCCCATATAATCAGCGGTGGCTCGGTCCATGCCAAACTGAGACGCGCTTCGCCCGCGAAAAAGATTGCCCGCGCCATTAACAATAATAATCTGGCTACCGGTCGCAGCCGCGTTTTTTACCTCGGTTGCGATTTTAAGCGTGGCGTCAAAATCAATTCCTGACTCGCGCTTGCCAAGAAATGCTTCGCCAGAAATTTTGAGCAGAACTCGTTTGTATTTCATAAATTTGATTGTAGCAGATAGACAGAAAAATTCAAAATTCCCGCCTCAAGTAGCGTAAAATCTAACTATGACGAGACGAGTTGGGTTAAATGGTTTGGCTACTTGACAAGCAGAGAGAGAACAAAAATAGGCAGAATAAAGTATTTAAAACTTTTAATAATCTAAGGCGAAATCGCCTGATCAAAGTCGATCAGATAAATCCTTGGTTTTTTAGAAAAAACAGGATTTCCCCGTTTTCTTTCAAATCTGAGACAGAAATTAGCATCATGAGCATGACCATGGATGATATGCATTTCATCCAATACTTTCAATATCCTGTCTCGGTCTTGCTCTAATTCACTGATAAAATTATCAGGAATGTTTTCATCAGTGATGATTTCATGTGAAATTTTCTTCCAATCAGCCAGATTTAAGTCCAATACTCCGGTATAGACATCAACCAATCCTGTTCGACGGTTTAATCTGAAGGAAAAAATTGGTTCTATGGGCACATAATCAAAGCCATTGTTATGCCAGAGTTGATGATCATCGTAGAGTTTTTTCCAGGTTAAAAATGCCTCGAGAGTTAATTGCCGAACAATAGCTTTACCTTCAAGTTCTCCTCCGAGCAAGGTGGTTTCAGATCCGGTCTTGGTGAATTTTGCTCTTTGAAATCTCCCTGGAGTCATGTTTGACCCTTTATACAAAGGAGGTTCTATCACTAAACTTGTTAAGCCTTTTTCTTTAAGAACCTTAACTAGTTCGGCTTGTTCATTGTTAGGCGTCCGCCAAATCATATCAACGCAGGCGCGCAGGACGGCTGGATCAGAATTATCCAGTCCTTGCCGGATTAGTCCGGCTTTTTCATTGTCAGGCGCCCACTTAATCATATCGGCGCAGGCGCGCTGAACGGCTGGATCAGGATTATCCAATCCTCGCTGGATGGTTTCCAATACTTTAGTCCGAAGTCCGGCTCGTTCATTTACAGG
>JAACVK010000029.1 GCA_009991595.1 bacterium | reverse complement strand
CAAGAACAGCTTGAGGTTGCTTAAGAAGGAAAAACGATTCGGGGCTCAAACAAATTCCACCGAGACGGCGGACATCCTCTTCTTGAGTTCATCGCTTGTTTGTTAAATAGCTGAAAAAATTACTCTCAATCGAGTCTGCACTTAGAAGGCATTGTTGTAAAGAAGGCCTAATAACCAGAACAAGGTTGAGATTGCAGCAAACAGAACCAATGCTAAAGTTAGTGCAATTGCTAAAAGCAACGCTGCAATAGAAACCCTTGATTGGGTTTTTAGTCGGTTAGGGTTCTCAAGATGTCGCTCCATTAGTTGTGTGTTTTTGAGGTTAGCTTTCCAGATAAAATCGAAAAGATTTCCAATGATAGGGATCGCATCGACGATGTTTTCGACCACAATGTTTCCAGTCATTCTAACCAGGGTCGCAGGCGAGCAGCCAATGAGGGCTGCTTGGACGATTATGTAAAATGAAAGCATTGTTGTGAATAGATCGCCAACACCGGGAAGTAGGCCGAGTATCCCATCCCAACCAAACTTAAAACCTAGAAAACTAAACTGAGAGTCTAAAAAAGTAGCAAGTGCCTTTGATCGTTCTAGTGTCTTTTGCTTACCTTTATTGTCCATAGTTATTGACTAAGTTTAAGGCAGATAAAGAAGATCATCAAACTAAATGGATTGTTAATGTCTTTCTTTGCAGGCTTTTAGCTCTTTGGCGTATTCGATCTTTAGGGTCGTTATGTTTAAGGCCTTTTTCATTTTCTTGGCACAGATGTCCGTTATATCTTTGGAAGCTCGCTTCCCTTCCTCTAGGTTTAAACAAGGTTGAGAGCTGGAGTCTGGAGTATCTTCGCAAAAGTTTTCAAAGCAGGACCAGTATTCCCATTCATCATTGAACTGCGTATACGCGCATGCATTATAAATGTGCCCATAAAGAGCTTCATCAAAGCTAATAGGGGTTGCGCAGTTCACGGCCCAGAAGCCTCCGAATAGTGATTTTAAGTGATTATTCCGCAGAGAGAAGGCCGCCAACAGGGCTTGGTTATTGAAGCTTCCTTTTTTGTTAGGGGCGACGGCCTTTTTCTCTACACATTTTAGACAATGGTCGGCGTTATCTGTTTGGCTGCTACAAACTATGTATGATTGTGTTTCGTAACTTCGACTCCACCCTTCATGGTGAGGACCTGTAATGAAGATTGCTAGAATCGAAGCTCTTTTTAAGCTTCGAGTGTTCATGTGATCATTTTGGCATTCTTGCAGGCCTGTCTACAAGTGATGATTTGATGTGCTAAACGCGATTCTCAAGAGTTCGTGTTAAGTTTTCTTAACCGATGGTAAAACAAACGGCGAATGTTTTGCTTATTGAGCATCATCCGATAGGCGCTTGAGTGCATCGTTTCCTGGCAATAGTGAAAGGTCGGGAACAATGGCAATTTCAATTCGTCTGTTAAGCTGTCGGTCCTCTTCGCTTTCGTTGCTCAGAACTGGTTTGGTGTCGCCATAACTTGCGGCACTAAGGCGAGTGACAGACATTCCTGCTTCGTTCATGATTTTCAGAACTGCCAAGGCGCGAGCAGAGGCTAGTTCCCAGTTTGAAGGGTATCTAGCTGTTTTGATGGAAACGTTATCCGTGTGACCTTCAATCTGAAAGGCTCGTTCCTTAATGTCGATTAGCAATTGAGCTGTTTTTATGAGCGTGCGATGACCGTTTTCTGAGATGTCCGCGGAGCCTGATTTGAACAATACGTCTGATGGGAGTGCTAAGATCATGCGCCCATCAACCATTTTTATTTTTAACTCACCTGAATCAACAAGTGCCTTGAAGCGTTGAGCAAGTGCTTTGTATTGCTCAACTCTTCGGTCGGTTTCAATCTTGCGCTTGGCAGCTTCATCAAGAGCAGCTTGCATTTCGGCGACCGATATCTCTAGTTCTGTGTTGCTAGAGGACTTTTCACCGAGTCTTTGCTGAAGCTTACTGTTAACCAGTTTGCTCATGGTCAGCTCTTGTTGGGTTTGAGTGAGTTTTGATTCAAGATCCTTATGGCGACTTGAAGAAACACAGCTGCTAAGGCAAATTATAAGACTCATGATAATTAAATTTCTCATTAAGGATAGAACATCCGAGAAAGGCGAAAAATGCAAGTTTTGAAATCGGCACTCTTACTCGTTATGATGCTTAGTGTTCCAACGGTCTTTTCTCAAGAAAGCTCTCTGCTCATACAGGGCGAGAAAAAGGCGTTAAAGTTGAGTCTGACAGAGCTTCTCAAGAAAGCTAAAAAGATTACGATCTCTAAAGACCCAGTGTATGGCAAGAAGATGCATTATCTGGCCGTTTCGATGAAAAGCTTGCTGAAAGACTTTTCTTTGAGTGACGAGGCCTTTGTTGAAATCTCGGCTTTGGATGGCTTTACATCTGTGGCCTCTGTCTCTCGCCTCTTGCGTCACAAGAAAGCAGAATCTTTTTTAGCAATCGAAAGTCCAAAGGACCCCTGGCCTACCTTAGAGAAAAAGAATGGTTCTGCCGGGCCCTTTTACGTGGTTTGGGTTGAGTCTAAGGGGGCTGATATCACCTCTGAAGAGTGGCCGTTTCAAGTTTCTACTATCAAGATTATTTCTGCGTTAAGTGAAAAATATCCTAAGGTTTATCCTGCCGGAAGTTTCTCAACGTCTCACCCCGTTCGAAGGGGACTTAAGGTCTTTCTTCAAAACTGTTTTCCTTGCCACACGATGAACAAGCAGGGTTCTTCTGACATGGGTCCCGATTTGAATCTTCCATACAATCCAATCGAGTATTTTAAAGAACGGTATTTTTGGAAGTTGATACGAAATCCCCAAAATTTAAGGCACTGGCCAAAGTCTCAAATGCCATCCTTTAGCTCGGATGTTCTAAAGGATGGTGAAGTGAAAGACTTGATCGCCTATCTAAAGCATATGAGTCGAAATAAGCGCTAAAGCTTATTCATCAAGTTTAAACTCGGGCAGTTTGCTTCCGTCTTTCACTAGGCCTACGGTTTTAATTATTCCGTAAGCCTGAGCAACCATGAAGTTCGCCATAACTTTTTCGGCAAGTTCTTTCTGAGGCTTCTCTTGTTCGGGAATTGGGAGCTTTTCTATGACTTCTTTAGTTTCATCTGCACCTTTGAAATGTCTGGCCAAGTCTTTTTCTCTCACATTGTTCGATTGCTTGCGTGCCTTGCTGAGGGTTTCGCTGTCTAGATCTTCTAAGAAAATATCGGGAGTAATGCCCTTGGCCTGAATTGATCGCCCTGAAGGAGTAAAGTATCGGGCTATAGTGAGCTTTAAGCCAGAGTCATCACCAACAGGGACAATCTCTTGAACAGAACCTTTGCCAAAGCTTACCTCGCCAGCGATGACGGAGCGGCCGTAGTCTTGAAGTGCTCCTGCAACAATTTCACTAGCCGAAGCCGATGAAGAATCAACCAGTGTTACAAGTGGTAGGTCTGTGAGTTTTCGGCCCTTTAAAGCCACCTTCGTTTCTTTCTTCTCTTTGTCGCGGCCTATTGTGTAAACAATGGGGCCTTCGTCTATAAAGAAGTTTGAAACTTTTACAGCTTGGTCAAGCAATCCACCTGGATTCTCTCGCAAATCGAGAATGAAGCCTGCTAGGTCTTTGTCTTTTTTAAGAGTTTTAATGGCATTTTCTAGCTCTCTTGAGGTGCCTTCCGAGAAAGATGTGATTCTAAGGTAGCCGATATGACTTGGTAAAAGTGCAAATTTTACAGTTTGAACTCTGATGATTTCACGCATGACTTTTACCTTGATAGGCTTTGCTTCGCCCTCGCGGAGAATGCCGAGCGTAACAAATGTGCCTGGCTTGCCTTTCATGAGCGTGGCGGCTTCTGGTAAGGATAGGTTGCGAGTGCTTTTGCCTTCAATCTGAATGATTCTATCTCGAGTCTTAATTCCAGCTCGGTAGGCCGGGCTATCCTCGATTGGAGCTATAACGGTGAGCACCTTGTCCTGGATGGTGACTTGAATGCCAAGTCCACCAAAGCTGCCTGAGGTGTCTTGTTTGAACTCGCGATATATTTCTGGGGTCATGTAGGCGGAGTGGGGGTCTAGTGTCCTGAGCATTCCTTGTATGGCTCCAGATATGAGTTCGTTAACCTCTACCTTGTCGACAAAGTTGTTCTCGATGTGTTCAAGAACCTTGGCGAAATTTTTTAGCTCCTTGTAGGGAGCTTTGTTGGCGCTCGTTCTATTCTGAAAGCAGCTGCCTAGTATAAAGCCGGTGCTAATAGCAAAACCAAGGAAGGCGTATTTTGAAAACGATCGAAGCAGATTCATTCATTTAGTATACTGGGATTTTTACTGATTCGATATTCGTTCAGAGATCAAATTCTTGGAAAAAACTTTCTGAGGGTCAACTGCGACACCGTTTTTTCGAATCTCAAAATAAAATTTATCTGTGCTTGAGCCAATGTTGCTACCAGCTTTTAGTTTTGATCCCACCTGCAAGCTGTGAGAGTTGCTTTGTTCTAGATGGGCGTAAGTGGCCAAAAAGCCCGTGTCGTGTTCTACAATGACAACAAAGCCTCTGCCTGGAATGGGAGCAGCGTAGACGACCTTTCCTGCTGAGCAGGCAATAATGGGGGTTTGATGGCTTTCAATCAACCATCCCGGATGCTGCCAAGAGACTTTACTTTCCTTGTCTGTAATTTGTCCAAACTCTCTTATGAGCTTGGATTTCGATGTCAGATTGATAGGCCAGCTTTTACACTCTGTGAGAGAAGGTCTCCTAGAACTTTTAGAGGATTTGTGCTGTAGGGCGAACTCAATGATGTGAATTTGTGCTATGGTTTCTTGTTCCTCAGCAACGACTTCATCACGTTTTTCGATGAGTGCATTGAGGGAGTTTCTGATCAGTTTTGCTCGAAGGTTTTGTCGAGCTTTTCTGGATTGGCCAAGAATAAGAGAGGTGGCTGGAACTTGAGCATTAGAGTATTTTTGATAGGCCTTTGTGAGCACTGTTATCTCTTGGTTTAGGCTCTTTATATTTAGAGAAAGCGCTTTTTTGTTTTCTTCTAAAAGACTTAGTTCTTGAGCCTCTTTCTTGACGGCAGCCCATAGAAGACTAGAGGCAAGAAAAGAGAGTAAGAAGGTAAATCGCATCTTAAAGATAAGCAACCTTAAGATCTCCTTGCGGGTTTTCTGACCAGAGGCCAGGTCATAACCGCGCCAAGCAAGGAGGCTCCAATGGCTACACCAATCACACCAAACCAAGAAGAAATAGAAAGAGTGAAAAAGTCAAAGTTCTTCGGAAGTAGAACGTTAGCAAAAGCTGGAAGTATGTATTGAATACTTAAATTGAGGGTGATGATTGTTAAAGCCGAAGAGACTAGGCCGTAGAAAAGCGCCTCTAGCAACATAGGTGTGAATATCCAAAACTTAGTAGCCCCTAAAACCTTCATCGTTTCGATATCCTCTTTGTTTCCTTCGAAGGCTAGGCGGATGAGGTGTGAAATTAAAAGAGCGACTATAGAAAAGACCAAAACAAAAAGCACGAAGGCCCAATTAACCACACGAGCTTCCGTCTCTGATTCGATTGAACCAATGTTGAGGGCGGCGCCAGCATCGACGTCTAATACGGTTGGATGTTTCTTTAGTTTCTCTACAAGATTGTTTAGGTCTTTGCGTTTAATTTGTCCTTTGATCATGTTGCCTGTAATCATGATGGGAAGAGCATTTTCACTCACCGCTTTTGAGAGGGTTTCGCCAAATTCATTTTCGAACTCCTTAAAGGCTTCGTCAGAAGATACCACTCTAACTTGCTCAAGAAGGGTGGATCCTTGCATGATTGCGACCACGTTTTTAACCTCAGCGTTTAAGGTGCCTGTTTTTATGAAAACATGAACGTTTGAGGGCGTTTCTATCGAAGTGCTTTGAACGTGCGAGAGATTGTCTTTAAGCGCCCAGAAAGAACCTAATAAAGTTAGAACTAAGGTTGCTCCTGCAACGGTTAAGATTCCCGAAATTGGGCGTGAGCAGATGTGTTTCCAAGCCATTTTAATAATCATGATTTTTCCGCAGTCCTCCAAAACCTAGGAATTTTATAAGCATTGTGCTGAGCAATTTTGTTCCTCTGACTGGGGAGGGTTCCTCCGACCAGCTCCAGAATTCTTCCACCAAAATCTCTTACTAGGCCCATGTCATGGGTTGCAATAAGAACAGTCGTGCCGTGTCCTTTCAACTCTCTAAGAAGTCGAACAAGGCCTCTGGCGGACTTCGGATCTAAATTACCGGTTGGTTCGTCTGCAATGATTAAGCTTGGGCAAGTCACAAGGGCGCGTGCGATGGCGATTCGTTGCCTTTCGCCTGCACTGAGAACGTGGACGGGGCTAAACATATGGTCCTTCATTTGGACCACTTCTAGCATCTCTTCAACCCGGCGGTTTCGTTCTTTGGTGGCTAGACCCCGGAAGCTCAAAGGTAATTCAACGTTTTCAAAAACGTTCAAGGTAGGCAAGAGCTTGTGGTCTTGAAATACTAGACCAATCTCTTGTCGTAACTGCCTTCTCTTGGTTTCGGACATCTGATTTAGATTCTTGCCTAGGGTAATGACTTCGCCTGAGCTTGGATTATCGAGTCCCATGATGATTCTCAATAAAGTGCTTTTGCCTGCTCCGGAGGGGCCCGTTAAAAAAACGAACTCTCCATGGCTGAGCTTAAGTGAAACCCTCGCCAATGCGTGTAGCTTTACCGGCCCTGCTGATTTACCTGCTTGTCCAGGACCAAGATCAAAGTCCCGGTCCACGTCCCGCATTTCAACGACAAAAGGATTAGAATAGTTTCTCAAGCTTGCCCCCCCCTTCTACCTATTGTAACTAGGATAGGCTATGCCCAGCAAGACAAAGTCTCGTATGCTTGAACTTGAGTTAAAGCTCAACGATTGGTCCCATGCCTACTATGTTTTAGACAAGCCGAGTGTTCCCGATTCCGAGTATGACGCCGCGCTTAAGGAGCTCCAAGCCCTTGAAGATGCACACCCTGAATTGAAAAGCGTCAATTCTCCTACAGAAAGAGTGGGGGCAGAACCTAAGTCGATTTTAAAAAAACACGAGCATTCCAGTCGAATGTTGTCGCTCGCCAATGCCAATAGTTTGACCGATTTGCAACGGTTTTATGACCGTGCTGCTCGAATTTTGGAAGAGAGCAAAGATTTTTTTCCTACGATGGCGGAAGAAAAGATTGATGGATTGGCCTTGAGTCTTGTCTATGTTGATGGCCGTTTGGAGGTTGGGGCGACCAGAGGGAATGGGCTAGTTGGCGAGGAGATCACTGACAACGTGAAAACCATTCACGACATTCCTCTCACTCTAAGGACAAAGGTTAAAGGTCGCATTGAAGTTCGAGGCGAAGTTTTTATGGAAAATTCGGCCTTTGAAAAACTCAATGAAAGCTTAGCTGAGAAGGGGCAAAAGTTGTTTGCTAACCCGCGAAATGCTTCTGCGGGATCTTTGCGTCTATTAGACTCTAAAATCACGGCCTCACGGCCTTTGCGGTTTTTTGCTTATCAGTTATTGGGTGAAGAGCTGGATCAAAGCCAAGCGCTGAAGCGTTTAGCGGAGCTAGGCTTTCGTGTAAATTCGAAATCTCGGCTGATTAAAAGCATGGATCAAGCTGAAAAGCTTATTGCAGAATATGAAGCAATTCGTAGTTCAGGAAAGATGGACTATGACATTGATGGGCTAGTTTTTAAAATTAATAGTAGAGATCAGGCCAACCGCTTAGGTGCAATCTCAAATTCTCCAAGATGGGGAGTTGCTTACAAGCTGTCGCCTCTCGAGGTTTTGACTCAGGTAGAATCTATAGAAGTTCAAGTGGGTCGCACGGGGGTGTTAACTCCAGTGGCTAATTTAGCACCTGTTTCAGTTGGAGGCGTGATTGTTCGACGAGCTACTCTCCATAATGAAGAGCAGTTGCGTTTAAAGGATGTTCGAGCGGGAGACGAGGTGTGGATTCGCCGGGCTGGAGATGTCATTCCAGAAGTAGTTGGAGCCAACCTTTCTAAGAGAAAAATAGGGGCTGAGGAGTTTAAATTTCCCACGGCCTGTCCAGTTTGTAAGCAGAAGGTTCTCAAAGATAAGAGCGCTTATCGCTGTATTAATCCAGAGTGTCCGGCCCGTGTGGTGGAGCGAATTAAGCACTATGTCTCACGCAAAGCGATGGACATTCGAGGTCTTGGTGAACAGTGGATTGAAAATTTTTTCGAGCTGGGTTTTTTGTCCAACCTGGCTGATTTGTATGAACTGAAAGACAGGGCCGTAGAAATTCAGGGGCTTGAGGGCTTTGGTGAAAAATCGGTCGAGAAGATGTTGCTTGGATTAGAGGAGTCGAAAAAACAGAGTGCTGAGCGGTTTTTGTTTGGCTTGGGGATTCCTTTGATTGGTGAGGCCACTGCCAGGGATTTGCTTGCTTCTGCAGGATCTTTGTCTAAGCTTTTCAAACTATCGATTGAAGACTTGCAAGAAATTGCAAACATTGGCCCTGAGACGGCAAGGGTCTTTTTTGAGACCGTTCGTCTTGAGACTTTTATCGACGAAATTGAAAAGTTGAAGTCTCATGGCTTGAGTGCTTTTGAACAAGAGGTTAAGGGGGCTGGCCCGGATGCTGCGCTCAAGGGTAAGGTTGTTGTCATCACCGGCACTTTGTCTAAGGCACGTGACTTTTATAAAGATAATTTTTTGAAATTGGGTGCAAATGTTTCTAACTCGGTCTCAAGAAAGACAGACTTATTGCTTGCCGGAGAATCTGCTGGATCGAAGTTGGAAAAAGCTCAAGCCTTTGGGGTTGAGGTGGTCAGCGAGACGCAATTGGGTGCCTGGCTCAAAAGACAAGGCGCGTCTAACTCTTGGCTCTAGATTTAGCCCTTTGATAAACTGTTCCGTAACTTTTTAGCTTCCTGTCTTGTATTAGAAACTAGAGCGAAGGATATTTTATCTGAACAAGAATTACATAGGAGAAAATTGAAAATGAAAAAATTAATTTTTACTGGAGCTGCACTCATCGCATCGTTATCGATGGCTGCGAAAATTGACCCGTCTAAGTCTATGGCAACTTGGTATGGAGAAAAAATTACCGGCTTTCATTACGGTGATATTAAATTATCGAGTGGAGAGTTAGAGGTTAAGAATGGTGCTCTTGTGGGTGGCAGTTTTGAGGTTGATATGACTTCCATGTCTTGTGGTGACTGTGATCCCAAAAGCGCTGAAAAGCTTGTTGGTCATTTAAAGTCAGATGATTTCTTTAGTGCGGATAAGTTTAAAAACTCTACTTTGAAGATCAAAAAAGTGACCGCTTGGAATGAGGTAGATAAAAAGAAACAAGCCGAGCTTATGAAGACCCTGGAAGCTGCCAATAAGAGAGACTTTTCAAAGGTTAAGGTTGCAAAGCCGACGCATTTGATTAGTGCAGATCTAAGCATCAAGGGAAAGACTCACCCACAAGACATCGTTGCAAATGTGGAGGTGAATGGGGCTGCCGTGAATGCATCAGGGCAAATGGTTGTAGATCGCACCAAGTTTGATGTGCGCTATGGCTCTAATAAATTCTTTGATAACTTAGGGAATAAAGCTATCAGCGACAGCTTTGAAGTTGCTGTGAAGCTTCAGGCAAAATAAGAGCTCCAAATAAAAAAGGCTGGTTTACCGTTAGTGGTAAGCCAGCCTTTTTTTGTTTTAACTGTGAGACTAGCGCACTCGGTATTCTAACATTTTCCTGAGTATTTCAGCTTTACTCATGCCAAGTTGGCCTGCAGCTTTCCTTTTGTCTCCGTGAGAGATGACAAGAGCTTTCTTTAGATTCACTCGATATTCTTGGACCTTAGTTATGTCCACAGGTGAAGCGGGAGTGAAGCTGCTGTTTGTGGTGGTTGTGTAGAGGCGAGGGATGTCGGATTTTTTCCAATATTTCATGTTCTTTTGTTTGAGCAACATGTTCTTAAGTAAAAGTTTGAGCTCGTCGATATTTCGACCCCAGAGTTGAGAAGACGCAAAGTTGACAAACCATACAGGTGGATTCTGCTTGTAGCCAGAATCTTCGTAAGCCAGAGTCTGAATAAGGTGAGGGATGTCTTCTTGTCGTTCATTCAAGCTTGGAAGAAAGATGGCAAACTGGGTAATCTGCTTGAAAAGACTTCGGCTAAATTGCTTTTGAATGATGAGCATGGAAAGTGCTTTTTCAGTCCCAAAGAAAAGCCTTGGGCAGCCTAGCTCTGGGCTTAGATAGTTGTGAGTTAGAAAGGCGCTTAGTTCTTTTTGCTGGTCCCAGGTTAACTCATCGACGTTTTCAAGATAAATAAAGTCGCCCTCTTTATTACTGGCGATAGAAAGTAGGTCGGTCCAGCCATTGCGAAGGAATTTCGCGTTGAGGACTCTTAAGGTAGATTTGCTTGATCCATCTAACCTTCGATAGAAGTTGCTTAGAACCAGGTATTCTTCAATAATGCGACGCTTGCCTGAGCCTGTTTCTCCGTAGATTAAAACCGGGACTTCAGGTTGATCGATTAGATTAACTAAATTGGCATAACAATTTTGTAACTGTTGTTTTCTTGTTTTTAATGATCCGAAGTAACCTTCGCGAGCAAGTTCAACAGCCTTTGCTTTGAACCGTTCAGCAAGAGATTTGTTTCCTTGGGTGTTACTTTTGATTGAATCGAGATATTTCGCTTCTAGTGAATTTTTGTCCTTAGACATCTACAGGATCCTCCGTGACCAACATTTACTCTAGAACTCTTCTTAAGTTCTTCAGGGATTAT
Organism: bacterium; assembly: GCA_009991595.1. Lineage (GTDB taxonomy): Bacteria > Bdellovibrionota > UBA2428 > UBA2428 > UBA2428 > JAACVK01. The sequence continues at coordinate 75,225 of JAACVK010000029.1, read as the reverse complement.
CGCAAAAATGGAGCCCCTACTACAAGGTGAAATATTGGGTAAAGTGCGGATAATCAAAGAAAAATCTGTATAAGCTTTAGTCACTCTTCTAAAAAGCGTCTAAAAGTTTTTCACATTGGGCGCTTGGATCCTTTGGAACAGGGTGCTTGTGAAAAGTAAACGTGTGAAAAGTAAACGAATAGCTTTTAGAACGGCGATCAGAATAAACTAGTTCAATACCTTGTTCGGATCGGGGCGAAGACGTTGTAGTCCCGCGATCACAAAAAACAAAATCAAGCCGGCCGCTAACACATTGTCACGGCTTAAGGCAGTTGCTTCTTCAAACAGTGCTGGGCGCAAAAGCATGATGGTAGTCAGTGCAAGCAAGATGCCCTCATACCAGCGATTCTTTCTTTGGAAGTAGCCCTGAAACAACGCTGCGAAGGCAAACATAGCGATGAGGGAAGTCGTGAAGATGTAAGCTGCATGCCAAAGGCTTGTAACTTTATACAAAAGTAAATCTAGATTGAATATAAAGATGAAGGGAAGCACTGCGGTTCGAATGCTGTAAATAAAGCCTTGAATCCCGGTAGCCATGGGGCTTTCTTTCGAGATCGCAGCAGCAGCGAAGGCAGCCAGGCCGACCGGTGGCGTGGCATCGGCTAGAATCCCAAAATAGAAAACAAACAAGTGAGCTGCAATGAGGGGAACTTCTAGGCCGAGTCCTCCACCGACTTTAACAATGACGGGTGCTGTTAAGGTCGCCATTACAATATAGTTAGCTGTGGTTGGAAGGCCCATTCCTAAGATTAGGCTGACGATGGCAGTGATCACTAGCAAAAGAATCAAGTTGCCCATTGCGAGAACTTCAATGACTTCTGTGATCACACCACCAAGTCCTAAGGTGACAACACCCACAATGATGCCTGCTGCAGCAACAGCTACACCAATGCCCATCATGGCTCGGGCTCCAGCGATTAAGCTGTCAAACAAAGTTTTCAAACCATGCTTAAAGCCTTCCACGATGGGGTGTTTATTGCGGACGGCTTTAATGCCCTCTACAGCAAGAACTAAAACGCTTAGGCAAATAATGGCGTAATACGCAGAAAGTTGAGCCGATCTTCTTTCCACCATCAATTGATAGATCAAAAGTCCGAGAGGAAAGAGAAAGTGAAGTCCACCAAGCAGTGTCTCTTTGAAATTGGGAAGTTGTTCTTTTTTTAAGGGACGAATGTCATGTTTGAGTGCCTCAAGATGAGTGATGTAGATGAGGGCAATGTAGGAGATGGCGGCCGGAATAAAAGAAGCCTTTACCACCTCGAAGTAACTTAAGTTACAGTATTCAGCGATGATGAAGGCTGCTGCTCCCATAATAGGAGGCATGATTTGTCCGTTCACACTAGCGGCGACTTCAATAGCTCCAGCCTTTACGCCAGAGTATCCAGCTTTTTTCATAAGGGGAATGGTGAACGTTCCGGTTGTAACCGTGTTGGCGATACTCGATCCAGAAACAAGACCTGTGAGTCCGCTCGAAAGAACCGCGGCTTTGGCCGGGCCCCCACGGTAGCGACCAAGTAGGCTGAAGGCTAGGTCGATGAAGTATTTTCCGCCGCCAGCTTTTTCTAAGATCGCTCCAAAAAGAACAAATAGAAAGACTGTAGAGGCCGAAACATCTAGTGGAACGCCAAAGATTCCTTCGGTGCTCATGGTGAGTTTATTTATAAGCTTCGTGATGGAAGCATTCTTAAAGGCAATGAGCGCGGGCATGGATTCGCTAAAAAAGCTGTAAATGATGAAAGTGCCGGCAATGAGAGGAAGGGCTGGGCCAAGTGAGCGACGGGCCGCCTCGAGTAGAGAAACGATCAAAAGAATTCCTACAAAGATATCCGAGCCAGAAGGATTACCTTGTCGAGTGATGATGCCCTCATAGTCAATCATCATGTAAAGAGCACTTGTGGCTGTGACGATGGCTAAGAGTATGTCGATGTAGGGAATTTGTTTGGCTTCGTAAAGAAAGGAAAGCTTTCCGTTAAAGATTTTCGCTAGTTTTTCTTTTGCACTTGTTGAGCGAATAGCTGGAAAGCTTAGAAAAACTAAGGAAATGGCAAAAGCCAAGTGGATGGAGCGAACAAAAGTAGAGTTTAAGAGCAGAACTTGGGGCAACAAGAGCTGAAAAATCGACCAACAAAGAGCCACGGTTGGAATAAGAAACTTTCTCCAATCACTAGGGCTTCGGGTAAGTCCTTCCGCTTGTTCAACAAGAAGTTCTGCTTTGTGTAGACTCTGCTCTTCAATTCTGTCCATAGGCTGTTGCCGTCCTTTTCGCTTACTTTAATCCAGCTTCTTGGTAATACTTCAAAGCTCCAGGATGAAGAGGTGCAGAGAGAGCTTCAAGCATGTTTTCTTTGGTTAGTAGCGCAAAGGCAGCATGTTGTTTTTTAAATTCTTCGAGATTCTCAAATATTTCTTTGGTTAAAGCATAGACGACGTCGTCCGAAACTTTTGCGGAAGTTACAAACGTTGCTTTCACGCCAACCGTTTCAATTTCTTTGTTTCCATTAGCTATCTGCGGGTAGAGTCCAGCAGGAATTTTGGTCATTGAATAGAAAGGAGATTCTGAAAGAAGCTTTTGCATTCCGGTGATCGGAACAAAAACGACACTTCTTTTTCCAGAACTTGCTTCTGTGATGACCCCACTTGGGTGTCCAACTGTATAGAAGAATGCATCTAGACGTGAATCTTGAAGCATAATTGGGGCTTCACTTCCTTTTAGGTTCTCAGCCTGAATGTCACTGTCGGGGTTAATGCCGGCTGTGTTGAATACGTCGATGGCATTAGTTCTCATGCCTGACCCGGGGGGGCCAATGTTTACGGTTTTGCCTTTAAGATCGCTAAGGGATTTTACGTTTGCGTCCGCAGCTGCAATCAGCGTGACGGCCTCTGAGTGAAAGCTGCAGATGGCTCGTAAATCTTCTTGAGCTCCTTTTTCTTTCCACTCACCTTCGCCTTTTACTGCAAAATACTGAGCGTCAGATTGAACTATCCCAAATTCAAGATCGCCTTCCATGACAGCGTTAATGTTGAAGACAGAGCCTGCGGTCGATTCAGCAGATGCTTTGATGTTGTAGGTATCGCTCTTTTGGTTGATCATTTTCGCAATTGCGCCACCTGTTGGATAGTAGACGCCAGTTACACTGCCAGTTCCAATGCTAACGAAGCCTCCAGAGCTGGAGGAGCCTTTCTTGCCCGTGCAGGCAGAAAAAGCAAAAAGACACACAAGGGTTACCATTGAGCTAAATTTTAACTTCATGGGCAAAAGTCTTAGCATCCCCTTGCGCTGGGTGCCAGTGGTGCAAAAATGCCACTCATGAAGGGATAAGTATTTGAAACATTTGGATAAAGGGCTGCTTGAGACTGGGCCATCTGAACTTTCTTAGACAGTTGGCGTATATTGGTGTATCACTGGCGCCTATGCTGCACAGTGTAAACGACTCTAAGGCCTCTGATTCAAAAGTCAATTTGATCCATTTGAGTTTTGACCAGCTAACTGAAGCCTTCACCTTTATGAATGAGCCTTCCTACAGAGTAAAGCAGCTATGGCAGTGGATTTGGAGAAATCGAGTCGAATCTATTGATGAAATGACCAATCTCTCAAAGTCTCTTCGAGAAAAATTGAATGAAAGGTATTTTCTTCGTTGGCCTGTGATCGTGGGAATGGAAACGAGCAGCGACGGCACCATTAAATATCTTTTGCAGCTAGAAGATTTAAAAAGTGTTGAGACCGTTTGGATTCCTCGCCTCGATCAAGAGCGAGTGACTGTGTGTATTTCGACTCAAGTGGGTTGTCGTATGGGCTGCACCTTTTGTCTGACGGCTCAGCAAAAAACTGAACGTGATTTAACCGCGGGTGAGATTGCGGCTCAATTGTATGTGTTACCTTGTCGCGAAGAGATTACTAATGTTGTTGTTATGGGAATGGGAGAGCCCTTTGATAACTACGATAACTTGATGGGAGCTCTTAAAATTGCAAACGATCCACATGCCTTAGGCATCGGTGCGTCTAAGATTACGGTTTCTACAAGCGGGCTGGTCCCTAAAATTGAAAAGTTTATTCAAGAAAGTAAATGTCGATTGGCCATTTCATTGAATGCTCCAAACGACGCGATTCGCACTCAGATAATGCCTATCAACAAAGCCTACAATATGGACACCCTTCTTTCTGCCTTGAGAAAGTTTTCTGGAAGAAACTATCCAAGAGCTCGTAAGAATAATTTCTATTTCACAATCGAATACATTCTCATGGAAGGCTTAAACGATAGTGCTGATAACGCTAGAGAACTGGTTCGAAGACTGAAGGGGATTCCCTGTAAGGTTAACCTTTTGATGTATAACGAAAACCCGAACACTCCTTTTCGGCGTCCAACCGAAGAAGCGGTTGATGCCTTCAAAAAAGTGCTTGTGGATGCGGGGATGTTGAGCTTTCTTCGTAAGTCGAGAGGTCGAGATATTTCTGCAGCTTGCGGGCAGCTTGCTTCTGACAATAAACGTCAAGAACTTGGCGCCTAGAGCTCGTCGTTTCAAGTCTATGTAGGGCAATTCTCATTTTTGTCATGAGGACAAACTTTTGGGGGAATTTCTTTTTGAAATTACAGTAAAATCATTGCTGTGAAGATATTTAACTTGTTGTTTACGTGTTCATTTGTCTTTGGATTTTGCTCTTCCACTTTGGCAAGAGCTGATGCAAAACCTGCAGGAAAGGTTTTGAGAGTAAAGGGACAGGTCTTTTTCTTAAATAATAAGTCTCAAATTGTGGCAGACAACCTTGGAAAGCGCGATCGCTCCACTAAAGAAGGTTCAACCTTTTTTGTTGGAGAGACGATTCAAACAAAAGCCGGGAGTCGTGTAAAAATTGAGTTTTATGAAGGTGGCCCCACTGGCAAGAACGAAGTTGTTCTAGGGCCGAATTCAACCTTGGTCATTCAAAGAGCTCCTTCTCCTGGTGACAAGAAGACTGGGGCAACCTTAAGCCTTAGTAACGGAAAGATCCGTGCAAACATTCGTAAAAAATATTCAGGGAAAGGAAATGATACCTTTCAAGTGAGCACACCTAACGCTGTTGCCGGTGTTCGCGGAACGATCTTTTCTGTGTTTTACAATGCCTTTACTCAACAGTCCGACTTTGCCACCGAGCTTGGAAGTATTGTGGCAAAGTCTTCCGGAGGTAGAAATGGGGCAAGAGTGGTTCGCGTTGATGCGGGGATGTTTACGAGTGCTGGGGCAAGTGCCTCTGTTTCAGCCCCTAAACCACTTAGTTTGAATCCAAAGCTGAAAAAATCCGTGCAGGAGCTAGGAGATCAAAATGGCTTTAGTTCTTTGCGCGACGGCGTGAACGGGGGCGATGTAAAAGCGATGATGCGTGCGGAAGTTGAGGCTTTCGAGGAGATGGCTGGAGATCTAGATGAAAGTGGTGGGGCTGAGTCCCGCAAAAGTTTCGAGTTCGCCGTAAAGGAAGATGGTGAGCTCGCTGCAGACACACCTCTTGGAAGAAATCCACAAAGTGGAGGTCGTGATCTAGCCAGTGGTGGTGGCAGTATGAAGATGATGGGTGATTTTGATTCTTCCTTTAAAGAAGAGTTTGCAGCTATGGGTGGAGAGACCGCAATGGCAAAACTTTCTACCGGTTCTTCCCAGCAAAAGATAGACATGAATAAAGTGCTGGATGCTGTGAACGCTTTAACGAGAGCAACCAAGGAGCAATCTAATTTGGTAGAGTTTGGTGACACGGTTGTTACGGTTATAGTTCAGTAGTTTTTTTATTTTAATATTTCTAGAGCTTTGGCTTCTTCGTGCTGAACTAAGTCTTTTAGGAGCTGATTAGGGGTTAGCTTGTTGTGTTGGGCAAAGGCTTCAATCTTGGGAACCAGTTCATAATAGGTGCTAAGGGCGAGAAGCGAAGCGTTGTTCCAAGTTTTCGTTCTATAGTTCTTCAGTTCGGAAAATTCATTGGAGAGTTTGTTGATTTTTAAAAAGATGGATTCTCTTGCTTCTTTGTTTTTGTAACCTGACTTGGCGATTGAAATTGCTTTTAATGCAAATTTTGAGGCTTGCTGGTCAAAGTGGGCGCTATCCGATAGATCCTTTAAAGCTTTCGTTTTATCTTTAATCATTTTAGATTGTTCAATAAAGTCTTTGCTAACGTGTGCAGAAAACCAAGTTGCAAAAGCCTCATTAAAGTCTGCCATGCTTTTAAAGTAGAAATTTAAATGCACTAACTCGTGCAAGAGAAGCTCTACAAAATAGGCTTCGCCCTTGAACATTGTGTTGTAGAGAGGATCGGCGAACCAACCTAGAGAAGAATAGGCTGGGGCTCCTCTTCGATAAGTGTCGAGGTCTTGTTTTTTAAGGCGGGTTTCTTCCCTTACAGCATCAGCTTCGTCGAAGAAGCCCTTGTAGGGAACTTCTCCCACTATGGGAAATTTAAAGGGCACCAGCGAAAAGCTATCCTTCTTAGCAGCAATCACAATTTGAGTGATCCAATTTCGGTTGAGATGAATGTATTTACGATAGCTTTCACCAGTGTTCATCTTTAGTTCATTTTCAGCGTATTGAATGATCTCTTGGCTTAGTTTCAAGTAGTGTCGAACATTCTCTGGAGTGTTGGGGTCTGCAATCAGCGGCTCCACCTCTTGAGAGCGAATGATTAACGATCCTTGCTTTATTCCTTGTTTGCCGGCATAAGTGAGGAGATCTGCTTCGCATCCAATTAATAGGGGTAGAAAGACTCCGATGGTCAGTCTCTTAAAATACGTAGCGTAGTCCGCCGGCGATGGAATAGTGAACATAAATTTCTGGTTCATTTAGTTCCGTGAAGTATGCCGTAGCATTTGCCTCTAAGGCAATTCTTTCTGATACAAATACGTTAAATCCAGCCCCACCATTGGCGGACATCGAGTAGGAAGTAGGCGCTTTGCTGGCGAGCGTGGTTTCGACGTTGCCGGCTAAGACGTCCACTTGAGTGCTGTCGACTTGCACTTTTCGAACTACGTAGCCTCCTCCGGCTCTAATGTAGGGTCTAAAGCGAGCTCCCTTTTTGTTGAAATAAAGAAGTAGGTCGAGGGAGAGAATTTGAAACTTAGTCTTTTTCCGAGATCTCAATTGGATACTACCATCAGCTGTGGTTTGAGTGAGAGTCTCGTAGTTTCTAGAGTCCGAATAACTTAGCTCGATTGCGGTGTTCGTCAAAAAACGGTAGGCGATGCCGCCACCTACCCGTTGGGTGATGGAGTAGTTTTGATCCCCCGCAACAACGCCATTGTTGTTTTTATAGTAGGAGCCATTCCCCGAAAGTTCGAAATAACCTGCGGCTGATGATGTTTGAGCGATTAGAGCGCTAGTTATAAGGGCAAGTGCCAATAGAGTGACTCGCATAACTATAAGTTTAGCATGAATTTAGAATTTCAAGCCTCAAAACTTTTGTCGCATGTATCGGGAGAGTTCATTCTTTTGATACTATATTTAAGGCATGAGGCGTCTAGATCGATATCTTTTCTTGTCACTTTTTAAAGTGACCATTCTAGGGGTTTTCATGGCTCTAGCTGTGTTGCTTTCGTTGCAAGCACTGCGTCTTTCTAACCTAATTATTCGTTCGGGCTTAGAGGCAAGTGCTGTTGTGCGAATGCTCGGTGGATTATCTCTGAGCTTTACTCCGTTGCTTTTGCCGATTGCTTTTCTTTTTTCATTGTTAATCGTTTTTGGACGTATGTCGGCTGATCGAGAAATGGTGGCCATGCAGGCCATGGGGCAATCTCCAATGAGACTCTTGCGCCCTTGTCTCTACTTTGGAACAGTGGTCGCAATCGGAACTTTTTTGTGTAGTTTCTTTTGGGCTCCCTACGGCAACCGTCTTTTTGAAGAAACGATTGATGAAGCTTTCAAAAAGAAGGTCACGAGTGTTTTGCGGGCAGGGACTTTTTCTGAAGGTTTTCTAAATATGGTTCTTTTTGTGGATGAAGTGGACTCCTCCACAGGGAATTTGATTCGAGTTTTTTTGCATGATGAAAAAACTTATGATGCCGAGATTACCATTTCCTCAAAAACCGGAGAATGGATTGCAGCTGGGGCTGATGGATGGGCGAAGTTAAAGCTAAATGATGGGGTGATCATCTCTAGAGATCTAGAAAGAAACTCAATTCGACGAATTCGATTTGACGAATACATTATCAATGCCGACTTTTCGCAAGAGGCGGGAAGAAGTCGAGACTCGCCTCCCAGTCTGGGTTGGAGGGGTTTGATAGATAAAAGAAAATATGAATTAGAAAAGGATGGGGGCGATCCACGAGGTGTTTTCGCAGAGATGGCTAGGCGTTTCGCCATTAGCTTTGTTTGTTTGCTCTTTGTTCCCCTGACCTTCGCTTTGAGTATTAGTAATAGTCGGACGGCTAAAAATAGGACTGTCGGAATGGGATTAATTATTTTACTTCTTTACTATACGGCCTACTTTACGAGCATAACATGGGTGTTAAAAAGCGATTTTGATCTGACTAAAAATGAAGCCTTTGTGTGGCTAATTGCTTGGCTTCCAAACATGTTGGTTATGCTCGTTTCTTATTATGCCTACCAGTATCGTTTCAACCCTTTGAAGGTTTATGGTCGTAGCCAACGAGGTTGATTGAGGGAAGGTTTCTAGGCTCTTCTGGTTAGTAATCATATTGTTCGCGCCCTGCCGCTAAGTGCCTGATTTCTTGGGCCGCCCTCGTAGTGTTTTCTTTGAATATTGTGTTAAGGCTCTCATACTCATGGACTATGAGAGCCTTACTTTTTTTAACTGTATTCATCTTTAGTTCGCCTTTGAAGAGTGCCTACGCGGGCAAGAAAACAGGCGCTCAGGGGTTGGGTCTATTTAAAAAGAAAGAACAAAGAAAATCACCTGCGATTGCTGCTCAGGGTGAAGCTCCAAAGCTAAAACTTTTTCAGGGACTTTTTAAGGGAAAAGATGTTGAGATGGAGGCACCTGAAAAATTAGCCAAGCCCATTGGGCCAAATCCAAAAAGTAGGGAAACGGTTGAGAACCCTCCTTATAAACATGCCATGATTTTCTCGGGAGGAAGTCTTGATATATATGGCTTCTTTGGAATGTATGATGCAGCTGTAGCCTCTGGAAATCCGCCAGATCTAATCATTGGAACTTGTGGGGGGGCTTTGGCAGCTGCAATCATTAAAGCCATGCCTGATCCAGAAGAGCGTCGTGCTTTCATTCGCTCTAAGCAATTTTACAATTACATGCGAAACATTAAGTTTACGGATATGCCTTTAACTGGAATTCTTAAAGATTTAAAGACAATCGCGCACCTTGCTGTTGAACAAAGAGACCCAAGCTCTCCCCATCGAGTTGTTCCGCTGGCCCGTTACAAGAGGAGTGTCTTGCATAAAGACAATGAGTATTATTATGATGAAATTGACGTTTCATTTGAAAAGCAATCCGTGGAAGCTCCTGAGGTAGTCATTATTAGTAATGAGTTACTATACGATAAAGAAGACGCGAAGAGGCGAGTCGCTGCTGGAGAAAAGCTTTATCGAGAAACTGTTTATTCCAGCGAGAAGGTAAAAGGGCAACTTGAGAAAATGAACTATTCTTCTGCAACTGGAGCGGCTCTTCCAAATTCCTTTATTGGCACTCGAGTCGCATTGCGCACGGATGTCTCTCTTACCCAGGCTGCTAGAAACTCATTTACGGATCCTTATTTGATTCATTTAGACCAAAATTATCTTACTGGAGCTGTAAATTCTCGTAGTTCGTATAAGATTGCTTCTTTGGCGAAAGAGCTTTCGGTTCGTTATCCACCACATTGGGATAAGATTGATGGTGGTATGATGTCGAAGTTTTTTGGATATGATCCATGGGAGGAGACTGAAAATTACACAAGCTTGTATGCTGATCGCTGGATTGATACAAGCAGTCCTCAGTATGAGTCAATGTCCCAGAAAATTGCTTTTGTTCCAACTATAGGATCTTTACCATCTCTCGGGTTTCGTGCGGTTTCAGGTGTTCCAAAATTTTCCCATGACAATTTTAAAGACAATGTAGAAGAGCAATACGCTTACGGGTGGAGTGAGTATTCGAAAAGTGACTCGTTACCAAAAAATGACAAGACTCATATTGATAAACGTATTGATAGAGGATTGCCCGCGTCAGAGTTTAAGGCAATGCAGGCAGAGGCCCGCAAGTAGCAAAACTCTAATTGCATTTAAGCACGTAATAAGACTTTGTCGGAGCTTCTTCTCGGAATAGGGATTGTTGAAGTGTGCAGTTTTTAGGTGACTTTGAAATATCTTCTAAGAGAATCCAATGGGGCCCCTTAGATTGCATGACATATCTGCTTTCTAGGTCAAATTGAGAGCGCCTTGATCCACCATTTTGCCAAATTTTGAGTCTCTTTCCTAGTTTTTCATTTTCTGGAGCGACTGAATCGTAGAACAATATGGGTGATAACAGTTGATAGCGATCGACCAGAATAGGGTTGGAGTCCTCTCTGGTGACCTCAAAAAGAAACTCTCTAAAACGTTTCCAACCTCTAAATTCCTCGACGCGAGATGGTTTTGAGAGTTTTTCTGCAGCTCTGGGCGAAACGTCTTCAATCAGAGGGGCTACGGTAGGGCCATTCAGGAAAACCGTTAGGGCTAGAATAATGATTAAAATGTTGAGGCTAGAAATCCAAAACATGAGAATTGGCTTTCTGTGAAGTCGAAGAACTAAAAGAGCATACGCTGCAATTGCGCCCATAAGGGGCCAGTTTGCTTCTGCCGGCCGACGAAGAGCTCCAATGGAAAAGAATAAAATAGGTCCTATCGACCAAACTAAGAGGCGTATGTTCTTGAAGGGGTAGCGAATAGCAATGTAGGTGAGTGTTAAAAAGCTTGGAATGCCCCAGAAAAGAACTTGAGCTCCAACAAGGTCGCCCACCTGCTTCCAATTTGCAGGGACATTGTGCGATCGAGTTGCGTTTTGCATTTGAAAGAAAACGCCCGCTCCAATTTCTCTAGCTTCTGTTAGGGTCCAGTGAAGATAGGGGACCATTAAAATGAGTGCGACTAGCCCTGCAACCAATGCGTTCATTAGGCCTATTCCAGTTATCACGGCTAGAAAGAAGATGAGTATGGCGGTGTATTTTGAATAGGCGCAGAAAGCCAAGGCTATACCGAAGCAAATGGACAATTTTAAGGAAAACGGAGTTGTGTCTCCTGGCATAGAGAAGCGACTTCGATTTGCATAAATTTTTCCATATAAATAAAGACACCAGGCCCATCCAAAAAACAAAGGTGCGTCGGGAGTTATGATTTGAGGTCCAATCAGAAACAAGGGGCTACTTAAGATCAGCGCAATTTGAGTAAACGTTAAATCGTGTCTTTGAATGCGCTTGACGAAAGCTCCCAGAAACATGGGAGCCCCAAAGGACGTTAAGAAGTAGGGGATAGCTCGAAAGCTTATTTGTTGAGTTGAATCGTTTGCATTTGTGGTGAGAAAAAAACTAGAAGCTTTTTCGCTTAGGGCAATAACCCAAGCGAGCATTGGTGGGTGGTCAAAATATCCAAGTTTTAAATTTTGGGCCCAAGCCCAGTAATAAGCTTCGTCGGGATGGATCCCGCTAAAGCCAGCCAACCAAAGTCGAATGACAAACAATAAAAGGGTGCAAACAAATAATATGCTCAAAGCTCTTTCCAAGATAACACAAGATCTCGGGCAGCTTTAGTCTCATTTATCCGAGTTGTGGGTGTTGTCTTGGGCGCGCCAGCAAAATATTTCGCAAAAGCGTCTGATTCTTCTGCTTCAGCGGCGATTTGTAGCATTTTCAAACAAAAGTTCTCAACTTCTTCAAGGCTTTCTGTTTCCGTCGGCTCAATCATAATCGCTCCATCTACAATGAGGGGGAAGTAAATGGTTGGGGGGTGGATGCCCAAGTCAATGAGCCGTTTAGCGATGTCGATTGTTTTCACGCCATGCCCTTTTTGCTTTTTGTCGCTTAGAACAACTTCATGCATGCAGGGGCGTTCGAAGGCAACGTGGTAGGCTTCGCCTAAGCGCACTCTCACATAGTTTGCCAACAAGATGGCGTCGCGAGAAATTTTACGAATCCCCTCAGGGCCAAGTTCTCGAATGTAGGTGAGAGCGCGGACCATCATTAAAAAATGGCCGTTGTAATCTTTGATGGATCCAATAGAGGAGGGTCTGTTTGTGTCCCACTCAAAGGAGCCATCGCTTTTCTTTAAAAGAATAGGCGTGGGGAGGTGGGGTTGTAGCCTTGCAGAAACTCCAACGGCTCCGCAACCTGGGCCACCGCCACCATGAGGGGTTGTGAATGTTTTGTGTAGGTTAAAGTGCATGACGTCTACGCCTGCATCACCAGGGCGAGTTAAGCCCAGTTTGGCGTTTAGGTTGGCGCCGTCGCAGTAAACAAGAGCATCTACTTCGTGTAGGTGCTTGGCGATCTTTACGATGTCTTCTTCAAACAAGCCGACCGTATTCGGGTTTGTGATCATGATGCCCGCTATATCGCCCGCGGCACAATGCTCTTTGATTGTTTCGAGAGAAAGAATCCCTCGTTCGTTGGCTTTAACGGGGACAACTTGGTAGCCGCACATGACCGCAGTGGCACAATTAGTGCCATGAGCACTTTCGGGGATAAGAATTTTAGTTTTCTTATGGTTGCCCTTTAAATCGTGGTAGGCGCGAATCATTCGAATGCCAACATATTCGCCTTGAGCGCCTGCCGCTGGTTGAAGGCTAATTTGTTCAAAGCCTGATATTTCTTTTAGACACATTTGCAGCTCATACATGAGAGACATGCAGCCTTGAGCGAACTTATCTGGAGTGCGGGGGTGTATGTTAAGAAACTTCGGGTTTGAGGCCGTCTTTTCGTTGATGCGTGGATTGTATTTCATGGTGCATGAACCCAGAGGATACATTCCTGAATCAATGGAATAGTTGGCAGTAGAGAGATTGGTGAAGTGTCGCACCACTTGTAGTTCTGAAAGTTCGGGTAAGCCGGGTGTGGACTTTCTACGAAGATTCTCCGGAATCTCGTTTACAGCTCCGATGGTTTTGCTGGGGAGTGAAAAGCCAGTGTGTCCTGGTCGACTTTGCTCAATGCTTAACGGGAAGCGAATATTCTTTCTTGTCATTTTAATTCTCCGCAAATGGCGTCAGCTAAAACTTTTAAGCTATTGGGACAGCTCTTCTCGGTAACGGCAATGGTCAAAGAGGATTGAAACCCTGACTCGACGGGAGCTTTATTGATGTGGCCGGCTAAGATGTTTTTGCTTTCAAGGTTTCGAAGCAAGGACTCGCAAGTTTTTTCGCTCTTAAAGTGAAGGCTCAACTCATTGAAGCAGGGGGCGGTGGATATGGTGACAGCGTCTGTCTTCAAGGTGTCAGATAACAAGCTTTGGAGGGTGAAAAGCCTGGAGCGATTCATCTTCGATACAGTTTCTAATCCCTTGGGCCCCATTAGTGAAAGGTAGATAGCGGCACGTAAAGCCATAAGGTTTTGGTTGGAGCAAATGTTGCTGGTAGCTTTCTCTCTGCGGATGTGTTGCTCTCTTGTAGAAAGCGTTACACAAAAAGCGCGTTGTCCAGTAGCATCTTCGGTTTGACCCACAAGGCGTCCAGGAATTTGTCGAACGTCTTGTTTCTTACAGCAGAGCAAACCTAGATAGGGTCCGCCATATCCTAAAGGAAGTCCGTATCCTTGGCCTTCTCCTGAAACGATATCAACTCCAAAGTCTCCAGGAGCAGAAAACTCTGTAAGCGAGTGCATTTCTGGAACGTGAGCAATGCTCTTTACATTTAAAGAAGCCGCTGCCGATTGAAGCTGAGCCCAGTCTTCTACAACGCCCCATTTGTTGGGCGATTGCAAAAGAACACCGAAGGCATCGGCTACTTTTGGTGCGGAGCTCGCCTGTGCTTGTCCAGTAGCGTCCGATTTCCAAATCTCAATTTTAATATTCAATGGATCTAAGTAAGTTTTTAGTAGGGATAAAGTGTCTTCGTAGACACCTTCAGATACTATAATGGTTCCTTGTTCTTTCCGTTGTAATCGGGCGGCCATCAAAATGGCTTCAAGGGCGGCTGTTGAGCCGTCGTATAGAGAGGCGTTCGAAATTTCCATTCCGGTCATTTCAGCAATCATGGATTGAAATTCAAAAATACTTTGAAGTGTTCCTTGAGATAGCTCAGCCTGATAAGGGGTGTAAGCTGTTAAAAATTCACCACGGCTAATAAGGTAATCAAGCACGGCTGGCCAAGTGTGGTCGTAAGCCCCTTGGCCTAAATAGCTTTTCGCATCGCTATTCATGTTGGCGTAATTATCAAAGTGCTGGCAAAGTTCCATTTCACTCAAGGCTTCTGGCAGTCTGAGTAGGCCATCAACTCTGATCGATTCGGGGATCGATTGAACCAATTGGTCGAAGGATTCGACCTGGCAGAGTTTTAATATTCGGTCTTCTTGTTTTTGAGTGAGTGGGAGGTATCTCATATGTCTCTTTTATTGGGCGTGTTGTTCGTAAGCTTGAGCGCTTAGAAGTTGATTCCATTCTTCTTCGTTTTCAATTTCCATTTCAATCAACCAGCCACCTTCAAAGGGAGCGGTGTTTAAGGGGCTAGGATCGTCGTTAAGGGCTTCGTTTACACTCAATATTTTTCCGGTTAATGGGGCGAAAATATCAGAAACTGCTTTTACACTTTCAACGCTTCCGATGACTTCACCTTTTTTTACGGATTTACCAGCTTCGGGCAATTCGACAAAAGTTACATCTCCCAAAGAGTTTTGGGCAAAGTCTGTAATGCCAACTTTGACTTTTTTTGGCTGGCTAAGTTTTTCTGCCCATTCGTGATCTGTGGTGTAACGAAGGTTTTCTCTAATTTCTGACATCTATTTCTCCTTTGTGATGAAAGGTCTTTTACATTGTTCTAGTTCAAGTAACTTTCCCGGTCGAAGTTCAGCGCTGTAGGGCGTCGAAGAAGTTTGGTCCACTAAAGCCAGGGCGATTCCTACGCCAAGCCCAGGTGAGAAACTTCCGGATGTAATTTCGCCGGTCGTATTGCCCTTTGAATCGAGGACTTTCATTCCTTGGCGCGGAGCTTGTCGAGACTGACTCTTAAGGGCCACAATCTTCTTTTGTTTGTTTTCTTTAATTTTCTCTAAAGCAGCCTTGCCGTGAAAGTTTTCTTTTTTCCATCCGATAGCCCAGCCTAGCCCAGCTTCGACAGGATTGATTTGATCGTTGAGTTCGTGGCCATAAAGGCTAAAGCCCATCTCAAGTCGAAGGGTGTCTCGAGCTCCGAGTCCGCAAGGTTGAAGTCCGAATTCTTTTCCATCTTGCATCATTTTGGACCAAAGCTCAGGGGCCTTATCCGAATGAACAACAATCTCGCATCCGATTTCACCAGTGTAGCCTGTGAAAAGTAATGTGGTGCTGATTTCAGCCAAGGCAGTGTGTCTAACTTCAAAAGCTTTAGGCCACTCATCGTTGAAGCCCAGGGCTTTAAGAATCTGTGGGCTCTTAGGGCCTTGAAGGGCAATCAGTGAAAGGTTTTCACTTGCTGGAATTAGTTCGACCCCTTCGTGAGGAAATTTTGAAAAGAATTCAAAATCCTTCTCTTTATTGGAAGCATTAAAAACAAGCAGCATTTCGTCCTCGGCTGATCGGTAGACGATTAGATCATCTACGGTTCCGCCGTTCTCGTGGCAAAGTAGGGTGTAAGCACCTTGCAAAACATTGAGCTCAGAAACATCTCGAGTGATGATGGAGTTTACGAAGTTTAAAGCGTTGGGGCCGCGGAAAAAGCTAACTCCCATGTGAGAGACGTCAAAGAGGCCTGCCGAATTTCTTACCGCTTGATGTTCGTCGACAATGCCTGTGTATTGAACGGGCATTTCGTAACCGCTGAAGGGAACAAATCGAGCTCCGTGCTTTTGGTGCTCTTCAAATAGAGCGGTTCGCTTTGGGGAGACCTCATTCATGGGGCCAAATTCATCATTTTCAAGGTGTTTTGGCAATCGAAAGACCAGTCAGCTTTGCTTCTTGCGCGTTGCAGCTAAATGGGCGGATGGTGTTAAATTCGAGATAAATTTGTGCACTTTTGAGCTCTGTGATCGTTTTCCTTGCCTTTCAAAGTTAAAGTTTCTGTTAGTTCTCGAAATCCTCTTGAAGGCTCTTTTTTGGATTTGTTAAAATGAGCCCATCTTCTGATTCTCATGTAGGTGAAAACGGCTGGAAGAGCTAAAGGCTCTAAGGTAGTGTGCCCATCTCTGATTACGCCATCAGTTCTCTCGATTCTCTAGTTTCTTTCAAATCTTAGCTTCTATCAGAAGAGGGCGATCTTTGTTTAAGGAGAGAAATTCAAATGGAACTATCTATTTTTGCTAGGCGTTTTAGGAGTTTTGCTTGCCTTACTACCATGTCGCTTGGGCTGTTTGCATGTGGGGCAGGTCAAAGTCCCCTCAACAACATTAACATCACCAGAGATGAGACAACTGGAGATCTTTATGTGGGGGTGGAGGCTGAACTTCAGCTTAATCAGGCCTCCTTTCCCTCTTTGACGATTCCACTCAGAGATAGGAGCACGGGCAAGGTCTATGGGGCTTTGAGTCTTCGGCCAGGCTTGAATGGGGAGAGTTATCTTCGTTTCGACGTAAATATGAGCGAGGTGACCGATGTCCCTGTTCTGGCGGACCCTCGTCTTCCGAATGGGACGCTTCTTCCAATTGCTGGTTTAGAGGAGGTGATCGCCCTCCAGGTTCAAGAGCGTTCAAGGGTTTATGTTGGGTATAGTCAAAGCAATGTGATGCTTGGTATTGCTATAGTTTTGGATGCTTTGGATGGAGCTGCTCAGGATGTGCCAAACGCAAATTTATTTTTTCAGATTGGAGAACAGCACGCCAACGTAAAGGGATTGGTCGGTCTTTTTACGGGGGATCAGCCGGGAGAGTCTGGGGTTGGAATCTTCGTTGATGTGACTCGGCAGGCAAATCTGTTTGCCAACACACTGAGCTTAAGTGCTTTAGATAGTCAGATTGAATATCAGACAAAGACTCGAAACTCCGTGACTGGAGTGAAGAAAATTCGATTCTTAAAAGCGATTCATCGAGAAAGTGGAGTTAGTCGAACTCTTGAGTTGAAATAGTGAATAACTCTTAGCTTTCTCTTTAAGGAGAATGTGACTGGCCTGCACTCTTTAGGATGAGAGTGTGGGCTTTTTTATGTTGTTTTGCTTGTCTGACAGAAGTGACAGGCGCTTTAAATCTTAGGGAGTAGCACTAATAATATCAGCTTCTTATCTTTGGTATGGCTATTGCTTTAAAGACTAATAGTTTCTGAAAGAAGGAGAATTTAAATGTTTTTAAAGAGAATGGTGCCTTTGGTCTTATGTTTACTGGTTGTTGCTTGTGGCTCTGACATGGAGCCGGTTGGGAGTGGTTTTAACTACGACGGTGATGATGATATTCAGACCAAAAGCAGCGAAAGTTGGAGCTATCACTTTATCTATAACGGTTGCGATACGGATAAACACACTTTTGCTTCTAAGCAGGCGATGTGTGATGGTTTGAAGGATGACTCTTTAAATAATTATTGCGCTTATTCTTTGCGCAAAGAGTATTTTCAGCAGAAAAGTTGTGCTGGCAGTTTCCTATAGGAAAACAAAATTAAGCCTTGCTCGGTGGCTTGATCTTGCCAACACGCTGAAGTCGTGGGATTTCAGATGTATGAAAAAAAGAATCTTAGGAAAAAGCACTCAAGGTCGTGATCTTGAGTGCTTTGTTTTTGAATCAGAAAATCCAAATGCTAAAAATTTTGTTCTAATGGGAGGCTTTCATGGTGATGAGCCGGAGGGTGTTTGGGTTGTTGAGCATTTTTTAAATTCTGAGATGGCTAAAGAGTTTAAAGAAGCTAATCTTTATGTCATTCCGCAAGTCAACCCAGATGGAGTGGCTGCTAGCACGCGAGTTAATGCCAATGGTGTGGATCTCAATCGAAACTTTCCCACCGTTGATTGGAATGCCGAAGCTCGCGAAGCAAAATACAATCCTGGCGCTAAAGCATTGAGTGAAATTGAAGCACAAATCATGCACGACTTTATTTTAGAAGTGCGCCCCATACTTTTCATTAGTTGCCATTGTTATATTCCACAGGTGAACGTCAATGGTGATTGTAAAGAGGCCTCTGTCTACTTGTCAGAGAAAACCAAGTATCCAGTGACTCGAGATGTGGGCTACACAACTCCCGGCTGTTTTGGTCAATGGGTTCTAGAGGCCATTGGAACTCCTTCCATTACATTAGAAATAGAAGAACGAATGGGAAAAAAATTAGCAGTTGAAAAGTTTCCCCAACACTTTGTTGAAACCTTTCGCCGATTTTAACTTGCTGATTAGAGCTTAACGCCGGACAATCTTGCCGCGTTTTCAACTAACCCCGCGACCGTCATCGGGCCAACTCCGCCTGGAACAGGTGTGTAGGCTTTGCATTTTTCAAGGGCTTCTGGAGAAGCATCGCCAGTAAGTTTCCCGTCCTCTTTTACGTGGATTCCTACATCAATGATGATTGTGTTCGAGTGAACGTGTTCTGCCTTGATGAGGTGTTTTTGTCCTGCTGCTACTACGATGAGGTCAGCTCGTGCGCATATTTCATTCACCTTCTTGGTGTGTCGATGGCAAATGGTGACGGTAGCTCCTTCGTGAGAAAGGAGGATAGCCGTCGGTAATCCTACAAGCCGAGAGCGCCCAACGACTACGGCGTTTTTTCCCTTTAGGGAAATTTTGTAATGTTCAATCAATCGCATGATTCCTAGTGCGGTTGCAGGAATAGGCGAGGTCCAATTGGTGGCAGTGCTTTCTCCTGCCATAAGTTGGCCCTGATTTTCTACGTGAAGCCCATCGGCGTCTTTCTTTGGGGAGATTGTGTTCAAAAGAGTTGAGACTTCTTGTTTGGAGATTGCTTTTTCAGTGTCGAGAGGAAGCTGAAGCATGAAGGCGGTGACTTTTTGATCACCGTTGAGTTCTTCTATTTTGCTTTTTATCTCAAGAAAGTTTGAACTACTCGGTAAATGACAGTGGACAAAGCGAACGCCCGACTTTTCGGAGGCCTTCTTTTTTTGACGGATGTAACTTGCGGACGCTGGATCGCTTCCAACTTGGATGATTGTGAGCGAAGCCTCAGACTTTGACTCGTTGAGTCTGTTGGAGATCGTGGCCAACAAGCCGTCAGCAGCAGTGCGTCCAGAGAGAGTTTTTTCTGACATACACCAGTCATCTAGTAGAGATTTTGGCTTCTCGTCAAAAGAACTCATATAAATCTTGGCACGTCGGTTGCAAGCAATGAGTAGAGGCAGAATATGGACGCAGGACTTGTCACAACATTGTCGGGAGCTTTGGCGCAGAGCAAGCAAGTGGAAAAAATTGCAAACAACATCGCCAACGCCGATACCGCTGGATACAAAGCCGACGAACTTATGTTTGAAGAGGCCCTTCAAGGTGCTCATCATAGTGACTTAAGGGCGGATATACCTGAGCGAGCCTTTACTACAGGCGAGTTGATGTCGCGGGCTGGCGATGAAAAAAGTGTGGTCCTTTACGGCAGTGAATTTACTGATATGCGTGCTGGAGCCTACAAACAAACAGGGAATTCTTTAGACTTTGCCATTCAAGGCAATGGCTTCTTTGAGGTGGGCACAAGCGATGGTGTGATGCTCACGCGGGCAGGTAACTTTGTGGTAAACGGTGAGGGGCAGCTGGTGACTCATGAAGGTCATTTAGTGCTTGGTCCGGGAGCTGCTGGAGCAGACCCTACTGCTCGAGCGATTAATGTAGGGTCTTCAAAGTTCAATGTAGATACAGAGGGAAACATTTATGCGGGCCTTGATAGAGGTGGCGTCCTTCTGGGTCAGTTTTCTTTGGTGCAAGTGCAAGACTCATCAAAGCTTCAAAAAGCGGGGAGTGGATACTTTAAAGCTTTAGAAGGAGCCGTTGTTCCTCAAGGGGGAGCTGGCGCTCCCGCCAGGGGTGTTGCAGTTAATCCAGAAGAAAAACCCAACGTTCTTGGTTCAACAGCTACGATGCCCGTTGTTCATCAAGGAATGCTAGAGGCCTCAAACGTGAATGCAGTCAAAGAAATGACTAAACTCATTGAGGCTCAACGTCTCTTTGAACAGAACACGAAACTTATGCAGGGCTTTGGTGAGCTTAGTGCACAAGCGTCTGAGCTAGGGCGCTTTTAGGAGAAGTTATGCTTAATTCATTGAACACATCAGCGACGGGGATGACAGCCCAGGTAAAGCAAACTGAGGTTATCTCCAACAATATTGCTAACGCCGACACGGTTTCTTTTAAAAGAAGCCGTGCCGATTTTCAGGATCTACTTTATCAAACAGATAAGGGTCCCGGGTCGGCGACTTCGGCCACGACCACCAATCCAACTGGGGTTCAAACGGGTCTTGGGGTGAAGGTCACGGGAGTGACTCGCGAGTATAAGCAGGGGTCGGCTAGGCCAACAGGGCGGGATCTTGACGTTATGATTGGTGGTGACGGATTTTTTTCAGTTCAATTACCTACGGGCGAGGTAGCCTACACTAGAGATGGAAACTGGAAGCTGGATGGGGAAGGGCGCGTTGTGACTGGAGAAGGCTTTCCTATTATTCCGGAGGTGATCGTGCCGCCAGAAACCAGGAGGCTTACGGTTGCTCCAGACGGAACCTTCCAGGCAGAGATTACGCCAAACGATGTTCAACAACTCGGGCAAATTCAATTGACTACTTTTATGAACCCTTCAGGTTTATCGGCAGAGGGATCTAATTTGTTTCGCCAAACTCCAGCAAGCGGTGAGGCTGTTACAGGGAACCCTGGAGAACAAGGGTTCGGACGATTGCAGAATCAGTATTTGGAAGCCTCAAACGTGAACTCTGTTGCTGAGATGACAGAACTTATTCGGGCACAGCGACTCTTTGAAATGAATTCTAAAGTCATGCAAACAAGCGATCAAATGTTGGGGACGCTTAATCAGGTGAAATGATGAACTTTAGATTTTGGATTCCCATTTTTCTCTTTCTTTCATTTGCGGCCAGCGCGGCTGATTTTATGGGTGACTTTAAAGAGAAGCTAGTTGAGGGAATTCAGGCAGATCTCTCTCGAAGAATGGATTTGCCTCCGCAAAGCTTCCAGGTTCAACTAACAGGCACTTTGCTTAAACCAGAGCCAATGACTGTTTTGAAAGAAAAATCGATAAAGTCTGTTGAGGTTCTTGGCTTAGACAATGCAACGGCTCAACGTTTTGATGGGTTTGCAAGTTTTCCTGTGATCATTCACTCTGAAATGGGCGATTTTGATTTCAAGGTTCAATCTGTGATCAGAGTCGTTGGGCCGGTCTATTTAGCGGCGCAAGCTTTAGCTCGAGACTCTCAGACATCTGAGAGTAGTTTTAGACTTTCTTCTATGCCATGGAAGCAACTTCCTACAGGAGTAGCGGCCTTTTCTGTTAAGGATCTTATTGGAAAGCGTGTTGTTCGTTTTGTTCCTGCTGGTGCAGCAGTTCACCCATCTTACATGGATGTTCCTTACGCTGTTAAGGCGGGAGAGATGGTTGACCTTACAGTGCTTTCTGGCCCAGGGGTGATGATTCGTTCGAGGGCCGTTGCAAAAGAGCCGGGGCGAATTGGTGAAATTATTAATCTGACTCAACCTGCTACTAAAAAGAAGATGCGAGCTATTATTGTTGGGCAAAGAAAAGTTGAGGTTCGCCTTTGATTAAATTTAATCTTAGAGCTTTGTCTCTGTTTTTGGCTCTTTTTTTGCTGTCTAGTTGCGCCTCAACCTTTAGGTCTTGGAAGGCTGCATTGACTGGCGAAGATACAAGCCAAGGGCGATCGCCCGCATCGTCTTCTTCTAACAATGAACTATCTATCGATAATCGAAGTGGAGCTAGTATCGACGAGGAAAGCGATCCAGGTGGTCCGAATCTGGCTCAGTCGGAATTGATGAGCCAATCTGGGCACTATGATGAGCGAGCCGCAAGAGGATTCAGAACAGGTGCAAGTCCTTGGCGTGGAACTGAACCTTTCAACGAAGGTTCTCTCTGGAATCCAGACAGTCAAGATGGATATCTTTTCTCTCGCAATCTCTTGCATAAAAAGGGCGACATAATTCTAGTGAAACTTGACCCTGAAGTGAACGATGTCCTCAATGAAAAAATTACTCAGATGTTAGGTCGCTCGACCCTAAACCAGGTAATTGCAGACGAAGCTGGGAAATCAATTGGTGCTGAGGTGAATAAAAAAGTTGCAACTGCTCTCGGTAATAAGAACATTGCTGATGCAGTCGGTAGCGAAGTTGCCAATAGAACAGTCTCTTCGATTGAAGGTAATAATCGCTACGTGGATGTGGACAGCATACCTGTTCGAATCATTGAATATCTTCCGCGCAATACCTTTGCTGTGGTTGGGTCTCGCAGAATCTATATTAAAAATGCAGCTTATCAATTAAGGCTACAGGGAATTGTTCGAGATGAAGACATTGGAGTCTCCAATGCGGTATCTTCAAATTTAGTTTTTGAATCTAAGTTGGAGATTGTGAAATGACTTTTCTTCGTAGAGTCTTTATCTTAAGTTTATCGTTTCTAACTCTTCCTAGCTTTGCCATGCGCTTAAAAGATGTCGTTTCGGTAAAGGGCGTTCGTGAAAACCAACTAGTTGGTTACGGTTTAGTGGTTGGTTTGAAGGGAAGTGGTGACAGTAAGTCTGAGTATACCGGGATGTCGATGTCCCAGATGCTTCGACAAATGGGCGTCGACGTTAAAAGCGATCTTACTTTCTCTAAGAACGTGGCTGCGGTTGTTGTGACGGCGGATCTTCCTCCTTTTGCTCGAGTGGGAGCTCGTGTAGATATTATTGTTTCGAGCATAGGTGATGCGAAATCTCTAGAGGGTGGAACGTTATTGCTAACTCCTTTAAGAGCTTCGGACAAAAAAGTATATGTGGTTGGTCAGGGGCCTTTGTCTGTAGGTGGATTTGCCGGTAGTGGTGGTGGATCGTCTTCCTCAAAGAACCATCCAACCATTGGTCGTGTTCCTGATGGGGGTTTGGTAGAGCGAGAAGTTTCTCAGGACTTTACCAACCGAAGTGCAGTTCGTTTAACGTTACACAATCCTGATTTTACGACTTCCTCGAGAATTAGTCGCCTCATCAACCAAGAGTTGGGTGGGGTGTATGCCAGATCTCGAGACGCAGCGACTGTAGATGTGATGATCCCTTATGACTTTGAGGGATCTGTAGTGGATTTAATGGCAAGAATTGAACGGCTGCCAGTTCAAAACGACAATTCAGCCCGCATTGTGATTAACGAAAGAACGGGAACCATCGTTGTGGGCGAAGCGGTCAGAATTTCGACTGTGGCGATTGCCCACGGAAATTTGACTCTAGAGATTAAGAGTGAAGAAAAAACCGTGGAAGAACCAGTGCTTGTTGCTGCTGAACAGGGACCTGTTCCGAATCAACCCGTGCTTGGAAAGAAAACAACAACAGTCAACGAAACGACTGTAAAATTTAATGAAGAAGGTGATAAACTTTTAACTGTACCAGAAGGCGCTACATTGGGAGATGTCGTAAAGGGATTGAATACACTTGGTGTAACACCAAGAGATTTAATCAGCATCCTCCAAGCGCTGAAGGCACAAGGTGCGTTGCAAGCTGAGTTGGAAATATTGTAATGAGGTTGAGCGGTGACATTGAGAATTGGCATAAGCAAACCTTTGGTTTGTTATTGCAGGATCGAGGGGTTCGGAGATCTGATGATTCTAGGATTGAATCAAAAAGGTCAGAGTTCACGAATTCCTCCCAGGGGACGAAAGAACTAGAAGTCTTTAAGAAGTTTTGGCTCTTAAGGCACAAGATGTGTTGTAAAGCCGAGAACTCCTCGATCCAACTTTTTATTTTTACCTTACTCGTAGGGTTTTTTATCTCGCCCCATGTGGTGGCCCAAGGTCAACTCTCTCAAATGCAACAAATTGAGCAAGTAGGAGAGTCGTTTGAGGCTATGTATCTTCAGCGACTCTTGCAACAAATGCGAACATCGAATGAGCTTTATGCAGATTCGCAGGACAACCCGTTTAAAAAGTCGAATGCAGAAAGAATCTTTCAGTCGATGTTGGATCAAGATTTAGTCAAAAAGATGGCGAGTCAAAATCCCATTGGCATTAAAGAGATGGTAGTGCGGCAACTGACAGGAAAAAGTGGTGTTAGTGCGCGAAATTTGGTAGACTAAGATTATAACCAGGAGGGTTTATGGACATATCCAAGGTTCAATCAGATCGAATTCTAGATAAGAATATTCAAGGCACAGGAAAGTCTGATCGTTTACAAAAGCAAAGTGAAGGAACGAACAATTCAGGAGTTAATCAGACGACTTCTGAAAAAGTGAAATGGTCTGACGATGCGAAGCTTATGTCTCAGGCGTTGGATACAATTAAGAACACTCCAGACGTTAGAGCTGAAAAAGTTGCTGCCTTAAAGGCAAAAGTTGCTTCTGGTTCTTACAAGGTTGATTCTGGTGCTTTAGCAGACAAAATGATTAATGACTCTTTAGCTGAGGACTTGCTTACAAGAAAAGGCTAATGAATGATTCAGAAAGTTCAAAATCTTATTCTCTTGCTCGAAAGGATGTCGGTTCTTTACGATAGGACCGTTGGTATCCTTGAAAGAGAAAAGCTTTCGCTCATCACTTTTGATTTTGAACATATTCTAGAAGTATTGAGAGAAAAGGATGAAGTTCTTGGTGTTTTGCGATCTCTAGATGAGGATCGCTTGAGAATACAAGATCAGTTTGCTCTAATAATGCAAAAGGATAATCGTGAAGTTACCCTTCGATTTCTGACGATTGCTTTGAAGGAACATCTGCCAATTGAAGCCCGACGACTTTCTGAGCTTCGTTCAGAGCTTGAAAGTAGAATCGATGTGGTTAAATCGAGAATCCGAATCAATAAATCCTTTACCGAAAAAAGTATTAAGAATCTTCAAATGATAGCTTCGAATTTGAATGCGGCAATTCGCGGTCGAGCTAAGGGCAGTTCTAAATCGGTGAGAACTTATACCGGTAAGGCTAAGGTTTGTGAGTCTAAACAAGAGATAGGTAGCCTAGTCGAGAAGAGGTTGTAGCAAGATGTCGATTCAAAAAGTTTTCGATCAAGGTCGTTCTGGCCTTGCTACTAACCAAAAAGGGCTTTCGGTAACAAGTCATAACATCTCCAATGTGAACACGGACGGATATTCTAGGCAGCGTGTGGACGTTGAAAACATTGATCCCACTGATCTGGGCGCAGGTCGCGTCGGCGGGGGGGCTCGTGTTCGCTCGATTGCGAGATCTCATTCTGATTTCGTTAGTAGGAGATTGGAAAAAGAAGGAACCGACCTTCATAGAGCTCGTGCGACGACGGGCATCTATTCGCAGATTGAGAATATTTTTACAAACGATTCAGAACAAGGTTTGAGCAAAACTATGTCTGGATTTTTTAACGAAGTTCGCTCTTTGTCGACAGACCCTACCTCGATGCCCATGCGTTCGGCGGTTGTAGAGTCGGCGAATAATGTGGCTCGTGATTTCAATAGATTAAATAAGGCTCTTGATGATGTGCGAGTTGATTTAGATAATCGCGTTGAAGGTACGGTCATGAGGGTGAATGGGCTGACTCAACGGATTGCCGATTTGAATCAAAGAATTATGGGTATTGAGGGCTCTCAAGGGGTTGCCAACGATGAGCGCGATCGTCGGGATTTAGCTCTTAGGGAGTTAAGTGGCTTGGTTGATATTCAGGTAAGCACGATTGAAAACGGTGGCGTAAATGTTGCTTCAGGAAGAATAGGAACCTTGGTTTCAGGAATTGATAACACCGAGATTGCTGCGCTTCGAACCCAAACCGAGGACTTTCCCGATGCAATGATGGTTGGCGTGAAAACCGCCAGCAACGGTGTTCGCGATGTTTCAGAATACGTTAAGGGTGGTGAGCTTGGTGCTTATCTTAATACTCGGGACGAATTCTTAGCGGGTTTAAAGTCTGATGTGAATCAAATGGCGGGAACTTTTGCTTCTAATGTAAATCAAGTCAATGCAAGTGGTTTTGATGGAAGAGGCGATAAAGGTGGTGGCATTTTTGATTTCGACACCGGGGCTGTCGGAGCAGGCACGATTAAAGTTTCTGATGAACTTCGACTTAATCCTAATTTGTTGGCGGGAGCCATGAAGCA
This sequence comes from bacterium, assembly GCA_009991595.1. Lineage (GTDB taxonomy): Bacteria > Bdellovibrionota > UBA2428 > UBA2428 > UBA2428 > JAACVK01. Next base: position 48,971 of record JAACVK010000029.1, on the reverse strand, counting down.
AGGTGCAGCAGGTGATAATAGCGTGCTCCTCCAGATGGCGGATTTGGAGTCGAAGGCTATCGTGGGTGGTGAAAAGACTCTTTTAGATTTTAATTCGGAGATTGTCGGACGTGTTGGTATTGAAACTCGTTCTGCAAATGAAGCATTGGAGACTCAAGAAGGGATTTACGCTCAGTTAGAAAACTTAAGAGAAGAAGAGTCTGGGGTTTCTTTGGATGAAGAAGCCATGAACATGATTAAGTATCAGAAAGCCTTTGATGCAAGTGCAAAGGTGATTCAAGTTGCGGATTCGATGCTTGAAACAGTTCTTAACTTGAAGAGGTTTTAACGATGAGCAATCGAGTAACGGATAGAATGATGTATAACAAAGGAGCTTCTTCTGTTGCGCACAGTCGCAAGAAGCTTGCTGATGCACAGGAACTAGCCAGTTCGGGATTGAGAATCAATAAGCCTTCAGATGATCCTGTCGGAGAAATGAAAGTTCTAGGGTTGCGTGCAGATTTGAGTCGCAACCAGCAGTTGCAAAAAAATGTAACTTCAGCAAAAACGGTCTTGAGTGTTACGGAAAGTAACCTCGGAGATCTTGGTGATATTCTTGTTAGAGCAAAAGAGCTAGCTATTTCAATGAGCAATGGAGTGAATCAATCTCCAGAGACTCTTGCCTCCGCAAGACAAGAGGTGGAGCAGGTTCTCTTAAGGGCCGTTCAGATTGGAAACGCCCGAGTAGGAAATCGATATATTTTTGGTGGCCATCAGACGGACAGACCTCCTTTTGATCAGCATGGCAATTACTATGGCGATGCTGGTGTGAACGACGTTGAAGTTTCGCCTGGACAAAAAATCACTATGAATCTTCCGGGCTCGATTCCTTTTTTTGGTGTTTCAGAAATTGCGGAGCAAGAAGGCGTTACAAGAGCAGCGGGCATGCCCAGTATTGCTGCTGATGACTTAAGTCTCAGGGGTCCTGCTTCTGTTCAACATAAAAATTCCGAAGATCAAGCAAAGCGTGCTGCTGGTGAAGCTCCTATTGAAGCCCCTGAGGGCGAGGAGCTTCCCTCTGCCTCTCCTAAGGATTTGCAATCGGTTGGAGTGATTCAGGCAATTAAAGGGTTGGAAGAAGGGTTGAAAACTGGACAGATCGACAGAATTAACGATTCTTTAGACACTCTTGATATTGCGTTCAATCAAGTTGTCACTGCACGTGCAACAGTCGGTGCAAGAATGAAGTCGTTGGATGATACGCAGTCTTCTTTGGAGTCAGATGAAGTTGCTAACATTGGTGTTACCTCAGAAACTCGTGATGCCGATACTTTAAAAGTGTATTCTGATTTGGCCAAAGAAGAAAACGCTTTGAATGCGACGCTTGAAATCAGTAATCGCTTAGTCAGCAAGTCCTTGTTAGACTTTTTAAAATAGAATTTATCTTGAGTGTTGATCGCCAATAATTTGGCCAAGTCTCTTGTGGGGGTGAATGCCTATTGCGCGATCGCTCTATACGTGGAATCATTAAGATATAGCAGGAGGGGTGTCTTGGATAAGGCTTGGGAGGAAATCTGTAGCGGCGTGAACTTGTCTTCAGGCTCGTCAAATGCTCAAAATAATCAAGACGTTAGGGTCTCTTCCCGCGTGTCTGGCCTCGCTCGTGAGGAAAGTGTTCCTTACATTTGGTCGGTAGGTGGCGGTAAGGGTGGCGTAGGCAAGAGTTTGATTAGTGCGAACTTCGCTTGGATCTTGGCTCGTCGCGGGCGAAGAGTGTTGGCTATAGATCTTGATTTGGGCGGTGCTAATCTTCACACCTGTTTAGGGGTGAACCCACCTAAACTCGGCATAGGTGATTGGGCGCTCGGTAAAGTCGATCACATTCGCCAAGTCATGGTGACCACAAAACAACCTGGCTTACTCCATGTGAGTGGATCTCAAGACCCACTTGAAATCATGAATTTGATGGTTGATCGCTGTGATGAGCTCGTTCATCAGCTCAGAGAGCTGGATTTAGACGATGTAATCATCGACTTGGGTGCGGGCACGCATCCTCTCACGTTGAACTTTTTTAATGCCGCTGATAGCGGCATTCTTTCCATTTTGCCTGAACCCACTAGCGTTGAGAACGCGTATCGATTTATTCGAGCGTTGTTTTATCAAAAACTAATGAAGACCGACGTTCCCAAGGGAATTCACGAAGTGATTCAAGCGGCAGTTGATACTAAGAATGTTATTGGTTTGCGCGCTCCCGCGGATATATTTGCCGTAGTGGAGCGTTTGGATCCAGTGGCTGCTGAGATTTTGAAGAAAGCAGTCGCAGATTTTCATCCTAAAATTGTTATTAACCAAGTCCGCTCCCAAGTAGACATTGATGTTGGCAAGGCTATTTGCAGTGTTTGTCGAAGATATTTTGGACTGCAGCTTCACTATGCAGGGTATGTCGACTACGATAACTCTGTTTGGAGAGCCATCCGTTCTCGTCGCCCTGCTGTGGCCGAATTTCCTCGCTCAGCCTTAGCTTCGAGGATGGAGCGTTTGACAAATACTTTATTGGGAGAGGAAAAGGATCTGTATCCGTGAGTGCTAAGAACGAAAAGTTAATCAATTTGTATTTGGTTTTAGACATCACTCCTGGAACCACTCAGAACGAAATCCTTCACGCTTACAATAGAGCTAAGAATACATACTCCGATCATTCTGTAGCGTCTTATGCGGTCTTTGACGATGACTCTAAAGAAGATATTCTCCAAGAGATTGAACATGCCTTTGAAGTTTTAGGAAGTCCTGCCAAGAGAAGAGATTACGACCTTAAAATGGGTTTTGAGACATGGAAGGATGAGGATCACTCTAGTCATGTTAAGAAAAACGCTAAGACAGTTGATATCTTAGAGAAGCGGCGTCTGTCTGTCGTTAAGCCTAGCGAAGATATGGCCTCTAGCTTTGTTGCGAATCCAAAGTTTGAAAATGAAATTGAAGAGTGTGCAGAGCTCACCGGTGAGTTCTTGAAGGCGGTTCGCATCTATCGCCAAACATCCGAAGACGAATTGGCTAGAATGACTCGTCTTTCTCATCATCACATTCGCGCAATTGAGGGCGAGGATGGGACTCAGCTGCATCATCCCGTTTATTTGCGAGGCCATTTGACTCTTATTTGCCAAACTTTAGAGATTCCCAATGCTAGAGAGCTTGCAAACACTTATGTGGATCGACTTTTGGCCGAAGGAAAAGTTGGCGGCAATCAATTTTCTTTATAAATGAGTTTCGTTGAACAATTTCCCGTTGTGATTGATGAGCAGTCGCAAGGACAGCGAGTTGATAAGTTTATTTCTCAGTTTATAGAGGGGCAGTCGCGTAGTCAGGTTGTTGATTTAATTCAAGGCGGAAAAATTCTAGTTAATTCAAAGAGTGCGAAGGCTTCTTATAAATTACGTTCGGGTGATGTTTTGAGTGTTCTTGAGGGCTTTGTAAAGATGGCTCCAGAGCATTACAAAGAACTCATTTCTTACAATGGGCCATCGTTGGACGTTTTGTTCGAGGACGACCGTTTGGTTGTCGTTAACAAACCTGAAGGCTTAGTTGTTCATCCTGGAGCTGGTGTGGGGATGTCAGATACATTGGCCTCATGGCTTCAGTTTGAAAAAAAAATATCACTCACTTTAGGTTGGCCACCTGAGCTGATCGAGGATGGTCGAGTTGGTTTGGTTCATCGTCTAGATAAAGGCACCTCGGGAGCTATCTTAATGGCTAAGGACCCAGCGACCCATCAGAAGTTGTCGGATATGTTTCAAAATAGAAACATTCACAGAATTTATTGGGCATTGGTGCAGGGAAACTTAGAAAATCGTTTAAGCAACAGAATGTCTAAACTTGAGGGTTTTCTCTTTAAGGGCTGGGCAGCTTTGAAGCGAGATTCTGCGCTTTGTTGGTCTTTAGCGACCAATCATAAACGTGATCCAAAGAACCCTCTTCGCTATCGAGCAGACAAAGAGGGGAAGCGAGCGATAAGTAATTTCATTTGCCGCTCTTCTCGGGAGGAGGATTCCTTTGTTGAATTGAAGCTTTCTACTGGAAGAACTCATCAGATTCGCGCTCATATGGCACTGCTTGGGTGTCCAGTGATGGGTGATACTCTTTATGGGGCTAAGGAAGCTTCGCGAATATTCTTACATTCGCGGCGAGTTGTTTTTAGACACCCTTGGACCAATGCTCTTATTGATTTACAGGCAAGCTCTAGAAGTTTTGAAAGCTTTTCCAAGATTTTGGGTTATAGGCCCCAAGACTATAATGACAATTCGTTAATCTCTGGCCAGCTGTGAATTAAAAAAGTTGCCTTTTGCTTTTCTAAGAATTCTTTTGAATGCGCCCCCCAGGAAACAGCAATCGATTGAATGCCAGCCTGTTTGGCGGCCTCGATGTCTCGAGACTCATCGCCAACGTAGTAAGCCTTCCCTAAGGCTTCTGAGTAGTCCAAGTGGTCTAGCATCTTTAAGAGGCTTTTCTTTTTGGCGAGAAAGGGAACGTTTCCGTAAATTAGGTGAACCGGCAAAAAGTTATGTCTAGCTAAGAAGGCTTCAATCACTTTCTTGTTGCTGGTTGATAGCACGCAGATGGTTGCGGATTTGGAAAGGCTTTCTAAACATTCCCTGCTCTTGGGGTAGGGGGTTGTGTCTTTAGAAAACCCTTTCATATAAAGCTTAACTAAAGAAACGACTATGGGCAATTTCCACATGGGAATGTTCAGATAAGAGATGCTTTCTCTTGAGCTCATGTTCTTTATGGCTTGGATGTCTTGATCGCTTGGACATTTGAATCTTAGGATTTTAGAGGCTTTTCTTAGGCAGGTGATTTGCGCCTTCTCTGAGTCGCAAATCGTCCCGTCAAAATCAAAAATAACTAAAGGCCTTTTGTTCATCTTCGTTAATTCTAGTATGAAGTTTATATGAGCGCTTCAAAGGAAGATATTTTATTTGATTTGGAGCAAGGTTGGTCTAAGGGGCTATCTATTCAGTTCCTTAGTGCGCGTTCTAGTGCAAAGTTTGATTTGAGCAATTGCTCTGTAGTGAAGCAAGTTCACGGCGATTCAATAGTTGATTGGAAGAACGCTGGAAACCCAGGTGTCGCTAGTGTGGAGGCCGATGGAATCTTTGCCACTGGAGACCAGTTCGCAAACAGCAAGAAAAAGATGATTGTAAAGACAGCTGACTGTATGCCTTTGGTCTATGTGGACCGCATCAAAGAAACCGTGGTTATTGTGCATGCTGGATGGCGAGGCTTAGCTCAGGGAATTCATTTAGCTCCTTTTGAAAGGGGTTTGTGCACCCCAAGAGATACTTGGATGTGGCTTGGGCCTTGCTTGAATGGAGACAGCTTTCAAGTCCGCTCAGATATGTGGGAGCAATTTCCCGAGCATCAGAATAATCCGAAGTATTTTCGAGTCGATCCAAAGGATGAATCCATTCGTTATTTTAATTCATGGGACTTTGTAAGCGATCAGCTCACTGGCGCAGGAGTCGAGTTATTCTACAACGTAGAAGTCGACACCCTCACAACTCGAGCCTTCGTTTCCTGGAGACGAGCTCAAAAAGCTGGAATTGAGAAATTGAAAGTTCAAAACCTAACCGTAGTTGGGTTTCATAAGTAGGCGCATGGATGCTTAGGGAAGGAGTGGTTAACTACTCTTAGTTTTAGTTAGTCCTTTGTGTGCTTTAAGTGCAAAAAATGTAACTAAAGTTAAAACGTGGAATATGATCAAAAAGCTCTGATCGCCGAATGTGTCCTTAAAGAATGAATAGATTAAGATTTGGCTTGTTGCGATTGTTAGAAACCCATAGATTCCAAAGAGCTTTTTGTTCCACAGGCCAGTTGCGACGACGCAATCGGATATTAGTAAAAAAATGGTCCAAACTTTCCATGTTGGGTTCATTTTAGAGAACTCAAGCCTCAAGTTGAGTAGGTCAAGGAGATGAAGAATCCCTCCTGAATAATATAATATTGATAAAAGCTTCAAATACGGCCTCATGTTATTTGGGTTACACTTTATTCTTAAAAAGTTTTTCCCAGTCGGTTGTGATCTTTGGGAGATGAATCCAGGAGGCGGATTTCGGGTAATTTGGAGGGGGCATTTCTGTGGAGTTCAGGCTTATGAGTTGCTGGGTGAGGGCTGCAACGAAGGCGTTGAACATGTAGAGGTAGAGTGTCATGGCTTCGATGTGTTCGTCGTAAATAAAAAGCTTTGGAAGTGATTTTTGAATCTGAAAAAAGAATTCGTTTCTAGCTTCTAGGCCGCCGGTTAAGCTGGAATAGCCTGCTTCAACAAACTTAGGCATCTTTAAAGATTGGCAAATGCGGGTCACGCTGCCACGTATATAGATTTCATTTTTTTGTGCTCGAATGTAAGGGTTAAGGAATCTTGCGCGGGCGGCTAAGGCAGCTCCGTTTGCGCTAAAGGCGTCTGAGATGGGAAAGCGTTCGGGGGTGGCTGTTCGTAGATAGATTTCCGAGGGCCTTTGTAGGTAGGGAATGAAGTGTTTAATGCTAGGCGTTTTGGCTTCTAGCTTGGATTGGATGTTCATCATCCATTTTACTTCCTCGTCTAGACTGTCTTCCGGGAAAGGCAGTTGGTCGGGAGAGATCGTTTTAAGATAGGGAGGAAAACTCAGTGGAGCGTTGAGGGCAATTCCGCTGCATTGGATTTTGTCTTCTTCAATGAGAGAACTGATGTGGTTAATGATTTCTTTGTCGGGGTTCTTCTCAGAATTTTCTCTAAAAACATGTAGTTCGGATAACACCCAGCGGCTTTCCTTCGAATAACGATCAATGGCTGCAACGACGGATTTTGCACTTCTGGGGCCCGATAGTTCTAAACCCAATGAGCGCTGGAAATCTATGGCCATAGAGTCTATGTTAACCCACAAATGGATGTTTGGGGTATTACAGGAATTATAGGTTCGGGAAAATCAACAGCAGTAGAGCTTTTAGGAGCGATGAGTTTCCCTTGTTTGGATGCAGATCAAGTTTCAAGGATTGTGGTGGATAAAAACACGGAAGAGGGCAAGCTAGGCTTTGAAAAAGTTTATAGGGCCTTTGGTAACGAAGTTTTAAACAACATAGGCGATTTGGATCGAAGAAAGCTTCGAATGATCATGATGACCAATCCCGAAGAACGCCGCCGGCTTGAGGAAATCTTGCACCCTTTGATTCTGGCTTATATTGAGAAAACTGTGAACGAGTGGGGTTCTCAGGGACATGAGTTGGGCTTTGTTGAGGGCACTCGATTGGTTGAATCTGGCTTTCATCGAAAGCTGAAAGGCTTGTTGGTTGTCACGGCCGAAGACTCAAAAATCATCTCTCGAGTTGTAAAGCGCGACTCCATGGGCCGAGACGAAGTTAAGTTAATGGTGGAATTACAAAATCAAACGGCGATGCTGAGGGAAGCTCAATTCGAAATTCCTAACAATGGCACTAAAAAGCAGCTAGAGAAACGACTTGAAGCTTTTGTGACCACTCAGGGCTTTTGACCATCTTTTGACGCACGCGCACTCAAATTCTTGCTAACTACAGTATATTGTTAAGTAGATGGGTCGAGGGCAAGGGGTGAAATTTGTGCGAAAAGGGTTAATTCTTTTAACTCTGTCGGCTTTTTCAATCCAAGCTCGCGAATACTACGACCTTTTCTCAACACCGCGCTCGATTGCAATGGGGCGTGCGACTACAGCTATTACCGATGATTGGGAAGCTCTTTATCATAACCCAGCGGGCTTAGCTTTGATCAAAGAAAGTGAACTGCACCTACCTGAGTTTTTCCAAGGCTATGCCAGTCCAGGTGTAAATACGTTGATAAAGAAAATCAAAGAAGTGAAGGGACAGGGGAGGGATATTATTCCCTCTGACTTAACTCAGTTCGATGGAAGTGAAGCTGCGTTTGGTTTGGATATTTTGCCGCTTGGTTATTATCGCAATCGTTTTGCAATAGCTATTAATCCCTTTAGTTTGAATACTGCTTTGCGAATTCGAACGCCCTCGTTGTTGTTTTTGAAGGCAGGGGCAAGGGTTACTCAAGACAGCGCTATTAGTGTTGGTTTTGCTCAGCCTCTAGGTGAGCACCTTAGAGTGGGCGTTACGGCTAGGCCTTTGCATCTGCGCTCCGGAATGGATCGAGGGGTTAGTAATTTGGATTCTTTAGAGAATTCTTCCATCACAAACTTTGATGATCCTAAAACCTATTTCGGAATGGGCTGGGGTTATGACCTTGATTTCGGAATTCAGGCCCACGGTGGCCCTTGGGGGAGGTTTGGATTTGTTCCGTCTTTTGGAGCAGCATTACAGAACATTTTGAACAACGATTTCTCTAACCGTCTTAATAAAGAAAAGTTTGGTGGTTCAATACCTGCTATCGAACGAAGATACAACGTGGGTGTGGCAGCCCAATTGAAAACTTTAGGGAAGCTTGTTCCCACACTTTCTGTTGAAATGCGGGACTTCATGATTGCGGTTGAAGACCCCATCATTGAACGCCTTTCGGTGGGACTTGAGCTTGCGCTTGAAGTAAAGCGCTGGTTGAGGGGCGCCATTGCTGCGCACTATTACAAAGGAAACATTGGTGGGGGCATCTATGGAAACATGGGGCCGGGTAATTTGGCCTTTCTTACAGATGCAGTTAATTTAGGGCGAGGCGCAGGAGTGGGTGTTTCGCGTAGATACTATCTCCGTGCGGGAATGGTATGGTAGAGACGACTCCTTTTCTAGAGATCATTACAATTGGACGTGAAATTTTAGATGGGCGCGTGATCGACACTAATTCCGTTTGGATGGCTCAAAAATTAAGGCAACGCGGGTTGATCGTTCGTCATGCCCAAAAGGTTGATGATGACCTTGGTCGCATCGAGCAAGCCTTTCATGTGGCCAGTCGACGCAGTAATTACATCATCGTTACGGGTGGCCTCGGGCCAACTTCCGATGATAGAACGGCTGAGGCTTTTGCCTTGTTTCAACACGATAGTTTAGAGCTAAATAAAGAGGCTGAAGAGTGTGTTCGATCCTATCTTCGACAAAAAAAGAAGGAAGTTACACTTGCTCAGTTAAAGCAAGCTTACTTGCCCTCTAAAGTTGGGGTGATACCAAATGCTAATGGCACGGCACCGGCTTTTTACTTCAAGGAGAGAACTCGTTTGTGGTTTTTCCTTCCGGGAGTTCCACGCGAGATGACTTCCTTGTTTGAGAGTCATGTTATGCCGATGCTACCCGTGGACGAGGGGTATCGTAGCTATCAATGGATTACGCAGTTTACCTCGGAGAGTAAGCTACAAGAGCTACTTAGTAACATAGAACAAAGTTTACCTTTGGCTTTCGAATTAGGCTTTAGAACGCGGTTTCCAGAGAACCATATTTCTCTTTTTGCTAGCTGTAACACCGAAAATGAGGTGGAGCTTTATAATGGCTTTCGAGACGAGATTACAAAAGTGTTGTCCACCAGCTGTTTCAGCCACGGCGAGGCACCTATAGGTGTTGAGGATTGCATTTTAGAAGTAGCGGAGGAGCGTGGCACTCATCTTGCTTTTGTGGAGTCGTGCACGGGGGGATTGAATAGTCATCGAATTACAGAAGTGCCGGGTTCTTCGGGAGTGTTGAAAGCTTCTTGGGTTGTTTATGATAACCTAGCTAAAATAAAGCTGGGTGTAAGCGAGTCGACTTTGGCGAAACATGGCGCTGTTTCTAAGGAATGCGCTGAAAGTATGGCTAAAGCTGGATTAGATAAACTGCGTGAAATGTTTCCCAATGAGGAGTGTGCTTGTGTTTCGACCACCGGAATAGCTGGTCCTGGAGGCGCAACCGAGAATAAACCCGTGGGATTATGCTATGCTGCTGTCTCATTTATGGAAAAAGATAGCGACGAAGTTAAAGCTGAAGTCATCAAGATTGAAGCTGGCATTGATTACGAGCGCTCAAAGAATAAACTCTACTTTTCCCAGAAGTCCCTCATATTCCTCTTCGACTACCTAAGCGCGCCTTAGTCTTTTGGGTTAATGTTGCTGCGTCGAGTCGTGGTGCGGCGGCTTTTATTTAGATGTGAGCAGATTCTACCGAAGAGAGTTTAGATGTCTAAACTTCCTACTACGCCTTCGGGCCCTCAGCGTTGGAGCCAGTATTTCGGGCCTCTTGAAGATCTTTTGGAGGATAATTCCATTACCGAGATAATGGTCAACGGGTATTCAAAAGTTTTCATTGAACAGAAGGGATTGCTTAAGCGTACTCAGGTTAAGTTTCCTAACAACGAAGCACTCGTGAAGGTTATGAAAACTGTGGCTAAAGCCGTTGGACGAGAATTATCAGAAAGAAGCCCTTGTTTAGACGCGAGACTTCCCGATGGATCTCGAGTGAATTTAGTGATTGCACCGGTTGCCGTTGATGGACCTTCCATGACCATTCGAAAGTTTTCGCCCTTTTCAATCAATCATGAACAACTCATTGAAGCGGGAAGCTTTGATGAGAAGATTGCGTATTTTTTAAACTGCTGTGTCGGTGCTCGATTGAACATCTTGATATGCGGAGGAACGGGTAGCGGAAAAACCACTCTTTTAAATGTACTCAGTTCTTTTATCCCCTCTCATGAACGCTTGGTCACCATAGAGGACGCGGCTGAGTTAAAAATTAAAAATGAAAACCTTGTTCGCCTTGAGGCTCGACCGCCAACTCCTGATGATCCTGGGATTCCCATTCGTAATTTGGTGATTAACGCTCTACGAATGCGACCCGATCGCATCATCGTAGGAGAGTGTCGAGGCAACGAAGCTTTGGATATGTTGATTGCAATGAACACGGGGCATGAAGGAAGTATGACTACGCTACATGCTAACTCTGCTCGCGAAGCGCTGCGACGTTTAGAGGGCATGGTGATGTTGAGCGGAGTTGATTTTCCACTGCGAGTAATCCGTGAGCACATCTCTAGCGCTATCGATATGGTGGTTAACATTCAAAGGCACCCTGACGGGAAGAGGCGTGTAGCTAGCATTATTGAGGTGGGTAATATGGAGTCCGAAGTTATTCTTACACAGGAGATTTTTGGCTACGATGAAGAGAAAGGTTTCTTCACCCACGGCTTTGTTCCTCGTTTTGTAGAACGCTTTGCTTCCCAGGGCATTGATTTTCCTAGGGATTTTTTTGGGGCGGATTATAGGATTCGTCAAATCAAGCGAAGATAGCCGTTGACTCTGATCTGGGCTCGAACTATCTAATCCTGTGTTATGTCATTAGGATGGACCAAAACCCAACGTCACCGTAAACTGAAACGCAAGAAAAGTGGCGCCAAAGATAAGCGTAAGAGAGATAGCAAAGGCACCACTGCTCGCATTCCTCTTGAAGGTCCGCTTCCTGCCATTCGTTATGGTGTAGAAGTTAAGCCTGAAAGCATTGAAATTAGAATCAAAGCTTAAAGGCCAGGTTTCTTAATTTTTAACTTACTTCAACTCCTGTAAAATTCTTTGTGCTTGCTTATCTTTCATTGCCTTTAGTTCTTCGTCGCTGAAGGAATCCTTCAATGCTCTTCGGTAATGAGCTTCGATATCGCTTTGAACTCCATCTAACATTCTTTCGTCAGCAGCAATCGGTGCGATTACTCCTGAATCTACTTTCGCTTTTACTTTTCCAGCTAGGTCTGAGGCTTCCTTTGCTCTTTCCGCAAGCGAGTTCAGGTAGCTTCTGGTGTTTGCATCATTGGGGTTTGGTGTCCTGAGGTAGCCTCCCCGAGGAAGAACGATGCGAGGAACCGAGCTTGGATTGCTTGTTTCAATTCCAGCGATGTCTCTATTGTTCGTATCTAAAAAGTCAAAGTCGCCTTGATTCAATAAGCCTTGTGTTGATTCAGCCGTTCTTAGGCTGAGCGACTTTAAAGTGTTGACTGAATTATGAATGTTGGAAATCCAGTCGTTCCAGCTTTGCTCTGATCTATACTCTCTGGCTTTAACCTCTTCTCTTCTTCGGTCAAGAGCGTTGCTTCTTTGTTGAATCTCTAAGTCTTTGGTATCGATTGCCGCAACCATTTTGCTAAGGCTTTCTCGAGCTGTTTTAAGCTCTTTTTCTTTGTTTGAAATCTGGCTCAGAATGCTTTGATGTTTTCCTTTTGCTTCTGCAACCAAGGCTACTCCAGCTTGTTGGTCATTTGAAAATTTTGTTTCTACCAGACGGCTTTCTTTGTCCATTGCTGCATTTCTGGAGGCCGTTTGCTTTGATATTTTGTCCTTTTCTTTTTGTTTTTCTGCAGTGACTTTTTCGTCCACTCTGTAGGTTTCTCTGGGGTTATTTTCTCTTAGGTAGCTAAGAAGAGACTTCCCTGAGTAAAGTCCAGATTGATCTATTTCTAGCGTTGTTTTGGCTTCCTCATACAAAGAAGGGAATTGTGTAGACCATTCCACTTCTTCAAGCTCATTCCAATCGGCCGCGCTTATCTTTGTGTCGATCGGGTAAATGGAGTTTACAGCTTTTCTTTGTTTGTCTAGTTCAGCATTTTTTGCATCTTCAATTCTTTTTAATTCGCTCTCCGCATGTCTAAGTTCTGCTGCAGGTCTTTCCGCAGATTTCTTTAGATCGATCAGTTGAGCATCCAAGGTCCGAAGCATCTCTTGTTGAGCTAATTTTGCGCTTCGGACTCGGCCAATTTCGCTAGCTAAGGACTGCTCCAAAGATTGAATGGCTCTATGTTCGGCGCTCATTTCCTGTTTTGCTAAGTCAAATTCTGCGATTGCCTTCGATCGGTCGGCGGGTCGTTGGTTAATATCATTTCTAAGCTTTTGCGCGTCTTGCTGTATTGTTTCAAGGGAGGCTCTTTGACGTGAGGCTTTGTTTCCTACTAGGGCTAATTCTCGTTTTCGTAGTTGAGCTATGCTAACCGCTTCATGGGTAGAGGCTTTCGACTTTACTGCCTTTATTATTTTTGCGGCTTGTTCTGTTTGAATGACTCCCTTTCGAGTGTCTAGCAGTTCTAATTCATTTGTTTTTTTTGAAATCTCACTCTGTATGGCTGTGATTTCCTTTTTCTTCCTCTTTTTTCTAATCCAAGCCCACCATGGGAGGTCCTTTTTCTCGGCTTCAAGGCTTCCTTTTTCATCGCTCAGCGCATCTAATCCGTCTTGTGCGAGTTCTCTTTTTTGTTCATCGTTCAAGGACGCCTCGAAACCTTTAAAAACTTCGTCGGCGAGCAATTCTAGATTCTCGTCAGTCATGTTTGGGGCCACTAGCGATATGCTTTCTCTAGAAGGGCCCTCTACTCGGCTTAAAAAAGGTTGTCCTTCTTTGTTGATTTCAAAGGTGAGGATTAGGGCTGGGCTTTTGGTCGTAACAGTGATGAGCTTGCTTGAGCTCTTGATGGATTCAATAATTGAGTCGGGCTTTGAAATGTTGCGATCAAAGATGAAAGCGGCAGAGAGAGGAGTGGCTAATAAAAGCTCGGTAAAGAATTGCTTATTGTTAATCTTGGGGTTCAGGAAGCCTGTTGCGGCTTCATTCATCTGGTCTGAGATTGAAGCTGAAAGAAAGGCTAGGTTTGCCTCGTTTTTCATCTTAGCTAGGATTGTTTGTTGAAGGTCGGCTCTGGAAGAGTCGTCGTTCTTAATTCCAATTTGAGTTGAAACACGTCGATGGTCTGCTTGGCCAAATGTGTTTGAAGTGAAGCCCAGTAGATAGGCTGTAAAGACAAATCCAGTAAAAAGTGGCTTATTTTGCATGTAGAAGACCCTCCCCAAGGTAGACGCCTGCTCATAGGTGCAAGTTTTGGGCCGACGAAACATATGAAATATTAGGGACTTCGGAGCGGTTACTAAGACTTCTTGTTGAATCAGAGCTTTGGGTGTTCAAGACTTTTACAGGACAATTTTTGATGTAGACTATACTCTTATGAACTTCTTCGAGTCGATAATCTTGGGCCTTGTTGAGGCCCTAACTGAGTATTTGCCAGTATCTTCTACGGGGCATTTAATCCTCACCTCGCATTTGCTTGGAATTGAGCAGAGTGATTTTCATGCGGCCTTCGAGATTGTCATTCAAGGGGGCTCTATTCTTGCTGTGATTTGGCACTATCGAAAACTGCTTTTGTCTCACCTGTCTGAGTTGTTCAGTGGGAGCGCTAAAGGACGAGATTTTTTTCTTAAGCTTTTTGTCGCCTTTTGTCCGGCGGCCATCGTGGGCTTACTTTTTCATAAGCAAGTTAAGGCTTATTTGTTTGGACCCATTCCTGTTGTTATCGCTCTTGTTGTAGGTGGAATCATAATGATTGCTCTAGAGCGTCGCCTAAAACACTCTGCGGGTTCGGATGAGGAGATTACGATTAAAGGCGCTTTTTTTGTGGGGGTGGCCCAAATCTTTTCGCTTTGGCCTGGAACTTCAAGATCGATGACAACCTTGTTGGGGGGGCGTTTTATGGGGCTTTCCCCCTATAAGGCGGCTGAGTTTTCTTTTCTCTTGGCGATTCCTATTATCTTAGCGGCTACTGGCTATGAGCTTCTTAAGGTGGATGTTTCTGCCTTGTCTGAAAATCTAGACTTGTTGTTGGTGGGAACAGGGGTTTCGTTTGTAGCCTCTTTGTTTGTGATCCGTATATTTTTAGGTTTCTTGAAGAAACATTCTCTTGAAGTCTTTGGCTGGTATAGAATTGTTGCTGGGTTACTTTATTATTTTTTTATAAAATGAGCCTTAAAGACAGGCTCCTTCTTCTTTAAAAAAATGCTTTCAAAGTGGGTGAGTGGAGTCCCTGCAGTCTTTGTCCATTGCAGGTGTGGCTTAAAGAGTTGCCAGCTTTGAATGATGTCGAGGATTTCTTCAAAATACTCTCGGTGATCCGTCGATATTCGAAGCTCTCCACCAGAAACAATAGCCTCGGCCCAAGTCTTAGCATCGGGACTTCTAAAGAATCGATGTTTGTGTTGCCGAGACTTTGGCCACGGATCAGGATGATACACGTGAAGGATAGAAATGTTGGGAAGTTTGTTGCTCAGAAAACTCCGAGCATCTTCTTTAAGAATGCGGCAGTTGTCTGCTTGAGCTCGAGCAAGCTTTTTAACTGTTAGGTCGTGCCGGTCTTTGCGGCGATCAATTCCTATAAAAAAGCAATTAGGTAGAGCTGCGGCTCTTCGGGCGATGAACTCGCCTTTGCCGCAGCCAATTTCTACCTCGATATTAGAAAAGTCCCGAGGAATGAACTCAAAGAGATCCAAGGCTACTTCAGGTTTTGCGGGAACATGAAAATGAAGTGGCCGACCATCCAGGAGTTCGATGCGATGTTTGGAGTCTTTGAGTTTATTTTTCAAGGGGCTTTGCTTGGTGGAAAGTGCATTTTTTGATTGGGATTGTTCTTGTATTGTCGGCTGCATTCTTTCAAACTCCTTTCTACAGATTTAATAGCGTTTGGAAAATATTTTAAGGCTTGATCGACTTGGGTGTATTCAAAGGCCGAGGGGTTGAGTTGGGTGTCGGTTGGAGCTTTTAGTAAAGAGCTCACAAGCGATCCGAAGCCATTGCCTCGAGAGAAATGTTTTTTGAACTCGATGACAACCTCTGTTGGACTTTGGGTGTTGTAGGGCAACTCTAAAAGTTTCCCCTTTGCTTTTTCCTGTTCAATAGCACTGACCAAAAAGCCAATTGCATCAGAATAAAAAAGCAAGTCACAGTGTATGTGTTTTGTTTTCCAGTTAGGAAAAATTGATTTGGATTCTTCCAATAGACGTGTAAAAAAACCGCCGTCTCTAAATCCGTAGAGAGCAGGGCTGATGAATACGGTGGAAGTAGGGAAGTCGCTCCTTATTTTTTTTAGTTGCGAGGCTACGATGTTTTTGGGCAAAAGAAAGACAATCCGACATTCTGGGTTGTTCTTCTGAAGAGTTGTCGCTTTCGATTGGATATCTTCAAGGTAAGTTTCCGAAGGTCGGTCGTTTTTTCCGAGAAAGGTGTCGGCACAAAAAAACGCAACTCTCAAATTTCCGTGCATGAGAGCGTTGGAGCTAAAGTCTTCGGCTTCGAAGATAGGTAATGGATTTTTTGGGGTTGATTCACTCTCTTTTAGGCTAACGACCTTTTTTCCGAGGCGAATGAGGGCTCCCGACAAATGGAAGGCAGCTCCTGAGTGGGGTGCGTCGATGTAGTGAGCATCGGCTTCGGTCATTTGCTTTTCCGTAATTATCATTCCACTTTGGCCTTAATATCTGTTAGCATTTCTGTCATGTTCGAAGTTCAAGCTGCTAATTTTAAAAAGGGAATTTTTGAATTGCATCTTAGAAAAGCAGTGAAAATTCCCCTGCTTGCTCCTATTTTCAGGTTGGGACCGGTGAGAGGTCGTCTCATTGGCTTGGCTGGACTTTTGTTTGCTTTTTTGTTGTCCATGAACAAAGCTCCTTCTCGATTTTTCTTAGAGAACGGTTGGGCCTCTGATGAGGTCGAGGCCCTATTGCAGCAAGACCGACTCATGTGGACGTTAGTGGTGGTGTGTGCGCTTTTCTATTTGTTGGTGTCCCTTCTGAGGGAGGCTCATCTAGAACTCGATTTTGATAGACAAAAAGAAGCTATTTACTTCCATTTTTCGCCGACTTTTGTTCTTTCGCGTCGCAAGGAGGGGTTGATTGGCTTTCGAGAAGTGCGGAAGGTAGAAGTGTTTGCTCCCGATCGAGAGCCCAAGACCTCTTTTGGTCGAATTCGAATCCAGGGACCAGCCACAGCTCCCATTCCCTTTCGTGAGCTAGATTTTGCCCTCCTCTCTGACGAGCAGAGAGAGTTTTTTCCCTTAAATCTTAGTCGTTTAATGGATATTCAGCCTGTGGGCGACTGGATCGACCCAGATACTGTTCTTGAGGATTAATAGTAATCTGAGCTTGTTTTTAAGAATCCTTGCCAAGTTCTGGCTAAACCGCTACAAACTGTAGCTCTATGGCACGCGTAACCGTTGAAGATTGTTTAATTCACGTTGATAACAGATTTGCACTTGTTCACTTGGCTTCTAAAAGAACCAAGCAGTTGATGAAGGGGTCACGAGCACTCGTTGATGCCCCGACCAACAAGCCGGCGGTTATTGCCTTGCGAGAGATCGCTGATTCAAGAGTTCGCTTGCCTGAAGGGTGGACAATCTCTGATGTTGATAAACCAGCAGAAGAAGAGTTGCCTTTAGATCAACGCAACGATTAGTTGTTGCTCATAGTCGAATGCCCAAGAATTGCTCGGGCTTCGACCAATCTCTCCTTCTTTAAATTGCGCGAAACTTACTTCACGTAGCTTGAAAAAGATTCACAAAATTCAATAAGCCCACGAACTGGAACACCAGTGCCTACGTTCTCCGGGCAATGGGCTCCTTGACCTCGTGGTGAATCTGCCGTTGCCGCCACATCCAAGTGCACCCAAGGGTATTGATCGTCGACAAAGTAATTTAGGAAGCAACCAGCTAAACTAGCTCCGGCTTCTCGTGAGCTGCCAATGTTTTTGTAGTCTGCCGTCGGAGATTTTAAATCATCAGCGTATTCTTTGTAGAGTGGTAGCTCCCAAGTGCGCTCTCCAATTTTTTCAGAGGCGTTAGCGTAGCCTTCAATCATTTGTGAGTCATTTCCCATTAAACCTGAGGTGTATGCACCTAGGGCAACCACACAGGCACCGGTTAGCGTGGCAACATCAATCACAGCAGCGGGCTTTAGAGTGGCTGCGAAGCTTAAAGCATCGGCTAAGATGAGTCGGCCTTCAGCATCGGTGTTTAAGACCTCAACAGTCTTGCCGTTGTAGGCGGTGTAAATATCTCCGGGATTTGTTGAGCGATCAGAAATTCTGTTTTCTGCCGAAGGAACTAGGGCAATGATTCGATTTTTAGATTTTAGTAAAGCTGCGCCATATACCGCGGCTATGACAGAAGCTGCGCCACTCATATCCATCTTCATGGCATCCATGCCAGGAGCGGGTTTCAGAGAGGTTCCCCCGGTATCGAAGGTCACACCTTTTCCGACGAGGACGATCGGTTTGGCGTTAGCTTTCTTTGTTGGATTGTAGTCCATGATGATTAAGCGAGGAGGGTTTATGCTTCCGTTCCCAACGGAAAGTATTCCACCAAATTTTTCAGTCTTTAGTTTCTTCTCATCGTAAACTTGAACCTTTATAGAGTTTGTCGATTTAGCTAAACTCTGAGCAAATTTTGCGAGAAGAGCTGGGGTTAAGTCATTGCTTGGAGTTGTTTGCATGTCTCTACAAGCAGAAACTGCCTTGGCAAGAGCGGTAGCTCTTTGAAGGATGGCTTTGCCTGTTTTCTCATTGAGAGTTTGAGAGATGAGTCTGATTTTTGGAGTTGAAGGTTTTTCTTTGTCGATTTTTTTATATTGATTGAAAGTGTAAAGACCAAGACAAACACCGACCGCCAAGAGTTCTGCTGTTTGCTCTAGGTTTGGAGGTGGATTTTTCATAGGTCGCTTAGCAAAATCTTTTGGAGCGTCCGAGGCGTTGATGGACGAGGCGGGATTGTGAAAAGTGTCCACTGCAATATCGAGGGAATCTAATCCATTCGATCTGATCGCCTTTGCTATAGTTCCACCTAGTTGCAGAATGTTTTGAGAATGAAAGTCTTTTTTCTCTCCGACGCCCAGTGTGAGCAAATTTCTATAAGCAGGAGAAGTTTTAAGCTCTAGGCCGTGAACTGGGAAAAACCGAGATTCTCCATGGTTGCCTTTGAAACTTTTCGTCGAACTCAAACAGTCTTGAATATTTTTCAAGCTAGGGGTCAGCTTTGTTGCGCTTTTGCTGAATTTTAGTTTTTTGTCCTCAAGACCAATGCCTAAAACAAGAGTGTGATCAGTCTGGGTGCTGAGAGAGTCAAATTTACTGAAATTTTTAAATTCTAAGGAGGCGTTTAGTTGAATCATTTAATCCGTTATAATTTCTTGGTGGGGTCAATCAAGTAAATGTCTAGGAAACTCATAACAGGGCTACGCATGGACCCGAGGGCTCCTGAAAGGGCCTCCGGATTGGGTGTGCGTATCGGGTATTCGCTTGGACGTGTTTCTCGACATTTTGGTTGGCCTATGTTGCTGATATTGTTGGTTTTGCCATCAAGCACACGAATCCTTTTGCCCAAACAACAGCTTCTCTATTCCTTTTTTGTGTTGCTTTTAGCCGGACTGGCTTTTGCTACGAGAATTTGGAGTAGGGGTTACTCTTCCGGTGAACAATTCGTTGTCGAGGGACCCTTTCGACATGTTCGAAACCCAGTTCAAGTGTCTTATTTTTTAATCTACACCTCGGCGCTGTTGTTCTTTAAGGTTAACTTCTTGGTTATCTTTCTCGTGCTCATCGTGGCCTTTGTTTGGATGCACTTACGCTCTTTATGTGTAGAGAGGAATTTTTATCTAAACTTGGGACCACTTTTTTTGAAATATAAAGAGAGAGTTCGAATATGGCTGCCCTCAGTAATTCCAGAGATGAATCGAAGCGGTGGAAATTTTAATCCCATAAGAAGCATTAGCCCAAGCCTCTATGAGGCTCTTTGGTTAGTTGGAATTGCATTGGTGTATACAATTAAAAAGAGACTAGGCGTTTTTTAATACCGTTCTTAGAATCGAATTGCAAAACCTGTATAAAGCAGGAGCCATGAGCTTGGACCAAAATAGAATCGACCACCCAAGCGAATTGGAAGCGCTCCAAGGGGAAAAATAAAGCCTCCTCCGCCAAAGAATCCAATCGCCAATGATTTTGTGCTTGCACATCTTAGATAACAACTTCCATCTGAATTACGATCGTCGCTACCATTATAGGAAACTCTTGTGGCATGGAGGCCGGCATCTGTGTATATATCTCCAATTTTCGCGTCGAGATTCAAGCGTAATCCACCGTCTGCGCCGATGGCATTGTCATTGCTTCTTTTTTGATAATAGGCACCCGAAACAAAAGACATAGTTCCATCTATAGGGATATCAGCTTGTGCGCCAAATACGTAAAGCGTTTTGCTGGCGCCTGGAGTTTCGCTGGGCAGATTGATTCCAAATGTAGGAGCTATTTCATAAGAGTAATTGCTCGATGAGGATCCTTGAGCCAGCGCGTAATCGCATGAAGATCCAATAAAGAATGAAAGGACGAAATATCTAAACATTTCCCTTATGAGTCTATCACTGAGTGGAGTCTTTGAGTATAAGCTTGATAGATGGCTTCGAGGATTTTCTGGCGGAATAGTGATCAATTTTCTGACACAAAGTCGGCTCTTCATTTCTTTCAAAATGCCTACAGCAATAAACAGCCTCCGCGTGGCTTGATTTGGCTTGTTCATGGTTTGGGTGAGCATCTTCAGCGCTACGGAGAGTTTGCGCAGTTTTTAAATCAAGCTGGTTTCGATGTTGCTGGCATTGATTTGCCTGGCCATGGTCTCAGCTGGAAAAAAGGTGGCCAAGACACGCTTCCGAGTATTGAAGAGTCTATTCGAGAAATTAAAGATTCCATTAGATTTCTCCATAAAGAACATTATGGAGCTTCGCTGAACTCTAGATGGAGTTTGATGGGGCACAGCATGGGGGCTTTGATTAGTCTCTGTTGGACTCTCGATGAAAAGCGCTTGGATGCCAACGAGTCTTTTGCTCATAAATTGGTTTTGAGTGCCCCTCCGTTGGAGTTGCGTTTGCAGGTTCCTCCTTACAAAATATTTTTAGCTGAAAAGTTAAAAGAAACGCTTCCGAATTTAAAGATTGATGGAGGCTTTTACCCAAAAGATTTAAGTCATGATTTGGTTCAGGTTTTTGAGAATGCGGCTGATCCTATGTGCTATGCCAAGGCAACTCCTAAGCTTTTTGTTAGTTTAAGAGGAGCTGCTGAAAGCTGTTTGAATTCTTATAATAGTGTTGATGTTCCAACGATGCTTGTTGTGGGAGAAAAAGATCCTATAGTGCAGCCCTCGGCGATAGAGAAATACTTTGAAAAACTGAACACGAGTAAAAAACTTATTAAAGTTAATGGAGCTTTTCATGAAACGCTCAATGAGCTTAATCGAAAAGATTTGTATGAAGGAGTTTTGAGTTGGCTACAAACATCGAACAGTTAAAAACCTTGATTAAGGAAAGAGCTTTGCAAACCGGTAAATTGGTAAAGTTGGCCAGCGGCGCAGAGTCAAGCTATTACATTAATTGTAAAAATATTTCTTTGCATGGTCCTTCTTTAAATGTTCTTTCCAAGGCAATTGCGGATTTTTTTGATGATAGAGGCTGGCCTAGTTGGGTTGCAGGAGTCAGTGTAGGGGGGGACCCTATTGTGGCTGGGATTATTTTTGAGGCTAGTTTAAGGGGTCGAGAACTTGACGCCTTATTGGTTCGTAAGGCACCAAAGGCTCATGGCGGTAGCCAAGGTAAGGCAGTCGAGGGTCTGTTTTCGGAGGGCTTAGGCTCTGGTTTTTTGGTTGAAGATGTTGTTAGCACCGGAGGATCTTCGCTTGTCGCCGCCCGCCACATGATTGCCGAGGGCTATAAGCTTGAGGGGATGCTCTGTTTGGTAGATCGTGAAATGGGGGGTGTTCAAAGTCTTCAAACTGAACTCAAGATCCCTATTCAATCCTTGTTTAAAGTTAGTCAAATTATTGAAAATTAGAATAACTACTGAAGCCTAGTCTTAGGTTTAGAATAGGCTTAGTGAGAGCCTTTTCTTTGTTTATCTTTATTTTTGCTTTTTCGGCATGTTCGGTTCTTAAGAGCATTGAGTCACCCTCGGCCCGCTATCGAAACTATCTAGATGATCGAGTTCGAGAGGCCAAAATATTTGATCGCGGAAGAAGCTTGGTTGCGATCAAAGCCATTTATGCTGATGACAAGTTGAAACAGGCTCAACATGATTTAACTCCAGGTTTCGTTTTCCCCTATGATGAGAGCGTAGAACAAGTCTTAGTCGCCGTTGACATGACCACTTGGGAGAGATTCTCTAAAAATGATCTCAAGTTCAAGCTTGATGACATAGGAGCTAACAAGGTTAGAGAGCTAACGAATCCAATTGAAACAGAGACTCACTATCCGTTTGCTCACCCACATTTTAGAATTTTCATTGTAAACTTTGATCGTCATCCAGTGGCGGCGAGTTCAGAGAAGCAGTTGTGGGTGCAGACACTTCGCGGAGATCTGAAGTTGATGATTCCGCTTGGAGAGTCTGAAGCTCAATGAAAATCTCGATTCGATTTAAGATTTTCTCTTTGATCATGCTCTTTTTGCTTATTCTCACCGGCCTATTTTTCAAACTTAGTTATAATTTCTTTATCGAAGATAAGACCAACACGGTTCAAGAAATTCAAACTCTTCAGGTCAGTAAAGCGGCCAATGATGTTTCCACAAAGCTTGGTTCTGCTAGAGCGCTCTTAAGAGAAGCCTCGCTTAAATTGCTTGATCCGAGTCGAGGAAAAGCAGACTCTGTATCGGATCAGTTGTTGTGGGTTGAGGTCGAAACTAAGAAATGGAAGTCCGATGCTCTAAAATCTGGAAGTGAAAGCACCTTTGCTGGTGAGAAAAAAGAGTTCTGGACCGCCAGAGTTGTTCGCGTAGGAGAGAAGGATTTTGTTCGTCTACAGGATAATATCTTAATCAAGCGAAGTGCTGGAAATGAACTGACGCCCATTGTTGGTCTTTTTAATCTGAGTTTCATTTTAGATGGAGCCTCTTTGACCCAAGGTTTAACGGAAGCGGTTGTTGTTGATGCAAAACGCTATGTTGAGAATATTTCGGACCCTAAAAAAGCAGTTGTCTCTGGTGGTGAAGAGGTTACTGGGTTCTTCTCTCGGATCTTAGGTGTTTACCCCCAAATCTGGGGAGATCGATTGTCGAATGCCCGACAGCCGACCGCTACGATTGAAAAAGATATTCAAGGAAACTCCCTGGCGTTAATGAGTTGGACCCCTGTTATGGGCGAAAGAGAGCCAACAAGCTTGGTCATTGTTAGTATGGTCGGCTACGATAAAATTCAGGCGGGCTTCAAGGACTTTGTCGTACAGCTCGCTGTTGCAGCTTTTTTGATTGCGGGCCTAAGTGTTTTTGCTGCTTTTGGTGTGGCTCGGCATTTGTCGTTGCCAATTGAAAGAGTTGTGGAGGCAACGCAAATTTTAGAGACCGGAGATTTTGATGTAAGGGTTGAGGTGACCCAATCTGATGAGGTAGGTGATCTTGGTCGAGCTTTCAACCATTTGGGACAAGCGTTACAGGAGCGTGAAAGGCAATTGAAAGATGCCCAAGGTGCCTTGATTCAAAATGAAAAGCTTGCGGCGTTGGGAACCTTGAGTGCGGGTATTGCACACGAAGTGAAGAATCCATTGGCTGGAATTCTGGGGAACGCAGAGCTGGCCGAGATTTCGCTCGCTAAGTTGGCTTCTAGTGAACAGGTTCAAAAAGTAGCAATTTACATCGACGTGATCAAAAAAGAAACAAAGCGAACCCGAGGCATTATTGATGGCCTGATGCGATTCTCTCGTAAAGAGAAAGCTGAACATGAGGCCTTCGATCTCGAGGTTGTTTTGCACGAAACGATTGCCTTAATGGAGCATAGTCTTAATATGGGCGGAGTTGTTCTTCGCACGAATTTTGATCCTGAGCTTATGCAGATTAATGGGCATGCTAACAGTGTCGAGCAGGTGCTTTTAAATATGCTTCAAAATGCGGGTCATGCCATGGCTGATGGCGGCGAGATTGAAATCACAACAAAGTATTATTCCGACGGGGATGCCAAGGTTGGTAGTTTTGTTGCCACTAACCCAAATGGTTTTACCGGTCCTTTTTGTAGAGTGAAAATAAAAGATACGGGTTCGGGGATGACTCGCGAGGTTATGGAGAAAATCTTCGAACCCTTTTTCACGACCAAGGGGGCGGGCGTAGGAACAGGGCTTGGCCTCTCTGTTACCATGAATATTTTGACTGAACACAAGGCTCGAGTTTCCATTGACTCTGAGCCGGGGGTTGGGACAACTTTTTATCTGGATTTTCTCGCCTTTGAGCCCAGAACCGCGGAAATTCAATCGAGAATTAAATCGGTGATGGACCGAAAGAAAGGGGGAGGTGGTGATTATAGTCCGGCAGCAGATGTCGTAAAGAGTGTGCCTTCGTCTCCTGGAGAGCCCTCTTTAAGTGGTCATGATCAGCAGACTCGCTCAATGGTTTTCGAGCCTCCTCAAGAAGTTGCCGCAGAAACTAGCTTTGGTGAAGCTGATCAAGATGACTCGGGGACTGGTGCTTCAGAATCAATTGGTTTAGGCTCATTTACAGAGCGTAAGAAAAAAATAAAAGGGCGAGTGAGTCTTGGAACTGTGACAAATTTTGCGATTCGAAAGCCTGGGGGTAAAAGTTGAGCTCGATTAGCATTAACCCAGAAGAGTTTTTAATTCTTGTCTGTGATGATGAGGAAAGCGTTAGAAATGTTCTTAAGGAAGCTTTAGGGAACTGGGGTTTTAAAGTTGTAACCGCTCATAACGGAGAAGCTGGTTTAGATTTTCTTCAAAAGAATGACCTTCCTCACATTGTTTTAACAGATGTAAGGATGGGGGGGATGACGGGGCTTGATTTAGCTAAAGCGGCGAAAGAGATTTCAGATGAGATCGAAGTCGTGATCATGACCTCCCAGGGGTCTTTTGATACCGCTGTCCAAGCTACTAAAATTGGGGTTTATGATTACTTAAGTAAGCCGTTTGATCAATTGAGTGATGTTAAGAACGTTATTGTTCACGTATGCGAGAGAATCTATCTTCGACTCTATAACGAATATCTGATTGATGAGTTACAAAAGAAGAACGAGCAAATACAAAACTGGGCTGAAATGGCGGCCAAATTATCTGAAAATTTAGACGTGCCTCAGACAATCAGTATAGGCTGTGAATATCTATCGAAGGCATTCTCTGGTGCTCCAGCTATATTTTTTCAATTGATTCCCAATGATCGGACTCTATTGGCTACTACGCGATTGCCGGAGACTGTATTTGGTGGAGCTCAACCGAAGTTTCCACTGGCTGCCCAAAAGGCGAATAGCTTTCAAGCAATTAAAGCCGTATTGGTAGATCTGAACGACAACGGTGACTTTAAGAGCTTTGTTGAGAAGGCAGAGCAAATGAGTCCTCCAGATCTAAGAACAAAGCCTGGTGAGTGGAGGTTTGTCGCTTTCAATACTCGAGATCTCCCCCGTGGGGTTTTTGCGGTAAAAACAGATGAATGGGACGAGGCTATTGCTCGTCGATATTTAACTACTGTAGAAACTTTTTTTGAGAATGCTTTGCTGCACGTTAAGGTGATCGAGAATTCCATTAAAGACGGATTAACTAAGTTGTATAATGTTCGTTATTTTAAGGAAAAATTTGCCGAAGAGCTTTCTAAGTCACAACGAATATCTCACCCTATTAGTTTAATCTTTTTTGATATTGATCACTTTAAAAACTTTAATGACAAGAACGGGCATCCAGCCGGTGATGCCTTGTTGGTCAAAATGGGTGTTATTTTGCAAAAGCAATTTAGGACTACGGATATTGTAGCTCGTTATGGTGGAGAAGAATTTGTCATTGTAATGCCTCATACGACTCTAGTAGACGCTTTGGCTAAGGCAGAGCATTTGCGTTTGTTTATTGAAAATGAAAAGTTTGATCATGAAGAAAACCAGCCCAGTGGAAAATTAACTGTTTCGATTGGAGTCTCAGAGTATCCCAGTCATGCTTCGACTTGGGAGTCTTTGATTAAAGTTGCCGATGACGCTTTGTATGAGGCTAAGAAAACTAGAAATAAAGTCTGTCAGGGGAAGGCTGCGCAGGGCCATGTTGCACCTTTTTCCACCGCACGAATAGAGAGCACGAGAATTTCTTAGCTTTACACCTTCAAAAACGGCCTGCTTGCGAAAATTCCTTTCCCTTCCTTTCTTTATTAGAGGAGGCCTAGTAATTTGAAGAGGTGATTCAATATCCTCGAATAGATCCAACCATTTTTTCCTTTGATGTCGGTGGTTTTGAAGTTGCGCTCCGTTGGTATGCGCTGATGTATATTTTGGGGTATCTGTTTGGCACTCAGATTGTGAAACGTCGTGTTTTAAGAAATTTGTTTATAATTAAGATTGAGGATCTAGAAAACTTCGTTGTTCATTTGATTGTAGGAATGTTGCTTGGGGCCAGAGTCTTCTATGTAATTTTTTATCACCCTTCTTATTATTTAGAGAACCCAATGGATATTCCCAAGATATGGATGGGGGGCCTGTCTTTTCACGGTGCTGCTGTGGGGATGATGGTGGCCTGTGCTCGCTTTGCAAAAACCCGAGGCTTGCCATTTTATATGGCAACCGACGCCTTGGCTTATGCCAGCTGCCTAGGCTTGTTTTTTGGAAGAATGGGAAACTTTATTAACGGAGAGCTTTTTGGTCGAGCATCGGCTGTTCCTTGGGCCATGGTTTTTCCAACAGATCCGTTACAACTACCTCGACACCCTTCTCAGCTCTATCAAGGGCTTACTGAGGGGCTTTTGCTTTATTTGGTCCTTCGTATTTATCAGAATTGGAGAATTCGGCGCTTTAGTCTTCATGTTGGCGAAGTCGGTGGGCTGTTTCTTTTAGGTTATGGTGTTTTTAGGTTTTTGGTGGAATACACCCGACAGCCTGATGAACAGCTGGGCCTTCTTTGGGGCGGATTTAGTATGGGCCAGTATTTGTGCTTTGCGATGATACTTGGGGGCTTGGGGGTCTTGCTCCACACCATTAAGTTCATGCCTCTCTATAAAGATCCTAAGCTAAAGATTTAGAGAGGAAAAATAGTCTGACGATGAAGCCCATACTTATTGTTGATGACGAAGAAGACTTACTTGGAGAAATGCTAATTGAACAAAAGAGTAATGTTCCATTTGTTATTGTGAGCGGAGGCAATATTGAAGATCATTCAGATCTTAAGGAATGTTCAGTAAAATATGAAAACTTTCATTTTCTGAAAAAACCATTCAATGCAGAGTCATTTGAGCAGCTGCTAAAATCCCTTGTGAAAAACCAGTGATAGGTTGGCACAATAAGCGAAAAGTCTAAATTTTGGGGTAAATTGAGTCCAAAAGTGGTGGTCCCGGGCAGAATCGAACTGCCGACACGAGGATTTTCAATCCTCTGCTCTACCGACTGAGCTACAGGACCACGAGCAAATTGGACTTATAACGAGCTATCGAAGCCATTGCTCCCCGTCAACTGAGTTCTGAAAAAAAGACTTTGCAGCGGTCTTGATGAGGCCTTGGGAGAAGGAGTATTTTTAGAGGCATGAGAAAATCAAGTTTTATCGCTACATTGTTTGTTTTTTCAACCTCGGCTTTTGCTGCTACGCCAACCGCTGGGATGGGCAAGGGGCTTTATACCCAAACGGGAGCTAACTCGTGTTTATATTGTCACGGGGTGGATGGTTCTGGCGGTAATGTAAAGTCCGCTGCTAAATTGAACCAACCTTCTACGTGGAAGATCTATAAAATTTTAGGTGGCAAGGCTGCCGCTGAAAAGAACAAGGCAGATTTTTTAGCAAAAATGAAAGAAGCTACAATTCATCTTATTGAGCGGGGTGCTATTATTCACAATGCAGCCTTTAAAAAGCCTTGGTTTGATCTTTCAAAAGCAGGATCTTCTTATGATGCTCAGATGTTGGGAATCAGTGGAGCGCCTTCTAAGAGTTGGTTGAAGAAATTCGCAAGCAAGGGTGTTACCCCGACAATTGCTTCAGAGTCTGTTTATTTACACGTTCAAACTTTGGATAAAGAAAAGTTCTTTAAGTAAGCCGCTTTGATTAAGTCCTAGGGGGTTGCTTTCTTGGCTTCCCCTAGGAGCTTTGCCCTATCGCAGTTCGGCGTGAACGATGGCGCGATCCAGCGCAAACTTTAGCTGGGCGGATCCTTTGTTTTCATCAATTCGACTTTTAGATTCAACTACCAAAAGCATGAGTAGATCTTCAAGGCAATCTACAACGCCTTTTTTGTTGTCGGTTCCAGCAAAGCTTTCCATCTGTGATGGTGTGAGAAGCTCTCTATCAACTTTGTCTGGAGCCTCTCTTAGCCTTTCAAGCGACTCAATGGCTTCGATCACAGTGTGCAGAAGATAAGCGACGTTGTCAGCGGTGTTTTCTTTGAGAAAATTAAAACGCGCTTTTTCAAGGTCAATTCCCTCTCCAGTAGGGAAATCTCGTTCTTCCACTGTATGAAGGGCTAAGCCAAACATGGCAATTCCCATCTTTTGTAGTTTCTTGATGACTCTAGGGCGGGAGTCTGGAGCGTCTTTAAATACGTCAAAGAGCCGGTTGTTTCTATAAGCGGTTAGGGTGACTAGGTATCTGAGCGCACCCAATCTCTCTTTTAGGTTTATAGGATCTTTTATTCGGATGTGAACTTCTTGGCCTGCGTCAAGGTCTTCCACCTTTTGAGAAACCCAGTCCGTTGTGACGACAACGGGCTTCCATTCATTGAGACTGTTCTTTTCCTGAAAGAGTCCCTCAATGTCGGCAACATCAAGTGGCACTTGTTTGCCTGTGGCTGGATCGATGTCGATTGTAGGTAGCGCCTCTAAAAGCCCTTGTTTAGTTAGAAGTGGAGCATTTTCAACTCCCTTTATCTTGATTAGCTGAGCAACGACGCGGTGATAAATTGCAAAATGACAAACTTTTTCCGCAAGGCTCAAGCCTTCGGCAAAAGGTCGATCCAAAATGGCAAGACTCTGGCGAAGTTCTCTCTCTCTTAATGGCCAAGATGGACTTCCAAAGAGAGGCACCTTTTTGTTTAAAATACTTAAGGCAGCAAAGTGAGTGCGATTTAGATTGGTCGCTTTTATGAAGGGCTCCAAGGTTTCGAATGCGACTTTTCCGGCAAGGGTGTTTTCTTTGCCACTGAGCACACCAGGGAGCAGTGCCTCAAGGCCTTCCACTATTTTTTCATTTCTACTTTCAATGATGTCTTCATCGTTTTGAGTCCATAGAAATTTTCTTTGAGTCCACGTGCCATTTTTACGGATAAAGTCTCGGACCTGATCGGCCGTAGGCGGGTTGTGAAGCTTGTTTAAGGTTTCTAGGAATCGCTCTTCATCATTTTCTTGTGACAGAAAATACATGAGGTGGGGCAATCTTGCAGGAATGTGGCGGCCGTAGATTCTATCTTTTGAGATGCTGGTAGAAACAGAGCCTATGGAGCCTATGGAGCCTAGGGTGCCGCCGTATGTGTTGTTGGCGTTTGACCCTTGCAAGATTCTTAAGTCGGTTACAATTTGAAAGAGGTCGTCGCCTTCTTTTAAATTCAGTGAATTCCAAAAATCACAGGCGCTTGTTTCAGTAAGGCCGTAAACAACTTTATCCAAGTAGGCTAATCTTTCGGTAGTCCTGAGCTCGTTTAGCACAGCACTTGAAGAAAGTTGATTGTCCGAGGCGGACTCTTCAGTTTGATAGGGAATCTCGTTAACGGAGCCAACAGGAGGTGGGCTAGAATCTGCTCGGTTGGGCCCACAGCTTGAAAGTGCTGTTATTAGGCTTAAGGTAACTACTTTGAATGGCTTTGAGTATTTCATCCTGAATAATCCTTATTTAAAGTAAAGGTGAAGGTCTAAGCGGTAAAAACTTGCGTCATAGGTGTTTTTACCTGCGATTGTGTCGTTGTAAGCAACTCTAACTTCAAAAGGAACACCTGAACCCTTCGTTAAGACGTCATTGACTGTAGAGTATTGAATTCCGAATTCGTAGCCGTGAAAACTCTTAGAGGTGCCTTCGCTGATGCTCGCATAATCAAGATCTTTAGAGCCTCTAATTGAGTCAGAGGCTTTGGTGTGAAAGTTATAAATGGCTGTCGCGTTGAAACGTTTTTTGTAAAACGAGTAGGCCGCAATCACTTCATAATCGAGCGAGTCGCCGAGGTTTCGCCCGACATTGTCCCACACGTAAGGATCGTTCAAGTCGGCTAATCCGCTTTCGCCATTCCGACGAACAGGCATGTATTCTGTGTCTGGGATTTGAAAGGTGTATTTGGCCGAAGTTCCAAGACGCCAATTTGAAGTAGGCATGTAGTCGTAAACGAAAAGTGTATAAAGATCGGTTTGATTGTCGCCCACACCAGGGTCGAAAATATTGGTGTAGTCTTTCTTTTTTGAGGCAGTTGGAAGTCTCAGGTTTACCTGGGTAGAAAAACCATGATGTTCTTTTCTGAGCCAGCTCTTTTTTGCGCCGATTTCAAGTTCGCCAAAAGCTGAATAAGAGAAATCATGAGGTCTTTGGTAGCCTTTGTCGTCAAAAGCTGCGTTTAGAACAGCTTCTTCAATATCGGCGCTTTTTGCTGCGACAGTGTCGAGTTTGGGGCCAATTTTAGCGGCTTGCACTAAGTTAAGATTCTTAAGCGCGGCTGAGTTCGAGACCATGTTGGCAGAAACGTTCGCGCTAACGTCATAGTGAATTAGGGGTATGCTGATGCCGAAGGATAGATCATTGCTGATTCCATATTCGTAACTCAAATAATGCCGGCGGGCTTGAATGGCAGCGTCGCCTGTTAGGTCGACTTGAAAAAACTCGCCTAAGTTTTGATTGGGATCTAGATTGTTCAGGCCTTCGTAGAGTGCCTTTAAAGAAACATAGTCTTCGTTTTTAGGGTCACTTTTGAGTCCAGCTTCAATGATCTGGCCAGCTGTGATTGATTTGTTTAAGGGGTCGGCAACCCCTCGAAGCTTTCCATTGGAGTCATATTTGTCCCCAACGGAACGTGAGAAAATATCGACATTTCGAACTCTTGAAACACCTTTCGGTAGAGTTTGGGTCGACTCTAAGCCAAAGCTTAGAGGCGTGATTAAGGCAAAAAATAAAGGACCGATCTTCAGAGTCATACCCTTAGTCATAGGCTTCCTTTCCTGAACACACGCGGCGACCCTAAAACACGAAATTGGCTTGATCAATCAAAAAGAAGCTGTTTAAAATCAATGCTATATGAGCTTTTTTTGTTCGTATTCGAGCTCTTGGCCTTGGATTCTGCCCTTTAGCATGACCTCTTCTTTGACTAGTTTTCGGCCGTGAGTATTGATCACAAAGAAAGCATTTTCTGGATAAGTTTCCTTTAGTTCCACCATTGCTTCCAAAATGAGTTCAACATTTTTTGGGTCGTCGTCAGACATCCCAAATCGGTGAGACGGATTGGGGCCATAGCATTCGAAAGCATCCTGAACGGCTTTCTTTATGGCCAGCTTTTTCAACTCGGCGGTTGAAAGCTCCAGCTTAACATCGCCGAGTTCTTTTTGAATTTCGGGAAAAGAAAGCGGGTAGACGCTCAGGTAGTTGGGGTGAGCTCCAAGGTCTCGGTTTTGAACAAGGTGATTGATCGCCCGCCGAATGGTGTTTGGGTGGTGTCCCCTGGCGGTGATGATTGAAATGGGGCGGTTGTTGTTAACCGCGTAAACAAAAAAGCCCCATGAAGGCCCGCGCCATTCTAAGAGCGGATCCTCTAAAGCCTTTTTTAGATCTTGGATTAAAGGTTGCTCTTTGCCTTCTTCAAGATCGTAATTTTGTTCTCGAAAGTTCTTATAAGAGTTTCGTTCCTTTGAAATAATGGCTTCAAAGTGCTCCCACTCTGATCCAGGTTTTCCAAGTAGCGGATGAACCTTTGCAAAATCTTGGGTGCTGATGTGTTTCTCTAAATCAGAAGTTTTATGGAAAAGAACAATTTGTGTCGGTAGATGAACAACGTTGTCGTCGAAATCAAAAAAATAAAAGCTTCGGCCGCCTTTTTCAAAGTTTCGATCAGGCTCTCTGAAGTAATCTATCGGAAGTTGAAGTTGGCCCTTGGAGTTGGGAGCCTGGGGGGACACGGTCTAGCTTTCCCCTTCAGAGGGAGTGTGCAGACAGCAGGTGGGTGAGCTTCCATTTTTTTGAAAGTGGTAAAACCCTAAAATGGATAGTTGGTAAACAGCTAGAACAAACAAGGCGATTGGTGAATATTGATGTCGGTGTTCTAGAAAAAGAACAGAGCCTACGAAAATGATGGCCAGTAAAGGGGGCCAAACCAGTCTTGAGGGGGACATCCTCCAGAATGTAAAAAGTGCGCAAGCTGCTGCAAAAAACCAAATGCCAAGTTCAACACTTGTGCTGTGTGGAATCATGTGGATAATGGCCGGTGCGAGCAGGGACAGGATGGCGGTTCCAAAGCAATGAATGACGCATAAAATGCTGGCGCATGAGCCCATGAGGCTTAGCCAATGTATCTGTTCTTTTGAACTACTTTTTTCTGCGTTAAATGCCATTTGTTTGCATTATATAACCGATCTGGCCCAAGGATGCTAGTTAAGAATTTGATGCTATAAGTGTATGAAAAGATTATGCTCTTTTGACACTTGGCGCAGTCCAAAGATCAGGCTTTAATGGGAGGCTATGTCAGAGAATCCATTTTTTAAGCCATTTGCAACTCCCCATGAATCGTTTCCCTTTAATGAAATAAAGCTAGAGCATTATGAGCCAGCCTTCGAACAAGGAATCAAAGAGGCCAAGCTTGCCATCGAAAAGATTAAAGGGAAAAAAGAGGACGCTAATTTTTCCAACACTATCGAAGCCCTGGAAGACAGTTCTGACTTGCTGGATAAAGTTTCTACAGTTTTTTTCAATTTGATGAGTGCAGAGGCGGGCGATGAGCACCACGCATTAGCTCAGAAGCTTTCTCCGAAATTGACAGAATATGAAAACGACGTGCTTTTAGATCCAGATTTGTTTTCTCGGGTGAAAGCTGTATGGGAAAATAGAGAAAGTTTTACTCTTAGTTTAGAGCAAGCTCGAATTTTAGAGAAAACTTACAAAGGTTTTGTTCGTAACGGAGCTTTGTTGAATGACGAAAAGAAAACAGCACTTAGAAAAATCGACGAAGAAATTTCCACCTTGTGGCCAAAGTTTTCGGAGAACGTTTTGAAGGCGACTAATGCCTATGAGTTGTTGGTTGAGAATGCAGTTGATTTGGAGGGCATGCCAGACGCGGCTTTGGAAGAGGCTCAGTCTTTGGCTGAAGAAAAATCTAAAAAGGGCTGGATTTTCACTCTACAGGCCCCAAGCTACATCCCCTTCCTCACTTATTGCCCCAATGAAAAACTGCGAGAGAACCTTTGGAGAGCGTTTGCAACTAGGGCTGTGGGCGGTGAGTTTGATAACAAGGCAATCGTAAAGAAAATAGTGGGGCTAAAACACAAGCGAGCTCAACTTCTTGGCTTTGATCACCATGCCAACTATGTGCTCACCGAAAGAATGGCTCAACACGAGAAAAAGGTTTTTAGTTTTCTTGAGGAGATACTAGAGAAAGCTTTTCCTGCTGCTGAAAAAGAAGTGGAACAAGTGAGGGCTCTAAAGGAAGAGCTTTCTGGAGTTTCTAAGTTAAACTCCTGGGATTTTGCTTACTATTCGGAAAAGTTGAAAAAAAAGTTGCTTGATTTTGATGAAGAAGAACTCCGACCTTTCTTTAAATTGGATAGTGTTGTCGAAGGTGTCTTTGAGCATGCGAAAAAACTTTTCCAGATAGAGTTTAAAAAAGTTAGCAACGTTCAGAAATATCATCCTGATGTAGAGGTGTATGAAGTTTACGACACAAACGACTCTAGTTTTGTTGGTTTGTTTTATACTGATTTTTACCCTAGAAAAACTAAAAAGGGTGGCGCCTGGATGACGACTTATCGAAGTCAGCATTTCTCCGCTGGAGAGGACAAGCGTCCTCACGTCTCAATCGTTTGCAATTTTTCTAAACCGACTAAAACGAAACCATCTCTTATTTCTCTTAATGAGGTGACCACTTTGTTTCATGAGTTTGGTCACTCTTTGCATTCGTTGCTTTCTAGGTGTCAGTATCGAAGTGTTTCAGGAACGAGTGTCTATTGGGATTTTGTGGAGTTGCCTTCGCAGATTATGGAAAACTGGGTTTATGAGAAAGAAGCCCTTGATATGTTCGCTAAACATTATGAAAAAGGCGATTTAATCCCTGAGGCTTTGGTTAAAAAAATAAAGAAGACGATGCATTTTATGGCTGGCTATTCTTTTACACGGCAGTTGCAATTTGGCCTATTAGATATGGCTTGGCATACAGCAGATCCTTCTGAAATTGTTGATGTTGAGGATTTTGAGGCACAGGCAACAGAGGCTACGCGTTTGTTTGAGCGAATTCCTGGAACCTGTTCTTCTTGTGCTTTTAGCCATATTTTCGCTGGTGGCTATGCAGCTGGATATTATTCTTATAAATGGGCCGAGGTTTTGGACGCGGATGCGTTTGAATACTTTTTGGAAAAAGGTCTATTTAGCCAAGAAGTTTCTCAAAGCTTTAAAGAAAATATATTATCAAAGGGCGGCTCTGAGCACCCTATGGAGTTGTATAAGCGATTTCGAGGCAGAGAGCCCGATGCGAATGCACTTTTGCGTAGAGCGGGACTAAGTTCGTAGATCTCAAAATACGAATTTGGAAAAAAGCATGAATCTTGCGTTGATCGCAGGTGCCTTCATGGCTGAGATCGGGTAGAAGGTTTGCATGAGTTCTCAATCAATTGCAGCAGAAGTTCGTCGGCGAAGGACTTTTGCGATCATTTCTCATCCGGACGCCGGTAAAACGACTTTAACTGAGAAACTTTTACTTTATACCGGAAAAATTCAAGAGGCTGGTGAGGTGAAGGCCAAGTCTCATCGTCGGAAAACGGTTTCAGATTGGATGGAGTTAGAGAAGATGCGTGGCATTTCTGTGAGTTCCTCTGTCTTACAGTTTGATTTTGAAGGCTTGCGAATCAATCTTTTGGACACTCCTGGCCACAAAGATTTCAGTGAAGACACTTATAGAACCTTAATGGCTGCTGATACGGCTGTGATGGTGATCGATGCGGCCAAAGGGGTCGAGCCGCAGACCAAAAAGCTTTTCGAGGTTTGTCGTCTCAGAGGCATCCCTATTCTTACTTTTGTGAATAAGATGGACCGAGAGGCTCGTGACCCCTTTGAGTTGATGAGTGAGCTGGAAGAGGTGCTTGGAATTCAGGCAAATCCTGCCACTTGGCCTGTGGGGATGGGGAGTCGCTTTCGAGGTGTTTACCATAGAGCAAAGAAACAATTTCATTTTTTTGAATCGGCAGAAAAGCTAGGGAGTAAAGCCGTTGAAAAGATCGTTAAGGCGTCTCCCGATGATCCCTCTTTGCTGAAATACATGGATGAAGATCAGCAGCAAAAACTCATTGAAGAGATGGAGTTGATTGACGGAACTTTAGGGGAAGCTTCTAAGGAAGCTTTCTTAAGGCAGGAGTTAACTCCTATGTTGTTTGGGAGTGCTAAGAATAATTTTGGAGTCCCTGTGTTTTTAGAGCTTTTCCATGACTTCACGCCGGAGCCTCAAAGAAAGAATGCAGACCCAGTTCCAGTAGACCCTTCGGAAGATCGCTTCACTGGTTTTGTTTTTAAAATTCAAGCCAATATGGATAAGAATCATCGTGATCGGATGGCTTTTATCCGGATTTGTTCGGGTATGTTTGAGCGAGATATGACCGTTAAAATTGCTAGGTTGGATAAACCCGTAAGGTTGACTCACTCAAAGCAATTTATGGCTCAAGAGCGAGCGACAGTAGATAAGGCTTATGCCGGAGATATTATTGGAATTCACGACCCAGGCCAATTTAGAATTGGCGACACTTTATACACAGGAGATAAGGTTGAATTTCAGGGAATACCCCAGTTTTCTCCTGAGGTTTTTGGAAAAATTCTATTAAGAGATCCTATAAAAAGAAAGCAACTGCAAAAAGGTCTTAAAGAACTTTGTGAGGAGGGCTTGGTCCAAATGTTTGTTGACCCCAGGGTAGGGGATCAAGATCCGGTTCTTGGTGTTGTTGGTATATTGCAGTTTGATGTAATGATGTTTCGGCTTGAAAAAGAATATCGAGTCGAATGTCGATTGGAAAGAATGCCTTATGAGTTGGCTCGTTGGGTAAGGGCGTCCGATGAAACTACGGATTTAAAAAGTATAGATTTTAGAACTCCTCTTTTAAAGGATCTTACGGGTCAGTGGGTGGTCTTGTTGAAGTCTGAGTGGGAGCTTGGCTACATTCAAAAGAATACACCAGACAACCTAGAATGGTTTTCCAACAGCTTCGAGGCAATGAACATTAAGTGAAGGATAAAGTTTTAAAGCCTGTTGGCGAAAAACTGGGGTGGCAGCTTAAAGATCGTCGTTCCCTCATGAAGACGCAGTGGAATGAAATTGTGTCTGATGAGATTGTGCTCCATAGAAAGCAGAGGATCACTTATACCTATGTGATCTCTCCAGGGGCTGTCTTTGTCGTGCCTGTGACTAAAGAGGGAAAGTTTGTTCTCATTCGTAATTATAGATGGACGATCGATGAAGTCTGTTGGGAAGTTCCGGCTGGTTTGAGAAACCATTCCGTGGCAAAGACGGTTGAGGCCTTGTGTCGAGCCGAGATGAAAGAAGAGGCTGGCTGTGTTGGCGGAGAAATGCACTTTGTTGGAGAGTTTTTTTCTGCAAACGGAGTTTGTGATCTCCGGCTTTTTGTGAATCTTGCTTTAGGTGTTGATCTTGAGGAAAGTGCTCCCGAAGATTCCGAGAGTATCTTAGAAATTAAGGCTTTCACTCGGGCAGAGCTTGAAATGATGTTGGATAAAGGCGAAGTTTCAGATGGAGAC
Source organism: bacterium (assembly GCA_009991595.1). Classification (GTDB taxonomy): domain Bacteria; phylum Bdellovibrionota; class UBA2428; order UBA2428; family UBA2428; genus JAACVK01. Next base: position 12,409 of record JAACVK010000029.1, on the reverse strand, counting down.
AGTGTTTTTTGTCTCTTACTGGCCTTTAGATATTTGGATAAAATGAAGGCATGATGAAGAAGTCGAAACACTTGTTGGTGATGTTGAGTTCGTTTCTGCTAACGATCGCTTTGGTGGGAGTTTATAGGACAATGAGTAGAGTTGAAAAAACGGGGATCATTTTAGATACAGACCCTGGTCTGGGTGTTGTCGAAGAGGGGCAAGCTCGAGATGTGGATGACGGTCTTGTTATTGTAGAGGCTCTTAATAACACTTCGATCGAGGTGCTTGGAATTGGTGTCGTTCAGGGAAATTCGCGTGTAGAAAATGGCATGAAATCTGCTCAGCAGATACTTTCTAAAATCGATAAAGAAGTTCCCCTTTGGTTGGGGGCTGCTGACTCCGTATCAGTTAGTAATTTTGAGACTAACCAAGCTGTGGAGGAAATGGCAAAAATTTTAGCGACTCGACGAGTGAAGATCTTAGCTATTGGACCCTTGAGCAATGTGGCGACTCTTGTTCAACGCTACCCGAAGGTGATTCCTAATATCGAAGAGCTTGTGGTTGTTATGGGGAGAAGTCCGGGTTTAGAGTTTTTTATTGAGGACAAGGGTCCTCTTCGTGATTTTAATTTTGACATGGATGTAGAGGCTGTTCAGACAGTTTTAGATGCAAAGGTTCCAATGACTTTGGCGCCTTTTGAATTGAGCGTTAATGCCTTGATCGATGGCGAGCATGTAAAGCAACTTCAAAAACAGGGAGTTGTTGGGGAGCATATCTACGAGGGGTCCCAAGCTTGGATGCAAGCAATGGAGAGAATGTTCGAAGGTAGACAGGGTTTTCATCCCTGGGACTCGGCAGCCTTTTCCTATTTGTCTCATCCAGAGTTTTTCAAATGTGAATACCGAGGATTTAGAATATCTAAGGCGCGGCATTCATTGCAGGGCAATTCGTTGCTCGAGCAGAACCTTAAAGAGCCGTTTTGGTTTGAGCTTTCAAATGAGTTTAATAGTCCCTATCAGTTAAAGTTTTGTTTTGCGTTTGAAGACGGAGCTTTGCCATTGTTTTTAGACAGCATTGTCCAGGCGATTCATGACTAAAAAGTTTTCAGCTTTTGCTTTCGTTAAAGAGCAATACGAAAGCTTTTTTAGAATACAGAAACAGGCTCCAGTAGCTCAATACAACCGACACCCAAAGACTTAGAAGCCCAATGTGGTGGAGGTTGATCCATTCGGGCGAAAAGTAATCGGCGAAAATAAGAGCAAGGCCACTAAATTGAAAGGTGGTTTTGAGTTTCCCTAGCCATTGAGACCCCATGATGATGCCTTGTGCCGCGACGAGCGCTCTAATCGCCGTGATCATGAATTCTCTAGACAAGAGTAGGCAAGCTAGCCATGGGTTGAGTCCGTAATAAGGATTGGCCGCTAAGAAAACAAAAGCAACACAGATGACAAGTTTGTCCGCGACCGGGTCCATGAGTTTCCCAAATTTACTTTCAGACTTTTGAGAGCGTGCGATGAATCCATCTAAAAAGTCGGTAACCCCAGCGAGAACCAAGACCACCAGTGCCCAGAGGTCTTCGTTGTAGAATATGGCCAAAGCAAAAAAGGGCATAATCGCAATGCGAAGCAGTGTGAGGTAGTTTGGAACTGTGCGAATGTCTTCACCCATGATTAGCTGAGATAGTAGCAGCTGTCAGCTCAGTTGTCTTTACGGAGTTAAGTGAGAGTGAAGAAGGCTTGGTGGAACTCCTTGCGGAATGGGGGCAAGTGCTCTGTCGATTGTGCAAGTGCTGCCGTCTGACACTTCCTGAGCGGCTAGCAGAGTGGCCATGAAGTCTTTAAAATTCTCGTCTTCTTGGATGTATTTTAAATTTTCTAACTGGGTTGAGCTCAAGGCAGCGGTGTGACCCGCGTCCGTTTGAGCTTGCTGGATAGATTCTACATAGGTTTGTCCCATGAGTTTACAGACGCCAGCTGCTTGTCCCGCTAGGGGTTTACAGATACCAAGGTCACCAGTTTGCCCCAATGTAAAGCTTTGTTTGGCGGCTGAGCAAAGTGCTTTGTGCTTTAGGGGGCTACATTCTCCAAAGAAAGCGTCGTAAGCTAGGCCCTTTTCTTGGCGAGCCGCTTGCAATACCTCGTATGGGAAAACTTTGACATCGTAGTTCTTCTCAATGAAATTATAGGCCGTTTGATAGTTCTGGTGAATCTCTACCATCCGAGCAATGTTTGCATCGGCCGAGTTGATGTTTCCAGTAGAAGAGCCGGCGCCTGAATAAAGGCCTTGTTGACAGCTGACTCCCTCTGCTTTTTGGCTAAATTCACCGGTGATGAGCTGGCAGGCAAACTGATTGTTCTTTTCTGAGCCCAAGATGGGGCTAGCTGCAAAAGCCGCCATAGTCCGGGTATAGCCGTTTTTAACTTCTTCTTGGGAAATGGATTTGATCTTCAGAGACTTTTCGGAGGAGCTCATCTTTATGAAAGATTCGTGCTTAGTTAATCTTCCAACTTTTTCTTGAAATTCAGAGGATCTAAAGGTTCTGGCCATTTCTGTTTCGGCAGCAAAAGCGAGAAAACATTCTTTGAGGGTCTGTGAGTCTATCTCAGCGAAATGCTCTTGCCATTCCTTGTTAGCAGCCTCACACTGGCCTTCTGAAATTTTACCTGTTTTTTTATATGCCTCATTTGCTTCTCTGAATTTGGAGCCCTTCTCTTTTCTTGCATACTGCCAGTAGCTAAAACATTTCGATGTTGTGAATTTGTTTAAGGTCTCTCCAGTTTTATCTGAAAAATCATTGTAAATATCTATAACAGCGTCTTTGACGCTAAATTCTTGTTTTTTGCTTTTCTCACGAGATAGTTCTTTGTCTTCCTTGGCAAGCTGAGGTGGCTGCGTTTCTTCGTTGTTAGACGCGAGGACGCGAGGGGTGGTGTCTTCTACTTTGTAACTGGGAATATCGTTTTTGATCAACATTGAAAGAAACTCTCGATCGTTTTCGTCTAGCGAGCTTATCTTGTTCATGTCGATGGATCCATCGCTTTTAAAGTAATCAACTTCTCCACCCGATAAAGCGTTGAGCTCTTGGAGCTGCTCGGGTTTGGCTTTTTGAAAGAAATTCGTAACTGGGTCTAGAGCTTTTGTGTTAGAGGGGAAGTCAAGGGCTCCTAAGAGTCCACCCTCTGCTTCTGCGGGCTTGGTCGCAGCAGGAGCTGGAGAACCTTCTGCTTTTTGGGTTATATCTTGAACCGGAGCTTTATTGTCAGCGTGGACTGGATTGGGAGTGTTGTCAGGCTTGTTTGCCGGTGGTGTTTCGATGTTGCTTGGTGCAGCGGGAGTTTCCACTGGTGTTTGGGTTTTAGGGGTAGTGCTTGCAGGCTTCCTAGTGGCTGTAGAAGTGTTTGGGTCAGTTGTTCCACTGGCAACATGTTCTCCGTGTTGAGAGATGGCGTTAGACTCAGTTGTTGCAGGGGCGAGAGCTTCTCCTGTTCCAGCAGGTAGTGCAACCGCTTTGGCTGCTTTAAAAGCCTCAGGAGCTTTTGTTATTGTGTCCTCAGCTTGTATAACGGGTGTTTGGCCTTTAGCTTTTGCTTCAGCTTGCAAGAATGCAACTTTTCCACTCTGAACATCTTTCTCCATAAGAAAAGCAGTTTCGCGCTCAAAAACCCTAGGAAGATCGGCCACGTCTTTTGCGGCCGTTTCAATGGTGTCAGAGCTAAAAGTTTCTCCTGTGTTGTTTCGTTTCGGTGCGTCGCTAGAAGATGCTTCGTAAGTGTTTGAGTCAGAAAGGCTTGTGTCCAAGGCTTTGCTGAAGCTGGCTTGATTGGCTGCTACGACTTCACTTAGCTTCGAAAAGTCTAGTTGTGCTAGTTGGTTAGTCCCTAAGTGCTGGCTAGCCCATTGGTCAAAGCTTTCGCTAATGTCATTGCCGTGCTGAGCGTCGCTGTATTGTTTGAAGACGTCTGCGTATTGATCTGCAATTTTTTTCGAGTCTTCTAAATCTGGATTTTTTTCCAATAAGGCTCTTTGGATTTCTAAAGAAAGTTTTTCTTTGGCTTCAGCTTCTTCGTCTTTAGCGGCAACTTCGTCGCCCTCTTTTTCATTCTTGATTTCATCATTAAGTTTTAGAAATTGGTCAATTCCGAAATAAGAAGCCCAGTCGTTAATCTTGTTGGCGTTGAAAATGTCGGAGACCTTGTCCCAAAGTTTAGAAAAGCTCCATGCTGAGCTAGTTTCATTTTCTGCAGCATGAATCGGGGCTGATAGTAGCGCACAGCATAAGCAGGTGCTTGCAATCAGTGTACGCTTAGCTGTTGCTTGTTTGTAGTTTTTCAAAGCTCCCCCGTTAAATTCAGACTAAGGGCATTAACGCAAAAGACAAAAAGAAATCGTCGTTCTTCACCAAAATTTAACAATGTGTCTATATTATGGTCGCTTTTAAAGCTAGCTGGGTGTTCCTTTGCTCACTCTTTATACAGTTTGGCCCTTAGCAAGCGGGAAATCTTCGTGCTAGGGTTTAGCTCATGCAGCACAGGAATTTTACACTTAGTTTGTTTGTTGTATTAAGCGCGATTCTTATAGCCGCTTGTGAGACTACCGGGGCCGAGAAGCAGAGTTCAAAACCGATCTCTCCTAATGATTCAAGGCTTGTGCTTCTTCATCTTGGAGATCTTCATGGACACATAGATGTAGGCGCACAAGGGCGCGGTGGCTATGCCCGGATTGCTCATTTGATCAAAGAAGAAAGAGCAAAGGCCGGCCCTAAGACGGATGTTGTGGTTATTGCTCCAGGCGACGTTGTTGATAAAGGCAACCTACCTTGTCGTAATACAAAGGATCGAGCTTGCCTGGCTTTGTTGTCTAGCGTTGGAATCGATTTAGCTGTTTTGGGGAATGCTGAGCTCTATCGTGGCCAAAGCGGGATTGCCGAGATTGCAAAGTATTCTAAGATACCTTGGGTTAGTTCCAATGTAACCACCAGCACCACCTCCCCCTCTGCGAGTTGGAAAGAGGAATACTTTTACCGCGGCCCTAAATCAGGGGCTAAGTTTTGGCTTTTTTCGTGGGTTAGAAACCCCTATACAGGGCGCGAGATCCCTCGTTCTTCAAAAATTAAAATCAAAGAAGTGATCAACGATCGAGACTGGGCTTCTTGGGCTCAGAAGTCGCAAATCGCGCCGGTCTTATGGGTGCATCACCAACGCTGGGAAGATGACCTAGGTTTTGCTGCAGATGCATGTTCGCAGGAAGGTCTAAAGTCTCTAGCCTTCATTTCTGCTGACGATCATGTAGAAAACTTTGATTCCACAGCTTGTGCTCCGGTTGCTCAGGCTGCGCCTTATGGCGAAAGCATTGGTCGCTTTGAGTTCTCTGTTAATTCCGAGGTGCAGCTTTTCTATAGCTCCCATAAATTCATTAAGGTGGATGAGAGTGTAGAGCAGGATGGGGTTGTTTTAAAATTGGTAGAAGATTTGTATGCTCGATATGCTCCGAAGGCTCGAGAAGTGATAGCGCAATTGCCGAGCGGTTTGTCGCAAACTGAAGTGGGGGAATGGATTGCAGAGGCTATGAGGAACTCTACTCACACTGATCTTGCTTTACTCAACTCTGGTGCCATTAAGTCGGGCCTTCAACCGGGCGCTCTCGATAGGGAGAAGCTTTTCTTGGCCGCACCCTATAACAATAATATTATGGGCTTAGATTGGTCTTTCTCTAGCCTTGAGAGTTCTCTCTGCGCCGCCTCTAAACGAGAAAAGAATCCAGAACTAGATGACGGATCTGATTTATACATTGCGGGTGGAAAGCTTGTTGGTGCCGGCACGGATGACTGTAAGTTAGAAGTGAAAAATAAACGGCGTAGTCTAAAAGTTGCGGTTGATTCTTATTTGCTCGGTCGATCCAACCGTTGGTTGGGTAGAGATATCAGCCGAGTCGCGTTTAGGTTTGGCTTTAAGACAGAAGAAGTTGTGGAGCGATACCTAAAGAAGAACCGAGGCTTTCATTGAGAGTTTTCTCGAATCTCGCAAGCTCTCTAGACGGAAAAATTGCCTTGGCGAAAAAACCTAGTCTGCCGTTGGGGACGGCTTTTGATCGCCAAATGATGCAAAGGTTACGTCTTAAAAGTGAGGCCATTGTTTTTGGTGCTGAAACTTTGAGGGTTATGAAGACAACTGCCAGACTTAGAAAAGCTGCGGGTCGAGAACAGCCTTTTAATGTTGTGCTTACTCGAAGTGGAAAGCTTCCTGCTAACATGCCATTTTGGAAGGATGCAGATGTAAAACGTTTTATTTTTACGACCGGGCAAGGGTATCTTGAGGCTATAAAGAGTTCGAAGGGAAGAGCTTTTGTGGAGATTGCCGGTAAGACTGGGGTTAATCCTGTTCTGGTGCTTTCGCATTTGAAGTCCTTAGGTGTGAAAAATGTGTTGGTTGAAGGCGGCGGTAAGATCATGTGGGAGTTTTTGGCGGCGCAGTGCTTGCATGAGATCAACCTTACTTTGACTCCCAAGATTTTAGGGGGAGCTTCCAATCCTCTTTTAGTGGATGGTCCAGAGTTTAAAAAATTGCGGCAACTTACTTTGCTTAAGGCAAAAAAGGTGAAAAACGAACTTTATTTGAATTATAAGGTGCAAGGTGCTTTGCGCTTTTAGGAGGTAGTATGGCAGAAGCTAAACATGAAGCAGTGATTGATGTTCCTTTGAAGAAATTTTATGAGACGATTTTAGATTTTTCAAATTATTCTAAGTTCGCCAGCGGAGTTAAAGCGAGTCAGATATTAGAGGAAAATGATGATTTCATTTCAGTTCATATGGATCTAGAGATGATTAAGCGAATTGAATACGATATTGAGGTTCATAGAGAGTTTAATGAAAGCTCCCATACGGCTAAAGTTTGGTGGACCCTAAAAAGTGGAGATTTGTTCAAGAAGAACAATGGATCATGGGAGCTGACGGCGCAGGGTGACTCTAAGACCCATGTTAACTATAGTCTCGACGTAGAGTTTAATTTTACGGTTCCAGGTTTTATTTTAAAGAATTTAATTAAGAAGTCTCTTCCGGGTGCGGTAAAAGACTTTCATGAAGAAACTAAGCGGAGATTATAATCATGTCTCAAGGAGAAGATCCTAAGTTAAAGATTAATGAGCTTTTGAGAAAAGCCGTAAGTCTTGGAGCCGATGTTTATTTTAATGCCGAGGATAAGGTTGCAAAAACTCTTTCTTCGGTGCAAGTGCCGCGAGATTTTCTTAAGGAAAACTTTAAGAATTTGTTTGAGGACTATAGGATACAAATAGTTTCGGAAGTGAAACTAAAGAATCGAAAGAATGTTGAAGGAGAGGTTTTGGGAATGGAAAAGAAAGCAATTGCAACTAAAGGAGCCCCAGAGGCTATTGGCCCTTATTCACAAGCTGTTGAAAAAGGCGGTATGGTTTTTTTGTCGGGACAAATCCCTCTTGATCCCACAACTATGGAAGTTGTTTCTGGTGGCGTAGAGCAACAAGCCGATCAAGTTTTTAAGAATATACACGCTGTCCTAGAAGAAGCTCGATTGGGTTGGGATGACATTGTTAGAACCACGGTTTTTTTGGCAAGCATGGATGATTTTGCCAAGGTAAATGCAATTTACTCCAAATATTTTGAAGCTTGCAAAACATTTCCTGCTAGAGCTTGTGTTGAGGTGGCTAAGCTTCCAAAAGGAGTTTTAGTGGAAGTTGATGCGATAGCCATTCGATAGTGAGATTTTTTTGAAGCCATTTATTTTTTTCGGAAGTGTCTTAATTTTTATTGGGTTGCTGTGCTTCGATGTTCTTCAGTTCCATAGAGATTTTTTCCGAGGACCTCAAATGGTCGTCCCTTCCCAAAAGGTTGATGTCGTTGTTGTGCTCACCGGTGGAGTGGGCAGAATCAAGCGCGGAGTAGAGCTGCTTTTAGAGGGCAAGGGAGAGAACCTATTTATTTCAGGCATTGCCGAAGATGTTTCTTTAGAAGATATTTTGCTGGCCAATGGAATGGAGCCACTTCCTGAGATATTTCATTCTAGAATCATCTTGGGAAGGCTCTCTAGAAGCACGCCCGAGAATGCCAAGGAGATTCGCTCTATTCTTGAACGACATGATTTTGATAGCGTTTTACTGGTGACTTCTCAGTATCACTTGGCACGTGCTTCTCAATTGATTGAGCGGGAGCTCGAAAGATGGCCTGAGCGCAAGATTGAGATTTATTTCGATGCCGTTGAGAGTCCAAATTTTGATCCTCACTCGTGGTGGACTTCCTTGACTGGCTGGCAGATTTTTCTGTCAGAGTATCTTAAAAGTTTCGCGATTCGATTCTCTGTAGACAGTGTCTTCTAAGGGGCACAGCTTTCTTTTGTTCTTCGCAGACGCTCGTCAAAGTCACGTGCGCTCTCAAAAGTGTGAAGGCTCGTGGCTTTACATATTTCTCCGCTAGGTGAAACAAACAGAACGGTTGGTAGACTTAGGACCGAGTATTGTTCGGCAATTTTCTGTTGTTTTTCTTCGATATTTGTAAAGTCCACCTGAACATAGCTCCAGACTTTGTTTTCAAAATGCGTGGATACGATGGGGTTTGAGAAAGTTTCTCTTTCTAGTTGAATACAGGCTGTGCACCAGTCTGCTCGAAAATCTAGAACTTTCCATGAATCGCTTGGAGCTGTTTCTAGCGTGAAAGTTTCAAATTTAAAATCTGCGTGCGCATTTTCGCTTTTAGGGTTTAAAAGTTGGAATCCAGGGATGAGGAAAATAAGGCTAGAGGCAAGTAGTAAGGCTGTCCCAAGATATTTTATCAAGGGAGTGAAGCGTCCAATCTGAATTTTCATCTTCATCTTAAGGATCAAGTGGCCCAGTATAAGAAAGGGTAGACTCATTCCGGCTCCAAAGGCGCTTAAAAGGAGAAAGCCTTCGTAAGGAGAGGATTGTCCCGCAGCAATCGAATTGCTCAACCAGGCAAGGAGTGCAACCAAAACGGGTCCTACACAAGGGCTTGCGACAATCCCTAGGCTGGCTCCCATTCCGAGAGCCCCCATGAGGCTTGCAAAGGTTCCTTTTTTCTCGGCGCCGTCACCAATGTGGCTCATGTAGTTCTGTAGAAAACTTGGCATTGGAAAATTGAGTAAGCCTGAGAAAAAGATGGCAGAAATTAGAATAAGTGAGCCTATTCCAATCAAAAAAAGAGGTGTTTGCGTAATCGACGCAAACAAGGAGCCGGTGAGTAGCGTAAAGACTCCTAGAGAAGCATAGCTGAGGGTCATTCCTACACAATAAGCAGCGACGAGAAAAATAGCGGGGAAGTGGAGTGTTTTCTCCCATCGGCCAAAAATTCCTAGCGTGATTGGGTAGAGTGGATAAACGCAGGGGGTGAAGGACGTTAGGAGCCCAGCGATCATCAAAAGAAATAAGATTTCAAGTCTCGAAGATTGGTTGTTTTCGAGAGCTTCTCGAAAGTATTGATTAATCTTATCGCTAAAATTAGCTGTGGAGCTTTCTTGAGATTGTTTAGTGTTGGGAGAGCTTAACGTTTCAACTTTTAACCAGGCAGGAAGTAAACACTGACTGGTTGAGCAAGCCTGAAATCGAACTCGGAGAGGAATCTTGTGGTCGGGTGGAAGTGGTTTTGAGACGGCGCCACTGAGGCTTGCTTGAATGAGAAAAAAAGATTGCCCACGGTAGGCTTTTTTTAATTTTTTCGAGACTGGGTCTAGGAAGGTCTGAGTGCTTGGTTTGTCTTTGATTTCAAGAACCCAGTGGGCTCCTTGGAGGTGTGGATCGTCCAGAGTTTCAACGATGACGCTGTCTTCGTAAATGTAGTAGTCGTTGAGTGTTTCTAACTGTAGGGCGAGGGTTAAGTTTCCTGTTGTGGTTTTGTCAAACTCCGATTGGAGGGCAGATTTTTCTAAACGAGAGGAGACTCTCACAGCGTTCTTTATGGGGCGGGGAAGGTCTTCGAGTGAATAGGTTTTTGTCTGAGCAAAAGATTGGGGAATGTTCAGAAACAAAGCGAAGAGAAATGCAGTTGATAAAAACTGGTAGACGAATCTGGAGAGCTTCATTAAACCTAGTTAAGCATGGTCATGGACGATCTATCAAATATTGAGTCTGTCGTTGTTCTCGGAGCTAGCCGGGGAATAGGCAAAGCTGTCGCAGAGCGCCTAAGTCAATGTGGCGTAAAAAAGCTTCACTTAGTTTCTCGAAATCTTGAGGCTCTTGAAGAGCTTGCTAAGACTTTAGAGGCCTCTTGTGTGCTCCACTCGTGTGATTTGCTGGATGATCAGGCATGCCAGAGTTTTATTCATGAATTAGAGGATTTGGGAGAGTTTCCAAGAAACTGGATATTTTGTGCGGGAGGCTTTCCGGGCGGGCGAATGCACACCACTTCCTATGAGCGCCACAGCTGGGAAGCTGTGGATGCTATGCTCAACTTGAATTTGCGCATGCCTATGAAGTTGACTCATTTAATTGTTCCCGAGCTTCTGAGAGATCGTAGAGAAGGATCTTTGATCTATATTTCTAGTCAGTCGGGCTATTTTGCGCGTCCTGGTTTGGTTCCCTACGCGGCCAGTAAGTTTGGTTTAAATGGTTTTGTTAAGTCTATTTTTCCTGAGCTTAGAGAAAATGGAGTTAAGGTTTCAATTGTTGCTCCAGGCTATGTCGACACTCCTTTGATTCCAGACTCGCCCAACCTAGATAAAGCTAAGATGATTCATCCTGAAGATGTGGCCAAAACTGTTTCGTGTGCTTTGGGCTTGTCAGCTACTTGTTGTCCTTTGGAGTTTCATTTGCTTACTCAGCAGCAAATCTAGTCCCGTTTTATCTTTTGCTGACGGCAGCTCCTTTGCGCCGAAGGCTTTTGATAAATTTCTTGAGTTGTTTGAATTGAACTTTAGATACTTTTTCGAAATGAAGTCCTATGTATTTATCTTGTTGTCTACGGACTACCTTGCCTAGAATTTTAGGGCCGCCTTCAAACTCAACGTAGAAGATGGAGTCCATATCGGGTTTTGCAGAACCTAGAAACTCACCCAGTAAGCCTCCTTCCGAGATGTCGTAGACGTGGATTCTGCTTTGAGATTCGGGAATGCTTGCAAACAGATCTACATCAAAACGAGGAGCTTGTTCCCACCAGCGCAAGCTTGGATTGAGATAGGGCTTTCTGAAAGGGGTAAAGACTACAAAGGCAAGAAGGAGCACCGCTTGCCATGGGATGCCTCCTAAGAAAGTCATATTGTAGATAATCACAAGAGCTAAGGTGATAATGGCAACAGCCCAGGAGGCTTTTCGAACGAGTAAAACTAAAACTCCTGAAGACAGTGTTAAGGCCAACAGAATGAGTAGGCGGGGCCTCATCATTTCAAAATACTCTAGCCACACCGCTGGGTTATACCAACCTGGGTCTTGTTTCTGAAACTTGAGGGAGAGAATGAAGTTTATCCAAGGAGCTAAAAGCAAATAGAAGGCCACAGCATAGACTCGGAGGGGTTTCTTTTTGTAGCCGAAGGGTTGGCTGCTTAATGCTTTGTTTTTCACGCGTTTTTTTATTGTAGCGTTAGTTCGGTCGAGAAGGGCTGGTGGTGTGCGTCAAGAAAAGAGCGGTGATTCGAGCAGAGGGGCAAAGTCTTCAAAAGGTGTAAATGAGAGGCCTTTTTCCTTACATTTTTTTGCGAGCTTGCGCGTTGCATATATTTGGTCGGCAGAATCAATCATCGAGAAATCGCTCGATCCATCTCCAATGATGAGGACTTTTGAGCCACCGTGTTTTTGGCTGAGTTGCTTTGCCCACTCTCCCTTGTGAAAGGGAAGGGGGTTTTTCTCGTCCTCGATTGGGGTGATCAACTTAACAATGCAGTCCTTGTCAAATTCTACTTCGTTACAGCGGATCTCTTTGATGGCCTGTAGAGCTTTAGGCGAAGCTTGGGCTGACAAAACTGCGTCGATATAGGGGCGCATTCCGCAGCTAGCGATGTAGACTGGAATCTTGTGGGTGGCACATTTTTCTAAAAATTCGTTGGCTAGAGGGCGGAATGAAGCGATTTGGGTAGCTTCCCTCTTGAATTCTGCCTCTCCAAGTGGAAAGCCTTTCCAAAGGATGTGTTGCTCGGCACGTAAATTCATGTTGCCTAGCTCGTATTGGTGAATGACTTTCGTGAAAAGCTCAGAGCGAAACTTTTGGCATAAGCCATTTCCGATGTCTTCGGTAGTTATAGTGCCATCAAAGTCGCTAACGACGATCCAAGGACTAGAATCAGCCGTCATTGCCTATGGCTTCGACGGGGCAAGCCTCCATGGCTTCTTGGCACTGACCTTCCTCTTCAGGATTTTCAGGTTGCTTGTAAACATAGCTATAACCTTTGTCAGCTTGTTGAGTGAAGTTATTGGGGGCAGTTTCTCTACAAACGTCACAGTCAATGCAGTTAACATCAAC
>JAACVK010000075.1 GCA_009991595.1 bacterium | reverse complement strand
CTTACGCTTAAGGGGCTTAGCCCATCATGCCGCTGTGATAGCCGCGAAGAAGGCGAAGGGCTTCTCCGTTGTTTGGGTCGGCCTTGAGCACATTTTGCCATTCGGTTTGAGCGGCTCTTAGCTGACCCATTTCAAAGAGAATGTTGCCAAGCAAAAGTTGCCCGCGAATCCATTCTCCGTTTTGATAAATTTTTTCCCTTAAGAACTTTTGAGCTTTGTGACTTTCGCCACAGCGATGAAGACTTTTTGCTAGGCCGAGTGCTGCTTGTTCTGAAGCTTTCCAAAAGAAAGATTGCTCGTATCTTTGTGCCGATTCTGCATAAAGTCCAAAATCAAAATAGCGTTTGGCCAAAGACTCTTCGGTCTCTGCAAGTTCTAGACGCTGCTTTGGAGAAAGGCTTGTTCTTGGGTCGTCTGGGGAAACAAGACCGGTGTTCTCGGCTTGATTAATTTTATGATCCGGCGCCGTTGATGGGTAGTCTTGAAAAAACTCAATGGCTTCTCGGTCGTTTACATCATAGTCGAGAATACGGTTGAAGGCGTAGGCCGCTCTTTCAAGCTTATGAAGAGCGAGGGAGGCGCGTCCCAGCCAACGAAAAGATTCAGCGCCTTTGGCGGGGCTTTGTATCCATTGCTTGGACCAATGCTCAATGATCTTCCATTCGCCCAGCTTGTGAGCTTGTTCAATTCTGGAGAGAAACTCTTCAACAAGAGTGTCGTTCATGAACCTTCCTTAGCTTTAATTTTAGCATAGGCTGCGACTTTCTCTTTTGCTTTTTTGATCAGCTTTTTGGCGTCATCATTGGGTGAGTCTTCTAAGTCGGCGTATTCAGATAAAAGATAGAGCCAGCGTCTCTTGGCCGCTAAGTTTTTGTCTTTCTTCTCGTAAAATTTTGCAACATAGGCTTCTTTTTGAGCCAGCTTATAGCGGGATTTGAATATGATTTCTTGCGTCTCTTTGCGATGGGTGCTGGCTGGATATCTTTGGATTAAGCGCTTTGCGGCAACAACGGCATCCGAACAGCTTCCTTGGTCACGGGCAATCTTGCTGGGCGAATCGTTGAAAAAAGAAAGGGCTTTGCGAAAAAGGGCGTAGTCGGCTTCTTCGTCCTTTGGATGAAGGTCAACGAACACGCCGTAAACAGCAGCAGCTTCTGTAAAATTGTCTTCTGCGAATTCAACGTCGGCAAGTCTTAGGTCCGCTCGTTTTACAAATCGTGATTGAGGAAAGCGTCTCTTTAGAGATGAGATGGCCTCTCTTGCTTCAAAATAATCTTCGTCTTTTACTAGTTTAATAATTGCTGAATAAACTTCTTCAGGGCTTTTAGCGTCTTCCCAGTTAGTTGAGGAACATGCGCTTAAAAATCCAAATAAAACGAATGTAGTTACAATCCTACCCATTTTTTTAACTCCTTAATTTCTTCTAGGTTGAGGTAGCGGTATTGTCCACGGACCATACCTGAAAGGTTTACGTTTCCAAAGCTGTAACGTCGAAGCTTGTCTATAGGGTGGCCAAGACTCTCAACCATTTTACGAACAATTCGGTTTTGAACTTCAGTAGTTTGGACCTTAAGCCATTGCTTGCCTTCGGTGTTCCTTACATTTGAAATCTTGCACGGCTTAATCTTCTTGCCTTCAATACGCATTTTGCCAGAGCTCAAGCGATCTAGTTTCTTTTCAGCTAGATGGCCATCCACTTTTACTTCGTAAATCTTTGGGATTTCGTATTTGCTTTGCAAAAGTCTCTGCGAGAGCTTTCCGTCATTGGTTAGCAACATAAGGCCTTCAGAGTCTGTGTCGAGTCTGCCAACCGGGAAGACGCGTTGTTTTATTTTCGGAATTAAGTCAAAGATAGTGTCTTTTTCGAGAACCTGTTCAGCGGGTCTGTTGGGCAAAATTCCTCGAGGTTTAAAAAGCACAACGACTACTTTTTTCTCAGCTTTTCCGGTGAGGAGCTTTCCGCGAAACTTGATGTGATCTGAGTCTGGGTCAGCCTTATCGCCAAGCTTTGCAATCTTTCCGTTGATGGTGACTTCACCATCTTGGATAAACTCTTCGGCTTTGCGTCGGCTGGCAATTCCAAGGTCCGCTAAAATTTTTTGAACTCTAACTCCGCTCATGCTTCGGCCATTGGCGCATCGCTTAGCAATTGCGCATCCGAAGACTCGTCATTCTCGCCAGATTCAAAGTCGGGCAAGATGATTTCGTCTTCTGCGGGAGTATCAAAGTCGCCACGGTCTGGATTAGCCGCTAGTGGTGAGTGTTTGTCGTAAAAGTCTGGATCGGCATCAAGAACGGAGATGCCGTCCTGATCAGCAGCGTCGACACCCTCTGAGCTTTGTCCTTCACCTAATTCTCTTTGGAATTCTTCAAGACTTGGTAATTCATCTAGTGAATCCAGGTTAAAGACTTCGAGAAAGTAGGGGCTAGTTACGTAAAGCAAAGGGCGCCCTGCGGCTTCGGCGTGACCATCGGTTCTAACGAGATTCTTTTCTAGGAGACCTTTCATTAGGTGGCCTGAATCTATACCACGAACAGCATCAATTTCTGCGCGCACGATAGGTTGCTTGTAAGCAACAATAGCTAGAACTTCTAGAGCAGATTGAGAAAGTCTTGCTGGCTTATCTTCTACAAGTTTTTGAACAAGTTTTCCGTGGTCCGGGTGAGTTCTGAATTGGTAGGACTTGCCTACTTTTACAATTTGAAGGCCGCGCTCTTTGTAGCCTTCCACTAGACCGTCTAAAACTTGTTTGAGTTCTTCGGTTTCAATGTCGGCCTCTTTAAAGATTCGGGTAATTCTTTGTAGGCTCAAGGGTTTTGGAGACGCAAAAATAAGGGCTTCTAAAGCTTGCTCAAGTTGCTGAAGATCCATAACGGTAGAAGAGTTCTCTTCTGTTGTTTCTTCTTCTTTTTTTGCCTCATCGTCGGCACTTAGGTTTGCTACAATTTCATCAAGGCTAGTTTCATCAAGGCCGGTTTCTTCTGAAGCAAATTCCGTTGATTCGACTTTTGCTTTCTTCTTTTTTTCTTTTTTAGTTTTAGCTTCTAAAACTTCTGGAGCTTCTTCTTTTGTTTTTTTGCTTTTCTTTGCCATATTCTTTCACCTAATCCCAGCTGAGTTGCTGTTTTGTCGTTTTCTCGAAGGCTTCTAGTTCTTCTTCACTTGCTCTTCTTTCGATGTCGATTGGACCAAAGTTTTCAGTCTGTCTGAAGGTAATAACCTGCAGTTTAGCCATTTCTAACATAGCCAAGAAGTTTGATATCACATGCGGAACACTCTCAAGAGAGGGAAGTAAACTTCTGAAGGAGAATCGAGAGCTTGTCTTTAATCGAAGGATGATGGCCCTAATCTGTGCAGTCACGGGAACAGCGTCTTCATAAATGTTGTGAACAACATCTTTTCGTCTTTCGATGAGCGATTGATAGGAGGTCAGTAGTTGATAAGGGTTGGTCAACGCCACCTGAGGCTCTTTTTCGACTTCGATTTCTTCAAGCCCCGTGTTCTTGCAGAGGAATACATCTCGATAAAGACGAGGTCGACTCTTAAGATCAGCGGCGAGTTCTTTGTAGCATTTCAGTTCAATGAGCCGGCGAATCAACTTAGCCCTTGGGTCTAATCCGGTTTCTTCATCTCTTTGATCTTGAGGCACGATGATTTGGCTTTTCAAATAAGTAAGCGTGGCTGCCATGACTAAGTATTCACTGGCTAGGTCCAAATTCATTTGACGCATATAGTCCAAATAGCGCAAGTATTGCTCAGTGATTTTAGAAATAGACAAATTCAATATGTCCATTTCATGTGTTTTTACTAAGTGCAAAAGTAGGTCCATCGGTCCTTCAAAGTCAGGTAGATGGACTCTACAATCGATGCTCATCTCAGATGTGTTGGTAATAGCCGTCATGAACCCTCCGTTTTAGCAAAGCCTAAGCCATAGGGACATCAAAAACATGAAAAAGCAGTCCACGAATGATGTAAACCGGAATGGCGAGATATCGTAACAAGCCGGTAAATAGTAGAATTAATAGCAAAATCTGAGCTTGGCTGCCAAAAGCATCGATTTTCATGGAAATGCGAGGGCTGACAAAGCCCTGAATGATTCTTGATCCGTCTAATGGTGGGAGTGGTAAAAGGTTGAAGACGCACAAAAACAAGTTGAGCCAAACGGCCATGTCTAACATTTGAAGGGTAGCGCCAGCCATTCCTTCTCTTGCTGAGAATGGCAGAACTTGATCTGGGCCAGTGCCCGCTAAAAGCGAAAGAGCGAAGACGCAAATGACGGCAAGAATCAGGTTAGAAGCAGGCCCTGCCGCTGCAACAAGAGCCATGTGTTGTGCTGGTTTTTTGAAATTTCTCGAATCAACAGGCACGGGTTTAGCCCAGCCAAACAAGGGGCCGTTGAAAAGAATGGCAATGGCCGGAAATATTATAGTTCCCATAACAGAGATGTGAGACATGGGGTCTAGGGTCATTCGGCCTAAGTATCTGGCGGTAGAGTCTCCGAGTTTGTTTGCCGCCCAAGCGTGTGCAAATTCGTGAAAGCTGAGGCTTAGAATGAAAGGCGGAGCAAAAAGTAAAAGTCTGGTCAAAGCGGCTTGGATGTCTGGACTCATAAACAACAGTTTTATGTCATAGATTGAAATATTCCAAGGGCGGGTGTGTTTGAGATTTCATTTGCTGTGATATGGATCTAGGGGGGGAAATTTTCGGCACTCGCACTGTTGTGAAAGCGCACCCTGGGATAGTCTAAAAACGGTTATGGTAGAAAAAAATAATGAGCCGTCCTCCAAAGAGTTCTTTGAGGAGATTTTATCGGCGTCAGTCGACGTGGGTGCTTCCGACATTCATCTAAAAGTTGGCCTACCTCCCGTGGTTCGTTACAAAAGAGAACTTAGGGTTCTGAGTAAGAAAAAACATACGTTCAGAACAAAGGAGCTAGAGGATCTTATCCGGACTTTGATTCCAGAGCGACATTTGGCAAGTTTTGAAAAGTCGCAAGAAGTGGACTTTGCCTATAGTTTTTCTGGAGTTGGACGTTTTCGGGTAAATGTTTACCGCCATAGAGGGAATCCTGCCATGGCGATTCGTTATATTCCCTTTGATGTTCAGACAATCGATCAATTGGGGCTTCCTTCTATTTTAAAGAAGCTTTCTTTAAAGAGAAAAGGCCTAGTTTTAATTACCGGAACAGCGGGTTCTGGAAAGTCCACAACTCTTGCAGCCATGATTCAAGAATGGAATCGTCAGCGCAGTGGTCACATCATCACCATTGAAGATCCTATTGAGTATCTAATACGTGATAAAAAAGCTCTCATTACCCAGAGAGAAATTGGAGTGGACACACAAGATTATCTCTCTGGTTTAAAGAGTTCTCTTCGCCAGGACCCGGATGTGATTATGATTGGTGAATTACGCGATGTGGAAAGTATCTCACAAGCCTTGAGTGCGGCTGAAACTGGCCATTTGGTTTTGGCCACTTTGCACACTCGTGATGCGACAGAAACGCTTTCTCGCTTGATAGGGGTTTTCCCTCCAGAGTCTAGAGAGCAGGTTCGCTGGCAATTGAGTGCTTCACTTGAAGCCGTTGTTTGTCAGAAGCTTGTTCCTTCTGAAGAGGGAAAGATGATTCCCATTTCGGAGATTCTCATCAACACTCCCCGTGTGAAAGAGTGTTTGTCAGATCCCACAAAAACCCAAAGTGTTTATGAAGCCATTGAAAAGGGTTCCATTTATCAAATGCAAACCTTCGATCAGGCTTTGATGGCAGCTCATGCTGCGGGGAAAATAAAGCGCGAGCAAGTTTTGGAATATGCATCAAGACCTGCTGACTTGGAGTTGCAGTTGCGTGGTATCGGACCAACGGCCATGAGAAATAAAGATGCCAGTATTCGTCCCGAGCACACCCATGGCTCCGTCGAGATCGATTTTCCTGGCCGTGGGAAAAAGTAGAAACACTTGAAATCCTTGCTCTTCTGTCTCTAAACCTGGTTAAAACTTTAGACTTGCCATTGGCGGAGTTTGAACCTATCTTTTGCGTTGTCGTTGGGGTGCGGCACTTCTTTGAAGGAGGAGTGTTGCAATGAAAATTTTAAAACTTTTATCGTTAATTGCTTTGTTCGCTACTGCAAGTTCGTATGCGCGAAATGTGACTACATATGGTCAAGGGGAAGCTCTTAACTACTATGGTGATCGCTATGCGGCTTGTTCGGATGCTCAAAGAGCGGCGAACTATTATGCATCTAATGCATGTCGTTCACAGAGAGGAGTTGTTTATAGCAGCTCTGCTAGTGCTTGCAGTTGTCAGTTTGGTTTTGCTTACGGCCGTCGAGTGGTTCGTTGTGTAGCCAATGCTAGGGTGGCTTGTAGCATTTCTTATCAACAACCACCTAGATACCCGGGTTACGGAAGACATTACCCAGGAGATGGTTGCCCTCCAGGGGCTCACGGTCGTGATGACCATCGGCGTGGTGGACACGATGATCGCGGACGTGGACGTGGTGACCATGACGACCATAGACGTGGCCGTCGCTAAGTTGCCTAGCTAAAAACGTAATGAGGAATCGATTTCATTAGAATCGATTCCTCTTTTTTTAATCTTTGTTTTAAGTTTCCAGTAAGTCGCCGCTTTATAACTATTGCTCAATCGAA
>JAACVK010000072.1 GCA_009991595.1 bacterium | reverse complement strand
GGGCTGGGCTACCGGAAGGGGATCTCTCTAATGGCTTTATTAGTTCCTATTATCTATCCGGAGAATCTTTCCTGATCCATCGGGTCATCAAAGAAATAGCTGAACTATTTGAGATTACCGTATAGATCAAGAAATACACGAAACGGGTTTGATTGGCGTCCCGAAGCTAAGTGCTTTAAAGGCGATCAAGTGCATAGCAACCTTTCCACTTGAGATTTTCTCGTAAAATAGTTTTCACTTAGTTTCATCATTTTCGCTGATTCTGGCTTTATTTGAGCTTTGCCGTCGACTAGCTTCGCATCTATGGTGGACACAGGGGAAAACAACACTTCAAAAATTACTCAATGGCTTAGTCGCAGTTCTGACTCTCAGTTCAGCGCTTATGCCATCTTTGCTGCCTTTTTGGCTTACTTTTGTATGTATGCTTTTCGCAAACCCTTCACTGTGGGAGGTTTTGCAGGGGACGGCATCCTTGGAATGGATTACAAAACATCTCTTATCGTCTTTCAGGTGATCGGATACACCTTGTCCAAGTTTCTGGGCATAAAGATCGTTTCAGAAACAAGCGGAAAAAATCGTGCCTTTCGACTTATAACCATGATACTCATTGCAGAAGTTTCCCTCCTGCTTTTCGCGTTCACTCCGGCTCCCTATAATATTTTCTTTTTATTCTTGAATGGCGTTCCGCTCGGCATGGTTTGGGGTCTTGTTTTTGGATTCCTAGAAGGTCGGCATACTTCAGAGCTTTTGGGAGCAGGCCTGTCGGCCTCCTACATTCTTGCAAGTGGTTTTGTGAAAACAGTCGGACAACTCGTTATGGGCTGGGGAGTTTCAGAGTTCTGGATGCCCGCAGTGACCGGCTTGCTCTTTGCACTTCCTTTTGGCTTTTC
Organism: bacterium; assembly: GCA_009991595.1. Lineage (GTDB taxonomy): Bacteria > Bdellovibrionota > UBA2428 > UBA2428 > UBA2428 > JAACVK01. The sequence goes on along the minus strand of JAACVK010000072.1, from coordinate 5,887 downwards.
TGTCTTCTTGCTTAACCAAATTCCACCCCCAACAAAAGCAGACGAGAAATTAAGGACCAAAAGAGCACCTATGTATTCTAAAGATCGATGGAAGTTCTTTAAAACCTATGCGCCTGGATTGATCCCACTCACGGGTCTCTATATTCTCTTGACTGGATACCGAAGTTTTCGAGACGATTTTGCAAGACAAATATGGGATGCACTCGGCTACAAAGGACAAGCATCGATTTACACCTTAAGTGAACTCCCCGTAGCCCTCTCTGTATTGATTGCGCTTAGTCTTATCTTTTTAATCAAAGACAACAAAAAAGCGATGAGGGTTATTCACTACTTTATGATTTTTGGTGCCATTTTGATCGGAGCCTCAACCCTGGCCTTTCAATCTGGCCTCATTGGGCCTGTCACTTGGATGGTGCTGCTGGGAATGGGTCTCTACCTTGGTTACGTTCCTTACGGATGTGTTTTATTCGACCGATTGATTGCTGCCGTGGGTTTTGTCGGAACTGCCGGTTTCATGATCTACCTAACGGATGCGTTTGGGTATGTTGGTAGTGTCAGCATTATGCTTTACAAGAACTTTGCTCAGGCTGAATTGAGTTGGCTTAAGTTTTTCATCAACCTCAGCTATTTAACAAGTGTGGTTTGCACTGTTTGCTTTGCCCTGTCTCTGGCCTATTTCGCAAAGCAAAGTCGCTTGGGTAATCTGGAAAATAGATCCAACTAGTTAGCTCAACTCAGACTCTTTAAAGTTCTTAAGATCTTTAACAAAAAATAAGACATAGAAACACGTCTCCGGTTTTTCAACTGACAACACCCTCAGCGCCCTTCATCGTTGAATCTTGGAGGAGAAACAAATGAAAAAATTAAAACTATTCACAGCCCTTACCTTGGCGATAACAACTCATATAAGTCATGGCTTCATCAACGGAGGAGTTCAGGTGAAAATGGATGACCCCATTGCACAAAGCACAGTTGCCATAGGGAGCCAGCAAAGAGGCTTTCATTGTTCTGCCTCCATTTTGTCTGACGAGCTTTTACTCACTGCCGCTCATTGCGTGAATCGAATTCCCGTGGACACCGTTTATTTTGGCCTAGACGTAAACGTTGAAACTACAACTAGAGAAGTAACAGGTATTGTTGCTCACCCAGACTTTGAACGACCTAGCGAGGAAAGTGGCTACTCCGATATAGCCGTGCTGAAGTTCACCGGCGGATTGCCAGAAGGTTACTCTCCGATTGAAATTGCACCAGAAGAATACGAGATACTTCAAGGAGACCAGCTGGTGCTCGCCGGCTTTGGGCAATCTATAGAGTCGGGGCTTGGAATACTGCGAAAGATTGGAAGAACAGTTCTAGAGCCCATAATCTTCGGCAAGGAAATAGCATTTCTACAAGACGAAGAGAACGGAGCTTGTTTTGGAGACTCTGGAGGACCTGCACTATTTGATGGACCCAACGGATTACTCCTTGCAGGAGTAGCTAGTCGTGTTGGAAATTCCGATTGTGGTGACTACGCTATATATACAAGACCTCAAAATCATATGGATTTCATTCTAGGTGCAGCCTCTGAACTCCTAGAAAACAAAATAAATTTGTCGTTTATAGAGCGCATTCATTAGTGCGCCTTACTAAAGAGCATCAAAACTGTTGAAGAATAGTAAAAGGCGGTCAGTTCAAAAAAGCCGCCTTTCTCGACACCTCAACAATCAATCGAAAAACGGATAGCATTTCTTGACTTCTACTGGCCCCACCGACCGCCCTCTGCTAGTTCATTGTTGCATGAGCCAGAAAAAGCCCGTTTTAAACATTGCCATGATTGGATACGCATTTATGGGCAAGGCCCACTCCAATGCCTGGAGACAAGTTGGACACTTCTTTGACCTTCCCTTCGATATTCACCTTCACACCATTTGCGGAAGAAACAAAGAAGCCACCGATAAAGCCAAAGAGAAACTTGGCTGGAGCCACAGCGTTTATGACTGGCATGAAGTAGTCAACAACCTCGAAATTGATGTCATCGACATCAACACCCCCAATCACACCCATGCCGAGATCGCCATTGCTTCTGCCAAAGCCGGTAAAGCCATTTTATGCGAGAAACCCTTGGCAAAAAATCTCGCCGAAGCAAAGTCAATGCTCAAAGCCGTAGAAGACACCGGTGTGATTAATATGATTTGCCATAATTACAGACGGGTTCCCGCAGTTTCACTTGCCAAAAAACTTATCTCTGAAGGAATTTTAGGCAATAGAGTTTATCATTTCCACGCTCGCTACGCTCAAGACTGGCTTTGCGATGATCAGTTTCCAATGACTTGGAGGTTAGATAAAGATACCGCAGGATCGGGCGCGCATGGCGACATTCACGCTCACATCATTGACCTAGGCCATTTCCTTCTTGGGGATTTTGATGAAATTGTAGCCAGCTTTGAAACGTTTACAAAGCAACGACCAAAAGCAGACAACCCCTCTCAGCTTGAGCACGTAACCGTCGACGATGCAGCCCAAATGATCGGTCGCTTTAAATCTGGAGCCATGGCTAATCTAGAAGCCACCCGCTTTGCTCAAGGTCGCAAGAATAACATCGTTTTTGAAATCAATGGAGAGAAAGCAAGCCTTCGCTTTAACTTCGAAGATATGAATCGGCTTGAACTCTTTGAAGCAGACGCCCCCAAAAGCAACCAAGGCTTTAAGTCTATTATTGCCACTGAGAGCTCCCATCCCTACAGCGGTCGCTATTGGCCACCCGGACACGTCTTGGGATATGAACACACCTTCATCAACACCATTGCCGATTTTGTTTCAGCAATCGAAAGCAAACAGAATCCCTCCCCCAGTTTCGCCGATGGACTCAAGGTTCAAGCCGTGCTTGAAGCCGCCGAGAAGAGCTGGAAAGAACGTGCTTGGATTAAAATCTAGGCACTTGAGACCTTTTTTTTGAGCCCAAAGCATTGCCTCAGCGGCTGGCCTGTATGATAAGCTTCTAAGTCATGAAAGAATTTCTCATCAGCCTTCTTTTACTTGTCGTTGTCTCCGTGGTTTTCTCTTTTAACCAGGGTCTTCTAAGCCTGGACAAAAGAGCTTCTGAAAACGGAATCCCTGAATTTAGCCTTAAGCAGAAGGGCGTAGACGAAGAGCTTCAAAAACTTTTAGCGGAAGCCGACGCAGCTGGATCCGACGCTGAAAAGAAAGAAGAAATCGCAGCGGCTGAACCCTCAGTTGAAATTGGCGATGAGCTTTACAATCAAACTGGCGCCAACTCCTGTCTGTATTGCCATGGAGTCGGTGGGGTTGGTGGAAATGTCGCCGCAGCTGCAAAACTAAAGGATCCTAGCACTTGGAAAATTGCAAAGATTCTTGGAGCGGCTGCTGTTGATAGCGACAAATTCACAGACGCTACCGTGCACATCATTGCCAAAGGAGCGATTGTTCACAATTCAACTTACAAAGATATGGCCCCATGGTTTGATATGAGCAAAGCAGGCAGTGCTTATGATGCACAAATGGTTGGACTCACTGGAGCTCCTTCGGCGACCTACCTAAGACAAAACAAAGCCAAAGGCATCACCCCTGAAGTCGCCGCAAAATCTCTCTACATGTATATTCGAACTTTTTAAAAATCTAAAAAAGCAAAAGCCCCTATTCCATGTTGTTAACAGCGAATAGGGGCTTTTTTTGTTTTACTATTTACTTATAGAGATCAAAAACCAACGGCAAGTGATCAGAGATACCAACCACTCCCGAGCTATTGGTTGGATCAAAGCGGATGGGTCTTCCATAGGCATCTGTTTGACCGTAAGCCGAATCAACCACTCGAACTGAATTGCGATCAATCTTCCATTGGGTTTGTCCAATGGGCTGTGTATTTCTAGCTACAAAAATACGATCTAAGAAAGACCACTCTTTATTGCGAGGGTAATAGTAGGTTCCCCGACAGCCGGTGCAATCAAGCTCCACGCGCATCCACTCTGGGTAGATGATGTTAGCAATAGGGGCATAACGATCTTCTTCCGCGCTGGTGACATTTATATCTCCACCTGCAAGAACAACTCTTCCATGAGGTAATTGATGCTTTAAATCGTTCAATCCATAAAGAGCGGCTTCTCGAAGCTCTCTAGGGCTTCCCGGTGAAGGCAAGTGCATTGCAAACAAACTCAAAGGCATTCCATCAGGCAACCAAAGGTTTACATTCAAGTAACCTCTTCGGGCCTTTAAAATATCGGTAGACCCAGTTTCTGGAAATCCAAAATACTGAGGCGGCTCAGCATCAATCGGGCGAAGTCTCGTTAAAACAGCTTGATCGATTCCTCGAGCGTCCGGCCCTTCTATCAAATACCCATAATAACCAAAGTCAGACAGATAGTTCTCTACCCACATTCTTAGAACGTTAACGTTTTCAATCTCAGTAAGAATTAAAACGTCTGGCCCAGGTCCATACTGACCTTGAACCTCTCGTAGAACCCCAGTAAGTGAACGCATCTTTTCGTGAACAACCTCTTCTGAGTAGTCCCAATCAAAACATTGATCGCGCCAGGCTTTGGCAGGCAACCTACGGCAATAGGATTGGATCACGTCTCGCATCGCACCTCTTTTTACAGAAAGTGGCATATAGGTGTAGTCTTCCTTGCCTTCATCGTGAACCGTATCAAATAGATTCTCTAAGTTGTAGGTCATAACTGTTACACGGTTTTGAGCAGCATTGGCTAAAAAGCCTACAAGCATGAAAGTGATTAATAAGTATTTTCTCAAAATTTCCTCCCCAGGGTTTATTACTTAAGCTGCGTTTATAACATGCATAAGTTTCTCTAATAAATCAGGAATCTAAGACTATTCAATTCCTCACATCGAGCCCACCTTAAACAATGGATAAGTGTCTAAATTTTAAACACTTAATTATAGACACAAAGCATTTGACTCATAGTCCCAATTTATATATCTTCACGCCAGCAGTGCGCTATGGCCGGATGCCAGTCTGCATATCAAGGAGGATATTCATGCAACAATCTCTTTTAAGAACACTTCGCCTAACCCTCACCACTCTTAGTTTAGGTCTTTGTCTTTCCTATTGTTCAGACAACACTGGATCAGACTCCACAAGTGTTGTTACCCCTCCTAAAGATGTTGCTAGCGATCAAAATCAACAAAAGCTGAGTATCGCCGAACAACAAAAAGCTGCAGCCAAACTCATAAAAAAGCACCACCTTTATAGGTACCCAACATTAACGACCATGCTGGCTGTTAAAAATGCAGAACAAACCATTGCGGCAGTTGAGCAAGCAGGTGGACGAGTCGACTATAATCCCAACTTAGGACAAGGCTCTGAAATTGGCTTCTTGATTGTTAGCCTTCCTCCAGAAAAACTTCTTGATAAAGACTTTATCGAATCTTTAGACCTTCGAGCCATGAACGTATCTCACCCTAAAATTGCCTCTTATAAACTAATGGCTAATACCCCTAAGCGCGCTTTTGAGAAAAGCATTTATGTGCCAATTGAAGACATTAAAATTCCTCAACTTCAAAAAGCCAACAACGATGACAAACTCCTTGGAGAAGGCGTTACAATCGCCGTCATAGACACTGGAATCGACGCTTCTCACCCTGCCTTTGGCGATCGAGTCATTTACTGGAACGATCAAACAGAAGAAACTCAAGTAGAGTTAAAAAAGGCTGAGCTCGACAAAGAAGGCAAACTTCTCGTCAAACTAGGTGGAAAAGACCTTAGCGTGGAGCTTCCAGAATCCATCAAAGCCAAAACCGAACTTCTTGTAGGCACAATCAGCGAGGCCGCTCTTGCCGCTCAAGTTTCTTTTGAGGAAAAGAGAGATAGCAAGAAGATTGGAGGATGTCCGCCGTCTCGGTGGAATTTGTTTGAGCCCCGAATCGTTTTTCC
>JAACVK010000117.1 GCA_009991595.1 bacterium | reverse complement strand
GAGACTCGGAGAGTCGAGCGGGCTAAATGTGCAAGGTGCGGGATAGCAAAAACCCCTGATAATACAGGCCGAGACTCACATCTGAAAGACGGCTTAAATAGTTATTGCAAGACATGTAAGAACCAGCGGGGAAAGGAATCATATAATCGAAACAAGGAGGGCATCAATAAACTCCGAGCGGAGAAACGCCATTCTAACATTGAAATCACGCGGGCATACGGAAAAGAGTGGCGAGCGAAAAATAAAGAAAAAGTAAAAGAGACAAATCGGCTTCGGCGGTTAGAGAACCCCGAGAAAGTTCGTTCAGAAGCGGCTAAATCTCAACATAAAAACAGAGGACATCGGAATGATTATAAAAGAAAATGGCGGAAAGAAAATAAGGAAATCATAAAGATGAAAATGACGATGGCCCAAAAGGTCAACGCGGTCATTGCGGCAAATATAAGGAACTGCTTATACGGCAGAAAAAGTGGAAGACATTGGGAAACAATCGTGGGCTATACCCTTGAAAATCTTATGGTCCGTCTTGAAAAGCAATTCAAGTCCGGGATGACTTGGGGGAATTATGGAAAATATGGATGGCATATTGACCATCAAATTCCTATTTCGGCATTTAATTTTGAGACCCCAGATGATCTTGATTTCAAGCGATGCTGGGCATTATCAAATCTTCAACCAATGTGGGCTAAAGACAATCTATTAAAAGGGGACAAGGTTTTAATTCCATTTCAACCCGCACTGGCAATTTCAGATAATGGCGGGAGGCGGTATGCCGAAATTTCTTACTAATCTTTTAATAAATCAGCTGACGGACAGCATTTTCGAGATAGTCGCTCCACTAATCTATGAAAGTAAATTACTGGAATGCACCATTGCCGTGCCGGTAGGCTTCCAAAGTGATGGTGCATCTGTCCCGAGGGTTCCGATTGTCTATATGCTATTTGGAGATCGCGCCCATCATGAAAGCGTGATCCATGATTACCTTTATCGTAGTGACTCCTTTCCGAGCCTATCGAGAAGCCAGGCTGACAATGTCTTTCTCGAAGCCATGAAATGCCGGGGTAAGGGATTTTTTGTCCGATACGCGATGTGGACGGGCGTCCGGGCGGGCGGGTGGACGGCATACCATAAAAGAAACGTCGGTGACAGGCTATGATAGACAGGCTTTTAAGCAAAACCGGTATGGT
>JAACVK010000028.1 GCA_009991595.1 bacterium | reverse complement strand
GTCTCTAGAAGAAAAGTTTTAGAGCACGAGCAGGGCCAACGTTTAAGCGAAGCTGGCGATCAAATGAAGGAAGGCGATCGAGTGAATGTTAAAGTCGTTCGGCTTGAAAGTTTTGGAGCCTTTGTTGAGATCTCTCCGGGAGTTGAGGGAATGATCCACGTCTCTGAGTTAAGTTGGAGTAGAGTTTCTAATCCTGCAGATGTTCTAGAAATGGGACAGAGTGTAGCTGCTAAAATTATTAAAATAGAGCAAGGCGATCGTCGTTTAAAGATTGCCCTTTCGATCAAGCAGCTTGAAGGAAGCCCGTGGGAAAACCTCCCTTCTCATGTCCAGGTAGGACAGGTGATTGAGGGGACGGTGACCCGTTGTGCACCTTTTGGAGCTTTCGTCGAAATCATTCCAGGGGTCGAAGGCCTAGTGCCTTTGTCTCAAATGAGTTCTAGTAAAAGAGCCAACAGTGCTGAAGAGTTTGTAAAGGTTGGAGAGAAAATTGCTGTCTTAGTGAAAGAATTGAGTCTAGAAACTAAACGAGCCACGTTGTCGGTTAAAGATGCCGCCGATCAAGCTACTAATTTGAGTGAAGCAGAGGATATGAAGGCCTTTAGAGCCAATCAAGCGAAGCAATCCAGTCAAGCAGGTCAGTCTGATTTGGCTTCGAAGCTTCAAGCGGCACTTGCTTCTAATAAAGATAGCTAAGAAAGTAGGGTCTCAATGATTATTGAAGATTTCCATTGGCGATACGCAACTAAATCCTTTGACCCAGGGAAGACGGTCGGTGAATCTCATTTACAGATATTGAAGGACGCTCTTAGATTGTCTCCTTCGTCTTTTGGCTTACAGCCTTGGAAATTTATTTTTATTTCAGACGCCTCTACTAAAGGGAAATTGTTTCCAGTTAGTTGGGGGAACAAGCAGGTTCAAGATTGTTCTCATTTAGTGGTCATGTGCTCTCCCTTAAGTTTGGGAGATGCAGACGTTGATAAGCTTTTGGCGTTGGCAGAGTCTGCAACCGGAGCGAATGAATCCGGATTGCTAAAATACGCGCAGATCATGAAAGATTTTCTTTCAAATTTAGACGAAGCTCAAAAGCAACGTTGGATGTCTGAGCAGATACACATAGCTCTAGGTTTTTTGATGGCTGCCGCAGCTCAGATTAAAGTAGACACTTGCCCTATGGGCGGTTTTCTTTCCGAAGAATACGACAAGATTTTAAATCTAAAAGAAAAGGGACTGAGGTCGGTTGTTTTGTGTGCCCTAGGTTACAGAGATGAGGCCGATAAATACGCCCATGCTCCGAAATTGCGTTTCAAAGAGTCTGACGTCATCGAAAGTCTTTGAAGGTTAAACTTTGAAAATTGCACGCTCAGCTAAATCAATGGCTGAGTGAATGATTTGGATGTGCACTTCTTGAATCCGGTGAGAGAGTTGGGCGTCCACTACGATAGCATTGTCGACCAGGGGGAGTAACTTTCCGCCATCGCGACCGAGTAAGGCAGCTGTCTCAAGCCCCTTTTTCTTGGCGACTTCAACCGCTTTCAAGAGATTGGGGGAATTTCCGCTTGTCGATAGAAACAAAACAAAGTCACCGTTTCGGGCTAGGCCGTCTAATTGCCGAGAAAAAACTTCGTCAAAGCCAAGGTCGTTTCCAACACAAGTTAAATGAGTAGGGTCACCAAGGGCGATGGCGCCAACGGGAGGTCTGTTTTTCATAAACCTTCCCGTCCATTCTTCTGCGAAGTGCATGGCTTGAGCATGGGACCCACCATTTCCACAACAGAACAGGTTTCCCTTGTTTTGGATGACCTTCGTTATAGTTTGACTGAGCTTGAGGCACTTCTCGAGTTGGCTCGGGTCGTTGTGAAAGCGTTTTACGGTGTCTTCTGCCTCTTGAAAGTGCGATTTCCATTCATTGATGCTCATAGGTCTGAGGATATATCCTCAGACCTATGAACAAAAGAGCGAGGACAGTCTATTTTATCGTTTCGATAGATTCCGATCCAATTTCTTGAAAACGACCGTTTCCTGAAAGAGAAAAGGTCAATGATTCAATAGATTTCTTTACAACGGTTGAAACGGACCAGGTGATGTCCATAAGAACATTTGCGATTGGATCTTCGCTTGTCCCAACGTTCAAGGCGCGGTGGATATTGGTCCGGGCATTTACGGTGTATCCCCAAGAAGCTGTCATTTCTGCCGGCATCACTGTAACATTGGCTAGATATTGTCCAACTCCCTCATGCCCACCGTTGGGAGTGTACAGAACGTAATATTTCAAGTTAACGACATTAACGCCGTAACCGTTCTTGTAAGACACTTTATACATATAGTTTTTAGGGTCACTCCAACCACTGAGTTGTTCCCATTGGGTTACGCCTTCAGGAACGACGTGGGCAACGTTTTTTTCTAAGTCCACAATGGCACGGTTTTCTTTGATGAAGTCCCAAATGACCTTTCCTATTTGCACAATTTTGTCGGGGTTAATGGTTCCTTTGCCTGGAAACGGAGTGATTGGGCCTGGCTTGGGGATGGGCAATACGACATCCGTTAACTTCAGCTGCAGATACTCCTGCGGAATTTCTTCAATTTCCTCACTATAGATCTCTGGCTCACCAAAGCTTAGTTCCAAGTCTGGCTCATTAGCCCTCACTGTTGGCAAAATAAAAAATAAAGCTCCAAATATTATAGAAAATCTTTTCACGTATTCTCCTCCCGTGTTTTTTTTTAATGAAGATCCTCCAAGATGTCTAAGTTTAATATTGGCTACAGTGCGCAAAGTTTATGCCTGCATCAAAAGCCCTTACAAACTCGACTTTTCCCCTTTAGAATCAGGGGGTATGGAGTTGTTCGGAATAAAAAAGGACGGAGTGGTCTACCTAGATCGTCCCGGTGCTTACGGCGTGGCCCACGACGGAAGAGGTCGCTTCGCTCTTGTTGCTTTGCAACAAGGTTTGTTTTTACTCGGAGGTGGTGTCCATGCAGGCGAGACTGCAGAAGAAGCTCTTCGAAGAGAAGTGCTTGAAGAGGTAGGCGTTGACCTAAAGATTCTTGGTGAGCGAGAAACCATGGGCGAATATCTTTATTCATCTTTTTATCAAAAATATTTTTTAAAAATAGGGAGAGTCTTCGAACTTAGCTTGTCGTCGAGGGTAGTGGAACCCATTGCTGCAGATCATGAACTTGTATGGCTGTATCCAGAAGAAGCCTTGAAGGGGCTTTGTCATGAGTTTCAGAGAGAGAGTTTGAGACGCTATATAAAAGAAATTATGGATGCTCGGGAATAATTGCAAAAAGAAAACCCCAAGATGTTCTTTAGAACATCTTGGGGTTAATCAGCTTATCTTTCGATAGAGTGATTGCTTTGGCTTAGTAGCCGCCGCCACCGCCACCACGGCCACCGCGGAATCCACCTCCGCCACCACGGCCGCCACGGAATCCACCGCCACCGCCGCCGCTGCGTCGTTGTTGCTCTTTAGCAAAGTCAAGGCGTAGTGGACGTCCGTCCAGCTCTTGACCGTTTAGTTTTTCGACTGCTTCAACGGCAAGCTCTTCGCTTTCCATTTCCACGAAACCAAAACCTTTTGAACGACCAGTGTCGCGATCAGTAATGATTTTCGCTTCAGTAACAGCACCAATACTTGCAAAATGTGATTGCAATTGATCCTGTTGTGTTGCGTGAGCAATGTTACCGACAAAAATTTTCTTTGAACTCATTTAGATTCTCCTTCGCGCTAGTTCCATTTCGAGGAGATACTTAGGACAGTTTTAAGGGTCACTCGTTTCTACTTCTCGGGACAGGGCGCTTTTCTTTCTGCAAGCAGTGTAGCACACAAGACCAAAGGACAAAAGGCCTAATTACGCATGGCTTCAAGAGAGCTTTTGCTCTCTATCATCGGTAGCTTAGGGTAAAATGTTTCCGTGAGATAGTGAATCCATTTGAGGGTTAAGAAGGAGTCAAAAAAGTCCTGAAGGGCTTTTGTCCGCTGTTCCACCGTTCGGGCTTGTTTGAGTATATTCAGCACCTTAGTTTCGAACCTTAGCCAAAACCCTTTAAATCGACCTTGTTCCAGCAGAAATTCCTCCCAATTGCCGTCTGTGGAAAGCTTTTTAAGCCTTTCAAGGCAATCCTTAAGCTCTTGATAAACGATGGGATCGTAGACCTTATAATCTAAACCGCTGAGGAGTCGTTTCGAAATCTCGGCCACGCTTGCGCCGGTTCCAAAGGGCACGCGGTGAGAGCTGCGAGCTGAAAGCTTGATGGGTTCACTAATGGGGAAGTCTAGGACCAGTCCCACTTTGGCCAGCTTGTTGAGGAGATAAAAGTCTTCTCCGGCATTGCGAACGGGGAAACCTCTCACCTTGGCATAGGAAAGAAAGTCGATGACTAAATTACTTCCAAGAGTAAAAAAGGCATAGGCAGAACCCGCCTCTCGAAGCCCTTTTCTATAATCTTTTAAAAAACGATCATAAAGTTGTATGGCTTGATTCTCATGAGGGATTTCGGATTTTTCGTGCTGAAAAGAAAGGCATAGGGCAGAAAAAGAACTTGGAAAAGTCTGGCTCTCTATCTTGTTAGGCCACTGAACATCGGAGTCCGTGCTGAAGTAATAGGGCTGTTCTAGGCGTTCTTTGTATCTCAGGTAACAAAGCAGATCGCCGCCTATCTTTCGCGCCCGGCCTACGCCGTCTTTAGGGTCAAAAGCGTTCTTTCTGTTGTAGTTCAAAACTAAAAGATCGAAGGAGAAAGACTCTTCCAGAAGAGTGGGGGTTGAGTTATCGACGCCTAAGAAGTTAAGGGTCTGTTCATGGGAAAGGATGTCTTGAGCGGAAGAGTCCGTCGACAGGTTGAGAACCAAGACAAGCAGGAGCTTTCCATGTTGGGCCATTTCACTTTTGTGAATGGACTCGAGAGTTTTATCTATATATCCAAACTCTGATCGAGCAGGGATAGCTATAGCTTGCTTCCATCTTTTGTGCTGGCTTAGTGAATTGACTCTCTGAAAGTCTATAGAGGGGTCGGCATAGGTTTCGAGATATTTTCTGAGTGTGTCTGGCTTGATAGTCATTAGTGCAGAATGGGGCGCAAAGGAAGTTCTTGAATAATAGTGGCCTCCGCATTTAAAAGTTCTTCGACTCTTTTTGAAACGTCTTCTTTGGGGAAGATTTTTTGTGCCAATTCGATAAAAAAGGTGTGGTGCCGGCGTTCAGAGCGGGCCAATTCATCATAAAAGCCAGCTAGAGGAGGGTCTACCTCTTTGAGCGCCTCAGCAATCATGTAAAAACGTTCACATCCTCGAGCTTCCACAATTCCAGAGATAACGAGCCGATCCATTAACCGTTCTTTGCGTCCAGTGCGGCTCAAAGAGACTAGCTGGTTGACGTAATCATCTTTGACGTCGGCTCCCAACTTTAAGCCTCTCTGTCCCATGATGTGATAGACCTCATGAAAGTGTTCCAGTTCTTCTCTGGCTAAGCGAATCATGGTGTCTAAAAGCTCTGTGTGATCGGGGTATCGAACAACAAAAGACATACACATGGCGGAAGCCTTCCGCTCGCAGGCAGCGTGATCGACCAAAAAAGCATCGAAATTCGAAAGTGCCATAGAGAGCCATTCTTGCGAACTTTTAATTTTTAAAAAGTCTCTACAGTCCGAGGTTTCTGCAATCATTGGGAAGCCTCTGCCTTCTCTTTTTCTAGACATTCTCTAACAGATTGCTGGACAATGTTTTGAATTACCTGAGTGTCTTGATTGGCGTCTGTTATAGTGACGGGTTCAAAAAACTTAATAGAAACTTGAAAAGGAGCGTAGTTCATTAAATTCCATGCGTGAGGCAAAAGGGCATCGTTTCCGACAAAAGCGGCTGGACGAGAAGGGGTGTAGAAAATTCTAAATGGGTGAATTTTTATGTTGTTCTTTTCAGCTATTTTGAAAACTCCCCGTTTCCATTCAGTTCCCTCTATTCCCGAGGTTCCTTCTGGGAAAATGCAGATTATGTTTTTTTGTTCCAACACCCCTGCTGTAATTTTCTTTGAGGTTTCTGCTCTAGATGCATATGATGATCGAGTTACAAAAATGGTTCCCAAGGCCTCGGCGGCTGTTCCGATGACGGGCCATTTACGGACTTCTACTTTTGAAACGAAAACGGCATCAGTCGTGGCCCACATAAGGGGGATGTCTAAATAGCTGACGTGATTTCCCACCAAGATGCAGGGTTCAGTGGGGGGAGTCCCCTCAACGTTGATTTTGGCTCCTATTCGCTCCAAGTTGTCTAAAGCCCAAGGCTTATAGACGGCTTCTGCTGATTCTCGGTTTAAATTTCCGCGTTTTTTGCTCAGGAGCAAAGTGGCCGCACTTCCAATAGTGGAGAGTGTTATGTGGCCAAAAGAGACCGCTTTTTTAAGCGATTGAGGTATAACGCGAAGCATCTGCGCTTTTTTTGTATTATTTGGCCAACTTGTCAATAAGGGGGCACGTGATTAGGCTGTAGTGGATTTATGTTTAGTATCAGCGAGGTTAGCTTCTAATGAGTGTAAGAACCACCTTTGTGCCGTTTGTAGTGCCCCAGGCAGATCCCCCGGGGACAGAAATAAAAGACATCAAAATTGAAGACATAGCTGCAAAGCTTAAAAGCGTTTGTGGTGCCGATTCTGTCGAACGTGTCGAAACAGAACACAAAGGGGATCCCTTCATTGTTTTAAAAACAGAGAAGCTTCATGAAGTGGTTAATTACCTTCGTGATGATTCTGAGTTCAGATACATCTACCCTTCAGTCATTGCCGCTACGGATTTCTTGGCAGTGGAAGAAGGCGAAGAGAAAAAGCCGGGTCGAATTGAAGTGGTTTATGTTTTATTTTCTCTTAAGAATAAACATCAGTTAACTTTGAAGGTTTGCTTGGACCGTAAAGAACCAGAAGTGCAGAGTGTGGCCGATCTTTATCGTGCGGCTAATTGGTATGAGCGTGAGTGTTTCGACATGGTTGGCGTGCACTTTAAAGGCCACCCTGATCACAAGCGAATCTTGTTGCCCGAAGATTGGGTCGGATATCCGCTTCGAAAAGACTATGAGTTTCCGCAAGAATACAACGGCATGAAAGTGCCTTTATAGAGGATGGATCGATGATTGTTACGGACGAAGGACATTTTCAGACCGACGAGCTAACTATCAACATGGGACCTCAGCATCCGTCCACTCACGGAGTTCTTCGAGTAGAACTTCTTTCGGATGGAGAGATTGTAAAAGGTGCTTACCCTGACATTGGCTATTTGCATCGCTGCTTTGAGAAACATAGCGAGAACCGCGAATACGTTCAGGCGATTCCTTTTGCGGACCGCATGGACTACGTAGCTGCGATGAATATGGAGCTAGGAATGTGTTTGGCGATTGAAAAATTGTTGGACCATGAAATTCCAGAAAGAGCTCAATACATCCGAGTGATTGTTGCTGAGCTCAATCGAATTGCTTCTCATTTGCTTGCTGTGGGAACCTACTGCATTGATATTGGGGCTTTCACGCCCTTCTTGTATGCCTTTCGTGATCGCGAACAGATTTTAAGAATCTTCGAAGAAATTTGTGGGGCTCGACTACTTTACAACTACATACGTCCTGGTGGAGTCTCCCGAGACTTAAGCCGAGGTATGGTCGAAAAAATCCGAGAATTTTGTAAATATTTCAGACCTTTGTTGGAAGAATTTAGCCAGCTAGTTTCTGGAAATATTATTTTTGTAAAACGAACAGCTAACATCGGAGTCGTTCCTTTGGATAAGGCAATTTCTTACGGCTTCAGTGGGCCTAATTTGCGGGGAAGTGGTTATTCTTGGGATCTACGCAAAGACATGCCTTACTGTGGCTACGAAAAGTTTGATTTCAATGTTTGTGTTGGCGAAGGTGAGAACGGCGTCATCGGCGATTCTTGGAATCGTTATTATGTTCGAGTGAAAGAAATGCTTGAAAGCATCAAGATTTTAGAGCAAGCCGTTGAGCAAATTCCTGATGGCTTGCACACAGCTAAAGTGCCTAAGGCCTTGAAGCCTAGCGGTGAGGTCTATTATGCGACTGAGTGTCCAAGGGGTGCTTTGGGCTACTATATTGTTGCCGATGGCACGAAAAAAGCACATCGTATTAAGGCTAAGTCGCCTTGTTTTATTTCTACATCAAGTATTGATGAGATGTGTTCTGGGATGATGTTGGCCGATGTGGTCGCCTATCTTGGTAGCATCGATATTGTCTTAGGAGAGGTCGACCGGTAATGAGTGCATTGAAAGAATATTTCGGAAATATCTTCACAGCTGTTAAAACTGTTTCAAAGGGCATGTCTATTACTGGCCGGGCTTTCTTGAAGTCGAATGGAATGATTAAAAACCAAGGTGGCTACAACTACGGAGCTGGCCCAGTAACAATTAGTTATCCCGAGGTTAAGGACGATATTCCGAGTATTTCTCGAAATCGTTTATTCAACCACGTAGAGGGTTGCATTGCTTGTAATCAATGTGCAGTCATTTGTCCGGTAGAGTGCATTACCATTGAGAGTCGTCGAAAAACTCCAGAAGAAAATCCAGACGAAAGAACGCCAGAAAATTTTGGTAACAAGCCTGTTAAACTGAAGCTCTTGCAGTTTGATATTGATGAAGCACTTTGTTGTTTTTGTGGGCTTTGCACTGAAGTTTGTCCAACCGAATGTTTGGTTCATACCACTGAATATGAATATTCAAAGTATGATCGAGATAGTCTTAACTACGATTATTTGCGATTTAAAGACGACAATCCGTTTCCAAAATAAAGGAGTTGGGCTTGGCCGAACTTCCTAAATTATTTCGAAAGCGCGAAACTCTTTCTAAAAAAGCTCAGGCATTGCTTTTGCTTGCATTTTTTTTATCTTTCTTTGTTGTGCTCTTTGCCTCCCAAAGTTTTTTTCATTGGTTGAGTTTCGAGGAGTTGAATCGAGATCAAGTATTTGAACGAGTTCGTTCTGGAAGACCCGAAGAGAAGACGGCGGCATTGACCCAATGGCTTAGTTTTCTTCGTTCTGAGACTTCTGCTGAAGAGAAGCTTGGCTCGAGTGAAGTTGCGTATTTGCGAAGTCTCCTTGATGTTTATAGTGAGCGAGGGCGAAGGGATCCTTATGCACTTTCACTAGTTGTTGCCCTGTTGGGCTATTCTGAAGACGGTTTAGGTTCAGAAGATTTCTCAAAATTGGAATCGATTCTGCTTGATGCAAAGGCTCGGGCTAGTGAAGATTCGTGGCAGCGCCTTTACGCTGAGACAATGTCCACATTAGCGATGAATCCGAAGTTGTGGGATGATCGTATTTTGGACTTGTTGGGGGCTGAGTTGGCATCCTTAGATGATTTTCAGGCTTCCTCTGCTGCTTTTTCCCTAGGGTTGGCTTTGCTCCGCCTTGAAAAAGGCGATCCTTTGAGGGGTCGAGTTGTGGAGTTGTTGGTGGAACGGTTGGGAGATTCGAAAGATGTAGTTTCGGCAAACATTGCCTTCGCGTTGGCACGAATTGGAGACAAAAGGGCGGTTGGGACGCTGGAGAAACTCTTACGTGAAGCTTCGAAAGTGGGGAGCTCTGACCCGTCTTTTGGTACTCACAGGTTTCGCCTTTACACGCAAGCGATGGCCTCGGCCGTGAACTATGAGGATGAGACGCTGCGCAGCATGGTCCGGGAGATTTCTATGAACTCACCGCATCTGAAGCTTCGACAAGCTGCTAAAATCTTTGTAGAAAAATGAACGACACCGGGGCAAAGATCTCGGAGTTTAGGGAGACGTATAAATGACCTCAAACGACACCCCAGATTCTGGACTGAATCGAAAAGAGTTTATTTCCTGGTTTTGGCTGGGCTGGATAACCTTTTCCGTAGTTGCTGGAGCTTTTGCTACTTTAATTGGACGCTTTTTGTTTCCAAATGTTCTTTTTGAAAAACCTACAAGATTTCGAGCAGGGGACCCAGAAAGTTACTCCTTAGGTGTGGACGAGAGATACAAAGACTCGCAAAGTGTGTGGATCGTTAAAAGTTCTGAGGGAATGTATGCACTCTCTACGGTTTGCACTCACCTGGGGTGCACACCGAACTGGTTGAATAACGAAGGCAAGTTTAAGTGCCCCTGTCATGGAAGTGGTTTTCGCACAACTGGGTTGAACTTTGAAGGTCCGGCTCCACGGCCACTGGAGAGATTCTCGATTGCGGTGGATACCACCGGCAATATTGTCATAGATAAATCGAAAAAAATACGTTCGCAGGATCAGTGGAATGATCCTGATTTTATGTTGAAAGTTTAAGGAGCCCATTGATTGTGAACCCACTTCGTCAACTTTGGAACTACATTAGAAAAACTCAAATTTGGAAATCAATTTTCAGGCATAATTATCCTGATAATCCGCGCGATCAATCGCTAGCTGTATTGACCAACGTGTTTTTACATTTGCATCCCGTAAAGACTCGCAAGTCAGGTGTACGCATGTCTTTTACTTGGTGTATGGGGGGGCTTACCTTTTTCTTATTTTTGATTGAATCCGTTACAGGTATTCTTTTGATGTTCTACTACCGTCCTACCTTGGAATTCGCTTACAATGATATTATTGCCTTAAGGGAGCACGTTCCATTGGGAATACTTCGAGAGATTCATCGGTGGGGTGCTCACGCGATGGTCATAACCGTATGGTTGCATATGTTCCGAGTTTTCATGACCGGATCCTATAAGCCTCCTAGAGAGTTCAATTGGGCTATTGGTGTCATTCTACTAGTTTTAACAATGTTACTTTCTTTCACTGGGTATCTACTTCCCTGGGATCAACTCGCTATCTGGGCTATTGCTGTGGGGTCAAACATGGCCGCTGCGACTCCGCTTGGTGGTGTAGAAGGACCCGGGACGATGCTTCTTAAGATAGGGGATGTGAGTCTAGTTCACTCTGGCAATGACGCTAAGTTTGGCCTGCTCGCCGGGCGCTTCATTGGCGAGGCGACTTTGCTTCGCTTTTACGTGCTACACTGCATAGCCATTCCTTTTGTGGTCACCCTGTTGATCGCCCTACACTTTTGGAGAGTGCGAAAGGATGGTGGGATCTCTGGTCCCCTCTAAAGGATAAGCGACGATGGATTGGCTAAACGAAAGTATCAAAGAAGTCATAAATTTTTTAAGCAACCCTGTAATCTATTTTACAGTCGTTGTTATTGCTTGGTGGTGGCTGATGAAGTTCCACCGAGTCTGGGTGCAACCCAAGCCTATGAAGATAGCTTTGATTGCTTCTCTTGTTTTTTTGGTTTGGGCTCTGTTTGACCCTAACTTTAATAAGGAAGCGACAAAACCCGATAACATTCCTATTTGGCTAATGAGTTACGGAGTTGCTTTTTTCTTTTGGCTCTCTATCTCACGTGGAGCTAAGAACGATGAATTGATGGCTGCTGGAGAGCCTAATTTAGAAAAAGCCGAATCTGATAAAAAAGTATACACGTGGCCCGACTTAGTTTACTCCGAGTTAATTTGTATTGTCGCTTTTACTGCTTTCATGGTTCTTTGGGGAATTGTTTTCGACGCCCCTTTGGAGGATCCAGCCAACTCTGGGGTCACTCCGGCCGTTGCTAAGGCCCCTTGGTATTTTCTCGGGCTTCAAGAACTTTTGGTTTATTATGATCCTTGGATTGCGGGTGTTGTGTTGCCTGGTTTTATTGTAGTTGGATTGATTGCAATTCCTTACATGGACACCAATCCTAAGGGCAACGGCTACTACACCGTTAAGGACCGTTTTGACGAAATTTGGCTGTTTGGCTTTGGCTTTGTCGTTCTTTGGATTGCTTTGATTTTCTTAGGAACCTTTATGCGAGGACCAGGTTGGAACTTCTTTGGACCTTTTGAATATTGGGACACTCACAAGGTAGTTCCTATGAACAACGTAAACGTCTCTGAGATTTTCTGGATTAAGATTCTGGGAGTGGGGCTTCCAAGCAACATTCTTTTGCGTGAAATCGTTGGTCTTGTCTTAGTGTCTTTCTATATGGGAGCCTTGCCAAAACTCCTTCTCAAAATAGCTAAGTTCAAAGCGATTTATGAGAAGATGGGCTTTGTTCGTTATTATATTTTCATCGTTATGTTTTTGGTGATGGCGTCTTTGCCTATCAAGATGTATCTCCGATGGGGTTTTGATTTAAAATACATAATTTCGATACCAGAATTTATGTTTAACATTTAGGGATGATGGATGGCTAAAAAGCGCGAAGAAGAAACAGTCTATGACACCAATAACCTCTCGAAGTGGTTTGCAATCTCTTCGATTATTCTCCTTATTGCTGTCGTTTGGGCAGTTATTGAGGATTACGATCGAGAGTGGAAAAATTATGATAAGCAGTCCAAGAAGATTGTAGCCGCCATTGGTGAAGCGAAGTTGAAGGCTGCCGAAGCAGCTATAGATTCTTCTAAGTTGAAAACTTTGGAAACAAAGTTGTCTGAACTTCAAGCTAAAGAAGAGCCTCTTGTTGAAGAAATTGATGTCAAGATTAAAGAACTTGAGGACGATTATTATACCAAGAATCAAAAATTCCAGATTGAAAAAGCAAAACTAGATGGATTTTTGTTTGAAGTTGAGGTGGCCACTAAAAAGCTCAAACCTAAGTCTGTTGAGATGAAGAAGAAATATGATGAAATGAAGCTTGAAGTGGACAAGCTCCAAGCGGTTGCAGTTGCGGCGGAAACTTCGTTGAATGAAGCCCGCGAAGACAAAAAGAAAATTCAGTCCAATACTAAAAAGTTAAGCGATTTGGAGTTTAAACTCACGAAAGAAATTGATCTGCTTAAGAAGACAATTTCAGAGAATGGGCCCAATTTAGGAAACACCTTGCGGAATGCTCCACTGGTGGATTTTGTAACTCCAACAGTTAAAATTAACCAAGTTGTTTTACCCAATCTTCTCGATGATTACTTCATGAACAAAGTAGCTCGCGTGGATCGCTGTATCACTTGCCATGCAACTATTGATAAAGAAGGCTTTGAGGACTTTCCTCAACCCTTTAGAACACACCCGAAGCTTAACTTGATTTCAGGGCCTGATAGTCCCCATCCAGTTAACATGATGGGATGCACCGTTTGTCACTCTGGAGTCGGCAATAGTGTCGATTTTACATTGAGTGCTCATACGCCTTCTAGTCAAGAGCAAGAATTAGAGTGGGAAGAGCTCTATGGTTTTCATAGAAGTCACCATATTCGCACTCACATGATTCCCGTGGACATGGTTGAAGGTAAATGTATTCAGTGTCACGCAAAACAGGTTGAATTGACCGGTGCTCCGACGCTTAACGCTGGCATCAAACTTGTTGAGCGCATGGGTTGCTATGGTTGTCACAAAATGAATGATCATTTTGATCGACTCACAACTGAGAAGAAGTCGGGACCTTCCCTGGAGCGTATTTTTGCAAAGGTTGAGGAAGAGTGGGTTAAGAAGTGGTTGTGGGACCCCAAGAGCTTTAGACCTTCTACATTGATGCCGGCCTTCTGGCAGTTGCATAACAACTCTGATGAGGCTTCTCTTGCACGTGGAGCGGTTGAAGTTGATTCAATTGTCTATTACTTGAAGAAAAGATCCAAAGAGTATGAGCCGATTAAAACCGCCTCTGCTTTAACTGGTGATGTAGAAAAAGGAAAAGCTTTAGTCGCTGAAGTTGGTTGTTTAGCTTGCCACGCTTCAGAAGATTACAAAGTTTCACCTATTAGCGATCCTACCCAATTGGGTTACCAGGATCCAAGGGTTCCGAATCCGGGCCCCGAGTTAAATCAATTGGGTTCCAAGGTCACCAAAGAGTGGCTCACAAGTTGGTTGATCAATCCTAAACATTATTGGGAGGGCACCAGTATGCCTTCCATGAAACTTAAAGCACAAGAAGCAGCAGACATAGCGGCTTATTTGTTGACGAAAAAGAATGATCGTTTTGAAAGAATGAATGCGCCTGTTCCTACTGATGAAGTTCGAGATCAACTGGTTATGGATTCTCTTCTTAAGAAGCAGTCTCCTAAAGATGCGGAGTTGAAGATTGCTTCTATGAGTTTAGAAGATAAACGAGACTTTTTGGGTGAGCAGTTTGTTGGTCACTATGGCTGTTATGGTTGTCACGCAATTGAAGGTTTTGACAAGGCTCCAAAGATTGGGGCCGAATTGACCTATGAGGGCTCTAAAGACATCACAAAGTTTGTATTTGAGAACGTGCACATTGATCACGCAGCCCGTGAGGAGTGGATTTACACAAAAATCCGGACTCCTAGAGTATGGGATGTCGGCAAGGTTCGTCCGTTTGATAGCAAAACTCGAATGCCCCAATTTAATTTAACCTCCGAGCAAGCACGCGCGATTGCCGCTTTTGTTATTGGCTTAGAGAATAAGAATGTTCGCGACGAAGCTATCTTTAAGGTGGACGGTCGTATGGAGCAGGTGATTGAAGGGCATCGTCTTATTCATCGATACAATTGTGCTTCTTGTCATGCGATTGAAAACCAAAATGGGCATGTTTTAGCTCATTATCAGGACGACATCACTTTGGGGCCACCTAATTTGAGTACCCAGGGAGAGAAAGTTCAAACAGATTGGTTGCATGCCTATTTGCTCAATACGGATATTATGATTCGTCCTTGGTTGACGATTAGAATGCCTGTTTTCCAAATGACTTCAAATGAAGCTACTGACCTAACAAAATATTTTGCTGCTTATGACAAAGCTCCATACCCTTATATGAATCAAAGTCATAAGATTCTAACTGGCTCTGAGTTGGCTCAAGCGCAGAAACTTTATGTGCAAATGGGTTGTAATACTTGTCATGCGCCACGTGCTCCGGGGCAGACTGTGGCAGATGCGGCACCACATTTAAGTAATGTGAAAGCGCGATTGCGTTCAGATTGGATTGTAAAATGGTTAAGAAACCCTTCTGCAATTATGCCAGGAACAAGAATGCCACAAAACTGGCCACAGCTTGATCCTGATGATCCGCATTCCAATATGGCCATACCCGGTTATTTTGGCGACGATGCGACCGCACAATTGGAAGCGATTCGAAACTATCTAATGCAGTTTCCGGGAGAATTAAGCACTCCTAAGAAGCCAGTGTTGGGTCCAGCTGCGCGCTAGTTGTAACCCCGCGCGCCGCTTGGACTTCTAAGTTAGTTTTGGAGAAACGAAAGGCTAAAGAGTTCAAATTCTTTCGGGAGTCCGGAATCACGTATAGCTGCTGGGTTTCCCTGCATATCAAGAGGGCGAAGTTTAATCAGTCCTAGGGTCTTTTTTTCAACGAAATCAAAATTTTTGGTAACGAAGGAATTGCTTGCAAGAATAATAGGAGTGTTTAAATCGTCGATGCTCTTTCCATGCAGTTTCAAATCGGCAATTCGGTTGACGAAGGGAATGCCCCATTTTCGAACACGAAAGCTTACTGAGTCGGAAAATGCCGGGTGGAAAGTGCGCGAGAAATGAGAATAGATTTCCATAAACTCAATGAGCCTTTTAAAATCTTTTGGCTGAAGTTGAAAAACGACCACTTCCGACCCTGCATTTCCCTGTGCGTCAAAGCCTACTGAGAACATTTCAAAAACATCGGCAAAAGTTACGGGCACTCCACGATGAAACGAAGATCTCAAAAGGCCTGAAGAAGTAAAATAAGCGTCGACTTTAGGTCCACCAGCTTTTTCAATTCCGTCCCGAATTCGGCTTGTTGCGAGAACAGCAAGATCAATGCTCACTCGGCCTGCTTTGATGTAATCACGATCGGGCACAAAGATAATTTTATCGGCGGGAGGAAGCTTTGGTCCTAAAATTTTATGAGATAGGCTCTTGTATTGGGAAATAGCCCTTTCAAAAGCTCGGTCATGGCTTACATTTGGGAATATTGGATGGGCTCGATCTGCAACTTCGTTCAGAATTCTTAGTTTTTTTGTTTTTAAATTAAAAATTAGATTCAACTTGCCCAGATAAGCGCCGTATTGTCCGGCTTGGGCGATGGGAATGCCATCTACTTTTTTCGAATAGACTTCATGGGTATGACCCGCAATGATGAGATCGACTCCATTTAAGGCGCTTGCAAATTGATCGTCTTCAGGCTGGCCGGCATGCATCACTAGGACGACGATGTCGGCCAATTTTTTAGCAGCTAAAATCTGCTGCTGAATCAACGTTAACAGTTCTCTCCAATTTTCTTTCGAGTTCTTATCGTCAAAACCTACAAAGTGGATGTTCTCACGAGTCCCGCGACTGACTGTGCAGGCATCGGGACCGAGTAAGCCTAGGATAGCTACTCTAAGTTTTTGTGAGTTAAAGTGTAGTTCTTTAACTATAAAGGGGTGGACCTTTCCCTTAAGGGGACTGTTTTCCGGCAGAAGAATGTTCGCGCTGACAAGAGCAGGACCTCCTTGCATTTTTTTAAACATGGTTTTAACTCCCCGATTTAGGGGATCAAACTCATGATTCCCTAAAGTGACAGCGTCATAACCTGCTTTTTGAAAAAATGCCCATTCTGGAAAGTCGGGCACAGATGGATTTGGAGCGATAACGTGAAAGATGGTTCCTGAAAAAAAATCACCCGCATCAAGCGTTAGTGTTTGTTCTCCACGGGCTAAGGCGGATGCTTTAAATTTCGTAATTTCTGAAATCAAAGAGGCATAACCTCCCATGCGCTGAACTCCTCCCTCGGGCTTTGCTACCCACGAACCTTCAAAATGAGAGTGCAGGTCGTTGGTGTGTAATATTTGAAAGCGAAACTCAGAAGCTAACGAGGGCACAATCCACAATGCAGCGAAAAGCATTTTAATCATGAGTTTATCTTAGCGCTTATCTCTAGTGATTTGGAGCGAATCCAAACTTTGTGTCAATTTTTTAGAAGCCTTTAAGAGCTAGTAGATCGAGCTTTTCTCCGTCCACATTTGCGGGCATGGCGGAGCCACTCCACTCCGTGGATTGATAACCTTGATCTACTAGAATCTTTTTACTCTTTATCTCGGCTGAAATGATTGCATTGAAACCAAGCTTTGCTGCTTGATAGGCCAACATCAAAATTGTTTGCCTTCGATCATCGCATTTGTGAACCAGAACTTTCTTGGTGTGTTTAGAAAATACATGAATGTATTCTCGATAGTTCGTTGTGAAAAAGTACACTTCATTGGCCATGGTCTCAAACTGTCTATACTCTAATAGATCGGGGTAAACTTTCTCATCATAGCAATTTGGGCAATAGGGGGGATGACTAGTGTAGTCAGGTTTTTCTTCGAGCAATAGGAAGTCTTTGAAGTCGAGAGTTATGCGACATTTCTTGCAAAGTTTAGCTTCACAAA
This sequence comes from bacterium, assembly GCA_009991595.1. Lineage (GTDB taxonomy): Bacteria > Bdellovibrionota > UBA2428 > UBA2428 > UBA2428 > JAACVK01. The sequence goes on along the minus strand of JAACVK010000028.1, from coordinate 69,653 downwards.
GTCCGCAGCAAGCACTGAATTTTTTGCTGTGGCATTGAGTGCAAAGGTTAGTTTTCGTATCTCCTGAGGCAGTCATTGCAGCTCACCCTAGTTATTTGTTTAGAGGCTGTAAACAAAACTACGCCTTCTACTTTTGCTAAGACTAGGTTAAGAGACGGTTAAACTGTGACAAAGGCTGGAGGTTTGGCTTCCTAGTCTTGGCTTTTGAAGCTAATCTATAGAGGTGAGGGTAGTCTTAGCAAATCTTTGTGTATGGATGCTCTTGTCTCAGTCTTTTGGAGTTTCTGCGTCTTCTTTAGAAGCCCGTCGTAGGGTTCAATACCGAGAACAAAGTAGAAGAATTGTTGGGCTATACGAAAATGCGGTCTCTGTGTCGGATCGCTTGGGGCCAGGCCAGTTTTGGTCAAAGTTTGATGCATATTTAGATCCCGATGACTTAGTTCAACTAAAAAAGGGCCTGAGGGGAATACCAAATTTTCCAAAGTTGAGCATGAAGGGCGACCAATTGCTCCTTGGCGATTCGCTTACTTTTAAGGTTTTGAATGCTGAAGAGAACTTATATTTATTGAACGGTCGAGAAATTCGTTTGGACTCAAACGCCCACATACTCGACTGGCTTCAGCAAATTCAACTTCATTTAGATTCCTCAAGAAACGCTTTTAACTTTTCGGATTTTCTTTTTCCTAAGGCCTATGCGATGGGGGGTGGATTGATTGCAATTATAATTGCAATCATCGCCATGCTCTTTGGGGCGAAAGCTAATCGTAAAAAGAAAGAGGCGGCCGAAGCTGCTGCCCATGAAGCATCGGGTGGATTCCCTGGTGAGGCTGGAGCAAGTGCGGGCATGCCTTTTTTGCCGCCCGCCAGTGGTGGTGGGGCCGATCCTGCAGCACCCGTTCCTCCGTATCAAGGCCCAACAATAGCTGCTAAATGTCCTGCCGCCGTGACAGATGGTTCTAACATTGAGGGGAGTAACCCCGAATCGTTGCCGGAGTTTAATAAAGCGGTCTTGGCCGGATTAATGGAATTTCCTGATGTAAACGCCCCAGACGGTGATGAAAGGAAGAAAAGCATTCCTTATGATTTGGGTAAAAATATAACAACCCTGGAAAGTTTTGCTAAGGCTCAACTCGATGGTGGCGATTACAAGATAAAAACGCCGGGATTGAGTGATTGGAATGGTGGGAGTCATGGACTCTATTGTTCCGGGGCGAATCAACTACTCTTTCTCAAGGGACTTGAAAAAGCGTCCGTAGGGTTAGATGAAAGCACTGCTACTGCACTGACTAACTTCGGATCGAAAGGAAGCCGACCTGCCGATGGAGTCGGCCTTTGGGGACGAGGTAACGGGAATGGCTTTGCTTTTGCCAATATGATTGCTGATGCCCAGATGGGCTTTAGTTTCGAAGATCCAGGAGCGAAGCATGCTTTGCCTGGCGATTTTGTAAAGATGATTGGTTTGGGCGACAATGATGGCAGCATGGTGGGGACAGCTGAAGGGGGACATCTAGGCGTTTTCTTAGGTTGGAAAGAAGAAGGCGGTAAAAAGCTAATGTGTTTCTACACGGCCAATAGCAAAGACGAGGGAACTTATAAGAGTGGCTTGGGTTCAAAGTGTGTGGCCCAAGATAAGTATTCAAAAATGATCTTCACTCGGGTCGATGCGCCACAGAATGCTAAGAAGCTAGGCGAGATAGCTAAGACCACGGATGAATTCACCTATGCGATTCGAAGTGGTGTGAAAGACGCTCAAGGGAATGAAATAAAACAAGAGCTTCCCTACGAGCACGCAAAACAACGCGCTGGCATTGCAAGCTGCGAGGCTCAAGCTATTTAAAATCAGGCACTTAACGTGACATTCGCCCTCACCAAAATCTGATTTCCTTTCGCTTGGCCCTTGGGGGGATTTTTGTTAGATCTACCCCGGAAATGACTCAAATCTGTCTCCCCCCCTGTTCAACCAAGGAGAAACCCATGAAACTCATCCAGAAATTATCAATTTATCTTTTTTCTTTAATTCTGATTGGATCTACAGCTTCTTGCACGAGGGAGCGCGGGCCACTTGGAAGCGCAGAGAACCCAATCAAAATATACTTTGTTCCTTCGGTAGACGTGAAAGTCATCGAAGACAACACTAAGACCATTCAAAAATATCTTGAAGCCAATACTCCCTACAAATATGAGATCGCTATTCCTGCAAGTTTCGTGGCGGTAGTAGAGGCTCTTGGAACCAAGCGAGCCGACATTGCTGCCATTAATACCTTTGGCTATTTGATGGCCAACGAAAGGTATGGCGCGCAAGCTAAGCTGACCGTCATTCGCTTTGGGCTGCCTACCTACCAAGCGCAGTTTTTAGCCAAAAAGGGCGGGCCGATTAAAAAGATTGAAGACATTGAAGGCAAAAAAATGGCTTATGTCGATCCGGCTTCCACCTCTGGATACTTACTGCCTTTAAAAGTATTGAAAGAAAAGAACATTAATCCTTCTGAAACTGTTTTCGCCATGAGGCACGACAGTGTGGTTTCTATGATCTACCAAGGTCAGGTAGATGCGGGCGCTACTTTCTATTCACCCGAAGCTGAAGGAAAAATTCAAGACGCTCGTCGCTTAGTGAAGACTCAATATCCAGACATTGAAGAGAAAGTTGGAATTATTCAACTCTCTGATCCAATTCCCAATGATCCAATTGTATTTCGAAAAGATTTACCAGCTGAAATTGAAAAAGTAGTGATTGATGCTTTCCTTTCTTTTGTAAAAACTCCAGAAGGAAAAGATGCTTTTTACAAAATCTACGGGGCGACCGATTTTATCCCGGCTAAAGACTCTGATTATGACGCTGTCCGAGAAATTTTGGAAACTACTGGAGTAAAAGCAGAAACTCTGGCGACTCAAAAATAAAAAAGAGAGAGAATGGAATGAATTCAACGATACTGTCCATTAAGAATCTTGAAAAAACTTATCCAAATGGTGTGCGCGCTCTGAAAGGCGTTTCCTTTGATGTAAAAAAGGGTGAGTTCTTAGTTGTGATTGGTCTGTCGGGATCAGGGAAGTCCACTTTGCTCAGATGTCTTAATCGACTTCACGATCCGACCGGTGGCGAAGTGTTGTTTGAAAATAAAGACATCGCAAAAATTCAAGGCCACGAAGTGAGAGACATTCGGAAGCAGATGGGGATGATCTTCCAGCACTTTAATCTCATACCGAGGCATACAGTTTTATCGAATGTGATGATGGGTCGATTGGGTTACACGTCCACTCTGGCTAGCTTGTTTGGAAAGTTTGATCCGAAAGCAAAAGAAGAAGCTCTTCGCTATTTGGATTTGGTTGGAATCGGATCCAAAGCGCACATTAGGGCCGATCAACTCTCGGGTGGTCAGCAGCAACGAGTGGCGATTGCTCGTGCTTTGGCTCAGAATCCTAAAGTGCTTTTAGCGGATGAACCTGTGGCGAGTTTAGATCCTGCCACCTGTCATACCGTAATGGACTATCTTCGAAAGGTGAATCAAGAGTTAGGCATTACTATTATTTGTAACCTGCATTTTTTAAGCTTGGTTCGTCAGTATGCGACTCGCGTGATTGCCCTTAAGGATGGAGAGCTCGTCTATGAGGGCGATCCAAAAGAAATTAACGAAGAATGGTTTGAAACTATTTATGGTGCCGGCGCCAAAGAAGTTCACGTCAATTAAGGGAAGAGATCGATGAGTTATTCGTTTAAAAGAACTGTTTTTGATAGCGTGATTTTTGCTTATTTGGCATTGATTGCCCTAGTTGTGTTTTTAAGCCCAAGCGAAGAGCAAATGCTCAACATGAATTATAACTTTGCTCTTGCCTTCGTTTTAGTGGGGGTGGGTTGTGTTGTTTCAATCTTGCTTAACAAGAGTTCCAAGATCACTTTAGGCCAAATTATTTTTGCGCCCTCTCACAAGAAAGATCCTTCTCAAACTGAGGCTGGTTTTACAAAACTGTGGTGTTGGCAGTTGTGGATGACTTTGTTGGTCACCATTTTAGTAGGGATCAACCAAACTAAGTTTTCTTTTTACGAACTCACAGACCCGGATGGATTTGCAGGAGCGATGAGATTGTTTAAGGGGCTAGCAAGTCCTAACTTTGGTATTTTTCCTTTAGCGGTTCTCAAAATTATTGAAACCATCTTCATTGCGTTTATGGCGACCATCTTAGCCATTCCTTTGGCCTTCATTCTAAGCTTTTTCTGTGCAAAAAATATCATGACTTCTCGCTATGGCTTTATGCTCTATGCTTTTTTGAGAACGGTTCTTAACGTGACTCGCTCTGTGGAAGCGCTCATTTGGGCGATCATCTTTTCTGTTTGGGTGGGGATTGGACCTTTTGCTGGAATGTTGGCCTTGTGTTTGCATTCTGTAGCTTCCTTGGCCAAACAGTATTCAGAAATCACAGAAGCTGTGAACGAGGGGCCCATCGAGGGGATTCGTTCAACGGGCGCTGGTTTTTTACAGACCATTTGGTTTGCCATTGTGCCGCAAGTAATTCTTCCTTACGTGGCTTTTACAATCTATCGTTGGGACATCAACGTTCGAATGGCCACGATCATTGGTTTGGTAGGCGGTGGTGGTATTGGAACCATGCTTATCAAATATCAAGGGCAAGCCCTCTGGCCAGAAGTAGGGTGCATCATCGTCGTGATTGCTGCAGTTGTGTGGCTTATGGACACAGCTTCGGCCTACCTCCGCGAAGCTTTGAAGTAAAAGCCTTCTGTGGGGCGCAATCTGTGGTGGTGTGGCTAGTAAAATCAGTCACTTGCAAGATATCTTCTTTTACAAACCCTTTGACGCATTGCGTAATTTGTGATATATTGCGCACATCTCAAGAAGGAGTGTTCAAAAGTATGCGCAGGATGCGGTTTGCTTTCATTGCAATTTTATCGATTTTTGCTTTTTCAGTCTCTGCTCAAGAAACTGAAGAAATGTCTCTGACTCGTATTTCAGCAAAGGGCGCTACAGAGCAGGATTGTCCAAGTCTTTGGAACATGAGCGAGCTAGATCAATCTGTAGAAGCACAAGCCGCTTCCTATGATAAAGCTAACAATGCACACGATAACAATCTTCAAGGATATGCTAAGCTCAAGCGGCTCCTTAAAACGACATCCATTCGATTGGATTTAAAGGGCGCCCTCGAAGGGCAATCTGTAAGAAAGACAATTGTGAGTTTGAGCTACACCAACACTGATCATTTTCCAGACGGAGTTTCTGATTTAGTTGATCGCTGGGAGTGTAGATACGTAGTAGACTAAGCACTCAAGCAGCCTGCTTTTTGAGAGTGCGACCAGAATTGAATCAGCGGATTAAACTTTTATTCTTAACTGTCCTTTTTTTCGGGTCTACCGCTTGCTTTGCTGTTCCATTTTTTCAAGGCTCTTATCATCTCTTGAGTTTCGAAAGCAGAATAGATCAGGCTACCGTGTCTAATTTGAGTGCTCCTAGTTTTGGGATTGGGTTTCGAGGTAATACGGAAACTTGGAAAAACTGGGGAGTCCTGATTGGGTATCAAGCCTATCATTGGCAGGATTCAAAGGCTCTTAGTAAGGTGAATGCCCGTCGGTTATCTTTGGGGTCTGTTTACTGGAGGAAATATTTTACTCTCTCCGCTGGCTTTGCTCAGCTCCAAAGGACGACCTCATTGGAGGCCTCTTTCGTGTATAGAGACTTAGATTCGAATACCGAGGGCTTTTTCATCGAGTTTGCGCCAAAGCTATATATTGGCTCTGGGTTTGAATTTTTTGTTGGAGGTCATGCCGATTATTATTTCGAAGGCACGGCTGCTTATGCTTTGTTTACAGGAATTAGATTGTTTTTCAATGACCTTCCTTGCGGAACAAGTTCTAGCTATTGTGAATAGTGCAGCGCTATCGCTCGATTCTTGAGGGATTCTCATCGCTCATAGAGGAAGGTCTTGGAATTAGGTTCTTCTTTAACTCATTTGTATACTCAACTCTAAGAGCCTCAGTTTTTGGCCCTGCAGGAAAAGGTGGTTTCCAGTCGCTAGTGATCTTATCTATTTCTTCTTCGATCTGACGGTAAAATGCTTGAGTCAAAGCTTCAGCACTCGGTTTTGTTTCTGACGTTCCTGCTTGGTCAAACAAATTTTCTAGTAAGATCTTTGTTTCGGATTCGACTCTTTTTATGTCGACTGACCATAGGGCAAGGCGACTTAAGTTTCCACGTTCTTGATCGTAACCATCTTTGAAATAGCGGCCCTTTTCATCTAATGACATTTTTATGATTTCTAAAAAATAGTCTCTAATAGAGTTTCTTTCTGAAAGGAGTGCAGCTTTTTGCTTTTCAGTGTTTTGGGGCTGCTTGTTTAGTTCGTCTTGAATAGATGTCCATAGGTAGGCTAGCTTTTCAAAATCATTTCTTTGGTTTAAGGCAGCTTTTTGAAGATTTCGGACTCTTTCAGAAACTAAAGAAACCTTGATGCTCCATTGGTGAGTTTCGGAAGGTAAAAAGCCTTGGCTCCATTTTGAACTGTCGTATTCAAATGTTTGAGGTGCCCAATATTGGAGTTCACCACCGTTTCCACCAATTCCCCAATCCTTTTTCACTCCAGCATTGAGTTCGCGTTGAGGTGCAACGAGTCCAAGCACCATGAAGTGATTGGCGGGCACTTTGAAAAAACTCCAATATGAGTGTGAGTTAAGAGACGGTGTGGCTACAATCTCTCGGATTTCTTCGGAGGATAAAAATGCAGACAAGCGCGGAGGTTGATAGAATCCGGCGAACTGATTGGCTTTTCCGCCCCATCCACGCGCGACTTCAAGTGTTCCGGTTGATTGTACGACATAAGCGGGTTGGCCTGCTGTAAAAGGTTGGGTGGCGTTTGGAAAGTAGCGGTTATTGATGAGGCTTGAATCTGCTAAGACCGCTTTGATTTGTCCCATGTTTAAATCATGTATCCGGGCTAACTCTCTACTGTAGAGTCCGTCTCTGAAGTAAAGCCTGGTCTTATCGATGTATTGAATAAGTTCAATGTACTCAGCCTCTAGCTTTTCCAAAACCTGCTGCTTGATCGCTTTTTTGTTGTTATTCTGCTCTTTAGACACGGCTCGCTTGGCTCTTTTAATTTCATTTTGATACTTTAAAATAGTTCGTCGATGGTGTTTTGCTAGCTCGATGAAGATTGCTTCTTCAGTATGATAGACTGGACTTCTTCCCATTCGGACTTTTTCGCTGAGGACTTGTTTTTCAGAGGGGCTTAAGTTTTCTGAAAAGAAAGCATCTCTAACCTCTAACTTCGAGTAGCTTTGCTGCTCTCTATTGTACCGAGTCGCTTCATTCTTAGTATTAGAAGCTAAAGTTTCAAGTAGAGAGGCTAGCTCAGGATCTGGCTCTAAGTGTTGGGCCAGCCAGAGTCTTGCGAGAGGAACTCCCTGGTTTTGTGGGTTACTGGATATCTCCAAAGCAACTTTCTTTCGCACAGAGACGTGCTTGCTTTGTATCAGGAGGGTCTGAAAGAGTGATTTGCACATAGCATCCAATCTTCGTGCACAAGCTGTAACGGCAGCAAGCTGTTCAATTTCAGTTAGGTTCAGGTATTCCAATACGATTGCATCGGGTTGAAGATCGGGAAATAAAATATCAACAGGCACTGGATGAACTTCCGGGTCGAAAATTGGATATTGCAGTTTGGGATGTTTAGGAATTCCTAAGATTGGAATTGAGAGTCGACACCTCCACAACGTATCTTTGAGTTTTGCCTCATTCATGCCGACATAAGACGTGGCAAAACTCAAAGCATGTCCGAGGAAAAGGAGAACGCTTAATAAAAGAAGAGAAGCTTTTTTAGGCATTGCGATCGAAAGAGCTAGCCTTGGTGCCTTCTAAGTAAAATTTAAAGCTACTGGGTACGTTTGGACCTAGCAGCGATCCGTCCGGAATAAACTCAAAGAGTTCATCATAAGTGTAGTGTCGTTGAGGACTTGCTCTTCGAATAATGTGAAAAGGACGAAGTTGGTTCAATTCGTTGAGGCCAATGGCTCCCAGCAGTTCAGCAGTGCTTTTCATTGTTTCAGCATGGTAGTTCTTCACTCTGTCGCGTTTAATGGATGGCACTAATCCCGCGACTAATCGCTTGTCTTGAGTGGCAATTCCAGTGGGACAGGTGTTGTTATTGCAGCGGAGGGCTTGAATGCAGCCCATGGCCATCATCATCGCTCTTGCTGAGTAAACCATGTCGGCGCCTAGGGCTAAGCGTTTTATAACATGGAAGCCTGTGACTAGTCGTCCCGAGGCAATGAGTCTGATTCTCCGGCGAAGTCCAAAACCAATCAAAGCGTTGTGAACAAAGAGTTGTCCATCAATACCGGGAAAGCCTACAGAGTTTGAGAATTCTGCGGGAGCGGCTCCTGTTCCTCCTTCGCCAGCGTCTACGGCGATGTAATCCGGGAGGATGCCTGTTTCAATCATGGCTTTGCAAACTGAAATGAACTCATATCTCTTGCCTAGGCAAAACTTAAATCCTACGGGCTTTCCTCCAGAAAGTTCCCTCATCTTTTGTATAAACAAACAAAGTTCTATTGGAGTGGAGAAAGCAGAGTGTCCTGGTGGAGAAAGAACATCTTCTCCCATGACAATTTTTCGAATATCTGCAATTTCACGGGTGACTTTTTCTTTAGGTAAAATACCGCCGTGTCCAGGTTTAGCTCCTTGAGAAAGCTTGAGTTCAATCATTTTAACTTCTGGTCTTTGAGCTCCCTCTTTAAAGAGGTCTCCATTGAAGGTGCCGTCTCGATTTCGACAGCCAAAATAGCCAGTCCCAATTTGCCAAATAAGATCGCCGCCGTTTTCTAAATGATACGGGCTAATGCCACCTTCTCCGGTGTTGTGCGCGAAGTTGCCATCTTTAGCTCCACCGTTCAGAGCGCGAATGGCGTTTGTGCTCAAAGCTCCGTAGCTCATCGCTGAGATGTTCATAATGCTCGCATTGTATTTATGTTTGCATTCATCTCCGCCGACCATGATTCGTAGCTGTTGGGCGCTAAAGTGTTTTGGGGCAAAAGAGTGAGTGATCCATTCATAGCCAGTTGCATACACATCGTCTTGGGTGCCAAAGGGAATGGTGTCTAAGACTCTTTTAGACCTTTGATAGATGAGAGATCTAAGTTCTCTGGAGAAAGGTTTGCCGTCTTGGTTGGATTCAATGAAATACTGATTTATCTCAGGCCGAATGGCTTCTAATACGTAGCGAAAGTGCCCAATGATTGGGAAGTTTCTGAGGATGGTGTGAGAGGTTTGGGTGACGTCATAAAGTCCAACTAAAAGCGGAGGCGCGGTTAGGACTAGATTCCAAAGCAGCATGGGCATGTAGAAATAGAAATAGAGGTTCAATGCGATCATCGAGATGAAAAATGCGATGAAAAATTGCCTTAAGTTTGCGAGATCCATTAGAGCTTTGATTGTGCGCTTCATGAGTCTTCAGTTTAAGACCTAAGTTTGAGGATTAAAAGCTGTGGGTTTTTAATAATTAATTTCAGTGAGTTATCGGCACCTGTTAGAATATGGCTATCCTTGGAGGAGGGTGAGCTGGGTAAAGTTGAATCTTTCCCTAGACACGGTGCATGAAAATGAGTAATCTGAGCAAGTTACATGGAAGTAAAGCAAATTCAGGGCCTTGAGCAGAGCCTGGATTATGTGTTCAAAAGAATTGAGCTCATAATCGAAGCACTGACCCACAGATCCCATCATCATGAATATGGCGATTCGCCTCATAACGAACGTCTGGAATTTTTAGGCGATGCCGTGTTGGATCTTTGCTGCACAGAATTTCTCATGGAGAGCGCTCCCGGTCATTCCGAAGGACAGCTTTCTAAGCTGAGAAGTTTCTTTGTTGCCGAGAGGTCACTGGCAAGAGCTGCTCGAAAGCTGGAGCTGGGCAAACTCATTCGACTTGGCAAGGGTGAAGAGCAGAGCGGGGGTCGGGAGCGTAGCAGCCTTCTAGCCGATATGCTTGAAGCCATCATTGGAGCCGTCTACTTGGATGGTGGTATTGAAGCTGCAAAGAAAATTGTTTTTATGAGCTTAGAGCTTAATCCCAAGAACATAGAGGAGCTTGATGCTGCTCTTTTGAGGAGTTCAGACTTTAAGAGCACACTACAGGAAATGTGCCAGAAGGCAGGGTTCGGAACTCCTTCTTACATCTGTAAAAAGAGTGAAGGTCCGGATCATCTTCGGGAATTCACTATGGCTCTTCGAATACAAGGAATTGAAGTGGTTGAGGCCACTTGCGTGACTAAGAAGAATGCAACCCAGAAAGCAGCTAAAAAGCTCTTGCTTGAAATTGATTTTAATTCAAATCAATTAAACGAGTTGTTGGGGCGACCAAATTTGTTTAAGGAAGGTGGGCAGGATGCCTGAAGTAAAAGAAGAATTTAAGTTTGGGAGAGTCGCATTTTTTGGGCGCCCTAATGCTGGAAAATCAACTCTGTTGAATGCGTTGATGAATGTGGACTTCAGTGCCACCTCCAACAGACCGCAAACGACCCGGCAAAATATTAAAGGCATTCTACAGCATTATAAAGATGGAATTTGGTCAGGGCAGTCTTTGATTCTAGACACTCCGGGCATTAACCTCCAAAGAGGTCTTCTCGAGCGATCGATGCACAACCAAGTGCAAGAAGCCTTGGATCAAGCCGATTTGTGCTTTTGGATTGCCGACTCGAAAAGTTTGCAACGAGATATGGCCGACATCGAACTCGACAGAGGCGGCGCCGATAAAATACCTTATTGGATTGCTGAAAACGTAAAGAAAGCAAGACGAGCGTCTAAGTGGATCTTGATTCTGAATAAAATTGATCGTGTTGGTAAGCCAGATCTTTTACCGCTTATTGAAAGATGCCAAACGGTGTTTCCAGATATCTCTGACATCATTCCTATTTCGGCCATTCACGGAAAAGATTATGCGCGATCTAATGTAGACGCCGTTCAAAAAGTCATCGAGGCAAATTTACCTGTTGGTAGTCCTGAATTTCCTGAAGAAATGTGGACAGAACTAACGGAGCGAAAGTTAGTTGAGAATTTGATTCGCGAAGCGATTTTTCAAATGTTCTATAAAGAAGTCCCCTATAAGACCGAGTGTCAGGTGATTCAATTTTTAGAGCACGAAAATAAAAAATTAAAACCGGAAGTCGCTGCCATGATTTGGGTGGCTACACCTAGTTTGAAGCGCATATTGGTGGGTGCTCAGGGACAAAAGATTAAGGAAATTGGAATTTTTGCGCGCAAGCGATACGAAGAAATTACGGGTCAGGAAATCATTCTGAAGCTACTGGTTAAGGTGGTGAACGGATGGGATAGGAGCACGAAACATCTTGAAGAACTTGGATTTACCGCAGCTCCTTGAAGCTGAAACTAAACGCCCTCCAAAGATTGTTATCGTCGGACGTGCCAATGTTGGAAAGTCAACTCTCTTTAATCGCTTGAGTCAGAGTCGAAGAGCCATCGTAGGAAACAAAGAAGGTATCACCGTCGACCGTCAAGAAATTTTAGTCGAAGACACTCCTATCAATAAGCCTTTTGCATTGGTTGATACCGGTGGAGTAGGTGGTTCTTTGGAAGATCACTTTTTAGGGGATGAGATTGAAGCCGCAGCCGAACATGCGATTGAAAACGCTGATTTGATCCTTTTTGTAGCGGATGGCAGTGTCGGATTGCATAGCGAAGATGAGAAGGTCGCTTTGTGGCTTCGCAAAAGATTGCCTCGAAAGAGAAGTGTTCCTGTATGGGCCATGATCAACAAATGTGATCGAAAAGACTTCGATATGAGTTCTTTCTATTCACTAGGTTTTGATAAGTTCTTCGATATTTCTTGTGAGCATAATGTTGGATTCTCTGATTTTTGGGAGGATTTGTCCCAAGCTAAGTTTGCACTGGAAGAACTGAACGAAGAATCGCCCGATGTAATGGAGCAATCTCGCGCAGATGCCCGAATTTTGGTTCTGGGTCGTCCCAATATGGGTAAATCGAGTCTAATTAACAAGCTGACAGGAATTCAAGCTCACGTGGTAAGCAATGTTGCTGGAACCACACGCGACATTACAACCTCCATGATTAGTTACCAGGGTTATGATTGGAACTTACACGACACGGCAGGGCTTCGTCGCCCTGGTCGGCGAGAGCGGCAAGTAGAGTGGGTTGCTGGTGAAAAGATTAAGAAGATGGCCAAGAAGTCGGACATTGCTTTGATCCTAATGGACTCAAGTGAAGGTGTGACTGATATGGATCAATCTATTTGTGGCTTTGCTATGGATGCAGGCTTGAGTATGGCTCTGCTCTACAATAAGTGGGATTTGGTTGAAGGCGCTGAAGACCCTGAGCAAAAGGCATGGAACTTTCAGCGAACAGAAGACCTAAAAACTGACTTTTTACAGTGGGTTCCTAGACTCAAGATTTCGGCTAAAACGGGTATGGGGCTAAATCAGATTTTGCCTACAGTTCGAAAGCTGGCTGAAGCTCGTAACCAGCGCATCCAGACCTCGACTTTGAATAAGGTTTTTGAAGAGAAGATTCAGAACAGAGAACATCCTGGTGTGGATGGTGCGCTTAGAGTGAAATTCTATTATTTGTCTCAGGTTGCGACCAACCCACCAGAATTCATAATGTTTACAAACGTGGATGCTAACCGAATTCACTTTTCCTTTAGACGATATATTATAAACGTCTTGAGGGACGAGTTTGGCTTTGAGGGTTGTCCCCTAAAGATTCATTTTAAAAAGCGTTAATGTAGCGTGTCTTAAGATTTTATTTAGAACTCTTATCTAACACGAATGAGCATTATAATGGTGTGGTGCAAGAGAGAATACTCGTTCTTGGCTTCAGGCGCGAACTTTTACGAATCATTGAAGACCGTGGTATTCCCTATGTTCTCTGGACTGAAAAAAGGTACAAACTAAAGGGCTGTAAACCCATTGATTGCATTGTTTCAGATTTTTTTGACGATAGCTTTAAGATCCAGGCAATTCTGAATGATCGTGAGATAGAGAGAATTTCTCACGTGATCGCTAGCACTGAGTCGTCGGTGGTTTGTGCCTATTTTGCTCGAAGACTCTTAAAGACCCGAGTTAACTCCAAGGCCTTAGTGGAGCGTTGCACGGATAAACTTATTATGAAGAAGTTTCTTCACGAAGTCGGAATTCCTATGACAGAATTTACTGCTGTCAAAAAGAACTTAGATTTGAAGAAGGTTTCTAAAGAGCTTGATTTACCTTTAGTTGTGAAGGATCGAGTTAATTCAGGGGGTAGGGGAACAGTTATTAGTTCTAACCTTGAAGTGATTGAGAAGAACCTTAAAGAAGATAGACTCATCGAAAAATTTGTCGAAGCTCCAGAGGCGAGTGTCGAAACTTTTATCCATAATCGAAAAATACTTTTCACGAATGTTACGGAATATTTTCGTAAAAGTGGAGTGAACATTATTCCTGCGAGTTTTGCTGAAGCTGAATTAAAGTCGATTCTCGAACTCAATGAGAAAGTCATAGAAGCGATGAATATAAAGTGGGGAGTCACTCACTTAGAGATCTATCGTTCGAAAAAGGGGCCTTTGTTCGGAGAAATCGCATTAAGACCCCCTGGTGGTTATATTATGGACCTTATTTCTATGTCTTATGGTTTTAACGCATGGGAGGCGTTCCTAGATATAGAAACGGGGATTGAGCCGGAATTAAACCCTGAGATTTTAAGCCATAGCGGAGTTGTGATCATTCACCCGGGCGAAGGAATTCTGGAAGACATAAAGGGATGGGACAAGGTTGCGCTTAACCGTTGTGTTGTAGAAACTCAGCTATCTGTAGAAGTCGGTGGGAAGATAAAAAACCGAGATGGCGTCAGTGCTGAGATTGGCCACGTGTTATTAACCTCTTCGGAATACAAAGATATCGTCGATGCGGTTAACTATATAGATAAGACAGTCGAGTTTACAGTTGCAGCCAACTAGTCAAGGTTTAACAGCGGGTGCAGGATTGTTTGTAGCACTTGGAATGTTGTTTCCTCCTGGGTCTAAATCATTCCTAAAGATGATGGACACTAGTTCTTTGTTTTTTGAGGCAAGAGGTTGTAGTTCACCTTGGATTTTAATCAGCTGAGATTCGGTATCCTTTATAATAGTTCGAATACCTTCTCTTTCCGATTCACTCTTGACGGCCTCTAGATCCCGCTTAAACTTTCCTAGTTGAGTGATGACAACGACTTCCTGGGCCTTAAGAGCGTCTATATAAGGAGCAATTTCAGCGATTTCAGCTTCCATTATTTCTTTCTTTTTTTCCAAGGCTTCATTCTTTGCAGCGACTACCTCCACAGGATCGGTGGGTTTTGGCACTTCGCTATCTTGGATCTGATAAAGGGCACGAATTTCTGTGTTGGATTTTTGATAAATCTGGTTCTTTTCTAATTTTGCTTTACCGGTAGAAATGACTTTGTCTGTACTTGAAATGAGTTTGATAAGTTGTTCTTCAAAGGCTTGGCTTAACTTAACATCGGCGGCTGCTACAAGCGGCGCGTTGGGGTTTTGAGCGATTCTTTCCGCCTCGATTTCTTGCTTCTTTTTAACGGTGGCAAAGTTAGCTTCTACGTAGACTTCTGCTTCATATGTTTCTTGATTGATGGCGGTGATCAGATCCATTCTTACTGCATCAGATCCTCTTTTGATTGCAGGTTCAGACACGAGGTTCCACTGTGTGATAATTTTAAAGAGTTCTTCTTCGGCTCTTTCATCTGAATAGTTGGGATCGTGTTTTCTGGTTTTGTTCAGTGTTTCATTATAGTTCGCATAAAGAAGTTTCTTGTAATCCGCTAAGCAATTTCTAATCTGGCCTAAAGCTGTTTCCTCTCCTTTTTGTCCTTCGAAGAAAGTGATCGCTTCTTTTTTAAATGTGGTGCATTTCTTAATCCAATATTCGGTGTTAAAAAGATTCCTCTTGTCTCGACGTTCTGTCATATTGTTGCTGATGTAGGTTAGTCCGCGGGTTCCGTAGAGTGTGGCGCCACCAATAGTAAGAGTTGGGGCCGTGATTTTTAGAAGAGTCTTCCAGTGGTTTGCAACGAAATACCCGGCTCGGTTTTCCGACATTCGGAGACGTGCATAATTCATGTAACCTGGGCTTGGAATGTGAGCGCTTGATTCTGAAAAATTCTGACTATACCACCTATACATAGATTCCATCGTGGGTGTTGTTGTTTCTGGAGGGTCTAATGTTCCTCTGTGGGTTGTGGCTTTCTGAGCCGAAGTGGCTTTTGTTTCGTAGAAAGTTTTAAACTGGTCTACAACGTGGCGTAGTTGCATGTATTCAACTGCATGTTCCACAAGCTCACTATCCATTTTCTCGAACATTTCGATTTTGTTTTCATAGCTTTCTAAGATGCGATGAAAGTCAGATGAGTTTTCTAATGCAATGACATTTATTCCGAATTGGCCGTCGGGTTTTAGGATCGGAAGATGTAGAGTGAGTCCCTTGTTGTTTCTATGAGCGTTTGCTTTAAACTCTTTGAGTATTTTGTCTTTGTTCTCTACGAGAAAGTCTCGAATTTGGGTGTTCACATAGATTTCAAGTCGACCGTTTATCTCAAAGTAATTGGATTTCTTTTTAAAGCTAGAAACTTTTTTTCTCAAGGCAATTAAAGCGTCAAGATGGGCGTCTGTTAGCTCTTGACCTTGCGTTAGTTCGTCGATTGACATTAGCGATTTTGTGTAAGGGTCTTCGCCAATCTTTCCTCGATATTTTTGATCAATGTACTTCCTTAGATTAGCGTCTTTGAAAATATCCTCTATTTGATTTAGCTCTTCGGGCGTTCTTCGACGGGGAAGATCGGCTACCTCGATGGACCGCGGCTTCGCAAAGGGAACGGAACGGCGTAAGAAGTGAGGTCGCGAGGCCAAAGCCAGATTGGCTGCATTTGTGTGCTCTAATGTTGCTCTGATTCTGGCAGAGTCTTCAATAGACATTTGTTTTGCGATGAGGTCTTGTATGACTGGATCGTTGTAGCTTGAGTCCTCTATGTTAGAGAGAGCTTTCTGAAGTTCTTCGAGATCGGTTTTGCTTCCTCGGTAGAGGCTGATGACCGGGCCTTCTTGGAGTAACTCTAAGATGACTTGATTTCCAGCAATCGAGCCGTATCTGGAATAGTTTATATTACAAATTTGAGCGTTCGAAGCGGGGGTTGCTGAAGGTTTAGTGGAGTCAACGGCGTATGAGAATTGACAAGTGAGTGCGAAACTCGCAATGAGCTTCAAGCTCATTTTCAAATTTCCCCTACACAGCCCCATTCTTCTATTGTGACCGAATTTTAATACAATGTGTAAAAATATTATCTGATTAAAAACAACTACTTAGTTAGGTCATCTTTAATGATTGCGGTTATTTATCATTCAAGGGCTCGAAACGTAAGCACAACGGCCCAAGTAAGAGGTCGTGCCTGCAATGGTCCTTACGTAGAAAAAGGAAGCTAGTGGTTGTTTGTTAATGGCTTTTGTTGAATCAATTCTGATTAACATTCCATAGACTGGGGCGCCTACATTTTGTTCTTTAGTCTGGCCCTGAGTTTCCACTCGATGCAGCTTTGGAGTGTAATATTTCTTTGATGTTTCTAGAACGGGCGACGGACTACCAGCATTGGCTGACCACAGAGAATAGACTTTGCTACGACCGCCTTTACCTGCCTGTGTGAATTTTCCGTAGAAGGATTTATTGATTTCTATGCTCAAACTTTCGTTTTTGCGTGTTGGGAGGTAAATTGAAAGGTCTCTGAGGTATTGCATCGACAGCTTTGAGGTTGAGCCCACTTGCACTAATGTCGATTCAATTTGTTTAGTGGGGTCTTTAAGATCTGTGTCCTTCACAGAAGGAGATAGGTGAGAGATTGGAAGCGTTTGACCTTGAAAAAAATTGAAACCTAGACGTTTGGTGCTCCATGGGGAACATTGAACTCTAAGATTGCTTACAGTTTGAAATTTTGTAGCATCTGCTAGTCCATCGATACCTTCAGAATGAGCTCCTTGGGCAAGATAAGACTCGGCGAAAGCCTCAGGATTCGTGTTTTGTGAGGTGCCATTTCCACTTGTTCCGCCAGGAACATTATTTGTTCCACCGCTAGCGTCGTTTCCATTGCTGGGTTGGTCAGGGATTTCTGGCGAAGTTCCTGGTTCTGTTGAAGAGGACGGAGAGCCGTTACTGTTACTTGGCGAAGTTGCACTATTGGCTGTGCCTCCCGTTGTTCCACTTCCCGTCTTAGATTGGAGGCAAGCTTGTAGAGTAAAGGAGAAGATTCCGAAAAGTGCTAATTGTGACAGAACAGTTTTATTTGCTTTCATTGAGTCTATTTTATGGAGCTCCTAAGTGATCTGGCCAGCAAAGCTTTCGCGAAGCTTTGATCAAGAGGCTTAACAATTAGGCGGTATCTTAACTTATTGATAAGATATGGGTTTACTTGATCAGAAGATAGTTGCTGCCTGGTTTTCAGCTGATAACACAATACATATTATGTAAACTAAGTTTTGGGCTGGAGCATTAATACACCACCCTGCTGGCTCACAGTCTTGGGCTAGTCTCTGATAAGCTATTGTGCATGTCGAGGTTTCTAAAGCTGAGTAGCGCGTGGGTTTTTAGCTTTTGTGCTACTTCTGCGTTTTCATCCTCGGTGATTAAAATTCCTGAGTTAAAGGAATGTTTGAGTTTTAATCTTGAAAAATCTGAATGGAATTCTAAATGTGATTTAGAAACCATGGCCAAATATTTAGAGGACAAAAAAACAAACTTTAATCCTTCTCTCCGACATGTGGTCGGAAAAATCCTTCATCAACAGATTTCAGAAATCCACACTTCAGTTCTCAAGGGAGCTTCACCTGGTCCACAATTGGCGGGAGGTGAAGATCCTGGGAATGATTCTGAAGCCACCCCAAACTTCATGAAATATTTATTCGGGGCTCCAGAGCCTGAAGCGCATCTCGAACCTAAGTTCAATCCTGAAGCTGTGTTGATTGCTCGAACTAGACAGTGGGTTGAAGAGGCTGAGGGTTGGCTTTTGCCTATTATTGAGAAAGATGGAGTTTTAGATTTCGAGGCTGCTTATACGATGCTCATGATTTACGGGGATTCTCTTCGTTTTTCTAAGGTAAATGAATTTGTAAAAAAGTATCAGAACATTTTGTTTAAATATAGGGTTCATCGAGAAAGCCTTTTAAAGCGTGCATTGTATTGGGTTGGAGAGTTTGGTGCCTACCCTATTCGCGATTGGGTTTTACAAGAGTTGACTCGCTGGAGATCTTCTAAGATCGATGGAAGGCACGAGAGAGATTTCTTTTTTTGGACAGAAAGTCTAAAACTGGCCGGAGTTCCTCAAAATACTCCTGATCGCAAGTTGCTCTTAGACCGCTTGAATCAACTATGGTTGTACTACCCTAAGGAAGAAGACCGTAGGCAACTACGAAGTGTTGCTAGTGTTTTAAAAGTTTCTTCTTTTTTTCGCCCCCCTTCTCCTTCCAATATGGACATGGAGGAATTGATTGAGAGCTCCGAAGCTTGGGTCCGCGCGGTAGATGGAGAAAAAGCTCAAAAAACTTTGGATCAAATTTTTAATTTACCAACTTGGAAACGCAAGGATAAAGCTCTGCTGTGGAAAGCGTTTAATCTTCATATAAAAATTTATAGAATTTTAGATCAGCGACCGAAGATCCCGGCCCTGATCCAAAAATATCTTCAAATACATCGATACCTTCGCATTGATCGAAGTTCAAAGACTCTTGCCGAAGACATTGATCGCGCAATTCAAATTGCTAGTTGGTTTTGGACTTATGAAAGGACCGAAGAAGCTAAAAGTATTTTAAAGCGCATTGTTAGTTTTAATAAGAAGAATAATCTGCAATTGTCTTTGGCTGAGTCAGAGTATTATTTGGCTCGTATTAGTGAACAAAGCTTCGCAAAAAAAGCGGCAATCAATGATTTAACCGAATCGCTTAAATGGGGCCTGACTCGTGAGATGCGAAGCTTTGTTTTGTGGAGACGCTTATTTCTCAAATGGGAATTGAGCGAAAGCGTAAAGGACTTGGCAGTCTTGCATTCTGATTTAAAGGAAATTCAGCCTTTGATTACAGATGACGGTGATCAGAGACAACTTTATTTTTGGTTGGGTCGTCTTGATAAAATTTTAGGAAACAAAAAGCAAGCCTTGCTTAGTTTTAAAAGAGCCTACGAAAGTGATCCCTACTCCTTTTATGGAGCGATGTCGGGGATTGCGATGATGGAATTGGGGGTGAAGCCTCCTGGATGGAAACGAGTTGCTAAGAAGCCCGAAGGCGAGCCAAATTGGGATCGCTATTTTTCTTCCAACGGAAATGCCAAGGATCCACAGTTTTATTCTCTTTCGAGAGTATATTTCTTGGCCAAGGCTGGCTATCCTCAGGAAGCAGAAGAGTTTTTTTCAAGCGTCGATGCTTCCGCTTGGCGTTACATTCTTCGAAAAAAGAATTCCAAACAGTCGCGTTTGAATTTTTCTAGGTCGGTGGCCTGGTTGCGTGAGTCATTAGGAGATCCTATGGGCGCCCTAAGGATGGGCGAGATTTCTAGGCAAGCTTTTGGAAAAGACATTGGAGAGGCTGAACTTGCTTATCTCTATCCACTTGCCTTTTGGGATAAAATCAAAGAACGAGCTAAGATAGAGGGAATCAGTCCCTGGATTGTTGCTTCCTTGATACGCCAAGAGAGTGCCTATAATCCAAAAGCACGTTCTTGGGCGAATGCCTTGGGGCTCATGCAAATGATTCCTCCAGTGGCGGAGGAGGAGGCCAAAATCGCGGGGATTGCCGATTTTGATCCAGAAATGCTCTATCGACCCGAAATTGCAGTACAATTAGGGGCTCAGCATCTCGCTGGTTTATTGAAAAAGTTAGACGGATCATTGATTTGTGCTTTTGCTGCCTACAATGCCGGAATGCCTCCCGTAGAGAAGTGGAAAGGATACTATCCTAAATCGGACCCACTGATGTTCATCGAGCGGATTAGTTATAAAGAGACTCGAAATTATGTCCAAAAGCTTCTAAGAAACTATATTAACTACCAACGCTTTTATGGTGATGCTGAAATCGATGTTTCAGAATTGATGAAAATGCCAGGGCGGAAGAGTTTGAGTGCATTGTTAAGTTATGAAAATACGAATTGGAGCCAGGAGAAGTGATTTAGCCCGCGTGCAAGCGATGCATGTGAGGGATTGTCTGTTAACCGCCCACCCTCATTTGGGAGTGGAATTTTTGTTCAAGAAATCGCTTGGCGATATCAACCTCCACGACCCACTTTGGAAAATGCCAGAGAAAGGGGTTTTCACCCAAGACTTGACTAAGGATCTAGTCAATGGCGAGTGTGATTTGGTCGTTCACTCTTGGAAGGATTTGCCAACAGAGTTGGCAGAACAAACCGAAGTAGTTGCAACAACTCAGCGCGCTGACCCACGAGATTTAATCTTGATAAAAAAGGAATGGCTCGATCAACCATCTGCCGAACTGAAGGTATTCTCTTCTTCTCCGCGGAGAGCTTTCAATTTAGATCCTTTCCTCAAAGAATTTTTGCCCTCTAAACCTAAGCACGTCGAATTTTTAGATATCCGTGGCAACGTTCCGACCCGAGTCCAAAAGTTAATTGAATCAAAGGATGCAAGTGCACTTGTCGTGGCAAAAGCAGCTCTCGATCGCTTAGTGACTAGATCTGAGATCGAGTTTGAAAAAACTAAAAAGCAACTATTGGAGTCCTTTAAGAGTTTAAACTTCATTGTCGTGCCTTTACGAGAAAACCCAAACGCAGCGGCTCAAGGAGCTCTGGCAATAGAAATTCGTAAGAATGATCAGAGAATGAGAGACCTCCTGATGGAGATTCATTGTGAGAAGACTTTTTCAGACGTTCAGGAAGAGCGTAAAATACTGAAGTATCATGGTGGTGGTTGTCACCAAAAGATTGGAGTCAGTGTTAGGTCTACACCTTCTGGTGTTTGGATTCGTTGTTGTGGAAAGACAGAGGCGGGAGTTTTGTTGAACGACGAGTTTTTTGAGAGCTTTCGACCGCTTCCAAAAGTTTCTGTTGATAAGGTGTGGAGTGCTGAGGGGATCTCGTTTTTCAAACGAGAAGAAATTTCTGTTCAATGGCCTAAACAGTTAGATGCTCTTTGGGTCGCGAAAGCTGATGCTCTGCCTGTCACCTACACAGAGCCGAGGCATCGCCTTCTTTGGACTGCTGGCTTGGATAGTTGGAAGAAGTTAGTTGATCGAGGGTTCTTTGTTAATGGATGTAGCGAATCTTTCGGAGAAGATCAGGACGACCCACTATCCTTTATAGGGCGTCCAATTGTTTGGACCAAGTTGTCTCATGTAGATGGGGCGATTTCTAAGGATAAAGAGTTTCTTGCGACCTACAAGCTTGAGAATTTAACGTTGAGATATGAGGATTTTCAAGGCTTTGAACTGTTCTACTGGAAAAGCTTTTCACAATTTAAACGGAGTTTGGAGTGTTTTCCTGAGCTAAAGACTAAGTTACATGCTTGTGGCTTGGGTCATACTGCAAGGCTAATCGAAGAGGAGACCGAAGTCGCTCCCTTAGCCTTCCCTACAAAGGAACTCTTTCTAAAGGCTCTAGTCTAGCTTCTTGGAACTTTAATTCTTCTCTAGATCTTCTTGTAATATCCAACTTTTGCCCGTGTCTTTTGTCGTGTTTCACATAACTTTAATGTGTGAACTCAAGTTTTTCCGGTACAAGTGAAAGAGTAAAACTTTCTTGCCAACAGTTCATGTAAGCGGTCTTATAACGAGAGCTTTTTTGATTGTTTCTGTATGTATTTCTCCTGATTCAATAGCTCTGACTTTTAACAACAAGTATCTCAGGGGAGAATAGAGTGAAAAAATATAATTCAAAGAAAAACTTAGCCCTGCTTTTAGGGGCAGTTCTTTGTTGTGCCTCCACAAATGCAATGACCGTTTCATTTCAAGAACAAAGGAGCAGTGTTTTTGAGGGCTCAAGGGACGAATTGATAATTGTTGTCGAGCTTAGCGAAGCAACGGAAAAATCTATTAATATACCATTTCAGGTCTTTGGTAGTGCTTCTAGCCGAGACTATCGCTTGAATAGCAGAAATCGAATTCGTGTTCGCCGCGGTGAAACTCGCGCGGAGTTAGAATTGAGACCTCGAGATGATAGATACGCTGAAGGTACGGAAAATTTAATTATTCAATTACTGCCCGATGAAGGGTTTGAGGTGGGTGAGAATAGTCAACATGAAGTTGAAATTCTAGACGATGAAGGTTCCCCTGCCGTCTTGGAGTTTCAATCCTCCGCTTTAGAGGTAAGCGAAGAAAAAAAGGAAGTAGAGATTCTTATCAAGCTGGATAGGCCAGCTTCTGAGAATGTTCGTTTTGAACTTTCGGTTGAAGGTAGTGCTACAGATCGAGATGATTATCGAATAAAGGATGACACTCTTCAAGTTCGTAGAGGAGAAAGCTCTGTCGTAGCCATTGTCGATATAGAAGATGATGAGCTTTATGAGCCAGCAGAAAGTGTTGTTTTGCACCTTGTAGATGTGGATGGTGCAGTGTTGGGTGCAAAAAGTGAGTTTGTACTAACGATTGCAGAAAACGATAAAGATGTGGTGTGGAAGCAAGATTGCTTTGATTCCACAGTTGAAGAGTTGAGTTACAGTTACTGCATTACCAAAACACCTGATAGTCGATCAAAGGACGTTCTTTACTATTTTCACGGGGCATTTGGTGGAGATAAGGATTGGACGGAGGGATCTAATGCCGAAATGCGGCGCAAACTTCGCTTGTATTGGAGCGAAAAAGGCTATGATGCTCCTGCAGTGGTTGGTATTTCTTTAGACACACTCTGGATGTTGAGAGCGCATGAAAGTGCTGATGGGGATCTTGCGAATTTAGTCCAAATTGCCGATGGAGCAATTCCTGCGATTGAGGCTGAACATTTTGGCGGAGAGATTATGGGAAGAAGATTGCTGATGGGCGTATCGATGGGTGGATTTAACGCCCTGACCATCATGATGCAACGGCCGGGTTTATGGGACAAAGCAGCTATTATTGCACCTATGATTCCACTTTGTAATCCATGGTTACCAGATGATTACATTTATATGTGTGTTGCATCCGATGAGCACAAGAATAATGTACTCTTAGCAAAGGTTGCTCATGACTTAGTAAAACAAGAGTTCCCTACTCAGTTTCATTGGGAACAGTCCAATCCCTTAAATGTCGCAAAATCTAAGCTGAATCCTGATAGTGTCCCTTTTCTTCTTACAACGGGAACAGTCGATGACTTTGCTTTCTATACCAATAGTGAGAAATTTGCAGCCACAGCAGAACAGTTAGGAGCCCCAATCAAGTGGGCCCCAACAGATTATGCCCATGGCGTCTTTGATCCCGAGCTTTTGGGGGAATTTCTTCTCTCTAAGTAGTTTAAAATAGGATTAAGCACGGAAGCTTTCCCTATTTCCTTGAAAAAGAGCATTGGCAGGGCGGCTCCCCTTGGCTAAAAGCAAGGAGTGAACTCAAAATTTTCTTCTATCATTAATCGAAAGTATGACCATAAAAGTCCTCCTGTTTGGTTTATGAGGCAAGCCGGGCGTTACCACGATCATTACCAAAATTTAAAAAAATCACACGATTTTATGGAGCTTTGCAAAGACCCCAATCTTGCGGCCGAAGTAGCTCTTGGTCCAGTCGCAGACTTCGATTTTGATGTTTCGATCTTATTCTCCGATCTTTTGTTTCCTCTTGAAGCATTGGGTGTTGGACTGGAGTATTCGCCGGGGCCCAAATTAGATAAAAAGCTTGATCGATCCTTGCTTTCCCAGCTGCGCCCTGTTTCTGAAGCTCTTGAGTTTTTGAAGTTTCAAAAAGCGGCTGTTGAAGCTACCCGAAAGGTGTTGCCCGATAACAAGAGCTTGATTGGCTTTGTGGGCGGACCGTGGACCCTGTATTGTTATGCTGTTGAGGGCTCTCACGCGGGGTCGTTGGTAGAGGCCAAGAGACAACCTGATTTATATGCAAGTTTCGCTGAGGTTATGACTGAATTGTTAATCTCGAACATTAAGTTGCAACTGGACGGAGGAGCAGAGCTTGTCATGATCTTCGACACGGCTGCTGGTGAGTTGTCAGCTAGAGAGTTTAACAAGTGGTGTGTTCCTCATCTTAAGAGATTAGCGGCCCAGTATCCAGGGAAACTCGGATATTACGGTAAGGCTACTCACAGAGAACATATTTCCGATCCTTGTTTTAGTGAGCTATTCGCAGGCGTTGGCGTGGATCATAGGTGGAACGTAATCGACCTGCTTAAAGAGGAGCGATTTGGATTTGTTCAAGGAAATTTTGACCAGTGCATGCTCTTTCTTCCGGAAGCTGGATTCAAAGCTACCTTAGACGACTACTTAAAAGATTTTGATCAGCTCAACTCCGTCCAACGCTCACGCTGGGTTTGTGGATTGGGGCACGGAGTCTTGCCTAAAACTCCTCAGGAACACGTTCGTTATTTTGTTCAAAGAGTTAGGCAAAAGTATAGTTAATCCAGTGAAGGCACCAAGTAAAAAAGTAGCCATTGTTGGGGCTGGAATATCGGGATTGAGTTCTGCTTACTTTTTGTCCAAATTTGGTTGTCAGGTCGAAGTCTTCGAACGTCGTCCAACGTCTGGTGGTCTAATTTCTACAATAGAAACTCCCAAAGGTCTTGTAGAGACGGCCGCCAATGCTTTTGTCGATACTGAACTTTTACAGGAAATTTCACGGGATATTGGGGTTAGGCTTCATTCTGCTTTGAGAGAAAGCAAAAGACGCTACATCTATGTAGATAAGAAGGCTCAACGTTGGCCATTATCCCTATGGGAAACTCTTAAAATGATTTTTATTCTTCCCTTGGTGAAGAATAAAAAACCTTTAGCTGGTGAAACTTTGTCTGAATGGGCCATTCGAGCTTTAGGCGCAGCAGTTAGTTTAAAGTTGATAGCACCCGCGATCCAAGGCATTTATGCGGGAAGCTCTGAGCGTCTAAGTGCAAGTTTAGTTTTGTCACGCTTGTTTGATAAGTCTAGAAAGAAAAGCGCCGTTAAGCGCCAAAGTGTGGCTCCTAAAAAGGGTATGGGCGAATGGATAAAGGGAATGGAGGCCTTTCTCAAGAAAAGTGGAGTTGTTCTTCATTTTGGACAGGCGATGGATTCTGAAAATCTTTTACGCTTGCAGAAGGATTTTGATGTTGTCTTGATTGCGTCTTCAGCTTCTTGTGCTGCTAGCTTGCTTAATAAACAATTTCCATGCGAGAGTAGAGCTTTGCTCAATGTTTCGGAAATGTTGCCTTTAACATCCGTGACGACTTTTTGTGAGACAGACCCAAAACAGATTCATGGCTTTGGAGTGCTTTTTGCGCGAGAAGAAGGAATCACTCCTCTCGGGGTTCTTTTCAACTCTGATATTTTTGAGAATCGAAGCTCTCTGCGCTCTGAAACGTGGATTTTTTCTGGAGTGAATCACTCTAAGGACTCTTTGGAAAGCTGGATTAAGGAATCACAAAGGGCTTTGTATGGAAAAGAGCTTGTCTTTCGAGACCTCAGAGTTCAAACCTGGCCTCAGGCTCTTCCGTATTATTCAGTTGAGTTGGAAAAGTATCTAAGAGAGTCTTCCTTTCAGTCTAAATTTAAACAAAAAAAAGTTTATCTTGTGGGGAATTACCTCGGAAGAATTGGACTTTCGGATTTGCTAGAAAAATCGCGAGAAGTAGCGAAGGAGATAGTGTAGTAGATGAAAGGTGTTTTGATTTCAAATTTAGGTAGTCCTGATGATGCAACTCCTGAAGCGGTTGACCCCTACCTAAAACAATTTTTAATGGATCCCTATGTGATCGATGCCATCTATCCTTTGCGCTATATTTTAGTGAATTGGTTGATTGTTCCTAAGCGCAAGTTCGAGTCCGCCGAAGCTTATGAACAGATTTGGACTAAGGATGGCTCCCCGTTAGTCAGCTCTACACGCGAACTTACAAAGCAGGTGCGAGCTAAGATTCAGGATGGCATTGTTGAATTTGCTATGCGCTATGGTCAACCGTCTCTGGATATAACTCTTAAGAAAATGATTGATCGTGGGGTGGATGATCTTTTGGTGATGCCTTTGTATCCACAATACGCCTGGGCCTCCACCACTTCTACTGAAGAAGAGTGTAAGCGTCTGTTAAAGAAATTTAAGTATAAAGGCAAGCTTAGCTTCACACCTGCTTTCTACAAGGATCCTGATTATATTCAATGTGCGGCCGATATTTATAAAGAAGAACTTCTTAAACACGAAGTCTTTGATCACTATCTATTTAGTTATCATGGCATTCCTGAAAGACATCTAAAATACACTGATCCAAGTAAGAGCTATTGCTTGAGTAAACCCGATTGTTGTCAAATTCCTTGTGAAGCTAACCGAAACTGCTACAAGCATCATTGTTGGGTTAATACTGAGTTGATTTCTTCGGCTCTTAGCTTACCTCCGGAAAAGCGAAGCATGGCCTTTCAATCGCGTTTAGGCAAAGACCCTTGGATTAAACCGTTCACAGATATTGAATTGGTGAAATTGGCCGAAAAAGGGGTAAGGCGTTTAGCGATTTTTTCACCAAGCTTCGTTGCAGATTGCCTGGAAACAATCGAAGAGCTTGGTATGCGTGGCAAGGAAGATTTTATAAAAGCGGGTGGCAAAGAGCTGCTCCTTGTTCCCTCGCTTAATTCCCACCCTCGTTGGGTTGAAACTGTGTCTAGTTGGACAGAAGATTTTCTCGTTTAAAAGTTAAACGGTAAAAATTTTCTGGCACCCTTAGCAAGCACTCCGACATAAGCCTTGTCGGCCAGCGATTCAGGCTTACAGCGACTTGTTCCAATTTCTCGATGTTGAAGAACTTCTCCGGATTCAGCATCACCAATAACTGCGTCCAAAATCCAAGGATCTTGAGTGCCTTTGCGGTGAGCATTGGCGCCCACGGGGATGTCTCCGAATTCACCGAACTTTTGCAAGAAAGCACGCTCACAACGACTTGCCCATGAGGCTTCTGAGTCGTCAACATAGTTTAGTTTCTCGATCAGTTCTTTGTCAGAGCTTCTGCAAATAATTCCCGCAATGCCTTGGCATCCGGCTGAAAGCATTTGCTCGGGTTGAAGAGCCACGTAGTAACGTGGAGAAATATTCAAACGTCGTAGAGTTGCCCATGCGAGCATAACAGCAGATAGGTCTTTGGCTTTTAGCTGTCGAATTCGTTCATCGGCATCTCCGCGCACTTCGATGATTTCGATGTCTGGGCGCAAGGCTTTGATTTGCATCAATCTTCTGCGCGAATTTGCGCCAATGCGGGCATTGGTAGGAAGTTCTTGAATTGCACCATAGGTTCCCGTGGTTACCATCGCATCTCTAGGGTCTTCTCGAGGAAGACACGCGGCGATGGTCAACTCTTTTGGGAGTTGTAACGGAACTTGCTTCATGTTGATGACCAACATGTCGAATTCTTTGTCTTTAAGAGAATCAAAAGCCGCTCTAGTATAAACATGTCTATGAAGGTAGCTAGGGCTTTCTTCTAGGCTAATAAATGGTTCTTTGTTAGAAGGCGGAATTTCTTTTTTATGTAATTTATCTTTGGTGTGCTTCGATTTGAAGACTGCAACAAATTCATGCAACAGAGCTTCTGACAACGAATCCTTGCGACAAGCGATTTGGTATTCGCCTTGTGGAAAAACAGGGCCAACGTTCTGCTTTTTCTGATCATTCTTTTTTTCAGAGTTCTTTTGTCGAACGGGAAATCGACCAATGAAGTCCAACCCTATGCCGGACATTCCCGAAAGTTTTGAAGTAGCCTTGGCGGACCTACCGAAAGATCCTAAAGGGCTACTCTTCTTTTTTGTAGCCTTTTTCTTCGTTGCAACTTTTTTAGATGAGCTAGCGGGCTTGGCAGCTGCTTCAGCCTTCTTTTTAGTGGCTGTAGCTTTTTTTGCTACGGATTTTTTTGCGGTACTTTTTTTAGCTCCGCTTTTTGATTTCGCCGCCATTTTCCTGAGTGCCTCCATGCACGCACAATATTTTGAAGAAAGTCATTTGAGGCCTCTTCATCGAGTCTCTCAGCTTCTTTCAAGATGCCGTGCAACAAACTTGAATAAATGTTCCCTGTTATATACTCGATATTTCCAGATTTTTCCAGTTTGAAGCGTTGGAGATCGTCTTCTTTTCTTTCTTGAATGAGATCAATAAGTTCTGTGATTAACGGGACTTGGCTCCAGGAGCGAGTGTTTTCCTCAATTTTTAAGATCTCCTGCTCGACTAATTTTTCCGCCAAATACATGTATTTACGTCTTTTTTCAGAGTTTTCACCGGCAATATTACTGAATTCATCGACGTCTCGAACGAAGAACCCTTCTTTACCATGAATTTCATGTTCAACGTTGCGAGGCAGGCCAAGGTCCAAAATGACTCTAGTGGAAATGCTTTCAGAACTTCGAAGAGTTGCTTCGGTGTTGAAAAGTCTTCCTTCTTTGATGATTTTTGTGTGGCTCGAGGTCGCTACCACGGAGATGGCGTTGTTCCAAACATGGGAATGAATCTGAGAAAAATCTACCTTGGTGGTTCTTTCATCGAGTAAAGGGCTTTGATCAATTTTGGACTCGCTTCGATTGGCCCAATAGATCTTCTCTACCCCAAGTTTTTTGAGGCGAGAGATACTCTGTTTTGCCATGGATCCAGCGCCCACCACGAGGGCAGACTTTCCGCTTAGGTCATCAAAGAAATCTTTTAGCCCATCAACGGCAACGTGGGCCACACTCACAGTCCCCTCTCCAAGAGGTAAGGAGGATCTTAAAAACTTGGAGGAAGCCAGAACTCGCTGGGAGAATCTATCTAAAGGCCCCGAGAGCAACCCTTCTTGCCTGGCTTCTTGAAAGGCGTCTTTCATTTGGCCAGTGATTTGGGTTTCTCCCAACACTTCACTTTCTAAGCTTGCACAAGCTCGTATCCAGTGACGAAGGCATTCTTTACCTCGCAATATTTCAAAACATTTCGTTGCTTCTTCACCAGCAAGCTCCGCCCACTTTCTCCTTAGATCCTCCGGATCAATATCGAAGCCATAGAGCTCAACTCGGTGACAAGTGCTTAAATAGAATAGTGAGGCTCGTTTATTCCTTTGCCGTGAGGATGTGATCCAATCTTTGAGGGCTTCAGCTTTGATTCTAGGACTCAAAGTAAGGGCTTCTCTTATATTGGCGGGGACTTCTTTGATCGCGCTTACGCTGAGGCAGCTGAGAGAATCTACCCATTGGTTACTCATCGAGTGATCCACCTCAAGGCTTCGTGGCGGCTAAAGGGCAATTCCGTGGAAGACATGAACAGGAAAATCATAACAAAAAGCAAGGCCATAACGGCAAAGCTTTGGTAACGAGCTTTTTGGATTTCGGAAAAGACTCCGCGAAACAATCGACAAAGCACTAGGGGAATCCAAAGTGCAATGCTTAGAATAACTTTGGGATCGGAGAGCCATTCGTAGTGAATGAGGGCGCCAAAGGCGGGAACATCGTGAACTCGTTGCCAGCGAATAAGTGCAGCTAAAATCGCGAAAAACAGCCCGGTGGTCCAAAACCAAATGGAGGCTCTCAAAGAAATGTGACTGGCTTTAGCGAGCCCTTCAAGGGAAGGTAGCCATCTTTGAGATTTCTTATTCTTCAAGCCTCGCTCTTTAAGGAGCCAAGCAATGGAAGAGACTAGCAAGACCAAGGTCATTCCAAAACCAGCTGTTAGCAGTGAGGCGTGGCCAATGGTTAGAAGCCTGAGTCCGGTTTCGTTCCAAGCCCAAACCACCGATTCGTTGGCAGAAACAAGCCATAGCCCGATCCAAATTCCAAAAAGAAAACCCGCAATATACGTAAGATTTTTCTTTAAACGGACTTCTTTTATCCGAGTCCTCAAAAGGACCAAAAGAACCCCTATTCCCCAAATGGAGGCACCAATGAGTGAAGCCATGACGGATCGACCCATAAAGAAGTCTAAAATCCACGGTAAGAAAAATGCTAACGCAACCTCGTATCGGCCCTTCATTGGAGTTGTCAAACTAGCACTGAACCGATAAATTCACCACTATGAGTTCATTAGAGGCAGTAACAGAAGAAAACTTTGAAAATTCAGTGCTTAAGAGCGATGTTCCCGTGTTGGTCGATTTTTGGGCCGCCTGGTGTGGACCTTGTAAGGCTCTTGCACCCAAGCTTGAAGAGTTGTCCACTAGCTACGACGGCAAAGTAAAAATCGTTAAGCTTGATGTGGATGCCAACCAAAATCTTGCAGCGCAGTTTGGAATTCGTGGAATTCCCGCAATGATTCTTTTCAAGAGCGGAAAAATGGTGGACCAAATTGTTGGAAACCAACCAAAGGACGTCATTGAGAAGTTGATCACAAAGGCAATTTAACCTTTGAGATCTTCGCTACGTCGTAGCCTAAGTTTGAACAACGAACTTGTTCTCGTAACTATTGAGGCGACTTCACTAGTTCAAGAAATATTGGATCGGCTTCAGGCGCTTCCTCCCGCCATGATTCATATCGGACATTCCGTGATGGCTGCAGCGGCCGTTCAGGCTCTCAACGATCCTTCTGAGAGAGAATCCATAGAAATGCAATGGAAAACGGATGGATTGTTTGGTGATCTAACAGCAGCGGCCGACGGCTTTGGACAGGTCAGAGCGTCGATGACGAATGCGCAGGTTATGTCGGATCATCTCGAGACCTCTTTAGGTCGAGGAACCTTCAGCTGTAGAAAAGTTAAGAATCACATTGTTAGCTCTGGGATTATTGAAAGCACGGGCAAGGTTAATACGGATATTGAAGACTACTTTCGACAATCCGAGCAACGACGTTGCGCTTTGGGGTTATCTGTTAAATTGGCTTTTGATCCGAAGCTTTCAAAAGAGCGGCCTTTCTTTGTGGAAATGGCACGTGCATATTTGATTCACTTTCTTCCCGAGGAAGACGGTGTGAGTGTGGCTCGCATGCAAGCGCTTGACACTCATTTGCAACAATTGGGGCCTTTGTCACAGTGGGTGATTGACGATGATCCCGAACTTGCAACGGCAACTATGGCAAAGTTTATTACAGGAACACAAAAGGTTCGGGAACTTCACGAAACAAATATCGAATTGAAATGCAGATGCACTAAAGAAAGAGTTTTGGGTGCTCTCAATTTGCTAACCACTGGAGAGCGAAAACATTTGTTTGAAGCGGATAAAAACACGATAGAAGTCAAATGCGAGTTTTGTGGAAAGGATTATACGCTTTCTAAAGAAGACTTGGACTCCTTTCTTGCTGATGCAACTTAAGAAACCACAAGCAGAGCAAGATGTGCGGTCTTCTGAACAACATCAATCGTCTTGCGACAAAAGCTGCTGATGATTTATCCCTACCTTGTTTGAATTAATTATCTAATGCTTTAAACAAAAGGTCTCCTTGAGACAGTTCTCAAGGAGACCTTTTTCTGTTTGTTTTATCATAACTAACGATAGTTAGCAGTTTTCTTGGCAACCTTGGTGGCCTCTCGGTTTTGTCGCAAGCGATTCCACTCTTCGATGACCGCTTTAACGACAGGACCTGCCGAGGTGCTACCCCCACACTCGTGCATTCCAAAGGTGGCCACGACAATCTCGGGCTTTTCGGTGGGGGCGAATCCGACAAACCAGGCGTGGTGTCTTTTTTCAAAAGGTAAAAGATTACACTTTTGATATATTTCGTCTTTACCAAAGCTCATAACCTGAACGGTTCCACTTTTTCCGCTAATCTCAACATCTTTGCTTCTTACGGACCAGTAGGCCGTTCCTTTAGGGTCGTTTACAACATCGTGTAGTCCGTCCTCGATGACTTTATAAAACTCTTTATTGATGCTTTGATGTCCAAGTAGCTGAGGGGTGAATCTTTCAATCGTATTCCCTTCTTCATTCAATACTTTTGAAACAATGTAAGGTCGATAGAGGTCGCCACCGTTGGCAAAAGTTGCATAGGACAAGGCAAGTTGAAGCGGCGTAACTAAGTTTGCACCTTGGCCAATTGATGCCGAAAGCGTTTCGCCGGGAAGCCAAGGAGCATTATAGGTTTTTCGTTTCCATTCTTCTGTAGGAAGGTTTCCTGGGATTTCTCCAGGGAGACGAATTCCCGTGAGTTTGCCTAAGCCCAATCGAAAGCCTTCTTCACTTATAAGGTCAATCCCTATTTTCTGTGCCAAGGTGTAAAAGTAAACGT
Organism: bacterium; assembly: GCA_009991595.1. Classification (GTDB taxonomy): domain Bacteria; phylum Bdellovibrionota; class UBA2428; order UBA2428; family UBA2428; genus JAACVK01. Next base: position 37,382 of record JAACVK010000028.1, on the reverse strand, counting down.
CGCAACTTTGTTTGATAGCTTGTTGAAGGTTTACCCAGCCGTGGCCACCTTTTTTATGGCAATGGTAAAAACGCCGTCCGAAATGAATTCCTCCATTGCATTTGACCATTGTTTTGGTGGTAATGAGCCCTTCTTTGAGGCCCGCAAGAGCAGTAACAATTTTATAGGTTGAACCTGGAGGATAGTGATCTTGAATGGCTTTATTGCTAAGTGGGCCATAGGGGTTCTTCATGAAGTTGGTCCACAACTCTCCACGATGGCTAGTGAGAATTGTAGGATCAAAGCCGGGGTTTGAATGCATGGCTAAGACTTCGCCCGTTCGAGGGTCCAAAGCGACTACGGCTCCCATTTTACCTTCCATGGCTTTGGCAGCTGTATTTTGTAAAGCTTGATCGATGGTAAGAATAAGGCTTTTGCCTGGTTGTGGAGTTGTGCTGCGACCTAAGTAGCTTGAGATGACGTTCTGGCTAGAGTCGCTTCGAACAATACGATGTCCATGGGCGTCGACCACTACGTAGCGATAGCCATCACGACCACGAAGGTAACGTTCCCATTCCTTCTCTAAACCGAAGCGCCCTATCCAATCACCGTTGTCGTAGTTTTGACCTTGTTCATGAAAGCGGGCAAGTTCCCGTTTAGAAACCTCTGAAAGGTAACCCAGCAAATGGGCTCCATTGTGTTCGAATGGGTAAAATCGACGCATTTTAGGTTCAACATCGATTCCTGAAAACCGACTCTTATTGGTTTCAATCTTAACGACTGTTTCCCAGCTCGCATCGGGAACTACGGGAATAGGAGAAAACTTGGCCAGTCTATTCTGCCGCCTACGGTAGCCAAGCCACAATTCGTCAAAGTCTTTGCCTATTAAGGTCGCTAGATCTTGTATCGTCTGTTTAGGGTCTTTAGAGAATTGTGGCGTAAGAGTGACGTCCAATTGAAGTCTGTTGTCTACGAGTAGTTGCATGTTGCGGTCAAAAATTCTTCCGCGGGGGCCAGGTATTTTCTCTTTTTTGAGAGTGTTTTCTTGAGAGAAGAAACGGTATTTCTCTCCTTCAACGATTTGCAAAAACGCCATTCGCAGCCCAAGGATAAAGAACATGAAAACTATGAAATAGAATATGAAGTGGACTCTAATCCTTAGTTCTTCTACATGTTCTCTTTCGCCTAACATTATGTCATACCTACATCAGTGGGTTTAAATCCCTAGAGCTATCTATGTCGTGTTCAAAGTAGCGATCCCAAAACACTAAGGTGGGGTAAATGAGAAACGCTAATATGGAAGAGAAGAAACTAGCCCCTAAAATGCTTTGGAGAACAATCCCATATTCAATCTGAACACCTTGAACTCGAAGAATAGAGGCATACAGCAGTTTTGCAAAGACGACTGAGGTCATTACTAGAAAAGTAAATGCACGGCGGTTCTCTAGGGCAAGGGTGATAACCAAGGCTTTGGCGATGAAGGCAGTCCAAAGATAGACACTGATGAAAATCATGGGGTGGACGCTTGCGACCGATGATCCAATGTAGGCAAAGGCCGTAGCTAAAAGTGCCAATTGAGACCAGTCACGGGTTAGAGAAAGATACAAAATAATGACGGGGCAAAGTTGAATGGAAACGATTCCAAAGAGAGACATTCTTGAAAGGGAAATTTCAAAACCCTGAATGAGCCAAATGATCATGAGCAACAACGGCCATTCTAGAAATCTTTTCTGAGTGCTACTCATTGAGGGGTTGAAACCTCTCGAGTGGGATTATCTCGTAACAGTACAATGACTTCCTCAAGTTTTCCAATATCTACAGCTGCTCGCAGGCGAGCCTCTTGAAGAACTCCATGTCTTGGTCGATGGAGATCGACAATGTTTCCAATCAAAACGCCCTTGGGGAAAACTCCATCCACACCGCTGGCGACAACTTCGTCTCCCACTCTCACATCCTCTGCGCGGTCTAAGTATTTAAGTTGAGCAAGAAGTGAGGCTCCTAAACCTTCGATAATCATCCTGGCTCTTGTTCTTCTCACAACACCATCGATGGCGTGCGAGGGATCCAAAATTGAAACAAAAAGCGATGAGTCTTTAAACACGTTTCGAATGGAACCGACGGCTCCTCTCGCGCTTAGAACCGGCATGCCGACACGGATGCCTTGATCTTTGCCTACATTTATAAAGAAGCCCAACGATTCATTGTCTGTGTTTTTGCCAATAATTTTTGCGCCAAGTCCTTCGCTTTTGGAAAGCTCAGGGATGGAGAGAAGTTTGTTTAGACGTTCATTCTCTAGACTTAGCTCCGATAGTTCGAGTAGCTTTGCTTGAAGTTCATCCACCTTAGTTGTGAGTTGCACGTTTTGTTCTTGAGTGTCCACTAGGTTGATGTATCCGTCCCATAGATAAGACACCCCGGATTTTGCGCTACTCAGCATTTCAGCAACTGGATGGACAACGTAGCTTTGCACCAAGTCATTAAAGTGAATTCTCGGTAGATTGGCTTCCTTTAGCACGAAGGGCGTAAAGGGTAGCAGAAACAGCAGGGCCACAAAGACCCGTTTTTTGTGTTGGCGCCAAAACTTTTGAAAAAACATCCCTTACCCTAGACTATTGTAACGATACTATACATTTCTTACTAGCGTCCGTTGACAAAACTGAGCACATAACGAAGATAAGGGGGATGTTTAATTTTATTCGGCGTTATCGTAACTTCTTTTCGATTATCTTCGGGCTAGCTGCAGTAGGAATGGTGATCTCGTTGTTTGGCACAGGAGCCGATGTAGGCGGCGGAGGGGGCCTTTGGAACGCGGGGTCAGCCGCAAAAGTTATGGGTGAGAGGATCACCATTAACGAGTTTGGCCAAGCCTTCGAATACCAACTTGAAAACGCTCGAACTGCCATGGAGCGTCAATTTAAAGGCTCAAAAGCCGATGCTCAGACCAAAGCTTTTCTAGAAAGTCTCTTAAAAGCTCAAGTGAGTCCTCAATCCGTATTAAACTCACTGATTCAACAACGTTACATGATGGCCTTGTCTAAACAACACGGCTTTAAAGTGCCCGCCGAAGCCATTCGATATTTGCTGGCAAAGAATCCCGCTTTTCAAAAAGACGGAAAGTTCGATCCTCTTTTATATAAGCAGATGGTGGCTCGTCCCGGAGAATATGAAAACCGAGTTAGAGAACAACTCTTCAGAGATGCGCTTTTTTACAACTTATCCGTTCCTGTCGCCTTGGTTTCCCAAGCTGAACTCGAAGAAGCCAAGCTTCTAAAGCAAGACTTTGTGTTTGAGCTACTCGAAGTGAAGCCTTCCTCGGTGAAGGCCCCCTCTGTGTCTCAAAAGGATGTGGATGACCTACTGGCAGACTCTGCTGCTGACACTGAGCTTAAGGGTTTTTACGAAAGTCATCGAAATGATTACGAAACCCAAGCGAAGGTTCACGCCCGACACATTCTCATCAACGAAGCTGGGGGCGGCAAGAAAAAGGCCGAAGAGATTCGCAAAAAAATTGCTAGTGGAAAAATGAGCTTTGAAGAAGCTGCTAAGAAACACTCTGCTGACAAATCTAACGCAGATCGTGGCGGAGATTTGGGCTTTTTTGAGCACAAGACCATGGATCCAAAATTTGCTGATGCAGCCTTTGCTTTGACTCCCAAAGAGAAGCTTTCGGGAGTGATTCAAAGTAGTTTCGGCTTTCACCTCATCGAATACATTGATCGCCAAGAGGGCGTTAGCAAGTCATTTGACGAAGTGAAAAAGGTTTTGGCGCGAAGGTTCTTAGAAGAGAAGAATCAAAGAACCTTTGCTCAGAAAGTTTTGGCGGACGCCTTGAAGGCCGGAAGTCTCAGTTCTTCTAGTTTGGGTCAACTAAACACCAAGTGGGAGTCAAAGGTCGAATGGAGTCCATTGGAGGATTCCATTGGTGCTTTGAGTGTTAGCAACATAGATGTCAATAGATTGTTCGCATTGAAGAACAAGGGACAGTTTTATCCTTTAGTGGCATCTCAAGGGCAAAGTCTTTTTCTTCTGAAATTTGTTAGCAAGTCCTCTGCGGATGTGACGTCTAGTGAATTAGTAGCCAATAGAGCGTCTAGCTCTATTCAAGGCTATTTAGATGGAAATCTTAAAGTTCTAGAAGAGAAGCAGAAGATCTACAGGAATGATGAGCTGATGGCTAGAATGCAGCAGCAGCTAGAGCAGCTTTGATTGGCGACAAATTCTTGTCGATTCCTGCTAGTGGATTTCACGTAGAATGGGAAAGATGATGCTTCGTTGTGTTAAGCAATGTCTGGTTGCTCTAGGGTGGCTTTGTTTTTCGATCCTTGTCTACGCGTTTGCTGGCAATAGCGTCGACGAGGAGGTTTCAAAGCTAACCACCCATCCTAAGTTAGGTGAGCAAGGTCAGAAAGATAAGGGACGTAGTCCGCCTTCCGAATTGGAGTCTGAACAAATTGAATACATTATTGTTCCCATTGAAGAGGGCGCCACAATGGACCGTTTTGAGGATACTGTCATCGATCCCGACCAAGTGTTGTTTAAGGTGGAAAAGGCCCCAAAGGGACAGCAAGAGCATTACGATCCTAACAAAGCCTACACTCCAGATGAGCTTCAGTTTTTAAATAAGAAAAAATAGCTGCGCTGCGCAGCTTATGCTTTCGCATTCTATTCCCACAAAGATTGTTTCAAAGAAGCACTTTGGGTTAGGCTCTCTCCTAATAATTAGATTTAACCGGGAGGGTTTTTATGCGAGTAATGTTAGTCGTTTTTTCTGTTTTATTATCCACTGTGGGTTTTTCAATGGGATCGGGTCCCGACTTAGGTGACAATCAATATGAAGTCACCGGTGTTGGTCGTTCAACTGGACCTCGCGGCGGATTGGCCTGCCGAAGTGCGGAAAATCAAGCCGAATCCAACTTGGTTTCAAATTGTTCGGCTATGGGTGTGGGGGCTCGTTTGATCGATTCCGATGACGCAAGATGTTCTTGCACAAGCTGGAATGATCGAAACTTCGAAGATTGCACTGCAACTGCTTGGGGGGTTTGCGAAGTTAATTAGTTGATCTAAGTTTTATAATTACTTTAAAAGCCCCAGCTTTAGTTAAAGCTGGGGCTTTTTTTGTATTTGTAATTGAAGTCGTTAGGAAAGCTCTGAGATTTTTTTCAATTGACTCAAGAGAGCTTTCATTTCGGAAAGCTTTATTGAGCTAGGACCATCGCAAAGAGCTTTCGCAGGGTCGGGATGAGTTTCTAAAAAGACTCCATCGACTCCAACAGCCATGGCCGCTCTTGCAAGAACAGAAATCATCTCAGGTCGCCCCCCACTCTTGTTCCCTAATCCGGAAGGAAGTTGAACAGCGTGTGTTGCATCCATGACGACAGGGCAGCCCAGCGATCGCATTTCAACTAATCCCGTCATGTCGGTCACTAGTCGGTTATAACCAAAGCTCGTGCCACGATCGCAGAGAAGCACCTTTTCGTTTCCTTTTTCTGCAATCTTTTCAACGGCAGACTTCATGTCCCAAGGAGCCATGAACTGTCCTTTCTTTAAATTAATGACTCGGCCTGTTTTGGCTACTTCGTGGAGTAAATCAGTTTGTCGGCAAAGAAATGCGGGTATTTGAATCACATCGGCAACTTCAGCCACTTTTTCTACTTGCCAACATTCGTGAACGTCGGTGATTAGAGAAATGTTTAATTCTTTCTTGATGGCTGCAAAACCTTTCAGGGCCGTGTCCATCCCCGGACCTCGAAAGCTTGTTCCACTGGATCGGTTTGCCTTGTCGAATGAGCACTTAAATATCCAAGGAATGTTTAGTTCGCTGGTAATCTTTTTGAGGGTAGTTGCTGTTTCATGAACCACTTCATCGTTCTCGTAGATGTCTGGCCCTGCAAATAAGTTCCATGTCTTAGCGTCGCCCCAGATAAAATCTCCGGAAGATAGTGTTGCTTTTACGGTTTTAGATAAAGGGGGTTGAAACATTCTTTAGTGTCCTTTTTTGGCAAATTCTTTTGCCCATTTTAAATCACTGGCGGTGTCAATTCCTCGAAAGTTGAAGCCGGGTCGAGGTCGAACCTTTTCGGCAAAAAATGGAATTCCAATGTAAAGAGCTCGCAGTTGTTCTAAACTTTCGCTCATTTCCATTACGGGGCTTTGAGCGGTGCAAAAATCGCGTAATGCGCGAGGTGTGTAAGCGTAGACGCCCACATGAAAGAGTAAAGTCCCCATGTTGAATTTTTTAGTACAAGGAATTGGGTATCTTGAAAAATACAAAGCACGCTTGTCTTTGGCTAGTATGGCTTTTACATGAGACAGGTGTTTAGGATTGAACTCGTGAGGCCATTCTTGAACCAGGGTCCACATTAAGGGATGGTTAGGTTTCACACTCTTGAACTGTTCCATCAAGCGCTTCAAAACCTGAGGATCAAAAAACGGCATGTCGCCTTGAAGGTTGACGATGGCTTTGACTTTCTTTTCTGAAACAATTTTTTGCCGCACGAGCGTTTTAAAAGTTGCAAAGACGCGGTCACTGCCGGTTCTAAGTAGTTGGCTGGTAAGAACAATTTGTAAAGAATCACCAAAGACAGTTTTTAGGTGAGCTTTTGTCTTTAAAGAATCAATGGCTGCAACCACCATGACATTTGGGTTTCTCTTTTGAACCTCGAGAGCTTTTTTTAAAACTCTTTGCGCTAAACTTTCTTTGTTGATTTCAGATAAAACCTTTTGTTTGATTCGCGTTGAGTTGAGGCGAAGTGGGACAATGATTAAATATTCGGGCTTGGAGGCGTTGCCTTTAGATGAGGTCATGTAATCTTACGACTCCTAGAAGTTTGTTGTTGGCGTCTACTACCGGAGAACAATTCACGGGTCTTGATTTCTGTTCCATGACAGCAATGGCATTGTCGATCAAAAGGTCTGGTCCCACAGTTATGGGAGAAGGATTCATAACTTCACTAACCGCAGTCGTGGCAGGAATTCCTTTGGAAAGGATTCGTTTCATGTCTCCGTCAGTGAGAATGCCAATGAGTTCTAGCTTCTCATTAACAATGCAATAAGCACCTACAGGTTGGTCGCTCATCTTGGATGCGACGGTTGCAATACTTTGAGCCGCGGATCCATGAGGCGTTTGATCTAAGCCAACCATTACCTGAGAAATGGTAAAGTTCAACCGCTTTCCGATAGAGCCTCCAGGGTGGTAGCCAGCAAAAGTCTTGCGATCAAAACCCTGATCTTCTGCAAAAACTGAAACAAGTGCATCGCCAACGGCTAAGGCAGCTGTGGTGCTTGCTGTAGGAAGCATATTGATTGGACAGGCTTCCTTTTCTACGGCAGCATCGAGACTCAGTGTTGATGCTAAAGCTAGGTGACTCTTCACGTTTCCTGTTATGGATATGACAGGGTTATTTCCCTTAAAAAAGGGAATAAGGCCGAGTAGTTCGGGAGTCGCTCCACTTTTAGAAATTAAGATACAAAGGTCGTCCTGGTGAATCCCACCTAAATCTCCGTGAAAGGCTTCAGCGGGATGAACGAAGACGGCTGTAATGCCAGTGCTCATAAAAGAGGCGGCAAGTTTGCCAGCGACATAATGACTTTTGCCCATTCCCATTAGAATAAGTTTCTTGCCTTTCTTATGTGTTTCTCGGATGAGCTCAATAGCCTCTAGGAAGCGATGGTCGAGCTTTTCTGCGCAACGTTCAATGGCGCGGGCTTCAATGCGAAGCAACTCGCGCGCTCGATCCAATATGCCTTCGTTAGTCATAGAACTTTCCACCACTTTGGGCGTAAGCACTTAGGGCTTCAGTGGGTTTCAATCGAGCTCCATAAAGAGTCGACATGCGTTGCAATTCCGATTCGATGTTCTTTAAGCCAACTGAGTCTGCGTATCTGCAGAGGCCCCCGCGAAAAGGAGGGAAGCCTGTTCCGAAGATCATCCCCACATCCACCTGCCACGCTTTTTCAACGATTTGTTCTTTTAGAATAAGAGCCGTTTCGTTGATCATTGGATAGATCAAACGTCTTATCAATGTTTCGGGATTGAGTTCTGTTCGAGCCTTCACTCCAGTAGGGAAAAGAATTTTGTGAATAGCCTCCGTGTCGGCTTCTTTTCTTCTTCCGTTTTCCCATTTGTAAAAACCAAGCCCAGATTTTTTACCAAGTCTTTTGGTTTGTCCTTCACCAAGTTTTTTGTTGGCTTCCATAATTCTATCAAGTCCGTCAGAAGGCTTGAAGCGCTGGCCTAAGGAGGCGTGTAAGATATGGCTAACTTTGCAGGCAACATCGAGACCAATTTCATCGAGAAGCTCGAAGGGGCCCATGGGCATTCCAAACTTCTTTAAAATTTTATCTGTTTCGACGATGTCGTAACCTTCTTGCAGACAGTATCCTGCTTCGTTCAGCCAAGGTAAAAGCAGTCGATTGACTAAGAATCCTGGGCCATCTTTTACAACAACGGGAGTTTTGCCAATGGCTTTTACATAGGCAACCGCCCTAGCGACTGTTTCGGGTGAAATTTGCGGATGAGTTACCACTTCAACTAGGGGCATCTTATCGACTGGGTTAAAAAAGTGGAGGCCCACAAAACGTTCAGGTTTTTTGAAGGCTGGAAGCATGTCCTCCAAACGAAGGCTTGAAGTGTTGGTCGCAATCACACACTGATCGCTCACTTTAGTTTCTACCTCAGCAAAGACCTTCTTTTTGATTTCCAAATCTTCGACAACAGCTTCGATCACTAAATCGAGACTGCCAAAGCTTGTGTAGTCTACTTGTCCACGAATGTGGGACATTTTTTGCGAAGCCTGGCTGCGGGTCATGTGTTTGCGCTCAACCAATTTATTAAATAGTTTTTGAGCATGAGCTTTCCCCGCGGCTACAGCTTCGTGGCGGATGTCTTTCAAGGTAACGTAAATGTCTTTACTTGCGCTTTGATAGCCAATGCCGCCGCCCATAACGCCTGCACCAAGCACGGCCATTTGATTAAATTTTGGTAGGGATTTTAATTGTTCTCTATCCAAGCTTGTCGTGCCAGGGTCTCTTTTTACATCTTCGGTTAGGAAGAATAGAGAAACGAGGTGTTTAGAAACCGGGGTCGCCCAAAGTTGAGCAAAGACGCGTGCCTCTTCTTTCATGTAGGCATCGCGCTTCAAAGAGGACTTGTCTCGAATGAGTTCAAGCGCGGCCAAAGGAGCTGGGTAATGTCCTTTTGTTTTGGACAGCAGCTGCTCTCTTGCCTTTGAAAAGAAAACTTTTTTACCAATAAAGTTTGTTGTTAGAAGTTTTTCGGGAAGCGAGACTTTTCGGCTCTTGTTAAAGGGGACTTTTCCTTCAGCCAACATGTGAGTGTATTCCACGGACTTAGCATCAAAAAGAGCTTCGGGAACGAGTTCGTCCACAAGACCCATTTTAGGCGCTTTGTGCGGGCGAATACTTTTTCCACTTAAAATCATATCAATGGCATTCATAAGTCCGACCATCTTTGGTAGGCGATAAGTGCCACCCCATCCTGGTAAAAACCCTAGTTTAACTTCTGGGACTCCGATAACAGTTCGACTCGAATCGGAGCAAATTCTATATTTGGCCGCACAGGCCATTTCTGTTCCACCACCCATGCAGGCTCCGTGAATGGCAACTAGGGTTGGGATCGATAGATCTTCAAGTTTTGAAAAAGTGCTCTGACCCAATTCGGAGGCCTTGCGGGCTTCTGCTTCATCGGCGAGTGATTGAATCACGTTGATGTCAGCTCCTACAATGAAGGAGTCTTTTTTTGCCGATCGGATCAAAAGGGCTTTAACTTTATAGTCTCCAGCTTTGATCTTGTCGCAAAGGTCGCCTAGCTCTTTAAGTTGGAACTCTCCAAACTTGTTAATTTTCTCGCCCTCTAAATCAAACTCCAAAATTCCAATGTTTTTGTCTTGATGTAACTTAAAGGCTTTTCCTTTAAAGAGTGTTTCCATAATTTTCTAAATCCCTTTCTTAAACAGCTTCCAAGGAAATTGAGCCGCCCTGGCCGCCACCAATGCACATGGTGGCGAGAGCCTTTTTGGCTCCAAGTCGATTCATTTCAAGCGCTGCTGTTAAAGCAATTCTTGCCCCAGTAGCTCCTACAGGATGTCCAATCGCAATGGCCCCACCGTTGGGGTTTAAGCGTTCTGGAGCAATGGCTCCCATGGCTTTATCGCCGTTAAAATGTTCATCAAAAAACTTTTGTGACTCAAAAGCACGAAGGCAACCAATCACCTGGGCGGAAAAGGCTTCGTTGATTTCGATAACATCGAAGTCTTGCAGTTTTTCACCTGTTTGATCCAAGAGTTTCTTTGTCGCAAAAACGGGGCCTAGACCCATCCGGCGAGGATCAAGTCCAGCAAATGCGTAACCTGTAATCTTCGCAATGGCCTTAGCTCCTTCAAGTTTTGCCAAGCCTTCTTCACTTACGATTGAAACCATGCAGGCTCCATCTGTAATGGGACATGAGTTTCCAGCTGTGATGCTGCCAAACTTCTTGTCAAAGAAAGGTCTTAATTTTGCAAGGGCTTCCATGCTTTGATTGGCACGTGGTCCTGAGTCGTTGGTAAGGGTGTTCTCGAATTTAGGAGGCACACTATAAGGGGCAATTTCGTTTGCGTAGTGGCCAGCTTCTTGAGCTTTGACGGCCTTTTGATGGCTCCAAAGTGCAAATTCATCTTGCTCATTTCGTTTGATGCCAAATTCCTTGGCAATGATCTCGGCGGTTTCTCCCATGTTGATGTCATAAAAGGGATCTGTGAGCCCCTCCATGATTGCAATCCTAGGCTTCAAAAAATCTTTAAGAGGAATGTCTTTTAATACTTTTAAGCGATCTGCAAGACTACGTGCTCGAGAAAGCTTGTCGAAAAAGCTGGTGGCTTTGTTATTATACATCAAAGGCATTTGGGACATGGATTCGGCACCCCCCGCAATAAAGACATCGCCCTGCCCTGCTTGAACTTTTAAAGTTGCTTGGGCCATGGCTTCCATTGCCGAAGCACAGTTGCGATGGACAGTGTAAGCTGAAACGTTTTCAGGTAGTCCAGCTCGTAAAGCAATGACACGTGAAATGTTCGCGGCATCGGCAGGCGTTCCTGTGTTTCCGATGATGACCTCGTCTACAATCTTTCCCCAGTGTTCATGGCTTAGATTCGAACGAGCAATGAGTTCGGCAAGTGCGTGACGGCCCAGTTCAGCCGCATGCACGGTTTTTAAATCGGTTCCGGCTTTGGCAAACGGGCTTCTAGTTCCATAGGCTAAGTAAGCAGTTTTCATAGATCAATAACTTAGCACGAAGTGTAAGGGGGCTAAACGAAACAAAAAGAGGCTTTTAGCAAGTGACGCTTGTTGTTAGTTAGGCAGGGTTTTCGGGTATTAGCTCTGGAGCAGGGCCTTGTTCTTCGGTTGGCGGGGCTTTCCCAAGGAACTGGGCAACTTTGATGGCCCTTTCTTTTTCGACAACACTTTTAATGCTCCCGAGGCGCTCCTCGACAATTTTTCGGGCCGCTTTCCAGTCTCTTTGATATAAAATTGGATCGAAAAAGCAGTGAGGACATTTGCTATCATTTCTCACTTTACTCCAATGAAAAAACTCAATCATTGCCCAAATCGGGAGGTAGAGAAAGGTGAGCTTGAAGGCCAAAGCGGGTCCGCGAAGTAGGTAGGCAGTAATGGAGAGAAAAGCGATTGTGATGAGGATCTTTGAATGGGAATTCCAAGAAATACGATCCCTCAAGTCCACTTCGCGGTGAGCTCTACAAACTGGACAAATATATCTTCCCATCTTCTATAAGTTTAGCTCAACTGTAGGGGGCCAAGGCTAGCCAGATATTTGACCAGCAAAGTGATATTCATAAAAAATCTCATAGCTTAACGCGTTGGACTGCGTTATATCACCACACGCGACTCTCAGTGGAAAAGCCTCACTTGTTTTACTTGACAGGGTCTGAAGATAGAGCCTAGAAGCTTGAGAATTCGCGACGTTATAACGAAGGTAGAATTTAAAAATGAGTATGGAAAAAAAGAAGACAAAAAAACAAACACTTCGCAGAGCTGTTAAGCAAAAAAAGACAGCTGTGCGTGCAAGCTCAAGAACGAAGCTTAGGACTGCTAAAAGCACTAAGACCGTGAAGGCTGATGCTGGGCGACCCAAGGTTAAGCCTGAGAGCGTCGCTCCTGCATCTGCTTTGATTACAGAGCAAAAGGGAAAAATTCAGCCTTTGGCTTCTCGCACATTGTTTGCCCCTAAGGACAACAATGAGAGAAAATGGCTTATCGTTGATGCAAACGGCCAGACTGTAGGACGTTTGGCTTCTGAGATTGCCATTCTTTTAAGAGGCAAGCACAAAGCTTGTTTCACTCCAAATAACGACGCTGGAGACTTTGTTGTTGTTTTGAATGCCGAAAAGGTTAAATTCACAAGCAACAAAGAAGATAAGAAAAAATATTATGATCACAGCGGTTGGGTTGGCGGAATGAAAATTCGTCCTGCTGGCCGAGTTCGTAAAGAACACCCCCAGAGAATTATTGAGAGAGCCGTTCACGGCATGATCGCTCGAAATTCTTTGGGTCGCGCTCAAATGAAAAAGTTGAAAATTTATGCCGGCAGTGAACATCCTCATGCTGCGCAGAATCCTGTTACTTGGGCTTTGAAGTACCAAGGGCAAAAGAGAGCATAAGGAATAATTTAATATGAGTACTCAGAGTTTTGTTTACGCAACTGGAAGAAGAAAGACCTCAGTGGCTCGCGTTCGTGTGAGACCAGGACAAGGAAAAATATTCATTAACGGTAAAGTCATTGACGAATATTTTGGACGCCCTATTTTGCGTCTTATTGTAAACCAACCCTTCGAAGAGTTGGACTTGCTTGGCAAGTTTGATGTTTATGCTCTTGCTGATGGTGGCGGACATTCTGGACAAGCTGGAGCGATTCGACACGGCATTAGCCGCGCTCTTCAAAGCTTTGATCCTAATTTGAGAGCTCCTCTTAAAGCAGGTGGTTACTTGACTCGTGATGCACGATCTAAAGAGCGTAAGAAATACGGTCTTCGTGGAGCACGTAGAGGAACTCAGTTTAGTAAGCGTTAATTCGTTTTCTATTAGTCTTCAAAATCAAAAGCCCTGCCATATTAGATATGGCAGGGCTTTTTTATTTCTTCTTTTTAAGCTGATCAGAGCGATAAAGTTTGCTTGGTCCGTTTCCAAGTTTTTTTTCAAGTTGTTGGGCTTTTTTCACTAAGGATTCTTGCTCGGCTTCCGTTAAGCTTCTGTTGGCTTGGCTCAGGCTCGCGTCTTCAGGTTTAAATTGAATCTTGCCCTGTTTTAAGTCTGAAACCAAATAAAGAGGCATCACCTTGTTGCTTGTTGTGCTTTCTACAAATTTAGTGGGGACCCACCCGGTGTGGAGCCCGTCACTTACAAGGTACCAGTCCGCTTTTGCGGATACGGCGAGAAGGAGGTGTCCGGGTCTTGCAAAAAAAGTTGAGCCCGAATCCTCGCTTGGAGAATCTTTTAGAAGAACACCTTCGCGGATCTTCATGACCTCTGCTGCTTGGGAGTAAAAGGTGAAAAGTAGCAATGCGGCTAAGAACATTGATTTTTGATTGGAGCCCATGGCCTTTATTATATCGAATTCAATTGGTGCTTCTTGGTCTTAAGTGCCAAGACTTTGTCTTGGATTGAGGCCCTAAATGCAAAAGAAGCTGTGAAACCTATGAGTTTCACAGCTTCTCAATTTTACGGGCTTCTAGAATTGTGGATCTACACAATAGAGAGAATATACATTTCCTTTATGAGCCAAGGTTGAGTTGAGATTTCTTGAATTTCTAGGGCCGACCTTAATGTTAAGGACTGCAGAATTCGTTAAAACCCCTCCAAAGGCAAGGGTCTTCTCTGAGGCGAAGGTGTAGCTTTTTGCAACCCTATGGGTGTTGAGGTCTTGAAGCTCCTTGTTAATGTTTAAGTGCTGCTCAAGATCACCGTTGCTGGTGCGAAGCTCCTGAGGAGGGTTATCGCTAAGGTCGCTAATTTGGAGGATTAGATCAGCTCCATCCGTGTAGAGAATAACTCCACCAAGAGCGTCACCTGGGGTGTCGCAAAAAGCGACTTGAGTCCATGCGTGACTTTGAGCTGAAAATACTAAAAATAGTGCGGTTAAAATTGATTTTTTCATAGTGTTAGTTCCTTTTCTTCCTGACAGTGAAGCAGTACCTGCTTCGTATTGAGAAGATAGAGAGTCGAGGGATGTTAGACAATTGCTACTACTGTCACATTCAGGAGGAAAATGTCAGCAACTATATAGACTCTAAGGAATACCAGTCCAATTGTCTAAGAGCTTCGTAGGTAACAACGGCTACACTGGTGGCAAGGTTGAGACTTCTGACTCCTTGTTGAGGTAGACTCAAGTGTTGATCGGGACACTGCTTTAACAAGGCCTCTGGTATTCCGTCTTGTTCATCGCCAAACATAAGGTAGTCGGCTTGCGAGAATTGAGCGTCGGTGTATTTCTTCGGGGAGCCAACTTCGACTAGCCATGGCGTGATCTGAGAGTTTTGTTTTTGCCAATCTTCTAGGCTCTCGAAGTGACGAACGTCTAGTAAATGCCAATAGTCGAGACCGGCTCGTTTTAGTTTTTTATCGTCAATCTCAAAGAGGGGGTTTATTAGGTCGAGTCTGCTACCAGTGGCCGCACACATTCGGGCAATGGAGCCTGTGTTTTGGGGAATTCTAGGTTGGTAGAGCACGATAGTTAGTGCGTTCGGGGCGGATAAGGAACGATCCATGGGACGTCTTTCTTCGCTTCCAATTTGTTGGTTGCGGTGACGTCCCATGGATCTTTATTACACGATAATCAAAGAGTTGTTAAACTTTAGTTTTAGTTTCCGTAGTAGCCTTGAACGTTAGCCTGGAAGCGCAATCCATTCTGTTGAGGATAGATTGTTCCGCCGGGATAAGTGGGATATCCGTAACGGTTGTCATATTGTTGCCAACCAGAATATTGGTTTTGGTATTGTTGTCCATAACCCATTTGGTCCAAATAAATCTCTTGAAACGGAAGGTATTGGTTTGGCTGAATTCCAGCTAAACGAAATACGTCTCCACAAGGGACGTCTTGGTTTTGATAGTTCAGGCATTCAGTTCTTGTGTCACCGTTTGAAAAGTTATGAATCCTAATCAATACGGGGCGCGAATTGATGTCATACTCAGGATACCCTGGGTGCCCTACTCTGTTATCTCGGTTTGGTTGGCCGTTTACCGGCGGTGG
This sequence comes from bacterium, assembly GCA_009991595.1. Taxonomy (GTDB): domain Bacteria; phylum Bdellovibrionota; class UBA2428; order UBA2428; family UBA2428; genus JAACVK01. The sequence goes on along the minus strand of JAACVK010000028.1, from coordinate 22,144 downwards.
TGGCGGTTGATTGTTATCGTTGTTGTTTTTCTTTTTTCCACAACCAATCATTACAGTTAAGGCTAATAAGCCTATGGTAAATACCTTCAAAAATTTCAACTCTCTCATTTACAACTCTCCTATTCACTACAGAGATTGCATTGAGTGTGCCAAAAGCTTCGATCTTTAAAAGCTTCGTAAAAACAGTTCTTTACATGATTTATTGAAAACGAGAATTGTCTAGAATCTTAACACTAGCTTAACAATTTACGGTAAAACTACAAAATTTCAGGAGCTTAAAGCCTAGGCTTAGGCGCTTGGATACATCGGGACAGGGTGGTTGAAGATAAAACCACCCGGTCCCGATGTATCCAAGCGCCTAGAGGGTCACTTCTCCAGAAGAAATCGTTTCGAGCTTGCCAGTAGCATTCCTTATGACAAGGCTTCCATCTGGCTTCAAGGATTGAGCTGTTCCCTCTATGCTTTTATTGAAGAGCAGTGCCTTTCCCCAGAAATGTTTCATTCCCACCGAGCAGATCTTGTGAAAAATTAAGTTTTGCCCCTGATCTTCATCGCTCAAAATCTGCTCAAGAAGTTTGTGAAAGTTTTCTTGTAAGTGGCTGTATAAGATCAATTTATCTACAGAGCTCTTTAAAATATCGTCTAAAGAAATACTTTTTTCGTGTGAAGGTTGTCCTTTAATGTTTAATCCCCAGCCAATACAAAGTTTGTTTGATTTTCGTTCGCACAGGACGCCGGCAAGTTTAAAGTTTTGCTCTTCTTTGGTCACGCATAGATCATTGGGCCACTTTAAAAAAAGTTCGCTTTGGCCGATTCTTGCTAATGAGGAGACGCTTTCAAAGAGCGCCCACCCTGCCATTAGGCTAATCCATGCTGGCAGCTCCTTGTCTTTGGGCCATTCAAGCGCCACCGAACACAAAAGAGAATCCTCCGAATTAAGCCAGACTCTACCTTGTCTGCCGCGCCCTTGGCTTTGAGTGTTAGCTCGAACCCAATAGAGTGACTTCAAATCTTTTGATTGCCGAAGCAGCTTCAAAGCTTCTTCTTGAGTGCTAGCGCAGGTATCTAATTCAATAGACTTTCCAATTTTAAAAGTCACAGAATGTCCAAACTTTATGACTTAGAGCTTTTTTCAATTTGAGAAATTACATCTCGAAGTCTGCGCTCTAAACCGTCTTTCAAATAGCTATTAAAAGCTTTTTGAATTTCTTCGCGAACAATTTCGCGCACATCATTCTCATTGAACCCTGCTATGTTTCCAGGAGAACTATTGTCCGAAGCAAAGCCTTCAAAAGATTCAGTGTTTTCTTTAGCCTGTGCAGGGGGTGGGTCCATGAAATTTGAAACATGGGAAGCAATGCTTTTTGGGGTCCCTACTAATTCAAAGTCAGGGCCGAATTCCGAATCTTCGCCTTCTTGAGCGAAGTTTGGTTGCTTTTCTTCAGTGGTTTTTTCGCGAATGTTGCTCCCTGTTTCCATTTGGTCGTAATCACTACTCCAAAGATTGTCGCGGATGACATCTTCATTTTTAAGGGGGGCAGTCATCTCAGGCGTCCTAGATTGCGCTATAGGTGGCGGCGGCGGAGGCAGTGGAGGTGTTCTAGGAGGTGGAGTCTGGAAAGGCATTTGCGCTGTAGGCTCATTTGGAGAGTCAATTTCAGGTGCCTTGAACTGTGAAGTTGCGGCATTGGCCATACTGTCTGCCATGGGCATCAAAGAATCGCTCGAGATGTCTTCGGTTTCTTCGGCAGGTCTTTGAATGTTCATTGTAGGGCTAGATGGTCGTGACATCTGAGCCGTAGCTTCTGCACTTTGCTTGGGAGAGATTTTTAAGAGCGTGTTGATCATAGAAACCAAGACATGAGATTCAAACGGTTTCCATAGTCGGGCGTCGGCAGGAATTTTTTCGACTTCTTTTTCGTCGATCTGATCAAAAGATCCGCAGAGTAAAATAACTTTTATGTCATTAGAAAGATCAGGATCTTTTTTAATAACATTACAAAGCTCTGCTCCCGTCATGCCTGGCATATCAAGGTCTGCCAATACAATGAGTGGTCGGTGTTCCCTAGTGAGTCTGAGAGCATCCTGACCGTTGTCACAATACAGAACCTCAAAAGGTTCCTTTTTCAAGCCTAAACTGACGGCTCGATGCATAGTGACAGAGTCATCTGCTAACAGAATTTTTGCCGAAGATTTCACGGACTTAGACATCTAACGTTAGTTTCATGGATTTTTCTTCTGAGTGCAAGACCTGTTGGGTATATACTGTAGAAGTAGGCAGGGAAAACTGTCTGGTGCGGTTTTCTTAAGGACGATCACATTTTGTCCTATGTTTTAAGAAAGGGAGTCCTGCCTGCAGATGGTGTGCATGCCGGCCGGTTTTTACAGGCTGGAAGCCTTATATCTGCATTTGAGGCCCATTATGTGGGTTTCTAGGACGCCCACCTCAATTTTTGAGGTCAAAATGAGCTCCTTGTGTCGGCCGAGACGGTTCCCTGCCATTCTTTTGTCTTGTAATTATGGGGCATAGAGTCTTAGACTTGAAGTAGATGAGCAGGGATTTAAGCTCAAATTTCGGAAATTTGAGAGACTTTAGAATCGATCAAAATGCTTCAGGCCCTGGGGCTGAGCAAGTAGATACGTCTTCGTCTTCCCTTCGTGAGTGGTCTGACCCAAGGCCAGCAAGCGAAAATAGCAGCCCACCCCAAAAAGCCTCTTGGAATTCTATCGATCTTTCTAAACCAGTTCCGCTTCAAGAAAAAACAAGCTTTAAAAACAAGAAACTCATTGCTGACTCGGCTTTAATGCCTCTTCGTGAGGGAATTGTTCAATCAAAGGTTTCAGATTCGAAATGGGCTATTCATCTTGCTCTCGAAGAAAGAAGGATGGATCGTGAAGGAAGTGTTGATTATCACAACAGCTACCGCAAGCACGAACTCTTAAAGGCCAAAACGGCTGAGTTCATGACCTCTTTGCAAAAGAACATTCGAGAAAACGCAGAAGTTTTTAATTCTAGCCGTCAGTCGGCCGCTCATCATGTGCATGTTTACAAGGTTTCACGCACGGAACATGATTTTATGCTTTACCGAAATTCGGTGAAGCTGATTGTTTCAGCTCAGCAAGCTGGAAAAATATTCTTTGCTTTTAATCAATACCTAGGAGACCTCTTTGCTCCTGGACGCAAACCAGTCTTTGAAATTCAAGCCTCTTGGGGTGCTCTCGATCAGCTTTACTGGAGCTATCGCGGAGAACGTTTGGAAAAGAGCGATGTTGTTCGATTTTTCTTTTCTGAATTTGTTCAGCAAAGCTATCGTTGAGTTTTAACTTTTTAGCTCCATTTTTTAGTCCAGCCTTGATGCAAACGATTCTTTAATTCCAAGAGTCCTTCTTCGGCATTCTGCGGGACAAAGTTATAAATGTCCTTGATGGCACCAGAGTTTAGACTGCAATTTAAAGGTTCCGGGTAACCCTCTCTGGGTAAGGGCGGTGTGTATTTTGTTTTCTTTATAAGATTGGTGTCTAGCTTGAAGGTTTGGGCGTAGGCGGAGATAAAGTCGTGTTCTGAATAACTCTTGGTAGAAGCCAAGTTGTAAAGAGCAGTCGGTTTGTTGTGGGCATTTAAATAGTTTTTAACAGAGCGAGCAATGTCACCAATATAAGTGTAACTACGGATTTGATTGATTCTAGCAGGAACCTCCTCACCTTCGATAAGTTGCTTTGATACTGAATTGATCCAATTTTGTTTAGGATAGAGAGGACACCCCATGGTCTCTCCGTAGACTTTGCCAAGGCGAAACGTTGCCGTGAAGGCTTTGTGATGGGTCGCTAGGCTTTCACCTTGGAATTTAGTCTTAGCCCAAACACTACTTGGTGAAGCAGTGTCCTGTTCGCTAAAGGGCCCCGCATTAGATGGATCGCCAGCGAAAATTTCATCAGTAGAAAAGTATATGAAGCGCATCTTAGATGCTAGAAGTTTGAAAAATATAGCTGCGGCGTTAAAGTTAAGAGCCTCAGCCTTTCCAGGCTCAAGCTGGCAACGAACTTTGTCATTAAAACCAGCGCAAAAAATGATGGCGTCTGGTGAGTATCGTTTGTTTTGAGCAAGAATTTCGTTTCCATCGTAGCAGTCCAGCGGGAGGCTGGTCACTCCATCAATGCGCGTGGGGGTAGTGAAGTATGTTCCAAAGACCTCAAAGTCATCACGCAAGTGGATGGCTAAAGCCGAACCAATGTAGCTAGAAACACCAATGATAAATACACGCTGAATTTTATTTTCGAATTCAAAAGAGGGGGTGCTGGTCTCTAAGTTCATGTTACTTTAAAAAGTTTACACGAATTTTGCCACAATTGGTCGGCGAGCACTTCTCTTTTTTCAGGACGAATCGCTGCTAGGGTTTCAAAGGTATTTAAAACAAATGCAGGTTGATTTTCTTTCCCACGGTTAGGAACAGGCGCAAGATACGGAGCGTCGGTTTCAATGAGTAGGCGATCAAGAGGAATCCATTTAGCGGTCTCGCGCAGTGAGTTAGCGTTCTTAAAGGTTAAAATTCCAGAGAAAGAAATGTGGAGGCCTCTGTCTAAAAAAGCCTTTGCCATTTCGTCGTTCTCGGCAAAGCAATGGAGTATTCCTGGATCAGAATGTTCTTTTATTTTTTCTCCATCGAGAGTTTCAAGAATTTCCTTGGCACTGTTTCTACAGTGAATGACCAAAGGCTTTGAAAGTTTCTTTGCTAATTGTATGTGAAAGCGAAAGGCGCTGTCTTGAATATCTCTTTCTGAATAGTCGTAAAAAAAATCTAAACCCGTTTCGCCAATTGCGTTCGCACTCTGGGCGCCTTTTTCGACTAAATCACGTAGCGAGGGACTCAGTGATTTTGCATCGTGCGGGTGGATGCCCGCACTCCAAATAAAGTTGAGATGTGGATATCTAACTCGAGCCTGCTCACAAAGATTTTGGCAGTTTTTAAGGCTCGCTTCATCGGCTGCAATAAAGCTTAACCCATGAACCTGAGACTTTTCCGCCAAATCGATTAAATCAAACGCCTTTTCTTTTAGATCTTCACCAGCCAAATGGGAGTGAGTATCAAAAAGCTTCATAAAAAGTCTATTCTCGGTCTTTAGGGTGACGCTGTCCTTTGTCGTCAGGGCCTGGATTATTGGGCGCGAATTTTCTAGTAACTTCGCTGGATGGATAGGTCTCCACCGCACCGCCTTCACCTCGAACAGCAACCATTCCCTTAAGGATGTCTAGTTTAACAACTTTGCCTTCTCCGTCGGGGGTGACTACAAATTTGCCCATCTTAGGCATCGTTTTTGCCAGTTCAACATAGTTCTCATGTTCGTAGCCTAGGCAACACAAGAGCCGTCCGCATTGTCCGTTGATGCTATCAGGGTCTAAAGACAGGCCCTGATCTTTGGCCATACGAATGCTCACGGGGTTGAAGTCGGGAATCCAGGTGCTGCAACAAGTGCTGAGTCCACACCTGCCGATTCCGCCAGATAATCTTGCTGCATCACGAATTCCAACCGATCGTAAGTCGACTTTCATTCCGAACTTTTGTCCGATGTCTTTGGACATTCCTTTGTAATCAAAGCGCTTGTTTTCGCTGCTGTAAAAGACAGTCAGTCCAAGCCCACCCTCAGATTTCTCACAATCAACCATTTTTACTCCGGGGACTTCGCGTCCAGCCAGGCGAGTATGAAAAAAGCGTTTTACCTCGGAGCGAAATTCATCTGTAGTTTTTTCCAAACGAACGTCTTGTTCGTTTGCAATTCTAATAACGGAGCGCATTTTTTCGTCGTCTTTTCGTTTTTCGCGAATTCTAGGAGGAACGCTTACCTGCCCGACTTTGATGCCTCCTCTTTGAGTTTGAACAACCACGAGGTCTTTTCGTTTGATGGGGAGTTCGTGAACATTGGCGAATTCATACATTCGTCCCGGCCATTGAAATTTAATTCTTACAACTTCTATTGTTTCCATAGTAGTCCTTGTCTTGCTTCTATCTTAAAGTTTAACCACTGAAGGGTGGCGTTGGAATAGGAACGCAAAGATAAAACAAATCGTTCCAATCCCTTAAAAAAATCGAGCACTCGACGAGCCTGTTGATGGTCGAATTGATGAAAGAGTCCTTTAGAGTTCTGCCACAAAAGTCCTTGAATCATAGAGATTTCTTCGAGAGCTTTTTTACGGTCTTTCCAGAAACTCTCTTCGTCACAGGGACAGGCAAAGGGAGCCTTTTCGGGGGCGCCCGCTTTGATCCAACTTTCTAGCTCTGACCATTCTTGTGAAATTTCAAGAGCCTCAGAGGATTGAGCTTCTAAAACATACTGATGGCATCTGGAGCGAATGGTGGCCATTAAAAGTTCGGGCTGTTTAGAGGTTAAAAGTAGAAAGCAGTTGGGGCGAGGTTCCTCGAGAATCTTTAAAAGAGCATTGGCAGCGGCCCCTTGTGAGGCGAAGAGTTTTTCTGCTTGATTGATCCAAATTACCCGATTGGCAGATAAATTCCCTTTAAGGGAAAGAAATCTAGAGAGCTCGCGAATTTGTTCAACGGCGTATCCATTTTCATTCTTGGGTTCTAGCCAAAATGCATCCGGGTGCGCGATTTCTGGGTCGTTTCGACGAAGTCTTAACAGGCGACAAGAGTCGCAGGTTCCGCAGGACATTTCTCCTGTAGATCTTTGGCTGCATTGCAGAGTCTCTAGGATAGAGTAGAAGTCGTTGTGTTGAGCGTCCAGTTGATGGGGCCCTAAAACTTTTAGAATAAGCGCATGACCGAGTCTGCCTCGATCATAAGCTCCCATAAGTTTGTGGGCTAAACTATTTTGCTTTTCAACCATTGAGTACAATCTTCTAGCAGCATTTCGCTAACTCTTTCCAGCTTTTGCGAGGCATCGATGACTTTGTATCTCAAGGGGTCTTTTGAGGCCTGCCTGAGGTAGGATTTGCGAATATTACTATGAAATTCAAGCCCAGCCGCTTCGATTCTATCGAGTTTTCCACCCTGCCGGGCTTTGACCCGTTCCAGGCCAATGTTTGGGTCAAGGTCGAAAACGTAGACTCTGTCGGGCAGTATGCCCTCGGTTGCCCAAAGGCTGATATCGGTAATGGGAGCCTCTCCAAGGCCCCTAGCCCAGCCTTGATAGGCTCGAGAGGCATCTATGAATCGATCGCAAAGAACGAGCTTGCCAGCCTTTAGCGCCGGTTTGATTTTTTTGTCGACGTGCTCAGCTCGCGCGGCCGCATAAAGAAGTGCTTCACAGCGAGCAGACATTGGATCTTCGCTGGGTTCAATCAAAAGGCTTCGGATTTTCTGTCCTAGAGGTGTTCCTCCGGGTTCCCAGCTAAGCAAAGCGGAGTGCCCTTGTTTTTCAAGGGCCTCCGCTAAGAGTTTGATTTGGGTGCTCTTGCCTGTGCCTTCGCCCCCTTCGAAACTGACAAAAAGTCCGCTTCGAAGATCGCTCACAGACCTAGTTCTGCATCAATGATACGTTGGAATTGTTGGAATGGCTGAGCTCCTGCTACCTTTTTACCATTTACGTAAAAAGTTGGAGTGGAGTTCACTCCGAGGCTTTCAGCATACTTTTTAGACTCTTCAACGGCTTCAGCCATTTTGGGGTCTGCAATGCAAGCTTCAAAAGCGGCCATGTCTAGGCCAAGCTCTTTAGCCCATTTCTTGAAGTTCTCGTCGCTAAGGTCTCTTTGATTTTCAAAAGCCTTGTCGTGAAATCCCCAGAACTTCTCTTGCTTGTTAGCACAGTTAGAAGCAATGGCTGCAGGTGTTGCAGCAGGGTGACTTGGAAGTGGTAAGTGGTGAAAAACAATAGCTACCTTGTCGCCATAGTGTTGGTGAATTTGATCCACGCTTGCTTTTGCTCTCGAGCAAAATGGGCATTGGAAATCACTGAATTCGTGAATCACTACTTTGGCTTTAGGGTTGCCAAGGATTGGAGCGTCTTTGGGTGTTTTGATTTCAACACGCGGCTCTTCAAGCATGACTTTAACCTTTGCAGAAGCCATTAGCCCCTGCATAAACAAATCACGTGCAGACTGTCTCTCTTGTTGAGTTAAGTAGCCACGAATTTCTTCTTTTGTGATTTTTCGCGTTTTTCCGGTAACAGGATCTTTGTAGCCCTTTTCAAGATTGTTCTCTTTGATGAAGGCAGCAATCTTTTCGTCGCTGACAGTTACGTTGTTCGTAGCTTTAGCCATCAACTCTTCTGGAGAGCCAACGCCTTGTTTCTCGGCTTCCGCTTTTAATAGCTTGTTAAGCAAAACATGCTCGGCGCTTCTTTGATAAAGCTCCACGGCTTCTTCATTAAGACTCTTTAGGCGAGCCTCTACGAATTCAGTAACGTCTTTAGCTGTGACGGTTCCACCTTCGTATTTGATGATGACGCTGTTATCGGAAAGCGGAGTTACAATGTCTGCTTTTTTGCCTGTACAAGACGCAAATAAAGCAAGAGTGAAAACCGCTGTAAGAATCATTGCTGGACGTTTCATAGATTTCTCCTTAAACATAAGCTTAGACAATACCGCCTTATCGGAAGCAACGCGACCTAGCATGAGTGCTTTATGGATCTAGTTGCTGGCGCAATGCAGAAAAGCGGGGTTTTTTAGGGGCCTAGGTGTCATCTTTTAGGAAGCGCTCGATGAATAAAGTGTGTTCATCTTTATAATCAAAAACTCTGGAGTTAGAAACGATGTCTCCCACTCGAACTCCCGTTTTTAAACGATAGATAAAAAAGGCTTCAACGGCAATGACAAGCATTCCCACAGCCAATAAAGCCCAGCTAAATACGGAATTCCATAGAAACGCAAATGAAATTACAGCAAAGGGCAGGTTCCGGATCAGGCTATTATAGGTGCCGATAGCCCTTCCCTTGGAGACTTCAATTGTGTGTAGGCCGAGAAGCCATTTTCCAGGTGATTGGCCTCTTCCGGCGCATTCCACGCGGGACCAAAGTAACAATTCAAGTGGCAATAAAGCAGGGCCCCAAAACCAACTACCCAGAGCGCAGGCACAATGAATTAAAGCAAAATCGATCAACTTTGCCCAAATTCGATTGTTGAAGTTAGGTCCGTTTGATCCAGTAATTAAAGGCTGTTTTGCTAACTGTGGGTGCCTTGTTACTTTTCGAGGGACTTCATGGGCAGCAAACACGTTCTAGACCTCCTGAGGAATGATGTGCAACAATAGCACCAAATCTTCATCGGCACGAATATCAATTGGCACAATAGCTAGGCGCATTTTCCCTTTTTCCCACTTTTCAAGTTGGGAGCTATCAAAATAAAGAATCTGTTCAGAATCTAGGTCCAAAGCACCGCTTTTTAGGTTGATTTGAGCTCCGGGTCCGGCCCAGTGTTCTACAATGAAACGGTGGTTATCGGGTAGTAGCACGGAATCTTTTCGGGATAGGCAGATCATCTCAGTCCGAAAACTGTGTCGATTAATCAAAGGCACCTGGGCGCCGTGTATTCGAAAAGCTCGGATGGAATCTCTGATATCAATGGCGCTTCGGCTTTGAAATCCACTTAGGTTGAGTTTGGATCTCCAAAAGAAAACACCACTGGCCGCAAGCAATGTTATGAATCCAGTGCTTAAGAGGAAGATGGGAATCGTGCTTAGATGGGCTTTCAAGGAGAATAGTGCCAGTGACCATCCTAGGCCCATCCCAAACACAAAAACGCCTTCTACTCCTAAGAATCTAAAGGTTCGATCTAAACGGTTCTTAATGTTTGCGTCATGGACGGAAAGATCCCTCATAGAATTTATTTTAATCTATGTCGGATGGTTTAAAACATAAAGTATGGCAAGAACTAGCGTCAAAAGTAGAGAAAAAGCACGGAGTGTTGACGATTCCAAGGTGACTATGACTGAAATCGTGCTCCCCCAGCATACAAACGCACTTGGAACTGTTTTTGGGGGGACTGTGATGAGCTGGATTGATGTGGCCGCTTCGGTCGCCGCTCAACGACACGCGGGCAGTATTTGTGTGACTGCTTCCATAGATGAGCTCCATTTTTTGAAGGGTGTAAAACAAGGCGAAATCGTCACCATCGAAGCTAACTTAACCTGCGTAAACAACACCAGTTGCGAAGTCATGGTGGTGGTGAGTGCTGAAAACCCCATTAAGCGCACAAAATTCTATACTACTAAAGCGTTGCTCACTTTCGTTTCTTTGGATAGCAAAGGAGTCCCTACCCCTATGCCGCCTTTGATCACAGAAGGAGCTAAACAGAAAACCTTAGAGAAGCAGGCAAAAATTCGTAGGGATCACAGAAAAAAATTGAAAGCCGCATTGTTAAAAGAATCTAAGGAACTACTGAGTTGAGTTCTTATTCCTGGCGACAACTTCCCTCGCTTATAGACAATTACATTTACCTTGTTGAGAACACTGACACTGGGCAATGCATTGTGGTTGATCCCGGGGAGGCTGCTCCTGTCCTGGATTTCTTTAAAAAAGACAGCTCGAAGAAACCTGTGGCAATTTTTTTAACTCATCATCATGGCGACCATACCGATGGAGTGAAGGGCATCTTGGATGTTTTTGATGTTCCGGTAAAGGGCAACGAGGCAGATTTAGATCGAATTCCTTCGCTTTCTAAAACGATAAACCCAGGGGAAAGTTTTGATTGTCTAGGGCTTAGTTGGGAAACAATAGCCTGTGATGGGCACACTCTTAATCAAATGGCTTTCTATTGCCAGGGGCAAAACTGGCTATTTAGTGGAGACACTGTGTTTAGCTTAGGGTGCGGTCGATTGTTTGAGGGGAGTCCCGCACAAATGCTAGAAAGCCTAGAGTCGATAGCAAAGCTTCCCGATGAAACCCTTATTTTTATTCCGCATGAATATACTCTTCATAATTTGAATTTTAGTTTGAGTATTCTGAAGGATGATTCAGAATTGCTTTCTTTGAAAAGAGAGCTGGAATCAAGCTCTGGCCCTACCGTTCCTACTAGTTTAAGATTTGAGCGCAAGAACAATCTTTTCTTCAGAACTCAGGATCCAGTTCTGAAACAAGCTTTGAATTTGCCAGATGCTTCGGCACTAGAGATTTTTACAGAGCTTCGAAAGCGCAGAGATAATTTTTAGAGCTCAATTAGGGTTTTATTTTTTCGAGGCGTTCTAAACTTTTTAAAAGCTTATTCATCCAAGATGATTTCTTCTCTTTTTTTGAAGAATTAAAATCGTCAACTAGTTTTTGAAGGTGCTTGCTCATCGCAGAAATGGAAACATGGGGTGGAAAAGGTTCGGGGTTTAGCACCCGCCAAGCGGCATCTTTGGATTGAAAGTCGACTAAGAATTCCATGTGTTCCATTCGAACTGTAGCTGATGGATCGATAACCTCTTGCCCACTTGTGATTGTGCCCCAGACTTTGTAGTTCACTTTAAAGCATTGGGCGGTTTTGCTAGACTTGGCAGGGCACGGGATGGCCTTAAAATCGTAGGAATCAGTCAATACGGCCATGTCCCAGCCTGCTTCGCCTTCCCAAGCCGTTAGAAAACTTGGGTTGAAAACGGAGTTCTTCCCACCGAGGCGCCCGCCAAGGTAGTCGTTTTCCAGAAAGCATTTGATGACCTCAGGGGCAGAAGCTTGTTTGAGGCCAGATTGGTTACAAACCATAGCGCCTGTAATTTCAGACACTAAGAACAAAGCTAAACCTAAACTTAATGTGCTCTTGTTCATCATTTAACCCACCCTCTTCGTTAACTTCATTACGCTACTTATATGAGAACTTCGGTCACATTTTACTATTTCCTTACATTTGTGGGCATATTATTTTTTGTAAGTATTCAGGAGGACGCTCAGGCTGTTAGCCAGCAACATGTTGCTCCACAGGGTCATCCCGATTTTAATCAAAACCAATTTCAATTTGGTAGCCTCGAAGATTTACGTCGAGACAATATCCTTAAGTTTGTTGAATCCAAGATTCCAATTGGAGATTACGAATGGGGAAAGCCCCCTCCAGATAATGGGACTGATTATGATTGTTCTGGTTTGGTGTCTGCGGCCATTCAGGAAGCTATAGGAAAGGACCCTTTCAAAAGTGATCGAATGACCACTGTAACCTTTAAAGAGGAATTGGATGAGAAAGGAGCCAAGATTGACTGCGCTCAAGCCAAGCCGGGAGATATTATTTGGTGGCAGGGGCATATTGGTCTAGTTAGTAAACCGGAGCAAGGGCTGTTCATAGGGGCTCAAAGCGCAAAACTAAATATGACCGAAGCGAGTTATGAAACTGGCCACTGGGGAGCTAAAGCAGGCAAGGCTTGCTATAAGAATGTCTACCTTCAAGAACTCTAAACAGCTCTTAAAAGCAGAGAAAAGCCCATACCGCCGCTCACGCAAAGCGTGGCCAACCCTAAGCCTTGTTCCGAAGCTTTAATTTGATGAACCAGAGTTGTGGTAATTCTAGCACCTGTGGCACCAATAGGGTGCCCTAAAGCAATCGCTCCCCCTCTTGGGTTGAGCTTATCCTCAGAGATCTTTAAAGTTCGTTGGCAGGCAATCACTTGAGCTGCAAAGGCTTCGTTGAGTTCAACGGCTGCAAGTTGATTCATCTTTACGTTAAAGCTGCTTAAAAGATCCTGGGTTGCTGAAACCGGACCTAGGCCCATTCGTTGAGGGGCTAAGGCCGTTATGGAATAGCCCAACACTTCGACCATAGAGTAATCGTTTTTCTTAGAGCTGAGCAAAAGCCAAGAGGCTCCATCGGTAATTCCCGAAGAGTTTCCGGCGGTAATCGTGCCTTTTTCATTAAAGACAGGAGCTAAGGTGGAAAGAGATTCAGCGCTGCTGTCAAAACGGACGTGTTCGTCTTTTTCTAAGCCTTCGTTTTTGCCTTCAGCAGCGATGGACAGGATTTCATCGTTATAAAGGCCTGCTTCAATGGCAGCCTTTGCTCGCAATTGAGATTTTAATGCGTATTCGTCTTGTTCCTTGCGGCTGATTTTGAACTCTCTTACCAAGTTATTCTCGACGGTTTGTCCCATGACCATGTCGGACATTGGACAGAAAAAGCCATCTTGATACATTCCATCGATGATCCGATCGTTTCCTAGTCGTTGGCCCCATCTTGCGTTGGCTAAAAGATAAGGCGTATTGGACATGGATTCGACTCCCCCAGCCCAAACTTTTTCGGCTTGGCCTAATTGAATTTTGTCTACTCCGGTCATGATGGCAGTGAGTCCAGAGGCACATGCTTGATTGAGTGTGTATGCGGGGATGTTCTCATTTAGCCCAGAAAAAATAGTGGCTTGTCTTGCGGTGTTGGGGCCGGCGCCAGCCTGTCTGGCGTGTCCTAAGAAAACCGAATCCACTTCAGAGGTTTTCGACTTAGCGATGGCACTTTTAAGAAGCTTCGCAGCCAGTTGCCCTGCGCTTAGATGTTTAAGGCTTCCCCCGAAGCGTCCAATAGGACTCCGAAAAGCAGCGTTGATATAAACAGGTCGTAATAGTTTTGTTTGGACTTTTGCCATGGCAAAAGCGAGTCTACCCCAGAAGGGTTCGACTTGAATCTATTTTCTAATTGCACTGCGCAATCTTAGCGCGCTGCAAATAGTAAAACTCGAAGGCACCCTGTCTTTAGTGATAAAATCACTGCCAGTGACTGATTTTGTAGAATATCCCCAAGGGAACGTGCTTTTAAGAGACCTTCGATGGAAATACCCAGTTATTTCTCATGGAGAAGGAGTTTATCTCTTTGATACTTTGGGAAACCAATACATCGATGGGTGCGGAGGAGCTTTTGTTTCTTGTTTGGGGCACAATAACTCCGATATTGTCGAAGCTGTTTTTGAGCAATGCAAAAAAGTTGCCTACATAAACGGAAAGCATTTTACCTCGCAAGCGAGCGAGGATTTGGCTACGCTGATTGCATCGCTCTCTCCCCCCGGTTTGAACAAAGTAGCCATGCTCAATTCTGGATCTGATGCTGTGGAAGCAGCTTTAAAGTTTGCCCTTCAGGTTCACGCAGAAAAGGGCAATCTGAAAAAGAAGAAAATCATCGCCCGCACACCGGGTTATCACGGCAATACTTTTATGGCTCTTTCGATGTCGGCTCGACCCGCGTATAAGAAATTCTTCGGGATGCACTTGTCGCCGATTCTATTTGTTGATGCCTGTTATGAATACCGTAATCAGGTGCCGGGAGATTACTTTTCTACCGGAGCAGATTTTTACATCAAACAACTCGAGGATTTGATTCAAAAAGAGAATCCCGAAGAAATTGCTGCTTTAATTGTTGAGCCTATGGGAGCTTCTTCAACTTTGGGGTCTTTACCTCCGAATGGGTTTTTGGAGCGAATGCAAAAACTTTGCGAAAAACACAATATTCTTACTATTTCTGATGAGGTGGCTTGTGGATCGGGACGCACTGGAAAGTTCTATGCTTCTCAGCATTGGAACTTTGAGCCCGATGTGATGGTTTTAGGGAAGTCCATCAATGCCGGCTATATGCCTTTGGCATTGGTGATTGTTCAACAAAAGCATTTAGACGTGATTCATCAAAACTCTGGTTCCTATTTGCACGCTCAAACCTACTTGCAAAGTCCGGGAGTGGCTGCGTGTGGGCTGGCAGTTGTTCAAAAAATCTTAAAAGAAGGTTTAATGGATAATTGCACAAAAATTGGTAGCTACATTCAAGATCAATTGATGGAACGTTTGAAGGAACACCCTCATGTCGGATTTATAACGGGCAAAGGGATGATGATGGGTGTTGAGTTTGTAAAAGATCGTTCAAGCAAAAAAGCCTTTGATCGAAAAGAGAAGGTCGCAGAAGGTTTAGCGGCCACGGCCTTTAAGAATGGTGCCATAGTTTGGGTGAGCACTGGAATGGCCGATGATGTAAATGGAGATGGTTGGGTGGTAGCCCCACCCTATATCATGGATCAAGCTCATGCTGACGAACTAGTCGATAAGCTTGTGAACTCAATTGAGGAGTATTTTAAAAAATGACTAAGTTAGTTTCTTTAAAGGAAGCTGTTGCTGAATGTGTTCAAGACGAAGACACTCTTGTGATCGAAGGTTTTACGCACTTGATTTGCCATGCAGCTGGACATGAAATCATTCGACAAAAGAAGAAGAATCTGACTTTAGCCCGATTAACCCCAGACACTGTTTATGATCAAATGATTGAAGCTGGGGTTTGTAAGAAGCTTGTGTTTAGCTGGGCGGGGAATCCTGGAGTGGGTTCCTTGCATGCTGTTAGACGTCACACAGAGGCTAAATACACAGAGCGCATTGAACTAGAGGAATATTCCCATGGCGGTATGATGACTCGGCTTCAGGCGGGTTCCATGGGGCAGCCATTTGGGATGATTCAATCCTTCAATGGAACGGACATTCCAAAAGTGAATCCTGCAATTAAGGAGATCACCTGTCCCTACACTCAAAAGAAAATACAAACGGTTCCCGCTCTTAATCCCGACGTTTGTGTGGTTCATGTTCAAAGAGCTGACAAAAATGGAAATGCTCAAGTTTGGGGTTTGATGGGAACCCAAAAAGAAAGTGCGTTTGCTGCAAAGAAAGTTATTGTTGTTGCCGAAGAAATCGTCGAGGCTTCCGTAATTAGGCGAGACCCAAACCGAACTTTGATTCCCGAGGTGATTGTCGATTGTGTGGTTCACGAGCCTTGGGGATGTCACCCTAGTTTTGCTCAAGGTTACTATGATCGTGATAATGATTTTTATGTAAATTGGGATGTTATTTCTCGTGACTCTAAAACTTATGCAGATTGGTTAAATGAATTCGTCTATTCTTCCGAGAATCACGCAGACTATATGAAAAAATTGGGAACCAAGACCATGGAGAGATTGAAGGCCAAGTCTCGTATGTGCGAAGGAGTGGATTATGGATATTAAACCTTCCGAGCGCATGGTGTGCCGAGCTGCTGAAGAGCTTGCTAACAAAGAAGTCGTCTTTGTTGGTATCGGCCTACCAAATGTGGCTTGCAATTTAGCCAAAGAAACTCACGCGCCCGAACTCTTTATGATTTACGAATCAGGAGCTGTTGGAACTCTGCCAGAACGATTGCCGGTTTCAATCGGTGATCCAGCTTTGGTGACGGACTCTGCTAGCATTTGCTCTGTGGCCGATATCTTTCAATGCTACCTTCAGCGAGGCAATATTTCGGTTGGTTTCTTGAGTGGTGCGCAAATTGATCGTTATGGAAATTTGAACACCACGGCTATTGGTGGTGATTACAGCAACCCTAAGGTCAGGCTTCCTGGCTCGGGCGGTGCCTGCGAGATTGCTATTCACTCTAAGAAAGTTTTTATCATTATGCGTCTCAATGACCGTGCCTTTGTTGAGAAGTGTGACTTCATCACAAGTGTTGGACGAAAGGTTGGAGAGCAAACAAGAAGCCAACTGGGTTGCCCTGGGGCCGGCCCAGTTAAAGTGATTACTGATATGTGCGTGATGGACTTTAATGATCAAGAAGAAATGATTGTTACGGAACTTTTCCCGGGTGTGAGCAAAGAGCAAGTTCAAGCTAAATGTGGCTTCAAACTCAACTTCAGCGATAAGCTAAAAGAACTTAAAGACCCCCCTGAAGGTCATATTCGCTTACTCCGAGACAAGCTAGATCCTAAAGGTATGTATATTTAGGATCGCTTGACCCGGCGAAAGCTTTTGAGCAGATGCTCTAATCTTTAAGAATAATTTGCCCAACCTCTAGAATAGTATCAAAGGCTTCGGCCTCATTGCTCTTTAGAATCTCGGAAAGCTGCGCTTGCACTTGGCTTAGGTTAATTTCTAGATCCGAATCTCTTAAAAAATAGTGCTCACCACTTGTGTCCGCACGCAACGGCACGGTCAGTCCCATTAGACTCTGACGAATTAATGATCTGATGACTCCTTTACGCTGGTCAGTTGAAATGTGGGTGTTGTCTTCACTGGTGATTTGAATCTTAGAGATCTTCGGCATTGCTTCCATGGCGCTATAAGCCTCTTCCAGTGACAACGCTCTCAATTTTGAAGTCGAGACAAGGGCTTTCGCAATCTCTTCGGGGTTAAAGTTTAGTTTGTAGGGAGCTACCTTAAGTGGGTAATTGTAGATAATGGCGTCGGCCGTTTCAAATTTGAACTCACAAGTTCCGAACAAGGTGTAAGTCATTTGGAGGCCGTAACTATCCATCAAGCGTTCCTCTGCATCTTCGATGCTGAGTCGACTTTCAAAGGAGGGTCTTCCGGCCAACTCAAAAGGCGTATGCGTGCCAGGTAAAAGGGAACTGTCTTTAGAGGCCTCAGAACTAACAGCGATTCTGTTGGCCGTAGCATCACGCAAAGGCAGTTTTTCAACTTTTAGTGAAGGGTTTGCTTTCTTGTAGGCTTCGGTCAATCGAGTCCACGAGATTTGATAGCCAACGTGGGCCGTGTTTCCTTCGTATAAGGCTTCTTCCGCCAACTCCTCCTTGGTGCTTAGGAAGTATTTCTTCAACATGGCGAGGTCACTTTTATTTTTCTCTGTCATCTTTTCACTTGGAATTGATTCGTTTTCGGCAATCTTTGAGCGAATAATATCAAGAATATTGAACTTTGAATCTATCGAATGGCAATGCATTTTGCTCATATTCTCGGCTATGGAGTGAATCGTTCGATTCCCGCTGGAGGGAGGTAACACGTAAATGGTTTCACAGGTCTTATCTGTGAAATATCCGCTATCAATTGAAGCACTGGCGTTCTTGGGTTTGTGAATTACTTTTCCATTGGAGCATTCATTGCTTTGAACGGGGGTCGAAAAAGCGGATATTGAAAAGGCTCCTAATGCTGAAAGGACGGCGGTTTTAAGTGTTACTGAATACATGTTTTTTAAATCCTCCTGAGGCCTAGAATCATTAGCAATCATCGTGCCAGCCTCAATTCATTCTTCTTCGTTTTGGACCTCTCCTTTTGCTAAAAGTCCGAGATTTCGGAAGCCGTAAAAATCGAGTCCAGATCATCGGAATCTATTTTCCCTGGAATTTAAAAACACCTGAATTCCTATACTTAGACCTCTTAACCTAAGTTTCACTTCCAAGTTTCAGGGGGGACGGGCACCTTAAAAGAGGAGAGCACAAATGAGGTTCGTTATGTCGCTTAAGCAATTTCTAATACTCTCGATATTTTTTGGATCCCATCAAGCGTTATCTATTGATCTTCCAAATCCAGGTAGAACACTTGCGGCAGGATTAGGCTTTGGCGAGGATGCCGAGGCTGAGGGCCTTTGTAGCGCCGAAGATAAAGAAGAGTTCGCTAAAATTGTTGCTGAAATGGCGGCCTGCCCGTGCTTTGGCGTGAAACCGGCTGTTCAAAAGTCTTACGATAGATTTCTTGAAGCTTGCACAAAGTCTCAAGAGGCCATGGATGTTGCGCAAGCTGCGGGCGTTGACATGGGTGGAGTAGAGTCAAAAAATGCGGCCAACACCTTTTCTTCGGAGGATGTGGCTCAACAAAAGCAAGCTGCTAAAAAAATGAAAGAGCACATTAAACTGTTAGAAGAAACCAAGCAGTTGTTGGATGATGCTAAGGCTGAGGCGGACGACGCGGAAGGCAAGCTGAAGATTTGTCCCGATCCAATTGGGAAATTAATGGATGGGCCTGCAAAACTGAAAGAGATTATTGATCGGGTTCTCGACAAAGTTGAAAAAAGTATAGAAAGCGCTGAGGGCCTCGTGGAAGCTATTTCAGGGGCTGCAGAAGCCACTGAGAGTGGTTATGCCGAAGAGCCGCCACCAGAAGAGACCGAGCAACCCACAGGTGACGGAGAAGAAGATCCAGCCGGCGATGATGAGAATCCTGAAGATGATGCGAGTTCTGGGCCCGACTGGGCAGCACCACAGGATAGCCTTATGGAATGGGTTCAACCCGAACAAGCTCCCGACTGGATTAGTCCTGGCGTAGAATAAGGGTTTCTTCTCTAAAAGCTATAGCCTAAAGAAGCTCGACTTATAATTATGGTTGAAAGAGTCAATCTCGTAAACTTTCTTAAAGCCGAGTTGTTGAAACAGATGCTCCCTTAACGGGTTCAAGTATACAAAAACAGACTCTGGGCTAGATTGCTCTTTGAGGGCGGTCACAACCGGGCGCAGTATATTCCCATCAAAGGGATTGTTGAGAAAAAAAACGCTATCACCACTTGGGTATTGAAAATTTACGGCATCCGCAACCTTGAGTCTCGCGTGGAAAATTCCCTTTTTGGCTAAATTTTGAGAGGCGTTGGAAATCATTCTCCCAGACAGATCTAGGCCAAGAAGATTCTTATAACCCCAGCGATGCGCCATTAGAAGTGCCCTGCCCTTTCCACACCCAATGTCTAAAAAGGTTTCTTGTGGAGCTTTAATCTTCTTTAGAGCGACAAAAATACTTCTCAAAATTAAATAAGGAGCTGCTTGGTAGGCTCTTGAGCTGGCTAATGAATGTTCTGGCAGGTCGAGCTCAAACGGCTCGATTCTTCCTTTGGTTTCTACGGAGAGACTGTAGTCACCAAGAGCATCTACAAAGCGATGTTTGGCGCGAGTGGTATCGGACAAGAACTCTTTTAAAAGACCCATGTATTATCTTCGTATGAATTGTCCAAAAGACAAAATGCTAAACCCTTGATTGTGCATTGAGCAGCTAAATAAAAATTCTTAATTTTGTTTTTTAACGCGTGTTACTTCCTAAGGCTTGAGAGTCTAAGGCAATAGCTATAAATAAAATAACATGGATATTGCACAAGCACTAAAGAACTTTCGCCAGTCGATTCTTTGTCACGATCAGAGTTTGTGTGACGAATTTATAGAGTTTTTAGAAAAGCCCGACTGTTTTCTTAGAGCTAATTTAGAGCGACACTTTACGGCGAGTGCCTTCGTTTTCGACCCATCCGAAAAGAAAGCGCTTTTGATAGAACATAAAAAGCTAAAGTTTTGGATGCAACCAGGGGGACATGCTGATGGGGACTCTGAGTTGTATCGGGTAGCTCAAAAGGAACTCGAAGAAGAGTGTGCGTTGATGGGCTTGGAATGTGATGGCAAGGTTTTTGACATTGATAAACATTTGATTCCGGCACGAATGGATGTGCCGGAGCACTTTCACTATGATGTAAGATTTTTGTTCAAGGGATCTTCTGTTCTCCTTCGACCAAGCGCCAATGATGAGTTAACCGACCTTGCCTGGTTTGGAGGCGACGAAATCAAGGCGATTGCTACTGATGAATCTGTCCTGCGGATGTATCGAAAAGCGGTTGAGCTGTGAGTGAGTCAAGCTACTTACCGGAAAGAAAGATTGAAATCGATAAAGAAGGGTTTCCAGTCTTTAGTGGCCTGCGTGCTGATGACGAGACCCTTTTGTTTGAGTATGCAAAAAATTTAAAAAGATCCGTTGAAGGTGAAAACAAGTTTCCTTTGATCACAAAATGTGGAGGGGTGGAAGTTTGGGTGGAATCCTTTGATTGCCCTTTGGTTGCTCAGAGTATTAGAGCCTTCAGTGAAACTAGTTGTGAGTGGGTGTTTCCCGGTGGCTATTCGGCCAAAGTAAGCCACAATCAAATGTCCGTCGACCGCTGGGAGCGACTTCATGCCTTCATAGGAAAAGACGAGATTCCAGCCGTTTTTTCACGAAAAGCTCAGGCTGAGTTTCTCTCAAAGATTAACGTCGAGACTTTTCGCCCTCAGCCTTATTGGCCTAATGTAGATGAGGTATCCTCGGCTTCGCGATGGGATAGTGCCTATAGAGAAGAAAAGCAGGGTTGGGAGATGGGCGGAGTGAATCCAGCTCTGTCTCACTATGGCCTACCCTCCCTACTTCAGGAAGGAAGTTCGGTATTAGTGCCTGGAGCTGGACGAGGTCACGACGCTGAGTGGATCTCTCAAAGGAAAGCTAAAGTGACCGCCTTGGACTTTTCACCCTTGGCACAAGCCGAATTCAGAATGAGCTACCCGACATCTTCCGTTGAGTATAGAAGCGATGATGTTTTTGAATATTTGAAAGCTTCGTCTGAGAGTTTTGACGGAATTTTTGAGCACACTATTTTTTGTGCAATTAATCCGAGTCGACGCCTAGAGTATTTAGATGGGGTCTATAATGCGCTCAAAGCGGATGGTATTTATTTTGGTCTCTTCTTTCAGTTGAGCTGGGTTGGTGGCCCACCCTTTGGGCTGACTCAATGGGAACTTAACGAACTCATTAAAGACAGGTTCAACATTAAAGCTTGGGAAATTGCTGAAGGTTCTCATCCTCGACGTAAAGGCCGAGAGCTGTGGGCTGTTTTGCAGAAGAAAAGTTGAGAAGCTTGAAGACCTACCCGTTAATGACGTTCTGATTTTTTGAAGGTGGAGATGACATCTTCCTTTTTTGATTTTAGAGCAAAGTCCCAGTCCATCATCTCTAAGGATTCCTGTTGGGTTTGGGAATCAAAGCTGTTGGCTTGATATAGTTCAAGATCAAGGTTTGGATCTGCGTTTAAAATCTTTTCTCTCTCATTTACCACTTTCCAATGAGCCTTTACCGCCGCAATAGTCTCCGCATCGCCACGATGAGCTTGTCCGTAGTGTCTGGCAATGTGGGTTAATCCTTGGGAGTAATCAAGACTGTGTTCACGAGCATAGGCTTTCATATCTTTAAACTTAAGGGGTTTGCCGAAGCCCCATGATCCCGGCTGATTGCTTTTCCCGACCTCATTTTGAGCGGGATTCTGCTGTTCAAGGATGTGCTTTTGAAGTTCGTAATCATAAGTAGCATCGAACTGAGCTTGAATGTCTGCATTGGGGTCATTTTCGAGCTGTTCAATTTTTTCACTTAATTCATTTTTGTATTCTTGAGCAGCCTTGAATGTTTCGGCATTGCTTCCAAGCAAATTGGCGTAATGGATAGCAATTTGCTTAAGCCCCAGACCGATGTCTAGTTCGTGTAAAGCAGCGTAGGATTTTACATCTGAGTATTTCAGAGTTCTTCCAGGGCCCCAGTTTTCTGAGCCTTCATTGGCAATTAAATCACAGCGTTTATTAGCAAAACAGGTGTAGTTGGAGGTAAAAGCTACGACACTGAAAATCAAGAATTTAAGGTTTAGGTGTTTCACTTCTTCTCTCTATCTCTACAATATAGCATTTTGCCACCCTAGAATTGAAGCGAAGGTTGCCCTTGTTTAGTTAAATTTTCGTTAAGATTGATGGCTTTTGGC
>JAACVK010000050.1 GCA_009991595.1 bacterium | reverse complement strand
CGGATTTTTAACAAATGGCTCGCTTTTGCCTTTTTTCAATTAGCTAGGAATAGTTTTACCCACTTGATGTCGAGAAGAGCCTCTTTGACACTGGCCTATCAAAATCTTAACAAAGAGTGTCTCTCAATTTGCTATCCTAGGGTTCAGGAGAGATGGGATTGGCCTCGTTATATAAACTAATTTTTTCTATTCTTGTTTGCACTTTGGCTACAATGCAAAATACCTATGGCCAAGTTACGAATGAGCATAGTTCTCCGGAAAGTCAGAAAGAGGAGCTTCTGAAGTCCTCTCTCCAAGCTGGGTCAAAGCAGAGTGTTAGTGAACAAATCGCCCTTAAGGCACAAGAGCTTTTAGATCATCAACATGAAAACAGAGAAGTTGATAAGAATGTTCGCTGTGCTCTGCAGGCTTCAAACATACTCATCGACGCAGGGGTGCTTGATCCTCGAGACGCGACAAACTACTTTATAAAACAAAAGGGCAGTGTCAAAGCTGCTGTGACCCAAAATGGAGAATTCTACCGAGTGGACGAGATGGTTTATTTTCTTCTGGAACAAGGATGGAAACTCAGTATTACCCCCAAGCCGGGGGCAGTCGCGTTTAGCCATAAGCTGTCTTCGGTCATCAATAATGTTAAAGAATTTGGTGATATACGCGAGCCAATGGATGCTCGCTCTCACATTGGCGTCGTGGGTCCTGACAACAAGTATGTTTACCACAACAGCGGTCCTGATGAGGGTAAAGTCATTCGAACTCCATTCAGCGGAGAAAAGGGGTATAATGCGGATTGGGTCAAAGGAGTGACTTTTTTAATAGCCCCAGAGGGTAACCCTAGCATTAAGGAGTCAAACTATGAATCCTAAGATTTTCAGTGCCCTCACTTGTTTAGCTGTATTCAGCCTCATTTTGAATTTATTGTCTTTGGCAGTGCTCGCACAAGCGGAGGAACATAGTGTTGCGCAGCAAGCTGTGAAAGCGCATCTAAAAGAAAGGGCGAAGCAACGCACACAACACAACACTAGAGTCGTCTCTAAGATTCAAGATGGAGAAAATCTTCTTGAGGTGATTGTTGTAGAAACTTTAGCAGAAGGAAAAATAGTTGATTCTGATATTAATCTCTTACTCACTCAGTCGAATGGAGAGGTTGATCTTATCTCTAGTGATATGACTTTGATTGGTTTCCACGACAAGTCGAACAGAATTAGCAAGGAGGCCACTCGAAGGCTTCTTGTAGACTACGCAAATTCTGAGATGATTCCTAACTTTCATGGAAGCTCTCTTGAAGAGAGGCAAAAGCGTTTTGCAAAGTTTTCTAGGGAACAGCTCGAAATGCGGGGTAGTGAGCTCAACGAGCATCAACGCATTATTTATACGCATTTCGCGGCAATGGGGCTCTAGGTCTCGTCGAGCGGCGGATTTTCTAGAAATTTATTGAGTCCTCAGCATTATCGACAATGAGTCGCAGCCCCTAAAGTAAGTCCTAAGAATTTCTCCGTAACCAAATGAGTGTCTCGAAGTGTGCGGTGTGTGGAAACATATCAAAAATCTGGGCTTTTACAACGGTATAGTTTTCTTTGAAAAGCTTTAGGTCCGTCGCAAGTGATTCGTGGGAACAGCTGGAGTAAATAAAGTCTTTTGGTTTAGCTGTAAGGATATCTATGGCACTTTGGGCAAGGCCACGGCGAGGCGGATTGACTAGAATCAAATCCGCTGCGAATTTAAAGATCTCCTTCGAAACTAAGGAGGCGTCTGCCGCCAGAAAACGCATGTTGTTGAACCCATGCTCCTTCGCTGTTTCGTTGGCGACGGAAACGGCCTCGGTGTTAAGCTCTATACCAAGGATCTCTTCTGCATGAGGAGCCGAGTAAAAGCTAAAGGCACCTTGTCCACAGTAAAGCTCTAGCATCCTTTTGGGGCGAGCCACTTTAATCCATTCGGATGCCCTCTGATAGAGTTTGTTGGCACATTCAGCATTACTTTGAACAAAGGCCCTGGGAGAAAGTTTCAAAGCAATTTGCCCATGATCTGTGGGTAAAACGTGAGTCACAAATCTTTGCTCGCTAAAGAAGATCTCTTTTTCCCCTTCGAGGATAGCCTGCGGGATGGGTTGAATGTTTGCCGAGACGCTTTTCAAACCCGAAAATTGCTTCTGTAGTGAGGAGACGAGCTTATTGATTCGACTAACTGATTCCGTGGAACGTAAGACAAAGCGAAGATAGAGCTCTTCAGAAAGGGGCGAGTAAAAGACGATGAGGCCTTTGAGTTCTCCCGTTCTATTGCCAATGCTATAGGGAGTTAGTTTGTACTTTGCGATCAAAGGAGTAAGTGCCTTTGTTAGTTCTATAATTTTAGGATGGAGAATGGGACAGTCTATGAGATCACTGCCTTCATCTAAATTTTCTTTGCCAGCAATTCCAATGATTGCTTTCTCAATGCTTCCAGTAACAATCCATTTGGTTCTGTTTCGAAATGCTTGGAGTTCTGACCGTGAGCTCTCTAAAAGTTGGAAGTCACCAAGAAATGCAAGAGAATGTCTCAGGATGGCCTCTTTTTCTTGAATTTGTATTGATTGAGTTTTCTGTAGCCAACTACAAGATCTGCAAACGTTCTGGGTGTAATATTTGCAAGATAGAGTTTCGAGATCGCTCATCGTCCTTTGAGGTTACTATGAATTAGCTGCTTAGTATCTTAATAAATCATTTCGTAAAAGTGTCTGCTTTTCGGCCGCCACAGACCAAGTCATCGGAAGTCTCACGTGCAAGCAACATTCTTGCAGTATCTTAGCTAATGAATCAGTCTCCATAATTTACGACTGACTCAATGATTCGATCTTCCATCGTTTTTAAAAGACTTTTCCGTACCCACATGTAGATATAGTCTTGTTTATAGTTTTTCACCATCCACGAAAAATCTCTTGCGAAAGATTGTGCCAGATGCAGCAGAAACTTATCCATATATTCTTGATCATTAATGTTGTCGCCTACTTTAACTCGAATGGCGTGACGGGCCTCGGGAAAGAGGTGGTGAGCAGCCGGTCCATAGAGCGACACATCTCCACGATCAGTAATTGGTCTTCTGAATTCTGGGAAACCTCTAAGAGAGGAACTTCCTTCAACAACTAAAGCTACAGCATTCCAGTCACTCTCATAGCTCGCAGCTAGGAGGTCGGCAAAAAGTTCTTCATAGGCTCGTTTAGTTCCTCCTACAGTTAGTAGCTCGTTGAAGACAGGGCGATAACCAGGGATTTTTTCTTCTAATTCCCGCAAGGCTTTTAGCGGCCCTTGTTTAAGCTTTTTGAGCTTTTCTTGTTCTTCGGAAGTTTGCTCTTCCAAATTATGAGATATTGTTTCTTGATAGGAATATTCCTGAATGGATTCTATGTATTGTTCGAAATCATCTTCTGTTACCTTTGAGTTTGTTAGCCTGAAAGCCTCGAATTGAAAAATTCGTATCATTATTTGATGGCCTATTTCATGCACTGCAACTGCTGTTTTAATCTCGCCATCAATAGCAGGTTGTATAACTATTCCACCTGGAACGGAGCAAGGCTTGGTTCCCGTACAAAGTTTGAGTGTTGTTGGGGTAGGCAATGAGGGGAACTTTCCCTTCAGCCCCTTGAGTATGTTGTAAACTGCAATTTTTTCATCACTACTAGCCGGGTGACCCTCTGGCGATACAGCGTTTACTGAAAGGTCTTCTAATCTGATTTCACAATCAGTTGAAAAAGACAGATGACCTGCCAAGAGGAAGAAAAATAAGCCTTTCTTTATCCTTTTCATTTTTCGACCAACCATAGCGACTTTTCCCCTGCTATATTTTTCAAACGAATCCTAAACACCTGGTCACATGGCACTTTTCTATCCTAGCGCCATAAGCCAAGTAGCTCGTCGACTAAAACTCACACAAATTAACAATCTCTTTAATTAAATCCCTATTATCTCTTTCAGAACTCGAATCCGATCCACAGCGATTAAGTGAATTGAGGTAAAAATGATTAGAATTAACATGAGAAAACTGCTCAACAATACAACTTAAGTCGACACGATCTGTACACTCTAGGCGAGCAAGATGAACACATGATTCGGCTGCATTTTTTAGAGTGGAGTTCGCAATCTTCATACACTCCATTCGTGGGCTACTTTGAGCATCTTCATCAAGGTTGAGATCAAAAACAACCGATTCAAACGTATCTCTTGGAGCTTCTTCTTTAGCTTCAGGCAATACATGGTCTTCGCTTTGGTTTAAGATATTCTGAATGCGAGTAGAAATTTCAGCTTGAGCACTGGCAATTAAACTTAACTCAGTTTCAGCAACAGCTTTTGCGTAATAGGGGACTAGAAGTTGCATATTTACTTCTCTTTTATTTCGCTCAATTTGAACATCTTTGACATAGGAAAAAAATCTATTTTTCTGCTCGTTTGTCAGATTGGCTAGATCTATGTCGTTCATTTTAGCCACCTTTTCTGAGGCAATTCTCCAAGACTTGATGTTGCTATAGCTTTCATAGGAATTGAGTGCACCATCTTCGTTGGCAATATTGGCTGATAGAACTGCTTCATAAGAATCCACTTCAGTGCGATAAGTTTGTGTTGCCCTTAAAATGGGGTCGGCTTGTTCACACGAGATTAAAGAAGAAATAGACAAGGCTAGGACTGTCAGGCTTAAGTTAAATTTTTTCATTCTCCTCCTCCTAGCAAATGGTGACTCAGCGCGCAAGAGATTTTGATGAAGAAGTATGACCCTAAGTTTGAATCCATAAACCCTTGAATTGGAAGAGATAAAGGTTTCGGAGTTAAGGCCTTCTCAACAGGCGGAGGGGTTCTTGGCTCCCTCTGCGTTTAAAGTAAGAACGCTTTATTTTTTCACCTACAAGCCAAACTTAATGCTCATTTTTGTTACCAACAAACGCAAGGGCACGAAGATCACCAGCATGATAAAAACGAGACCAAGAAAAAAAGTGTAGAAATGAGGAGTGATCTCAAATCTGAGCCCTGCATCGCAAGAAATAGGATAGAGATAGCCACAAATTCCTTACTAATCGCCTTGGATTTGATCCAATACTCCGAGTCACTATGAATCTTGTATGAATGCAAAACCAGCAAACACAAACAAATAGGTGATGCCTGAGGGAATCTTCACTCTCAGCAATATCTTTGGCAGAATAAGGACCAGAGTAAAAATGACTAAGTATTTCAGATCTTAGGCCAAAGAAAAGTCTTGGATTCCTCTTCATCATATCTCATTTCAGGGACGCAAAATAGGAAGTGACAGGTGACTTTACGTATAATGTAAACCGAATGGGAAGGGCGAGTTCAGCAAGGGGTGGGGCTACTTTTAAGGGTGTTTTAATCTCTTTTAGTCTTCATGCTCTTGTGGAGCTGATGAATGTTCTGAAGAAAAATATTCTTCCTATGCTCTTCCTCAAAAATAGGGCCTTCTTCTAGAATGAGTATTCTTGCCATCAATTGATCAAGAAGCTCAATTTGTTTGTCGTATTTGTTCAAATGCCTGTTGCCCTCTGGCTCTTCATTTTGAAATTCTTTAAGTGAGACTAATAACTCTCTTCTCTTTTTAATAATTTGCTTTTGCCCTTCAAGGTTAAAGAGCGCTCCTGCTGTCGAAGCTGACTTTTCAGGGGAAAGGTATCCAGAGCTGACAAGCATTTGCGCGATTGACTTTGCAATAACTATATCTTGTTCCACGATCTCATCTACTGATCTATAAACTCGATAGCCAGAATCCTTCAAAGCTCTTGTTTGCTCCTCATTTTTTCCAGAGGAAACAATTTTAAAAATATTCTCAAAACTGCTCATGTCACCGAGTTTGGCTTTGCCCTCACTCAATTCTTTCCATCTTTTCGAAACAAGCAATTGCACAAACGAAGCGTCAGGTTCGTTTGTTTTAACTTTAGTAGTTTCATTTTCAGAGTTGCTTGATGGTAAGGGTGCTTCTGGAGCCGAATGAATTTTCGAATGAGACAAGCCCGACGAAGTGTCCGGCTTAGCTTTTTGTGAAATCAAAGCGAAGATCACTATAAGCAATAAACTGGACGGTCTTGATAAATGTCTCACCACGCATGTATAGAATAGCTATTTGCCAAGCCAAAATGAAGCTTTAAAACATTATTAAATTCCTTAGTGTTTTCAGTTACTTCTAAAAAGCCTCACAACACTCTCTAATGGTTTAGCCGTATCTAGCTCCATTGAGCAAATCTAGACATTCAAGACTTAAGAACTCATAATGAATTCATGAGCCATAGAGTAACGTTTTTTTGGAGACTGCTAACAGTTAGCTTAGTCACTCTTTACTTTGCCTCTGTGACTTCAGAGGAGCCTCTTCACGATCGAGACCAAGAAAATATTTTTGTAGAAGAGCTCCTTAGACGACAATGTCCTGAGAGTTTTTCTGGATGGAGTCAATGGAGAGACAATTTCAGATCCTTGACGAGCATTGAGCAACTTTACGCAGAAATGGTTTTTTTAGACTATTGTTCGCAGCGTCCAGAGCAAAAACCATTTTTTAGCAACAAAGACTTTCAAGCTTGCATGCTTAACACCCAGGAAACACTTTCACTCTATAAAGAGAAGCTTGATTTAGTCTCTCCACAATGGAAAGAAAAGGGGCCAGGTCAACTACTCCCTCGAGAACTTAGCCCGAAGCTTCTTGAGGATCTAAACAATCTTACAGAATTAGAGCTTTCCAAGTCTTTGGAGCCCTTGATTAAACGTTATCCGCAAAGCACTATTCTACGCTTTTATAGTCAGCTCGAAGACGTGAAAGACTTACCCTTTCTTCTCATACACATTCCAAATTACTCTGGAGAAGCCGACTTAACTATCAATTCCCAAATATCTAATCGCGAGATACCCGCCACAACTAATTTTATCTGGGCTCATAATGATTCTAAAAGGCATGTTGACTTTTATACCGTTAAACATGACTTGGGGGCTGATGATGGAGCTCGAGCTTCGACCAGCGTGCATAAACTCTCGGATACTCTTGCGCTTTTTAAAGGAGATCTCCTCCAGCTAAAGTGCGCCACTTGTCATCAAGCCGGTTATTTGAGCGTGATTAGCGAGGAGTCAAAGGTTACTGCAATCTATCCAGAAGGTATAAATTCGAGACAAATTCTTAAGAAGATAAATTCTCAATTTAAGCGCAATAATACGAGTATCAAAGCGAAATTAGAAGTTAATAGTCCTCTACTCGGCCCAGAGGATTCAGTTTTTAGAACTCAATTTTTGCAACACTGCCTTTCAGAGAATAAACCCGAGAGCCTGCAAAGAATTCAATCCGCTATGAATTGTACCAAGTGCCATGATACCAATGGAAAAAGTGCTCCTCTGAGCTTTCCCTTTGGTGAGGTAATTCCTTCCTTTCAACGCTCCCAAAGTCGTCCTGTTAATTATTCGACCATGAGTCACATACTAAAGAACGGTCTTATGCCTCCAAAGAGCTTTGATGTTGAACACGGTCATTTAAATTCGCTGGAGCAGCAAGCTCTTTTTGAATGTTTGATGATTGAGTATTTTGGAAAACTCTACCCGTCTTCAAGGACAAAAAAAGTCGAGGGATGGTCGGGGCTCCTCATCAACTGGCTCTTGGAAAAACCTTGCCCAGTGGAAAAAGGTGGCCTAGAGGGCGGTTGATGTTCTCGGAAAGTACTTTAAATTTCTGTCAATTCTTACACCACGCGAAGACTAGGTCGAACGTTTCATTTGCCATTTTCTTTGCAGAAATAGCGTCTTCTTTTTTGTAGAATTCTGACGGGGTTAAGTCATCCGAGCCGTAGTAAGCAAGCTCACGATCGCGTCTTAATGTGCGAGAGTATTTTATAAGCTTGGCGATGTCCTTATGGGTTTTCTTGGGGAAAAGTTCAAGGTTCTCTTCAAGTGCTGGAGAAACATCATGAACCCTAGGGGGCAGGACGTTGTTGTGTCTGAGAAGCGCTTTCAAGCATAGTTCTACAATTTCTTGCGATTCGCGAACAACGTCAGACCAACTCTTTTCATCATAAAGAGTTTGAAGGGCCTTGATTCGAGCAGCACTTCTTTGGAGATAATCTTTAACCAGTCCTTTATTTTGCATCTAGGCTCCTTTTACAATCCAGTATCCGTGTCCATGTGCTGTTTTTCTTTCAGCATTTGAACTTTCCAGAATTTGTTTTCGAATTTCGCTAAGAGTTTGGCTCAGTTTTAGGTCTCTTTCCCATAGAACTTTCGCATCAAGTGCAAGCTCTCTCCAGAGTGAACCAATTTGGTTTTGACCCTTAAGCAAGGGAATCTTAGCAAAAGAGGGTGAAACTTTAGGTGAAAAAACAGAGGCTTCATCCCATTGTTTATAGAGTTTTCTCTCGATGGAACTTTGCGCACTTAGGACCATCAGCAGATCAATGTCTGAGTCCTGATGGGCTTCTCCGCGAACTTGAGAACCATATAAAAGGATCCCTTCCAGGGACGAGCCGTAAATTTCCCGGATACGATTTAGATCAATAGCTGTATTCGCTATGGTTAGAATGTTTTCTGCCGATGATTCTTCCAGCGCTGTGGTAATGAATTGATTGACCGAAACCCTCCTAGAGTCAGCAGATTGCTGAAGACTTTCAAACAATGCGACAGGCAGTCTTAGTAAAAAGCGATGCATGATATCATGATATCATGCATCGCTTTTTCGCACAACACTTGTTCAATGTGCTGGATATGATTAAGTAATTTTAGCTCGACCTCTTGCTGCGATCTTCGGCTAGAACAGCCCGTCGATCGAGAGGTAGCGCTCGCCTGTGTCGTAGCAGAAGGTTAGCACCCTAGAGCCAGCGGGTATGCCGGCGATTTGTTTGGCCACGGCCGCTAAACTCGCTCCGCTCGAGACGCCGAGTAAGATGCCTTCACGTTTGGCGGCGTTACGGGCATAGTTGTAGGCTTCGTCTTTGGTCACTTGCACTACGCCATCCAACAAGTCGCGTTTTAGAATGGTGGGCACAAATCCGGCGCCAATTCCCTGAATCGCGTGTGGTCCGGGGGCGCTTCCTGATAACACCGCGGAGTCGCTGGGCTCTACGCCCAAGACTTTCAAATTTTTGTATTTTGTTTTTAAAATCTCTGCGCAAGCTGTGATGTGGCCGCCGGTACCGATTCCAGTAATTAGGTAGTCTAATCCATCTGGAAAATCGGACGTGATCTCGAGCGCGGTGGTTTCGCGGTGGATAGCCACGTTACTCTGGTTCTCAAATTGCATCGGCATCCAAGCGCCGGGCGTGGTGTTCGCAAGTTCATGCGCACGCTCGATGGCGCCTTTCATGCCCTTTTCTTTAGGAGTTAGCACCAGTTCGGCGCCGTAGATTGCCATCAAGCGGCGGCGTTCAACGCTCATACTCTCGGGCATAGTAAGCATCACTCGATAGCCTTTGATCGCACCCACCATGGCCAGGCCGACGCCGGTGTTGCCCGATGTGGGCTCAATGATGACACTGTCTTTTTTAAGTTTGCCGCTTTTCTCGGCGTCTTCAATCATCGCGAGGGCAATGCGATCCTTGATCGATCCTCCGGGATTGGCACGTTCCAGTTTGACGTAAACTTCGATGTTCTTTTTGGTAGCTTCCGGAAACAAATGGTTAATCCGAACTGTTGGTGTGCGGCCGATGGTTAGCAGGATGTTGTCAAATTTCATAGCTGAGCTCCTCTTCGCTGGCGAACGACGATTCAGTGGCGCCGGCGTTTTCGATACGGTCTAATCTAACCTCGCTTTTGTGGTAGACAAGCGAATTGCTCGGTACACTTTTGGTAATCCACACGTTGCCGCCGATCACCGAATGACGCCCGATGACGGTGTTTCCCCCTAATATGGTGGCGTTCGAGTAAATCACGCAGTGATCTTCGATCGTGGGGTGGCGCTTGGTTTGGGCCATTGATTTTTCGACGCTCAAGGCGCCGAGCGTGACTCCCTGATAGATTTTTACTGAGTTGCCAATGATGGCCGTTTCGCCGATCACCACGCCCGTACCGTGGTCGATGAGGAATGATTCACCGATGGTGGCTCCGGGATGAATGTCGATACCGGTTTTTTGGTGCGCGATTTCGCTCATAAGCCGCGGCAGTATGGGCACGTCATTCGTCCAAAAGTAATTGGCCAGGCGGTAAGTCGCGACGGCGTAGATGCCGGGGTAGCAGAGTAAAATTTCTTCAAGGCTCCTTGCTGCCGGATCGCCTTCGAGCAAGGCCGTTGCGTCTTTCTTTATGGTATCGCCGATCTCGACCAGGCGCGTTTGGTATCCTTCTAGGATTTTTGTCGTTTGGCTTGGCTTTACGCAAAGCACACGCAAAAAATTCTCGAGATTGCTAAGATACTGCGCGAGGCACGCCGAAAAATCTGCTTCGTCGTGATACGCTTTGCGAAGCATACCCGGGAAGATCAAATCCAGCGATTCTTCAACGAAGTGGTCGACGGCCGAACGCTCCAGGGTGGCGACGCAGCTAAAGACGTTCTTTTGCGCAAACAAGCGGTGACTTAGTGACTTCATCGGCGACATCCCCTCCCTGTGTGGGTCAATTGATTGTGCTTAGTATCTCGTTTTAAAGAGCTGAGAGCTAGTGTGGAGTGGGAAATTTTTTGTGGTTAGAATTGGGGGTTTCAAGTTCCTCAGGAGCTGGTCATGTTTGCTAAAGAATTAGCCTCGACCTGCCTTGGATTAGACACTATATAACTTTCTTTAAAAGAGGCGACTCTCTTTGGAGAGTCGCCTGCAAAAAGGCCTTAGAGCCTAAACAAAACAACTAACATTCATCACAGCCGCAATCGCTGCAATCGCAACTAGTGCATTCACATGGGGAGCCGGAAGCACAGTTACAGTTGGCTGCAAAAGCACCAGCAGTTGTAGTTACAGATAGGATGATCATCATTAAAAATTTTTTCATTAAATTTTCCTTTGTTATTTGTTTTTGATTACGGGTTCTAGAGCTAGGTGAACAAAGAAAACTTCGGGGGCTTTTCCAGAGGTAGAATAGCCCCTAAACTCCGCATGTTTGAGCAAAATTTTTGCAGAGTGTGACTTCTGTAAAGTGGCTTAGCATTTTCTTGGGATTCAAAAACAGCCAGTAAGCAACAAAGGCTCATCGCTTGGCAATCTTCACCGTGCGTGCAAGGTGTATCATTCTTGTCGGAGGTATTTTTGGGGTCAAAGTGAGCCTGGCTAATATGGCAATCAGCTTTCATGCTCGTCTGAGCTGTTTCAGGGTTTGAAAATAGAGAAAGGGCATGAATAGGCATAGCCATTTGAAAGAATACAATTGCGAAGAAGGTGGCTAAAGCTCTTCTCATCAGTGATCACTATCGTCAAATAGATGGAAGGACTCAAGTAGGCCCATGCTTGTTTTAAGTAGATTTTCACGTTAGTTTTTGCAATCCGCGTAAACGCGGCACAGCATTCGCTACGGGGCTTTAGTTTTCTTTAGGTTGATCTTAGCTCCAAAGTTACCTCGCTCCCGCCATCCAAAGTAAAAAATCAAACGTCGGTTGCTTCCGAGAAAATCATCTTGCCAGTAAGACAAAAAAGGAAGCACCCAGCTATCAATCTGGGTAGCGCTCCAGTTCCAACCCTCTTCAGGAGCAATAACCGATCTTGGGTAAAGACCCACACGTGAGTATTCGTCTTCATCCACTTTGTCGGCCACACCAATCACGTAAAATGTAAAATTATGAAGCGGGTTGCGTAAATGCCATCGAAGTTTTCTGACCCACTCTGCAGAATCAGGTAGAAACCAGTCTGGAGCTATGGGATCATCCACATTTCCCAACCACCACCAAAGATTATACTTTTCGCCATTTTCAAACTTGTATTGCTTATGAATCCAGTGAGGGGATTTTCCAGGACTTTCGTCTAGTTCTACATCTTTGTATAGAAATCTTTTGATAAATGCCTTTTCGAGCTTTTGCTGCCAAGTCAACTTTGGAGCTTCGTCAAGCTCTTGAGCTCCCAAGGCCGAAACAAAGAAGACAGATAGTATAAAAAACCTCAAAAACATGCCTTTATCTATATCCATTACCAAGCACAATTGCCAAGAATATTCGCACAGATCAAATGGGGCTGGATATTACGAAGGTTGTTAAGTGGTTTAGGTCTATAGGATACACCGAAACTGCTTTCCGTCCTATTCGGCAATTGCATTGGATGTTTTATAACCAGTTACAACAAAGCCTTTTTTACTAATCATTTTATCCGTGCTTAGTGTGAGTTTGACGAAATCGCCAGGAATAGTTACCGACCACAACCCATCATAGTAGCTACCAGAAAGTTCATCGACGAGCTGCTTCCTTCGATCATAGAGCCGAAGAAAGTCGTAACCTTTTTCAACTTCGAATTGTTTGAAATAGATTTTGATGTATTTGGCGCCACTATGTTGGAGTTCCCAGCTTTCAGTGTAATTGAGAGGATAGGGGCTTGGGCTAGCAATGTGAACATTCCTTAGAGGTGACCAGCTATCTTCAGGTGGATCAAATGGGATATCACTATATTGACCACTAAGCGCTTTGTAAGCATTGAGCGACGCGCCGTTGTTAGCGACTTTTCGTTTCAAAGGTGCTTCGTAGGTGACCCCTTTGATGAGTCTGCCCTTGAGGTCTGAATAGTCATCGCTGGGGTATTTGGCTTTCAGTAGAGCTAGAACCCCGCTTACATGAGGTGCGGCCATGGAGGTGCCACTCCAGGAATCAAACTTATTATTTAAGACTGTCGATAGAATGTTAGATCCGGGTGCGGCAATGTCTACAGACTTCTTACCATAGTTTGAGAAACTAGCGAGCCGATTCTTTTCATCGAGAGCCGCTACGACGATCATATTCTTGTAACCATAACTTGCCGGATAGGAAGGGGTGGAATCAAGGTTTTGTTTCTCATTTCCGGCGGCAGCGACAAAAAGAACACCCTGCTCTTCTATCCATCTGATGGTGTCATTAAGAGCTCGCGAATAGGCTCCTCCACCCCAGCTGTTGTTTAGGATCTGAGCTCCATTCTTAACGGCCCATTCTAGCCCTTTGATTGCGCTAGCTGTGCTTCCAGAGCCTTCTTTGTTTAGAAATTTGATTCCCATCAGTCGTAGTTTCCAATTAAGCCCTTTGATGCCATTGTTATTTGCGGGATTTGCTCCGATCACCCCCGCGACATGGGTTCCGTGTCCATGGTCATCTCGTGCTTGGTTGTCATTGCTAATGGCATTGTAACCGTGAATAGTTTCTCCACGAGCATTCTTTCCACTCCACAGCCGGCCGACCAATTCATAATGTTCAAAGTCAATACCGGTATCGACAACTGCGACAATTACATCGATGGAACCTGTTCCGTGCTGCCAAGCTTTCTCAGCTTCAATCTTTTCGAGAGCCCACTGCGGGGTGTTTACTCTTGGAACTGCATGATGGGGGATTTTGTTATCAATTAATTTTAGAGAATAGTTCTTTTCTACGTATTCAAAGTTAGGGTTTTGCTCAAGGTTTGCAAGGTCTTTCTTGTCCGAATCGCTTTGTGGAGCGGTTATTCTTATAAAGCCTAGTTCTGAACTTAGAACTGTTGTTTGAAATCCTTGGATGTTCAGTGATTCGAGGGTCTTGATAGAGGTCTTTTCTTTTAATTTTGCGATGTATTCTCCACGAATCCATTCGGAATCATTTTCTGCGGTGAAGCCGAAGGTTGCCACTGGAAGAATTCCAAAAGCCAGCGAGATAGTTAAACTGAGAGATGTCTTCATCTTTTCAGGTTATCGTTGCTTGAAGGCAACCTGCTACGGTTCTCCTATCAATGATCTGACACTTGTAGATGACTTTAAAGCTGTAGACACTCCAACATTGTCTACTAGGGGTTGATCAACTACTATTTTGATCGTGGGAATCAAGAATTGGGTTTTAGTATGAAGGTTGTTGTTGCAGGGGCTAGTGGTTTTATTGGTCGTAAGCTAGTCCAGTCACTCAGGAGTCAGCACGGGGTCATTGCGCTGTCACGATCCACGACCGGAATTGAGAATGTGGATGATAGACGGTGTGATTTGTTTTCATTGTTAGATGCTGAGCAGGGGATGGCGGGAGCAGAGATTGCTGTCTATCTGGTTCATTCAATGTTACCTTCGGCTAGGCTGAGTCAGGGAAACTTCCAGGACTATGATTTGATTGCAGCAGATAACTTCGCTCGGGCCTGCCAGAATCAAGATGTTAAGCAGATAATCTACTTGGGGGGAATTATCCCTGAAGGTGAAGATCTTTCAGAGCATCTCAAGAGCCGACTAGAGGTAGAACAGGTTCTGGCTTCTTACCAGCCGAGCCTTACTGTGATTCGGAGTGGTTTGATTTTGGGGGTGGGGGGATCTACGGCTCTAATGTTGTTGCGTCTAGTGAAGAGGCTCCATGTTATGCTTTGCCCCAGTTGGACTCGCACGCCAACACAGGCCATTGATGTCCAAGATGTAGTCAAACTGATTGAATTTTCGATCGGCCGTAAAGAGTGTTTTGATTCTGTGTTTGATGTCGGTAGTGGTGCTCCCATTAGCTATCGACGCTTAATGGCGGTGACTGCCGAAGCGATGAAGGTAAAGCGATATTTTGTAGATGTGCCTTTTTTCACTCCCGTCCTTTCTCATTTGTGGCTGACTTTAATCACGAGGGCGCCCCGATCTTTAACTCGTCCAATCGTTGAGAGTTTGAAGCACCCCATTGTTTGTCGAGATCATAGGTTAGAAAAGTTGGCTGGCTTGGAGCCCATCCCCTTAGAGCAGTCGTTACGAGACACCTATCAAAGTAGCTTGAAAGAAAGTGTGCGTCCGCATGCGTATAACTCTCTTAAACAGCCTCAGAAATTTGTGCGCTCCATACAAAGGCTTTACTTGCCTGAAGGTCGCGATGCGGAATGGGTTGCTAAAAAATATTTGGAGTTTTTAGATAAAAAGTTTTTTGGCATATTTAGAGTCAGTGTAGAGGCTAATAAGGCGACTTTTAGAATGTGGCCCTTGGGTATTAAACTTCTTGAGATTGAGTTAAGCGAAAGTCGTAGCACTCCTAATAGGCAGCTATTTTATATTAAGGGCGGTCTATTGAGCGTTAAAGGGAAGCGCGAAAGGCTAGAGTTTCGAGTCATTGCTGATATCAATGTCTTGCTTGCTGGTCTTCACGAGTATCAGCCTCGACTGCCTTGGTGGCTTTACCGCTTCACTCAGGCAGTGGTCCATTCCATGGTGATGAAGCAGTTTTCAAAGAGCTTAAAGTGTTAAGGTTTGGTTAAGGAAATCAGGCTCTTAAGTGTCGCCTTGGGGTGATCGTGTGCAATAGATAGACAGTCTTCATTTTTTACGAGTTTATAATTTTGAATGTTTCTGGAGGCTTAGTCTTTAGCACTTCGGGCACAGGATGTGCATGTATGAGTGTAGGTGAGATTTATGAAGAAATTAGACATTAAAATATTAGCGACTTTTTTAGCATTGTTTTTGTTTTCAATGGGAGCCAAGGCGCAGCCTGCTTTAGATAGCTCTGAAGTAAGTGACTCTCCGACCACTCAAGCGCTAGAAGCCAAGTTAAAGGAATCACGTCGTTCGATTCTAGCTCAAAAGGCCGAGGCTCAAGCTCTAAGCATAGCCATTGCAAGATCTGAAATGGAAGACGGAAAATTTCAGGTGTTGTTGAGTGGGTCTGC
Organism: bacterium; assembly: GCA_009991595.1. Taxonomy (GTDB): domain Bacteria; phylum Bdellovibrionota; class UBA2428; order UBA2428; family UBA2428; genus JAACVK01. The sequence continues at coordinate 16,853 of JAACVK010000050.1, read as the reverse complement.
GGTAGAATCGATTTCACAATGGGGCTTGCCCAGTGGTATTGGAGTTGGGGGGATAGCCTATTTCGGTAAAGGCTTAAGGATGAGAACTCGAGTTATTGCAGCAGGTTTCGCCACACTCTACACGGCGGCAGGAATAGATGCGATCGTTGCAAGAAATAGCGAAGCTAAGAGTGGGCTGATTCTAAAGATTACTCCAGAAGATCGAGTTAAATGGATTGAAGAGTTGGCAAAAATGCAAACTGTTTTAGATGAACAAGATGCACGCTTCGCAAATCTTGAGCTCGAACTTAACAAAAGCATTGCCTCTGATCATGCCGATGAAATTATCTTCAGAGCTGAACAGCCTGATGGTTTGGATAATGATGATGGCTTTAATAACGTACGCATTGAGAACGCTAAGCGCGTTCAGCGAGAGAATGCTCGAACTCACTAAGCCAATAACAGAGCTTCAAAATCATTAAAAGACTTCCACCGGAGAGCGTTTACCGCCCTCTGGTGAGTTTTCTTTTGCTGCTTCAACTCCCAGGGTGTCTTCTCTTAGTTTGTAAACTTGGTGGTTAAGTTCATTCCATCTCTCTATTGAGAACTCAGTTGGCGGAGCTAGGCGCTTTTTAAATTTTGCGATTCGCTCTAGCTTCTCGTTCATGATCTCAGAGTCAAGCTTTGCACAAACCTCTGCGGCTTCATAGGCCAACTGTGTTCTGTGGCAAATCAGCAGTAGATCGTTGCCAGCGATGAGCGAAAGTCGAATTGCATCAGAGAAGCTGTAGTGTTCCGTAATAGCACCCATGTCCAAGTCATCGCTGACGACTATGCCTTTAAAACCGATCTTTTGTTTAAGGATCTCGTTGATCATTTTTGACGAAAGAGAAGCAGGTAGTTTCGAATCGTCAATTTGAGGATAAAGAGCGTGTCCAATCATAATTGTATCAAGTTCTTTGAAAAGTTCTTTATAGGGCTTCCACTCGCAGTTATCGAGTTCTTCATAGCTACGCTGAACAATGGGGAGTTCGTGATGGGGGTCAACGTCGCAGCCTGAGTAGGCTGGGAAATGTTTTCCGCAGCTTAAGACTCCTGTGGATTGAAGTCCCCTTGCAAACAAGCCAGCTTTTTGAATGACTTCGTCTGGGGTCTTGCCCCAAGTTCTTCCAAAAAGTGAATTGTCGGCTTGGTCATCAAAGGAGATGTCGACTACGGGACAGAGATTTAGATTAAAGCCCATGTGTCGCAAGAGTTCTCCCATGAGTTTACCGTGGCGGGTGATCAGCTCTTCATCATTCTTATCTCTAAGTTGATTGGCGTTAGGAGGTTCTTTGCCGATGACTTTAAGACGAGAAACTCTTCCTCCTTCTTGGTCAATGGTTAGAACCGGCTCAATTTTGGAGAGAGAACGAAGTTCGTCCATTAAATCTCTTAGTCGTTGAGGGTTTTCTATATTACGAGTGAAAAGAATAAAGCCACCGGGCTGAACTTCTTCAATCATTTTTCGTGTTTCTTTATTGAGGGTAGGGCCCGGTATTCCGAAAACAAGTGGCTGTGAGCTTTTCATTCTAATTAACTCCATTGAGTGCATGTTTGCGAGCAAGGTTTGTGTTTATGGGTAGCATGGAAAAGATCACGCAGGTTAAAGATCCGACAGGGAAAAGCCAAGGGAAAGCCACCAAGGACTTTCCTTCGCTGGAGCAGAAGCCCTGGCTGGCATTGAGGACTCCACAAAGCAAGCTAGGCTTGTTGATTAAAAGCACCACTAAAATGCTCATGGTGACTCCAAGACCTAGGCTGTGAATTCGCTCCTTGGGAACAAGGGCGGCTAACAAAAAGAGGCCCAGCATAGGGCCGTAAGTGTAAGCGGTCATGGTAAAGGCTAGGGGGACAATGGCTGCCGCGGTATTAGAGAGCGTCCATGCTACTAAGGCGAGTATAGCTCCCCAGAATAGAATCAAAGCTCTAGAGAGTGAGAGCACCTTGGTGTCACTCATAGTCCCAGCATTGAAGTCTTTGTTGAACATGGTGATACTCGTTTGAGAGAGGGCTGCCAAAACGGAGTCGAGGCTACTCATGGCAGCTGCAAATATTCCTGCAATCAATAAACCTTTTAAGCCAGAAGGCAAGACGCTGATGATGAAGGCGGGAAAAATTCGATCTCCCTTTTCTGCAACCATGGTAGCAAGGCCTTCGGGTAAAACGTTGTTGTTATAAAAAACAAATAACGAAGCGCCGACGATCAAGAACAAGAGGGTGATGCATTCCGATATGTTAGACCAATAAAGAGCCTTCTTGGCTTCGTGGGAGTTTTTACAACAAAGCAATCTTTGAGTGTTGAGTTGATCAGTGGCAAAGGCTGCTAGATTTTGAAAGGGCATTCCTATGAGTGCTGCCCAAAAGGTAAAGGAAACATTTTTATCGAGAGCAAAGTTGAAAACGTGTGTCTTGCCGGCTTCGCTGGCTGTAGCCATGATTCCCGTAAGGCCACCTTCTATGCCTCGGCTTGCGAAGGCAATGGAAAGAACGCCACCTGCGATGAAAACAAAGAACTGCACAAAGTCGGTCCATACGACGGCTTTGATTCCCCCCATCCAGGTGTGCACGATAGAAAAGCCTGTGATTAACGAAATACATGTGAAGATGTTTAAACCAGTCATTAATTCTAAGACGAGTGCCACTGCGTAGACTCTTACGCTTTGGCCTAGCACTCCACCCATGAAAAATAGGAGGGCGCTGATTTTTCCAAATGCTGGGCCGAGTTTATCTTTTATGAAGTCATAAGGACTGTAGTAATGTTTCTCGTAAAGTCTTGGTAGAAAGAAATGGCCTAATAGCCATTTGGCAATGATGCCACCAATGGCAAATTGTAAATAAGTGAAATCTCCAGTGCTAGCAAAAACAATGGAAGGAACTCCAATGAAGGTAACTCCACTAATGGCTGTAGCAACCATAGAGGCTGAAACTGCATACCAAGGAAGAGACCGTCCTCCTAGAAAGAAGCTGTGGGCTCCACTTTGCTCTTTGCTGAATTTATGACCTACCCAGGTAACAATTCCGAAGTAGACGGCCACTACGGCCCAATCTAGAAGTGAAAACGCAGAAGCACCAAATACTTGATCCATAGAATCCTCCCCAGGGTTCAGTTGCCATAAATGGCTTTTCAAAACTCACCACCGGAGTGCTAAGTTAGAAATCAACTTTGATGCGACGGCCAGAACCTTTTCCAGGGTAAACTCTAGAGTTGGCTCCTGGGTATGCATAGCCATTGATTAGAATTCGCCGCGATTGGGTGGAGTTGTTGGCTCCACTACCATGAACTGTGTAGGGTCCAAATAAGACGAGTGATCCGGCTTTACCGGTAATTGTCTTAGCTTTGGAGTAGTCGATGGCATCGGGTTTTTGTTTTTCGTTCAGAGGAGTGTCGTATTCGTAGCCGGCATCAAAGATTCGACCCCATTGCGAACTACCGGGAATGAATTGGAGGGCGCCGTTTTCTTCTGTCATTTCATCTAAAAGAAGTATGGTTTGAACATAAGAGCCGGTCTTATTGATGTCTTTCCAAGTTCCAGGACCTTTGTCTCTGTGCTGTACATCTTGATGCCAGGCAAAGGAAACGCCATCACCGGGAAGCTTGTAGTGCGCTTGGCTTAAGAGTTGATCCATCTCTGGAGAATCAAGAAGTTGTGCAACTGGAATGAGTATTCGAGGATCTTCGCTCAAGGTGAGTAAGTCGGGCTCCGCACCACCTGCCCAGACGATTCGGTTGATTACGATCTCACCGCTTTTTTCACTTAAAACAAAGCGGGCTCCCCTATGGTCTTGCGTAGTTTTAACGATTTTAGCTTCTTCAGCCATTCGGTCGAAGGCAGAGCGGGCGAGGGTTAAGTCTTGTTCTGAAAACAATTCGTTTAAAGTGACCCAGCCCATTTCGTGGAACGTTTTGATCTGTTCCGGGCTGAGTCGATGTTTTTGTGTCATAGCTGCTAAGTCAAGATGCTTTTCAGGCATAAACCTTTATTTCTTCTCTTCTTTGCTAATCTTGCTGTCTCCGCGCGCAAAGATGGAGGCAACAAAGTGAAGCACGTCCGTAGCAGAAACTTCATCATAGCCAAAATTCTTAATCAAACGAGCTTTAACAATGTCAATTTTCTCTTGAGTGGCTTTATCAACCACATTGGAAACCAAGGTCGTCAGCTTGATTGAATCTTTTTGGTCTTCGAAAAGTTTCAGCTCGAGCGCTTTTTGAAGACGCTCATTGGTTCGATAATCAAAGTTTTTGCCTTCGACCGCAAGAGCACCAATGTAGTTCATTATCTCGCGGCGGAAATCATCTTTACGGCTATCAGGCACATCAATCTTTTCTTCGATCGAGCGCATGAGTCTTTCGTCGGGTTCCTCATACTGACCTGTATAGCGGTTTCTTACCTTTTCTTTTTGAGTGTAGGCTTTTACGTTGTCTATGTAGTTCGCGCAAAGCTTAGTGATTGATTCCTCGTCAGCACTAATAGCGCGCTGAACTTCATTTTTTACGATGTCTTCGTATTCCTGCTTTACTACGGAGAGTGCTTCTCTGTAGCGTTTCTTCTTATCTTCACTGCTAATCAGCGAGTGGTGTTTTAGGCCACTTTCAAGCTCATTGAGGATCATGAAAGGGTTGATGCATCCATTACGTTCACCTTCTCGAACAAGAACGTTAGAGATCTTGTCTTGAATGTAGCGTGGTGAGATTCCATCCAGCCCTTCTCGGTTCGCTTCTTTACGAAGCTCCTTGATGTTGTCTTCAGTAAAGCCAGGAAGACTTTTTCCGTCATAAAGCTTAAGCTTTTGAAGCGAAGTAATGTTCGCTTTTTTGGGTTCTTCAAGACGAGTCAGGATAGACCACATGGAAGCCATCTCTAAAGTGTGAGGAGCAATGTGAACGCCTCGAACTCTTTCGTGAGTGAAGGTCTTCTTGTAGATCTTTGTTTCGTGCTTGAGTTTAGTTATGTAAGGAATGTCTACTTTAATAGTTCTATCTCTTAGCGCTTCCATGAATTCGTTGTTGAGAAGCTTCTTATACTCGGCTTCGTTTGTATGACCGATGATCACTTCATCAATGTCGGTTTGAGCAAACTTTTTAGGTTTGATCTTATGTTCCTGAGAAGCTCCTAGTAGGTCGTAAAGGAAGGCTACGTCTAGCTTTAGAATCTCGACAAATTCGATCAAGCCACGGTTTGCGATGTTAAATTCACCATCGAAGTTAAAGGCTCTAGGGTCAGAGTCGCTACCAAAGATTGCAATCTTACGATAGTTAATATCGCCAGTTAGCTCTGTGGAATCTTGGTTCTTCTCATCTTTAGGTTGGAAGGTGCCAATACCAATACGGTCCTTCTCAGAGAAGACAAGGCGTCGAACCTTGATGTGCTTCATGACTTTGTTCCAGTCACCTTCGTAGTATTTCATGAGTTCTGCGTAGATGAATCGTGACGCTGGGTTCAGATCGCCCAGGACTTTCACTTTATATTGAAGTTTTCTCCCTTTTGAGAGTTCTTCGCTAAATGCTTGGCGGGCATTTTCTGGAAGAAGTTTTAGAGGTTCTTCGTTCATAGGGTCGGCAAACTCAGTTAGACCAAGCTCGGCCAGGTGTTTGAACACCGAGATGTCTTGATTGTCAGGATTCACCCAAGAAAAGCTATAAAGTGCGCCTTCATCTGTGCGGGTGTAATATTCAAGTCCTTTTTTCAACAATCGAGCGATGGTTGATTTTGCGGAGCCAACAGGTCCGTGTAAAAGGATAACTCGGTTTTGAGTTCCATATCCTTTTGCAGCTGAGTGAAAGATGTTCACTAGCTTCATGAGTGGAATTTCGAGACCGAAAACTGCATCGGCTCCATTTTCGTAGGGATCATCAAAGAAGTTGTAATGAACCATCTTCTTTTTTACATCGACAGATTCATCAGAACCAAACGATGTAATAAGGTCATAGAGACGTTGGTAAGCGTTACGCGTAACCTGTGGAGTCTCTGTGACGATGTTGATGTAATCTTGGAAGCTTCCCTCCCAGTGGATCTTCTTGAACTCATCAACATTGATTTTGGATTGGACAAAGTCGTTTATGTTAATTGACTTGCTCATAGGTATATTATGCCCTTTATAGAAATTTAACGAAGAAAAGAAGTTAATAAATACGACGTTTTATTGACACTCTAAGACATTTTAATGCGTCGAGCTAAAGTAATTGCGCTCCGAGTCGATAGGTATATTGTGCAGAGCAACATGCTCTCAAAGGAGTCTAAGATGTCTAAAGGAAAAGGTAATTCAAACAAAGGCGAAAAGCCAGCCGGCCCCATTCACTGTTCGTTTGTAGAGTGCAAAAAAGACTCAAAGAAGTTCGGGTTCTGTAAAGAACATTTCGAGCTTTATATGGCAGGAATCATTCGTGGAGATGGAACAAAGCCAACTGATTACGAGAAAAAGCTTCAGCAGCATCTTAAGTCCAAGAAAAAGGTCGCCTAAGACCTTTCAACTAGTTTTAGAAGATCCGGGTTTCCCATTTACTCCTGGATCTTTATCGAGGTGAGTTGTGCTACCGACACAACTCACCTTATTTTTATTTCCATGATACACTTAGTCGTGTGCCCAACAAGCGTAAGCAATATCGACATCCAGTCGAATTAGAGTCTGCGGAAATAACACCATTGGCAAGCGTCGACGCCCATATGGGTGAGGAACCCGTGCGTGTCGTTAATATTTCAATCGGTGGCTTGGCTTTAGTCTTTGAAAAGCAGAAGGAGTTTAATCCCGGTGATGTGATTGAACTATCTTTATCGATCCGTGACCGGGCTTTCCCAATTCAAGTTGAGATTAAGGCGAACAGAGGGCTCCGATATAGTTGTCAGTTTGTTGAAATTAGTCCGGCCTGTGAAAATGCTTTGGAAGCTTTTATGGGCCCCAAGACGATTGGTGAAAGTTTTGTCCTGAACGAAAAATTGAGTGACAATGCGGAAGCTTTGTCGCTTGTTAAGGGAGCAAAGAAGTATCGTGCCTTTGTTGGCAAGGATGAAAGTGTAGCCTTTGTCTGGTTGGACGAGCAGTTGTTTCTAAAAAGGCTTTTTGTTTCGAGCAATACAAAGGTTCTTGAGTGGACTAGTGATTTAGGTTTGCGAACTGGGGTATTCGAAGAAGCCTCTCCGGACGAGCCCCGCTATCATTCAAGCGTAGATGAAATGTTGAAACTTTATTTTGCAGACATCGTAATGAGTTGGATGCCTGGCGAAGCGGGAATGCAATTCACTAAGCAGTTGCTCAACATTGAAACAAAAGAGCTTCAATGTGCTGGCCTCTTTATCCCGGTTGAATAAAATTTAAAATTTCAAAAATGCTAAACAAGATGAATCGCTCAATGGTATTTTGTTTTTTAAAGTGGTTCAAAGGTGGTTCATTGAAACATTGTTTTGTTAAATTGATATCGTTTCGTTTCAAAAAACCATTGTGTTTGCGAAGAGTCATAGGGCTAAGTTTACAATTTGCTTAGGTAATTAAAATAAATTTAAAGACACTCTCTTAGCGTCAAGACTTCTTGTGAGTCGCCCCCTACACTTAAAATGCATCAAGCTTATTGATGGCAAGGACAGGGGAGTTCTAGATTACAAAATTACTTTCTGCACTGTGGATGATGAGTGCCTTTTTTCTGGTGGTCGCTTTCTTTTTACCTATGACCATTTTGCTTCCTTATCTTGCGGGACAAAATCCTCTTTTGTGGGTGCTGCTTATTCCTGTCGGCTTTGTTATGGGAACATTTTTAGTTCTCCTGTTTGTGAGAGGAATCTATACTCTTTTCCCTGCAGCTTCTGATGGAAAGTTCAAAGTGTTTAAGGATCGATCTGCCATTCTATGGTCTATTGAGAATGCTTTCTCCAACCCTGTGTTGAATACCTTTCAAGGTGTTCTTTTTATGAACGAACATTTGAGGACCTTCTTTCTATGGTGTTTAAGGTCACAAATTCATCCCAAGGCGATGATCACAACTAGAACGATCATCGGAAACCCTAGGTTACTGTTCATTGATAAAGGGGTCTTGATTGGTGAGCATGCTCACTTGGCTCCGTCGATACAGCCAAAGGTAGGTTTGCTTTTTGTGAGTCGCATTCGAATTGGCGCTGATTCCTTAATTGCTGGTTATGTTTCTGTCTTGCCAGGTGTTTGGGTGGGGCGTGGCTGTTGTGTTCAAGCCCATTCCTTTCTATCTTTGAATGTGCGCTTAGGAGATCGTGTCACTATTGGTGCGCGGTCGGTGATCAATGAAGGAGTTACCGTAGGTGAGGGAAGTCGAATTGGAAAGGACTGTCGGATTATGGCTGGGGCTGTAATTCCTCCTAAGACAATAATCAAAGATGGGCAAGTTGTGACTCGTTTAGAGTTTAGCCTTCAGAAACCTAGTAAAGAAGTGGGGTTAACAGTCGCTCCAGAAAAATTTCTTCAGTTATGATGGATCAGTTGCAAAGAGATACTTGGCTGGGCGCTGAAGACTTTCGAAAAGATGGATTTAAGGATTGGCCTGGTCTTTGGTATGTTCTCTCAAAAGAAAAGGGGCATAACGATCTTGTTACTTTTACTCAGTTAGATTTAAGCGATGGTGCACGTAAAAGCTACCATTGTTCTCACGCTTGGGCTGATGGTGTGGGTGCGTTTAGAGTTCTTTTAAGAAAATTAAAGATCAATGCATCGATGAAACTAAAGCCCGCTATTCAAACGCGGCCGACACGATTGACGAAGCTTTTCTCAGCTGTCCGAGCTTTTCTTGATGCCTTTGCTAAGTCAGATCTTGAGTGGAAGAGTTTTCAGGAGAATCCCTCTTTGTATCGTCGAAGTGAGCACCGCTATTATTACGCTGTGTTTTCTAGGCAAGACACAATGGATTTAAAGGATAGAGCAGCCCAAAAGATGCTTTCCTTGAATGCGATAATTTTAGCTTTGGTGAATAAAGAGGTTTCGTGTTCTTTGATACAATCGGGCACTTCACTCAGGTGGATGTTCCCGGTAAATATGCGCCCTTGGGTTCAGTTGAGCAATGAATCGGCCAATTGCTCTTCGGCCATTGAATTGAGTCTTCGCCCCAACAGTCTTGCCCACGATATTCACCTCCAATGCAAAGAAAAACTCAAGAAACAGGAGCATTGGGGCGTTTGGTCGCTATTGAACATTGGTAAGTGGATCGGAGAGAAGGGCATGCGGAAGCTTTCTCAGAAAAGAAGCGCGAGTGTTCTTAATGTGGGTTGCTTCAGTGGTATGGGGGAATGGTGTGAAGCCTCTTCGTCTCCATCTGAAATGGTTTGGCTGGTCACTCCGCCAGGGACTAGGAACTATCCGGTAAGTGTCTCAACGATGATCTGGAACGCCCGTCTTTCTTTAACGGTTAAAATTCATCCAAGCATTTGTGCCGAAGAAGAGTTGGTTCAAGAATTGTGTAAAAGCATTTTTGAGTCCGTGGCACCTTCCAGAAAGCCCTTAAGTTTTGGAAGCTACACGGTTCTCAAAAATAGATTGGTGCGCCCGGCAGGATTCGAACCTACGACCACCTGATTAGAAATCAGGTGCTCTATCCAACTGAGCTACGAGCGCATCTGATGAAAGTTTCAGCATTCTAGAGATACTTTCTGGGGGCTTATGAAGCTACAAAAAGATAAATTTAGATATAACGCTTCGAGTTAAAATTCTAAGTCTAATTGATCTGAGCAAGTTTTTGAAGCTTTTGAGTTAGCCTTGAGATATCTGCGACAATCAATGGTGCCTTTGATGATTTCGCCGTTCTTAAGTTCCAATTCGAAGAGAGCTTTTAACTTTGTGTTGTTTGGAACGGGCTCTGAGTAGCGAAAATCAGGTGTGATGGAAACACGTTGAACTTCTGATTTGGGGTAAGGTCCAATAAAGTTTTGGGGCTTCTTGGAGATCGAATTGAAGCGTAGGTCCATGAAACCAGAAAATGTTCCATTCAAAAGCTCGAGCAACCCTTGCTCACTTTTCATTGTGGCGATGGTTTTCATGCCTTTTGGAGCGCTTGGATTCGAGAGAATCATAATGGCGGCAGCCTTGGTGCCTCCGCTTGTGTGGTGAGTGTGTTGATACACCTTTATGCGTAGTTGTCGGTGAGGGGTGTCGCATCGAAATCCCGCTGCGGATCCCAGGAAAGAAAATGTTCCGATGAAAAGAAATAGAATTCTTTGGGGCAAACGTGTCATTGTGCAGCTTTTAAGGAGTCAGCCCATGGGAGTCAACGCTCATTTTTGAACTCAGATTTTTCAATTCTTTCCAGCAGTAAGCGCAAATCCTTGGCAAGCTCATTAAGGTTCTTTTCCTCGTCCTTCACTTGGTTCTCGAGCGAGGAAATTTTTCGAATGCCTTTATGAAACAAGGCTTGGTCAGAAGAGAGGAGGGCTCCCGCGAAAAGGGCTGTGTAGGCGGCAAACAAGGCCGTTCCGAGGAGCATCAAAGCCATGCCGAGGAATTTTCCCTCGACGGTCATCGGGGAGACGTCTCCGTAGCCGACGGTCGTGACGGTGGCTACGGCCCACCAAAGTGCGTCCAGGAAAGTGGGGATACGGGGGTTGATCCTGTGTTCCAGGTGGAAGAGTAGTCCTGAAGCCCCTAATACTGTGAGGTTTCCTAATAGGGTGACTAGATAGAATGAGGGTTGTCGAAACAGGTGGCCCATTTTTTTGAAAAACAAATCTCGGAACATGGTCCTTAGTTTAATGGTGATGAACTTGGAATGTCCACTGTTTGAGTTCTTTAGGCGGCGTTCCTGGTCAGTTCAATCACATTGTTCTCACTAGCTTTCAGATTGAATTCAAGAACAAAGCATGTGTGCTTATTGTTTGTATCAAGGGTGAGTTTGCCGCCATGGTTCTCCATGATTGTTTTACAGGTGTGTAATCCGTGGGCAGTAACCTTGTTCGCCTGATGGGGATTCATGAGAGATTGAAAGATTTTGTCCTGCAACCCTTCATTGATCCCTGAGCCGGAGTCGGTGAAATAAACGTATAAAGAGTTGTGTTTTCTTTCTGCTTTTACCTCAACCCAAGCGTTTTCTTTCGCGGCAAGAGCTTGTGCGGAATTGCGAATCAAATTTGAAAATATCTGAAGAATCTGTTCCGAGTTACAAGGAGCGCTGTCTTGGGCCTTTAAGCAATTTCGAATTTCGATCTTGCTCTTTTTTAAGAGGGATGAATTGAGGTTAAAAGCTTCTTGAGAGATTTGCTTCAAAGAACAGTTTTCATAGTTGGGTGAGTCTGTGTCTTGACTTAATTTCTTTAAGGAAGTGTTGATGCTATTGAGCTTCTTCAGAGCACCTTTAACGGCATCGATGGAAGAGCTGTTTTGATTTGGAGTTGACTCCAGTTTTGCAATCTCAGAGTGAAGTTCGGAAATCGGTGAATTCAATTCTTGGTAAATGGCTTTAACCATCTCTTCAAGAGCAATTTGATTCTCATTTTCAAGGCGACTTTGCTCAGTGACTCTCGTTGCCTCCTCGTTCTCCTTCAATTGTGTGACATCTTGAAAAAGTCCCATGGCGGCATACACCTGGCCCTGGCGGACCTCATGCACGTTTCCGGTAATACGAATCCAGAGTGGCTCACCGGCGTGGGTCTTTAGTCTTTCGCTAAGGTCGAACGGTTTCATTTCGCTCTTTAACTTGGCGAAGGCGGAGCGGATCCGTTCCTCAGATTCTGGCAAAAAATGTTTCAGGCATTTCTCCAAAGTTGCTCTGTCGTCCTCCTTAACCCCAAAGACTCCCTTGAGTTGAGGGCTGATGTAAGTTCTTTGGGTTTGAAAGTTAAAATTCCAATACCCAACTTTTGCCTGAGCTTCGGCGTCTTTCAAAAAGCTTTGGTTCTCTTTAAGGTGGAAGGTCTGCAATAAGCTGTTGCGTTTTAATTTAAAGACCATAAGGCTAAATAAGAAAGTTATTAGAAAAACTCCAGCAACAATGAGGCTGTACTGAATCGCGAGATTTCGTTGGCCTGCTAGAAGCTCATGAAGATTTGGATGAAAAACAAAATAAATGGTATTTTCGCCTAGAGTTGCAGGTCGAACTAAGAACTCACCTTCAATGTTGGAGACTATGCCCGTCTGCCCCGCCCGCATTGAGGCAAAGGTAATTGGATAATATTTGGCAAACGACTCTGCTTCGGTTTCTGGAAACAAATGAGACCAGTTAAAGTCTTTGTGGCCAAACATCCATCCTCCGCTTTGATTGATGATGAAAGATTGATTAGCTGATTCGCTTGAGTCGCTTTCAAAATCCTCTAATATTGCAGTAGCGTCGACGTTCATCATCACGAAAGCCTTTTTGTTGTCCTCAATTAGAACTGGGGCTGTGATTTGTAACACGGGAAGGTAGGGCTGTTCTATAACTCCCTCTTTTCGCTTGAGATCAAAATTGGAAACATAGACTTTAGGGTCTGATTGACTCTTAAGGGCCTGGAAGGAATCCCACGTTGAGTGATCTTGAAGATCGTTGGATGAGGCTCTTTCAATCTTTTGATTCTGACGATCAACTCTAAAGAGTTCCGCTCCTCCAAGACCGAGTATCTGGAACTGCAAAACTTCAGGTGATAGTTCCATCATCTGGGCAGCCTTCTCTTCAAGCGCAGTGAAAGAGAGCGGGGTGGCATTGTTGATTGAAATGCGCTCGACGCTATAGTCTTTTGAAAAGTATCTGGCCCAAACGCTAATTTTTTCGATTTTGTTCTTTAAATGACTGTATTTGGCTTCTAACGAGGCACCCTTATTTTTCATGGCATTTTGAAAGACATCGCCTTTTTGAACCGTATGCAGGTAGTAGAAAAATCCTGCAAAAAGAGTCGAAATCCCGAGGGCGATTACTAGACTGTTAATCAATATAAAGTTGCGCAATTTCATACCAATGCTATCGGCCTCTTGTATTGTTAAGCTTTAGAGAGTGCCTAATATAATCATTTTATTGACGAAATTTCTTCATCTAATCTTAACAAGTAATTGATTTGATTCACACATAGCAAATAGGTCACTATGAATCTTGGGACGGGGTTTCATATATGACAACGAGCAAAATTAAATTGATAGCACTTTCTTTTGGTATCTTCTGTTTAAGTGCAGAGGTAGCTCTGGCAAACGGAAAAGATGGATTTTTGAAGAGAGCTTTTAAGAACCTTCATGAAAAAAGAGTCGAACGACGAGCCAAGCATCAAGAGGTTCGAGAAAACTTACAGTCAAAGATTTCTTCGCCCCGCAATGAGCCTGCTCCCAAGGAACAGACAGTGCCTTCAGTGAATGTTCCAGTTAACTCGGGGTCTGATCGCCTTTTAGATGTTCAAGATACTCAATGTGCCGCCGTCCCAAGCAATATTAGAAACATCATTTCTCAACAAATGCTTGCTAGAAAGGGAAGTGTTGAAGACTCTGTGCTGGCCCACCAGTCAGCCAAGTTGATGGGACTTCTTTTCCTTCGATCCAACTATAATTCCGCTCAAGGTCTAGTTAACGTTTGGAGTCGGGAGAATGCTACCAAGAAAGTAACGCACTCTCAGGGGTATTCAAGCTCTACTCTACAAGGGAAACTCCCTGTGAGTCGTTATTCTCAAGTGCAGCATATCTCTACTTCCGCTGCCGCTGCAAACCCGGTTCAGGGTTACGGCCTTGGCGGTATGACGGTTGATCGTTTTGTTATTGGTGGTCACGGCGAGGCAAATTTTAAAATGTTGCAAAGAGCCGCTAAAATGCCTGCCGCTGAATCTTGGGAGGCTTGTGGAGCTGAAGATATTTTTCCCGAATCAGAGAAGGACGAGTGGTTGAAAAAATATGCTTACACTGCGCCTGTGGTTGGTGCTTTTACAACAACTAGGGGCTCTCTGTCTAAAGCTTTGACTGCTACAGATGGGGGTGGGGACACTCTTTCTAAGGCTGTTGGTGCAATACTGGCTCTATGTCCGACTTTGAACTTAGCGGTTACGGCCCATGAAATCAATGCGGGCTACAAAAAGGCTTTGTATTTTGGTGGGCACGGAGAGAATTCAGATTGGACCAAGGGTAAAGAAGTTTGTTTTAATGAGCTTTTAGCAGCATTGAAAACTCCTCGTGAAACAAGTGAGGAAGCCAAACCTTTGAAGAGGGTTGCTAAAGTTGTCGGAGCCCCGTTTAAGTTGTTGGGGAATGGCTTAGGACGTTTGTTTTCTAAGAAGGATCGTGATTCAGGTTCATCGCCCGCTCCAGAGACTCCGCGTTCTGCTGAGCCCGTAGCTATAACAAAACCCGTGTCGTCTCCATCGAAGCCAGCGGACCCGAGCTCATTCAAACTATCGCCATATGCCAGTTCCGGAATTGATGAGACTAAAGTTGCCTTAATTCAGTCTGATTTGGCAAAGCTAGATCAAATAGAAGCTCTCGTAGAAAGTGATGCCTATTACAATCAAATGAAAGACATGGATGAGGCTCAACAAGCCGCAGAGTTAGAAAGGCTTCAGACTCAATACTCACAAGTTGAAAGAGACCTTTCAAGTCACGCGCAAGGAATTGATTTTAATATCCATGTGACTGCCAAGAAAGAAATTAGCAAAGCCCAAGAGCGACTTCGTGAAGTGGCTGAAGGCTTTCAAGAAATGCGAAAGTCTCAAGATTGAGACCGAGCTCTTGAGATCATAGCTACCAAACCCCAATTTCCATCAACTGCTTTTGAGCAGCTTCGGCCCATCCGCGATTTGCGGCCGGGCTAGCTGGACTAGGGTGCAAAATTTTAAAGGTTTCACTACCAGGTCTTATTCTTTGTAACTGCTTTTGAGCAAAGGCTCCAACACCGATGAGATATCTTGGTTCAAGAGTTTTGATTAGCTTGTCCAAGTAATCGTCGCATATTGCAAACAATGGTTCGGTTTCCTCTGCAGGCAGTTTGTCGGGAGTGCGGTTTCTTCCACTCTCCTCCATAAAAACAAGGGGGCAGTAATTGAGCACCATGTGGTCTTTAAAAAATTGTTTGGGTTTAGGGAATTTTTCGGAAAACAAACCCCAGAGGCGTCTTCCACTAACTTCTGATTTTTCACATTGAAAACCTTGGAGGGGTCGTTTGGGGTGTTGCTTGGGAAGTTTTCCAAGTGGTTCGCAGATTCCCATCCAATCTCGCACTAGGGAAATTTCGCCAAAAGGAATGCCGGTTTGAGCCATACCGTAGGGACCCGGGTTCATTCCTAAGAAAAGAGCTTTCTTTTTTCCTTGAGCAAATTGATCTAAATATTTGTTATAGCTCGCGCATGCGTATTCCAGAGGATTGTAAACATAGGCCGTTGGTTCGCTAAATTTAAGGCGGCGTAGTTTTGTGCAAAATGTTCTTCTTGAGCGATCGAAATCCATTTTACTTGGCCAGGTTTGCTATCAAGGCTTTGTTGAGAGCGATTCCTTTTTCAAAACAATCTAGATCAAAATTTTCATCGGGAGCGTGACAGCGGCAATCCGGAAGAGCCAAGCCTAGGAGAAGGGTGTCGGCACCTAAAAGCTGTTTGAAAGATTCTACAACTGGAATACTTCCACCTTCTCGGATCAAGCAGGGACTTTTCCCAAACACTTCCTCGAGTGAAGAAAGGGCTAGTTTAGCAAAGCTAGAAAACGGATCACAAATGTAAGGAGTGCCAGAGTGACCCATCTCAACATTAACTGTAAGTCCTTTGAGGTCCAATCCCTTGATGTGAGATTCGACTTTCTCAAGAATGTCTTTCGGATTTTGTCCGGGAACAAGTCTAAAGGAAAGCTTTAATAGAGCTTCAGACGGGAGCACTGTTTTGGAGCCTTCGCCCTGGTAGCCTCCTCCGATTCCGTTGACTTCGGCAGTGGGCCGCGCCCAAACACGCTCAAGGTAAGAATAGCCTTCTTCGCCGTATAATGAATCCACTCCAACAAGTGCTTTAATCCTTTCTTCTGTAATGGGAAGTGACTTCCATTGGTCCTTTTCCCATTGCTGAGGTTCGGCTACACCGTCGTAGAAACCCTCAATGGTAATTTCATTCTTTTCATTGTGAAGCGAGGCTGCAATTTGTGCGGCCGCCAGGGCGGGATTGCGCACTCCGCCTCCGTAGACTCCAGAGTGAAGATCCATTTTGGGGCCTTTGATTTTGACTTCTACGCAGGCGATGCCTCTTAAGGCATAGGTCAGTGTTGGAATTCCTGGCCCAACCATTCCAGAATCACTTACGGCAACAACGTCACACTTGAGAATATCTTTATGTGACTCAAGAAAAGCGTCTAGGTTGGGGCTACCAATCTCTTCTTCTCCTTCGACTAAAAAGCTAAGGTTGATCCCTAGGTCTTTTTTGTCCGCCAAAGCTTCTTTAACTCCGAGCATGTGCGCGAGGATTTGGCCTTTGTTATCTGCAGATCCGCGAGCAAAAATCTTTCCGTCCCGGACTGTGGGCTCAAAGGGAGGGTTGGTCCATAGGTTTAGGGGGTCGACCGGTTGAACGTCATAGTGGCCATAGATCAGGAGGGTGGGGCGGCCGGCTTTGTGTTGGTTTTTTGCAACGACAATATCGTGTTTCGGAGTTTTGTAGATCTCGGATTTTAACCCCATTTCCGTAAATTGAGCGTGGACCCAATCTCTACAATCATCAATTCCTTGCTTGAACTTAGAGTCCGTGGAGATCGAAGGAAATTTCAAGAATTCAATGAGTTTATCTAGTCTTGCGCTCATCGTTTTGTTCTGCCTCTAAGCTGTCATAAATTCAAGGAAATACGCTAAAAAGCGTGTCAAAGAGGAAGAATTAGGTATCTCAAGTGTGGTTATCTTGTATCCTAGGCCCTGGGGATGGAGAAAAAGATGAAATTGAATCAAGAATTCGCCAAGGAGGATCTGGCCGAACTCAAAAATC
>JAACVK010000027.1 GCA_009991595.1 bacterium | reverse complement strand
AGCTAAGAGAAAGAATTCGAGAGGAAGTTAAGACGAGCACGCCTGAAACCGTTGCCCACATTCACTGGCAAGTTTCGGACATGCTCCCCTAAAAGCTTTACTTGTTAACGACTCGGCCTCCGCGATCTTCGCACTTAAGCTTCTTCACAGAGCTCAGCCTTCCGGTTCCCCAGTTCTCAATCAGGCCTTTATCTTCTGCGCCGTAGTGACAACCACCAATTTCATGATCATTGCCTTCGGCTATAATGTTTGATTTATCTGACCTAGCTCGAATCCCTCGATTGGTGTTGTAGAGATAATTATTTTTCACCTCTACGTTTCTTCCCCAATTAGCGAGAATGGGAGTTTGAGCATTGATAAACTTATTATTAAAAATCTTCACGCCATTGGCCGAGTTCATTTGAATACACTTGTCATTGCAATACCAAAACTGAGAATTCTTAATAGTGACGTTTTCTCTTGCCGTGACAGCATCCTCTTCAACGTCTCTCATGAAAACATTGTCAATGACATTGTCTCTAGAGGTGTGAATGCCATCTAGAGCACATTCAATGACAACGTTTTTCAAAGTCGCCCCAGGCCTTAGATCAAACATAGCGGGAGTGCCTTCTGAAAGTTCCTTGGGAGCAAAACAAAGCTGCTTATAGCTCTTACCATTCCAATTACCCCTCCAGCGATAGAGACAACCCTTACCATCAAAAGTTCCATTGACTGTGATCGTTCTAGTGACGTCTTTCACACAACTCGGAGGAGCAGGGAGCTTCCATTTACCACCGCTATACCCTTGTCCTGGACGATACTTAAACCCATTATAGGCAGGATCCTTTCTAGGGTCGTAGTCAGAAGGAGGCAGCTCTGGAGTTGGTCCGGGCTCAGGCCCTGGGGTCGGATTTGGATTTGCGCTTCCAGCACCAACGATACGAACACTAATACTATAACGTTCGCCCTTAACTCCTCCTGCATTCTTATCTGAATAGGCCTCTGCATAAAAAGTGTGATTGCCATTACTTAAAGAAACCTCTCCAGATCCATCTTCAAGGAATACCGTGTAAGGAGCCGCATTCTCCACTCTACGAGGCTGGTCATCAAAACCAAAAGCAACGCTAACCGCTAGATCGTTGACTTTTGCCCTAATATTTAACTGTGCAGAAGAGGGAAGCAGCTCTAGATCAAGCGTGTCTCCATTTTGAATGTCTTTGTAGACAACATCTGCGCCGGTAATTTCATCGTATAGACTAAAACCGATGACACTTGGCTTATTGGGATCGGGTTCCGGCAGAGGCTCAGGAGTTGGTGTTGGTTCAGGCGCAGGGATAGGAGGGGTTGAACCACCCGACCAAGCCGGTTGAGAAACACTCAACATCATAAAAAAAGCCGAACCTATTAAAATACGAAAGAATGCACTCATCCCCAAAACCCCTATTCATCTTGTTAAAAAACTTTACGGTTACATTCAACGTAACTAGAATCTCTAGCTAGTAATTTTATCGGTTCGACAACTGAACTAACAAACAAGATTCAGTTAAGGCCCAGTCAAAGTGTTTCTGAACCACTGCAAAGCTAACTCGTTTGAGTTGGCGTATCTGTGCTCATCATCAAATAGGACTCAATAAAGGGCTGAATGTCTCCATCAAGAACTTTTTGAACATTCGAGCTTTCGTATTTAGTTCTTACATCCTTAATCAGTTGATACGGCTGCAAAACGTAGTTCCGGATCTGAGAGCCCCAAGCAATTTCTCGCTTTTCAGAATTTTCTTTATCTGCTTCGGCCTGTCTTTTTTGAATTTCCATCTCATACAAACGAGCCTTTAACATTTTCATCGCTCGCTCACGGTTTCGTATCTGGGAACGTTCCGCCTGACATTGCACCACAATCCCAGAAGGAGCGTGAGTCATACGAACAGCTGAATTTGTTTTGTTCACGTGCTGTCCACCAGCGCCACTGGCACGGTAGGTATCCACTCGCAAATCTTCAGTGCGAACTTCCACGTCAATATCCTCATCGATAACAGGATAAACATAGACTGAAGCAAAACTTGTGTGCCTCTTTTTATTCGCATCAAAAGGAGAGATGCGCACCAAACGGTGAATCCCGATTTCAGCTTTTAAAAAACCATAAGAAAAGGATCCTTGAACTTCGTAACTAATCGATCGATAGCCAGCGCCATCGCCGTCGGTAAAATCAGTCATTTCAAAATCAAATCCACGGTCCTGAAAATACCGTGTATACATTCGAGCGAGAATGCCTACCCAGTCACAGGCTTCGGTTCCACCAGCTCCTGCATTTATTTCTACGTAGCAATCTCCCGAATCAAGCTCGCCTGAAAGCATTTTAGCCACTTCTAACTCACGTAAGGAGGCCTCGACTGATTCAAAGGTGCTTTCAACTTCAGCCTTGGAGGCTTCATCTAAACCACCTTCTTCTGCCGATAGCTCAATCAGGACTTGAACATCTTCGAGCATTTGAGCACTTTTAAAAAATGGCTCTGTCACCATTTCTAAGGAACTTTTTTCTTTTAAAATATCTTTCGCTTTTTTATTGTCGTTCCAAAACTCGGGAGATTCCTCTAAGTTTTGAATTTCTTCGATGCGACGTCTTTTCCCATCAACGTCAAAGAGACCTCCGAAGAAGCTCTACTCTTTGATTTAACTCAGACAACTTTTCGCTCATAAATACCATTTATAGCTTTAGAGCGCCTGACAAACAAGCCACCCCCTAGAGACTCTTTTTGATAAGCCCTAAAACTCGCTTCTCTATTTTCCGCATTCTATTCCGACGGGCTGCAGATACTCCCACATGCTCAAAACCCAACAGGTGGAGCACAGAGTGGATAAAAACTCTCCTATACTCTTCTAGAACAGGCCTCTTGTATCGTTTTGCATTTCGAATCACTGTTTCTACTGAAACAACAATGTCTCCAAGATACCCGCTACGATCGTTGTTCGGGTCATCTCGGGTGCAAAAGCTCAAGACATCCGTAGCTCGTTTAAGGTTCTTATATCGAATTTGCATTTGTCTGATTTCAAAATCATCACAAACGTAAACACCAATAGAACTTGGCGCACCAACCAGCTTTACCGTTTCTTCCAGTTCTGCGGAGCTTTTCAATTCTTTAAAAACGACTCCAACAATTTTTTTTAATTGAGACTGCTTCAAAGGGAACAAAGCCTTTTGCTCGGCATCTTGAAAGCTCAATGTTAAATCTAGTTTTACCACAGACACTATTTAACAGACTTTAAAAGCTTTTTGTCATTTGAATTTTTAGAGGCAGGTGGCGGTAACTGATCTTCTTGGCCGGGATACTCAACCCGTTGATGGTGAACCCCCAGCAAGATTCGATTAAAAGATTTACCAACCAAGTAAATCTCGCGCAAAGTAATTTCCGCATCTTCCAACAGTCCCTCATCAAAGGCTTTTGTAAGAATCTTATTGATCATCGCCTCGACCCTAGCAGGGGTAGGCTCCACTAAAGACCTAGTCGCTGCTTCGCAAGAATCGGCTAAAGCCATGATAACCGCTTCCTTAGAGCGAGGATTCGGGCCCGGGTAGCGATAGTCTTCTTCCTTAATTTCCTCAGGGTCCACATCCGAACCAGGCTGAGCAGCCATCTGCTTTGCTCTGTTGAAGAAATAACTCACCAGAGAGGTTCCATGATGTTGCATGATAAAATCAACAATAGAGCGACCCAGCTTGGCTTTCTCAGCCATCACTTTTCCCTCTTTAACGTGTGCAATGATAATCTTAGCTGAGAGCTGCGGCTTCATGTTGTCATGAGGACTCACCCCACCACTTTGATTTTCTACAAAGTATTCTGCGCGCCCAATTTTTCCGATGTCATGATAATAAGCTCCCACTCGAGCCAACAAGGGGTTTGCTCCGATGGCTTCGCAAGCTGCCTCACAGAGAGAGCCAACGAGAATTGAATGATGGTAGGTTCCCGGCGCCTTTAAAACTAAATCCCTCAACAGAGGATTATCCATTCGAGATAATTCAATCAGCTTTAGATCGGTCGTGTAGTCCAGAAGACTTTCAAACAACGGCGTAATAACCAATGTAATGGCCGAGGCTAAGAACCCACCAACAAAGCCTCCTGCAAAAGCCCACACTGCAGCGTAAAGAGCATTGTGCCCAGTATTTCCAATTTCTCGAATGTAATCTGAATTTACCGGCAACCCACCGCCCCAACTTAAAACAAGGAAAAAAGCGGAGGTTCCGCAAACCAAAGCCGAAAAGAATCCGGCTCTATACAAATCATTTCGACTACGACAACTTCGCAAGAAGAAAGCCCCTGACAGACAGGCCGTAACGGCATAGGCGCCATAAAGAGATGCAGACTCGAGTAAAACAGCTGCACCAAGACCAAAAATCAAAGAATACACGATCGCCATCTGTGGCTTCATGAGAAAACGAATGATCATCGCAGAGGTCGCAACCGGAATTAGAAACAAAAAGAAAGGGGCCGGAACCGAGTCAAAGCGCTCGGCAATGATGTCCATCATGAAAACTAGAGTTAACTTGAACGTCGCCAAAGAAACCAAAAGCAAGAAAACCGAGAGCATGTTGTCTTTGGTGTTCTCTAGAAGCCGCGGAAACTGACTTCTTATAAAATAGATAAAAAGGGCAAAGCAAAGCGCTCCAAAAATAGCTTCAAAAAGAACTTCTGCCCATGGCAGCGCCCTTTGTTGACGACTTCTTAACTCTCTTAAAATTTCGGCCTGGGTTTTAGAAACCCTTTCCCCAGCTCGAACCACCACTTCGCCTTTAAGAACTTTTTTAATCAACGGGCGAAGCTCTCCGAGAGCTTCATTCCGCTTTGTCTCGGTCTCTTTTTTGTTGAGGGTCACGTTTGGCACCAAAAGCCTAGAGTGTAAATAGACCAAAGTGCGTCTTTGACGGAGGGTCACGTCCTTCCAAAAGTTGCCGTAGAATCTAGAATTCAACAACATGGGAGCAACATCATCTAAACTAATCACAGTGCCCAACATGCGTCCCTTGATAAGCTCGCTTTTCTTAGTTTGAAGATTAAAAACCTCCATTCCGCGACGGGCTTCCTCGGCTTGTTCAACCACTTTAAAGTCTCGCAATGGCCCCAAGGTGCTATTGATCGCAAGCTCCACACCACGAGAGAAGCCAAGCTTTGAAAGCAAAGCAATGTCAGCGGACTTAAAAGAAGCCACATGACTGTATTTTTCAGCAAAGATTTTCGTTCTTTCTAAATCACTTGCCCGAATAGCGCGGACACTTCGAACATTTGCCTTCCATTCAGAAATAGCACGATCGATCGCAAAAGGATCATAGTCAAAAACGCGTGGCACATTCCGCAAGAGTTTTTCTCGCTCAAGGGCACTAGCAGCATAGTCATTAATTTCTAAGGTATCTCCGACACGAATTGTTCTAGAGGCCACCTCTCCTTCGAGTAGGTTTGGAATGTCTTTGTAGCTTGCTGTGTGACGGGTCATTAAAAGAATTAAAAAAACCACAAGGAAACAAACGACAATGTCTTGAACATACACCCGTAATCCTGACTTGCTAAAATATTCCCAAAGCTTCTCAAGCTTGGTGCTTGATAACCTTGGCAGTGAGCTTTTTTTCATCTACAAACCTTATCGGCATATTGTAGCACGAGGGTTAAGCTTGACCACGCGCCGCAACAAGATGGAGGATTGACTCATGAATGGAACTCAAAAACTTATAAACACAATGCGTCAATTACGAGACCCTAAACATGGCTGCCCCTGGGACAAAGCACAGACTCACAAAACATTGATTCCCTATTTTTTTGAAGAACTCCACGAATACCAAGAAGCCGTTTTAGAGGAATCTCCCCAATCAGCCCACTTTCAAGAAGAGCTTGGTGATCTACTTTTTCAAATAGCCTTCCACGCACAGCTGCTCGAAGAGGCCCAGATCACAAGCTTTGACCAATTGGCCTCCAAGGTAGCCGACAAGCTCATCCGCCGGCATCCACACGTGTTTGACCCCAATGCAGAACGATTCCAAGACGCCTCTGCCGTTGAAAAGCAGTGGGAGCAACGTAAGCAAAAGGAAAAAAGTGGCCAAAAGACCGCCTGGGAGAGCCTAAAAAAGATCCCCGCAAGCATGGGGGCACTAGCCCGAGCCCAAAGAATTGGTGAAAAAGCGGCCTCATTTGGCTTTGATTGGGAGAACGCCACCCAGGTTTTGGCAAAGGTCGCTGAGGAAATTGAGGAGATTAACTCAAGCCAAAACGAAGCCGAGGCTCAGGAGGAGTTTGGAGATCTTCTTTTTGCTCTTGGCCAATACGCCCGCAAAAGGGGCTGGAACGCCGAAACCTGCGTTTCTCAGTGCAACCAGAAGTTTGTCTCGCGCTTCAGGGCAATGGAGGAAAAATCCACTAAAGTTGGCCTACAGCTCACAGACTTAAGCATGGATGAACTCGAATCTCTTTGGCAAAGCGTGAAAGTTTAGTTGACACTAGCCTAGGCTTGTCTATATTTTGCAGCCAATGGCTAATACAAAATCTGCTAAAAAACGCGTTCGACAAACAATTCGCAAGACTGCTCGTAACAGGAGCCACAAAAGCCAAGTAAAAACGGCTTTGAAAAAGGCTTACGGCATGATTCAAGAAGGTAGCGAGGACGCTGCGGATAAACTTAAAGACAGCGTTGTAGAAGCTGTTTCCATCGTGATGAAAGCAGCCAGCAAAGGTGTTCTTCACAAGAAGACTGCTGCGCGAAGAGTTTCAAAACTCACTCAAGCTTTAAACTCAGTTGTAACCGGAAAGTCAGCACCTGTATCTGACGACGCAGCTAAAAAGACTACCGCTAAAAAGAAAAGCACTGCTAAGAAAAAGACCGCTGCTAAGAAAAAAGTAGGAGCTAAAAAGAAGAAAAAAGCTGCTGGTCGCAAAAAGAAGAGCAACTAAGCTTTCTTTCACCCACTGCACTTAGCTTTTTAATTTTTTAGAGATTCAAGGCTCGAAGTGGGCTTGTTGATTTTAACAAGCTCACGAACTCCCGCATCGACATTCAAAAAAGGCCCCACATACTCGTCGTGAAAGTATTTACGATGCACAATTCGCCAATTATTTTTAATCTTTTGTAAATTAAACAAGGCAAAAACCGCCACCTCAGGTATTTGCTGAAAGCCAGCCTCTGAGTCAACGCTTCCAACAACTCGATACTCAATCAACACACTTTTAAGGCTCTCGCTCCCTGAGACAGCTCTCATTTGAGAGGCATTAAAAATATAAGCAACATCTTTTCCACTGAGATCTTTTTCGTTGGCTGGAATCTTTTCAAGTTTTTCATGGGCCTGCTCACGAGTTAAAAAGGAGCCTTCATTTAGCAAGGCCAAATACTGACCCAAAACTTTAGCAGCCGGCGCCTCCAGCTCACCCGAATTGAGGGCGCCTTCAGCAGAAGAGGGTGCGCGGCCAGAATCAGAACTCGCCGGACCTCTCCAGCTACAAGATACTAAAACTGCTCCCAGCAGCAAAATCTTGGCGTTAATTGACGGTTTCATTACTCACAAGAGTAACAGTTTCGCAGATATTATAGAACTATGCTTTTGACCAAAAAATTGGGGGCACACACAGGACTAACCTTAGTCCTATTGAGCACCACCCTACTCCTCTCTCCATCAAGTTTTGCCCAAAGGCACAAAGCCCCCTCCGAAAGCCGTGCCACCAATCAGGAAAAAAAGGGAGAATCTAAAAGCAGCACTCCACGAGCCACCTTTCTATCTATAGCAAATCAAATGTTAGAGCTTAAAACCTATTATGTTTACAATGGAAACGGACCCAAAGGTTGGGACTGTTCCCACGCGACCACTGCCATGATTAACAAAACCCTGAGTGCACTCGGTAAAGACACTATTTCTTATCGAACTAGCACCACCTATAGAAACTATTTACGATCTAGAGGATTAAAAATAAGTTGCAGAGAGGCCAAACCCGGTGACCTTATTGGTTGGTCCGGCCACATTGGACTGGTCTACGACTCAAACAATCTAATTTCCTCGCACAGCTCGGGCGGAATTTCCAAGGCTAACTTTATTAGCGGTTGGGCTTCAAACATGTCGCCAGAGTGTTTCAGCAACCCCTGGTTCTAATCTAAACGAAAACTTCGTCTGACAAATTTGACAGTGTCCCACTTCCCCTCAATGCTGACCCTTTAAATACAATCTCTTATAGCTGGCACGTCTATTGAATCATTCTTCTTAGTTTTTACTTTAGAAGGAGAGAAAACATGAAATACATTATAATCAAAACAGTAGCCATCGCCCTAACCACCCTAAGCCTACACGGCAACGCTGCTAACCTTACTCATCCAATAACCCAAAAAGATGCCACCGAGTCTATGGTCAAGGCTCGCATTGAATGTCAAAAGCTCAAATACGATAGCTCTGATTGCATGAATTCCATCAAAGACGCTACCTACCTTGACCCAAAGGTTTCCTCTCTGTGTTTTTCAAAAACATACGACAAACTCGAGTGTGCTGAAGAAGCTTTGAATAAGTTTTATATCGAAGAAGAGGTTAGTGTTTGCAAAGCCAAAACATACAACTTTATCGATTGCATCACAGAGATGGGCACTCCTGTAAAAATTGTTCCTGAGGAAGATGACAACGACAACACCCTCCTAAAAGAGCAGTTAGCCTTAGTTCGATCTTACATGCAAGCTGGACGACACAACGACGCCTACCGCCTCATTCTAAGCATTGAACGTGGCTTAGAATAAAACCATAGATCCCCAATGCCCGGAACACTGTCCTCAATCTAGAGTGTTCCGGGCATCTATGTTAGTTCATCTTTTATGGAGATTGACTCATACTTAAAAGACGCCCCCGATTTTATTGAATCTGTCTGCAAAGAAGCCCTGGGCCTTGGGCTCGATGTTTATACTCTGGAAATCGACCATTTTTGCTTAAGGGTCTCTAGCGATGAAGAGTATAAAATATACACCCAACAACTTTCCACGCGAGGAACACTCCTATCAGAAGCCCTCATCAACGGTCGCCCCATCTCAACTTTTAAGCTGCACAAGGCTATTAAGACTTTAGACAAAGAAATCTTTTGCATAGAAGTCCCTTTCCCTAAAGAAAATTCCCCCTATCCATTGGGCCTTGAGCACATTGAATGCGTCACCCCAACTCCCTTAGCGGAGTTCATCTCCCAGTTTCCGAACTTAAATTTCGACACAAGAGCAATGAACAAAAACCTCAATCCGGAAGTCGCCCTTAAGCTTCCTTCTGGAAACAGCGTGAAATTCCACAATCAAAGTTTAGAAAAAGTTATTGAAATTGAAAACAGATTAGGGCTCTAACTCAAAACCTACACACACAATCGAAGGAGCATGGCTCGAGCGTCTTTGGGGCTCGACTTAAGAGCCACATCCAATTCAGCGCATTTCTTTAAGAGATCTAAACTTCTAGCAGAACCTTTATACTGAAGTTTTTTTACTAAAAAAGGAGGAAAGCCAGAAGTCGACTCTCTGGCAACAACACTGGCTAAAATTCGAGCACTTTTGGCCAGCAACGCCGTCAGCTGGATAGGGTCACTGCCTTGATCTAGCAAATGCTCCAACAAGCGCATGGCCCTTGGTCCATTTCCTTCAACCACCGAATCAACCCACGCAAAAGCAGGGTTCTCACCCTTAAGAGCCAACGCTCCATTTAGAGAATCTACATCCCCCCAAGCCAAAGCCGAGCTAGCCCACAAGTCACCACCCAAGGTCCACAGCTCAATCCAATTATCAATGACCATCAAGGGTTCTTCAAAATGAAGTAAAAAATCTAAACGTTTTTTATCCAGAGACCCGGTTCTTTCCTGATTCATCTTAGCGATCCAGGTTGCTCGTTCGCTAAAATTTAACTCACAACTAAATTCCTCAAGACTCTTAGATGGAGTCTTAATTCTCTTGTCTTGCGGCATAACCAAAACAACAGCCAAACCTTGACCGTCTGCAGTGTTCAAAATCTTATCAAACAAAGATTTAGCGTCCTTGTTCCAACCCGACGGGGCCTTTTTACATTCAAGCCACAACAAGACGCCTCCACCAAAGAGACTCATAGAAAAAGCCTCAGCCTCAACGTCCACCCCGGGCCCGACAGCGGGTAAAACAAAACGCTTTAACTCCAAACCATTCTTTCTATACGCTGAAAAAAGTTTGGAAAATAAAAATGGATCTTCCCCTCTTAAGCAAACACCATGGGGGGTTTTCCCAGAACTGATTTGATCAAACAAGGTCGACATGTTCTTCACAATCAAAAATCCTGCTTTACTTGATCGACTACTTCATCGGCCATTTGTTCACTCAAACGCTTTAAACTCAACTTTTCACGAGATCGATTGATAAACGGAGCAGCCGAAGCCCCTTCACTAAGAATCAAACGCTCAGAACTTCGATAGGTCGCGGAACGGGAGAAATTTCTCATCCAAAGGAGTTTATCAACGCCCAATTTCGAATCCGGATAGATTAAAGATAAATCCACAGACACGTCGATCGTAATTGCAGGTGAAACAAGCTCTCCATCAGCAATTCCACCGCTATCTTCAGAATCCATCGTGCCCTTTGTCGTTGACGACTCATCACGCTTTCTCTGAAAACTAACAACATTTCCCAACAAGATTAAATTTGCATTGGATCGATTGTTCACAACTTCAAGACCGCGCTGAGATTGAAGAGTGTTTCTTATTGCACGAGTAAGCTCTGGTTCAGCCTCTGTATAAGCAGTTGTGTTATCAAAAATTGGGATAAAAATTCTAGGGTTTTTAAGGAATTGCCCATCCCCTATATCAATCTTCACTTCGTCTTGGGCAACTCTGTAACCACAGCCAAAAAGAAGTGCAAGCAAAAGAGGGAACACGAACTTATTCATTGAGCGCCTAGTTCTATCAAGTAGAGAGCATCTTGAGTAGAACAAATGGCGAGTATCTTTTATCAAATGCTCCTGAACATCACTCACCCCCCCCATTTACAACGCGCCAAGCTAAAGTGTTGCTTTTTATAGCCGTTTCTCGCAAGTTAGTGCTTTACAGATGACAAGATAAACCTGAACCCTTAAAGCTTTAAATAAGCATGCAACGACCCATATTCCGTCTCAGTGAAGCGATTTCACGCAACAAACTCATCTCCTATGCAGAGACATGGAGGCAAATTGCCGGCCCAGCTTTGTTAAAGGTTTCTGAGTTTAGGGGCGTTAGCATGATTAAAGACAAACTTACCCTTTGCTTAGTCATATCGGATCCAGTCTGGAGACAGGAACTCTTTCACCAGAGAAGAGACCTACTGAGTAGCTACAGGAAAATCCTCAAAGAGCGTGGATTAGCCGAAACAGATATTCCATCCGCCATACAATTTCGCGCCCTCTAGCCCCCAACAACATTGATCAAAACACCTGTTCAAGTCTTCTATCTATAATTCCATTTTCTATGCCACTCTAAGCGTCTCAACCTTAAAATAGCAGGCGCATAGCTTGGGTCCAAACGAAGAACTTCTGCAATCTTCTGGAGTGCCCCATTATAATCTTCCTTATCTCTCATGCTTACAGCCAAACCATAGATGGAGTTCACATCACGAGGATTGCGGCTTAAAGCGTTTTGATAATAATAAATGGCCTGATCAATCATCTCACGCTCTTCGTTTACATTCCCAGCCAAGGTCCATGGCCAAGAGCTCCTGGTTTGAGAGTAGTCCACAAGTTGAATACTCCTAGATAAAACTTGAGAAGCGTCTTCAAATTTTCCTAATTCTTTTAAGACATAAGCATATAAAGTTTGGGAAAGAGAGCTCTCTTCCCGCGCTAGATCCTTGGCAACTGCCTCCAAAGACTCCGTCAAAGGAACAAAAGGATTACTGCCCAACAACCACTGCACATACTTTTTCTGACCAGAACTTAAAGCAGAGGTAAATCCGCTAGCCGAACGCCATCCGTCTGAAGCAACAGAATAAACCCAATGTAAGGCGACTGGCGCTCTCAGAGGCGAGTCTAAATGACGATCTGGATCGGTCCAGATAGCGCGCTTAAGTAAGGCATCTAGTTTTACCTGTAAATTCCTTGGGGCCTCTTCAAAAGTTGCCATCCACATTCCATAAACCAAAATATTTTGATTTGAAGCTAAGGCACTATCAAACAGTAGTTTGGATTGTTCATATCTACCCTGCTGGGCTTCGATGGTTCCAAGCAAACTATAAGCCAACCAGCAATGAGGTGACCCACACAGTCTTTGTGCAGAAACAGCCAAACGTCTTGCCTCTGGAAGGTTTCCCGAAGCCAACTCTAGTATTGCCGAGTTAAGCAAAGAAACAACATCCGTTGGAGCTGCTATTAAAATTGGAGACAACAATCTCCTCGCCTCAGTATACTGAGCCTTCCCAATAGCCTGCACGGCTAATAGATTTGTTGCCGAAACCCTGGCTTGAAAGGACGCTGAAGCAGGGCTAGAGATTCCTTCAATGACACGAATGGCCTCCTGATTCAGATACAAACTCCCTCGTTCGTAACTCTCCATATAGGGTCTTAACTTTCTCTGTAAAACGCTTTGACCGTCGAATAGATTCGAAACTGGCTTTGGCTTCAAGTTATCAGGAAGCATCGCAATCCTCTTCTCGTCCATCCTCCGCCTAAACTCAACACCCGCTTTTGCTGGATCTTCCTCTCGATTCTCTTTCAATGAGGGCCACTGCCAAACAAACAGGCCAACAAGAAGCACCGCCACCGGAAGCAACCAAATTCGCGTGTCTATTTCTCGCGTATGCTCAGCAGCTTTATTAAAATGTGCGCTTCGCTTCTGGGCACTCGCTGCCGCTGGCCGCTTAGCAACAACATGGCTGACCGATGTAATAGATTCACGAGCTTCAACCTGGTTAGAAGGAGCAGGAACCCCTTCCAACTCCAAAGCCTCAGCCTCATTATAAGAACCCGTAAAAGTGGAGTCTTCCTTATCGCTAGTAGAAGCCTCGGTTAAAGTCTCCGTGGCTGTGTAAGTTAGGTCATCGCCCTCTAGAATCAATCCCTTTAAATCTGGGTAAACATCAACAAGTTCGCGCCAACGATTGTCTGCCAAAAGAACTTGATCTCGGGACCCCAACGATCCCGCACAAGCCAAAGAGTGCAAAAGGTCTGCTGCAATCGGACCAAGAACTATAGGATGAATCCCCACTTGATTGATGTCTTCGATGGACAAGCGAACACTTAATCGCTTTTTCAGATCATCATTCAAACGACCAGGAAGAACTCGCAACAAAGCCGCCGGTTCATCCTGCTTTATTAGAGCTTTCGCGCCTAACAAATCATCTAACTCGCTAGAGCCACCGCTTGTCATCGACAAATCCGTATGGGTAATGTTCGAAAAATCCTTCTTAGAGGTCTTCTTCTTTTTTGTCATTAAGGCACTCCCGGCAAGACAAAGAGCATCTTAATGTCTTCGTCGTCAAAATGAAGTCCGATTCCAGCAAAAAAGGAACGTTCTCTTGAAGCCCCCGTTTTCGCAAAGGCATCATCAACACCTGCACTTAAATTAAAATATCGAAGAAAGTTGACCGTTGCATAAGCCTTAACGTGTGCATTGTTAGCATCTCGCCCAAAGTCGAAAGCCTCAACACTTAACCAAAGTGTTTTCCTCCAAGCTTCCCAGTCCAATGCAAACCCCCCTGAAGATTCAAAAACACCGAGTCGAATACCCATAGGCCCCACTTTTTTGATGAACTGCAGTGAATATTTAAGTTCATTAAGAGTCGTCACCCGTTTTGTAGTTGTCGTTGTAGCGCCACCGTTTACAGACTCTTCGGTGACCGTATTTTCCTCAGTTCCGGCTGGGTCAAAAACAAGCTGCGCCCTATAGCCAACGTCTTCACGAGGCATAATCGAAAATCCAGCGTAAGTTTTAGTAACCGAATCATCAAAGAGTTGCTCCCCATAGATGTCCACAATAATTCGTGTGCGCCTTGCTCGCTCTACAACAGCATTAATCGTGTTTAAGGTTCGATTGAGCTGGTCGACCGTCTCGGGGTCGTTCACGAGTTTTCCAATCGTCCCTTCTCCTCGATCAATTTTCTCTGTTATCTTTCTAACGTTCTTGGCACTTTCCCCTAGCTCTCCTGCCGCCTCACTTAGTCTTTTAATGTCTGCACTAATCTTATCGGAATCTAGATCGTTTAGAGTGTTCTCTATCTTTGATGAGATTCTATTTAAAGAAGAAATAAACTCAGTAAGCTCTTTCCGATTGTCTTTAACGAAGCCCTTAACCTCATGGGAAATGTCTTTTAAGTCAGTGCTGGCATCACCCACCTTCTTAAGAACGTCGTCCATCGTTGCAGCACTTTCCTTAGACTGCAAAACATCGCCTGACTTGTAATTTTTTCTAGCCTCTTCAGCGACTGCACTTGGGAATATCCAGTCCAACAAACTTCGTGAACGATATTTGCCGTTACTAGCCTCTGGCTCTCCTTGGGCCTTCGGTAGCTGAACCTCCAAATATTTATCACCTAAAATACCCAACGGCCGAGGAACGACAATGGAACCTTCTGGAATAACATTCCCTTCATCCACGAGAATCGTAATCCTTGCCTTCCCGTCATCAAGCTCGATCTTCTTTATAATACCAATGTCAATACCAGCCATTTTCACTTTTGAGTTTTTAAAGATACCGGTCGCATCACTCAAATAAACGACAAAATCATTTCCCTTCCGAAATATTGGTGAATCCGTAATCCGAAATGAAAAGGCCGCTATAATCAAACAAGAGAGGAAGACAAAGAGCCCTACTTGTAGCTCTCGATCAAAACCCTTAGATGGTTCCCTCATACTACCCCCGCACTTTCTAAAAACTGTAACACAACTGGATGTTGTGATCTTTTGAAACCTTCTGGTGATTCCGTAATTATGATTTTACCTTCCAAAATCATACTAATTCTATCGGCAATGCGAATCGCGGCATGTATGTCGTGACTCACTAAAAATGCACTTGCATTAACCTCTCGAGTTGACTTCTCTATCAAGGTGTCAATGACTTGAGCGGTTACAGGGTCCAAACCGGTCGTGGGCTCATCACAGATAAGAATCTTCGGCTTAAGAGCCATTGCTCTTGCTAAGCCAACTCGCTTCTTCATTCCACCCGACAATTCCTCCGGCATTTTCTGAATGGCTTTCTCTAACTCGACCTTGAGCAAGAGCTCCTCAACTCGATGTCGTATTTCTTGTTCAGACATTTCCTTGCGATGCTCCCTCAAAGGAAAAGCAATGTTCTCATACACACTTAAACTGTCGAACAGAGCAACCCCCTGAAAGAGCATTCCAAAATTCATGCGCATTTCACGAAGCTGATAATCGTTCAGCTCAGCGATCTCGCTCCCAAAAACACTCACTTGGCCCGAATCTGGCTTCATCAATCCTAAGGCATGTTTAATGGTGACCGACTTCCCGGTCCCAGAAAACCCAATGAGGACGTGTATCTCTCCCTGCTTTATATCTAAATCAAGTCCGGCTAAAACAGGGGCCTGATCTAAAGAGAACTGCTTATGAACACCTCTGAATGAAATTGCTGCTGCTGAACTATTCATCACTGCGACCTCATTCCAGTCGGAATTATAACGCTTAAAAAATAGTCCATGACAAGCGTGAAAACAATTCCGAGCACGACAGACTCATTGGTTGACTTCCCGACACCTTCAGCACCGTTCTTGGTTGTATAACCCTTGTAACAACAAATGGTAGCAATCACGAAACCGAAGATAATCGATTTTATCAAGCCGTGATAAATGTCCCACGGAGCTAAGAATGATTTGAGATTATGAATGTAAACTCCTGGGTCAACTCCGCAAAGAAAGACCCCTACAAGGTAACCTCCAACATTTCCAACAAGTGTAAATATTCCAGCGAGAAACGGCGTTGCTATAGCAGCTGCGACAATCTTAGGCGCTATAAGATATTGCTTTGGAGAAATCGCCATAACTTCCAAGGCATCTATTTGTTCAGAGACCCGCATTAGACCAATTTTGGCTGTCATGGCCGCACCAGCGCGACCTGTAACAACAATAGCCGTCATAACTGGACCTAGTTCGCGAGCCAAAGCGAGTGAAGTGCTCACGCCTACCAAAGAGTCCGTTCCTACAATATCGAAAGCAATCCAAGACTGATAGGCCAATACGGCTCCAGTAAACAAGCCCGTAAGGGATATGATTGACAAACTTTGATTGCCAATAAATTCCATCTCATCAATGAACTGAGGAAAGCGATACGGCCGAACAAAGAGCCAAGCAATCGACTGGGTCGCAAACAAAGTGAGGGTGCCTAAGTATCTAATGTAACCAACAAATCCAGTGAACATCTAAGAAGCTCCCTTGTAAACTGGAACAAGACGAGCTCCTAAGGAGCATTGCATCTCGTAAGTGATTGTCTGAAGTTCTGTGGCAATCTTTTCCAAAGGTTGTTCGGCGCAAATCCAATAAGCCCAATCACCCACTTTGACTTGCGACATTTCACTAACGTCGACCGAACACAAATCCATAGATATCCTACCCAGGAATGGTGCGCGCTTTCCATCAATAAACAACCCCAACTTTGAAGAGTTTGCAGCTTGGCGTAACAATCCATCCGCGTAGCCCAAATTGACTGTTGCCGATCGAGTCTCCTTGGAGCAAATATGAGACAAGCCGTATCCAATTCCATCACCACTTTTTAATTCGTGAATCTGTCGCACTCGCCCTCGAACACAGGCCACGGCTTTAAGCTCATACTTAGCCCGAGGAGTTGACGTGTCCTCTCGAATGCCCCAAAGATGCAAACCTGGTCTAATAGCAGTTATGTTCGAAGAGCGAACATCATGCGCAACACCTTCGGAATTTTCTAGGTGAATCCATTTTGGAAAGGCTCCCAAGATGGAGGGCCAAGAAAGTTTTAGAGCCGAAACAATCTTATCAAATGATTTCAACTGAAAATCAGACATCTTCACTCTCTCTTGTTCAGCGCAAGCAAGATGACTCATGAGCCCCTCAAAGACCATGCCCTTTTGTGAACAGCTTTTTAGCAGTTGAATGACTTCAGGCAGATTTTCTAAGAGGCTTGGCGACAAGCCAAGACGATTCATCCCAGTATTGAAATGCAGATGGGCCTTTACAATATTCTTTGATGTTTTTCGGGACGCAAAAAGCTGCAAATCTTCTAAGCTACTAAAACAAAGATGATCTCTTTGTGACAGGTTTTCATAAAGCTCATGGCTATGGGAACCACTCATAACAAGACAATCCCTTGTGACGCCAGCTTTACGTAAGACTTCAACTTCCTCAAAGCGTGCCAAACAAAACAGGGGAAGCTCTGCGACAGGAAAGTTCTTTTCAAAATATTTAGCAATTTCAACTGCGCCAAGGCCATAGGACCTCGCCTTAATGACAGCAAAGGACGGTAGGTTAAGGGATGCCAAACGTAATACCTTAAAGTTATGTCCTAGATGATCTAGGTCGATGATAAGCTCGGCAGATCCCACCCTCTAAGTTTATGCTTTAGGCTAGGTTAAAGCAGCAGGCTTTGAGTCAACGAATCGGCAAACTCAAATTATTGGCCGCTTTGATTAGGCAGGCTGCTCAGCTTCGACGAACAACAAAGCCAGGAGGCCATTCGACCTCAGAAAGAACGTCCGTTTCCACAAAATCTACCTCTACTGGAAACAATAACTTCTCTCGGAGTGCCTTTTCTAAATCATTCACCCGCCAACTTTGACCATGAGCACAAACCTCAACGCAACCATCGTGCAAATTTTTGACGTAGCCGGACAAGCTGCCTATAGATAGAGCCCATTCTTGGACCTGAGCCCTACAGCCCACCCCCTGAACTCGGCCATGTAGAATAAATCTGCGGGTCAACATCTCGGCCATTGCTCTTTTCTATACTATGCTCACAGCTATGAGCAAATTAGCCTTGAAAGAAGAGATTGAACTGCGAATCAAAGCAAAGATTTCCCCGGAAGAACTTCAAGTGATTGATGAAAGTGAAGCTCATATTGGACATGCTGGCAGTAGAGAACACGGTGGGGCGCATTTTAGAATTATTGCAAAGAGCAAGTCCTTCAATGGAATGAACCACGTTCAACGTCACCGACTGATCAACGAGCTTCTATCTGACCTCTTGGACTCTAACGTGATTCATGCCTTAGCTTTAAAACTAGATCCATCCAACTAAGTCGACCTCCTAAGTGTTTAATATTAAAGAACTTACTTCGGCGCAGCCATTTCCTTCGGGGCTGGCCATAGCCTGAATCCTTTGCTAAACCATATCCGCTATGCAAATCCAACAAGCCTTTACCTTCGACGATGTTCTACTTATTCCCACCTACAATCACTATGAAAGCAGAAGACTTGTAGACATCAGCAGCACCAGTCGATGTAAGAAACTTAAACTAGACCTCCCCATCATTTCCTCAAACATGGACACCATCACCGAAAGCAATATGGCGAATTTCATGGCCGAAAAGGGTGCAATGGGCGCCCTCCATCGCTTTTGCACAGTCGATCAAAATGTGGAAATGTTTAAAAAATCTCCCAAAAAAACCTTTGTGTCTATTGGATGTTCCGACAAGGAGTTTGAAAGAGTTGAAGCCCTTCGCGATGCAGGCGCTCAATACTTTGTCATTGATGTAGCCCATGGACACGCTCGATACATTGGTCGCGTTTTAAAGACTCTTCGAAAAGAGCTCCTCGAAGAAGAAAACTTCTGCATCATGGCCGGAAATGTCGCAACCTACGCTGGGGCAGACTATCTAGCTTCTTGTGGAGCTGACCTAATTAAAGTGGGGATTGGCGGAGGCTCTGTTTGCAGCACCCGAATCAAAACCGGATTCGGCGTTCCAACACTCTCTTCTATCCAACAATGTGCAAGAGTCGACCGCTCTTTAGTTTGTGACGGTGGAGTTAGAAGTCCTGGAGATGTTGTCAAAGCGTTAGCCTTTGGCGCCGATTTTGTAATGATGGGCGGCATGCTTGCTGGAACAACCCCTACCCCAGGAGCTGTTTTCACAGACAGCGATGGAAAAAAGTACAAACAATATAGAGGAATGGCCAGCCGCGAAGCTCAAGAGGATTTTATGGGCCCCATGTCCGATTGGAAAACTGCCGAGGGCGTCGCTACCAACGTTCCTTATCGAGAAGATCACGACGGAGTCTTGGCAGACATCATTGGTGGATTGAGAAGTGGACTCACCTATGGCGGTGCCTCCAATATAGCTGAGCTTCAAAAGAAACTTGATTATGTTTACGTCAGTCAGGCGGGACGCCTAGAGAGTCTTCCACACAAGACCTTCTAGCTCTCTGTCTGACTGCTAATAGTCCTAGAATTTAAATGATTGCCTTGATACGGGAAAAGGAGGGGCAAAATGTTGAAACGATTTTTACATTCTATTTGTTTTTTTATGGGGTTGGGAGCTTTCAGCTTCCAAGCGTGTTCCACGCCACCACACTCACACGAGACGGTGACCAAACAAGATTTTGATTTCAAAGAAATTCAAAGACAACTCGCCAACGAAGGTCTTGTTGTAGAGGTTCATTCGGCTGTGGCTCAATACGGCCTATATGTGGCGACCTATAGAGATCGAGAAAACTTTTTCAACTATGTTCACATGTCGATGATCACCCGAGATCAAGAGTTAAAAAAGGTCCTATCCAGCCTTCAAAGGCACGACAAAATTCGAATCACTGGAAAATTTGCAGACAACGACAGCCCTCAAAAGCACATAAAACTTAGTAATATCGAAGTGCTAAAAAAATATGAACCAACTCCAGGCCTTCCGAAACATGACTATCCTGAGAATATTCCAGAAGAACTAAAGGCAAAAAATAGTGCTCGATTTTTAGTCCATGCCGTTCATGCAGATGGAAAAATATTGGTTCTTGAATACAAAGAAATGGTCGTGCCTATCTTTGTTACACGCAATGAACTTAGCCGTGATCTTTATAGGAATGATAAAATAATTTTAAATTATGTTATCCAAGAAAACCCAGGCAGACCGACACACTTGGAGCTTGATCCAAATGTAGAGAACCCCATAGAAGTTTTCGACCGGATTGAAGATCAGAATGAAAAGATGGCAACTCTCCAAGGAGAACTTATTCTTTTTCCTAAAAGTCCGCAGGTTTCTTTCGACGTTTGGGCCCTACTTCAAACAGACGAGTTTGGGATCAAGACCAACTACACAATTGTAAATTTTGAGGATATGGATAAGTTCAAAGCCATTCGAGACAAAATGGCTGCAGCTTGGGCTAAAGATCCACAAAACTTTGTAAGTGGACGAAACAAACTTGTTCACAATAAAATCGAAGTCAAAGCTCGCGGTAGACTCAACGTGGTGGATCCAAATCAAGCCAACCCTCAAATTATGCTTGATTCTGCTGACGACCTTGAAATCATTGTTAAATAGGCTGTATATGGGGCGGGAGCGACTTTTGGGGAAGTCGCTCCCACTTTCGAAAAGGGATGATAGGACAGCACTTGGGAATGTGGAGAGTCAACAACTTGACACTTTTGGCGTCTTCTCGACTCTCTACATCATCTAACGATATACGAACGCTCAAAATTTCCCCAGTTATTTCCATTAGAAGCCAGAGTTTCCGTTAACAGCTGTTAACGGTGTTCCATCATTTTTTGCTGTAAAGACTTATATAGGCTCGATTTTTCTCCACTTGGCGTTAACATAAATACTTCAGGGGGGGAATACTGTGTCAGGGGCTGTCGCCATCAATGTTTTTGAATACAGCGATTATCGTGCTTATCTGAAGGATTTCTATCGCCAGAAAAAGCTTAAGAATCCACAGTTCTCCTATCGCTCGTTCGCATTGAGAGCCAAAATTACTTCCCCAAACTACTTAAAATTAGTCATCGATGGCCAGCGAAGAATCACAGATAAATATCTCAACAACTTTATCCGGGGCCTCGGCCTAGAAAAACTCGAGATTGAATATTTTAAAAACCTGGTCTCATATACCGACTGCGATAGTAGCGCAGACGATAAAAAACACTATTTAGACCAAATCATAAAACTTCGTTCACGAACTCAAAAGCAGGCCAGCCAAGTCGACGGAACGATGACCGAGTTTCTGAAACATTGGTATATATGCGTTGTTCGAGAACTTACTTTGTTGGCCGACTTTCAAGACGACCCAAAATGGGTAGCTCAAAGAATGGGAAATCGCATCACAACCAAGCAAGCCAAAGAAGCGCTAGACTGCTTAAAGAAGCTCCAAATTATTCAACTGGGAGAAGCGGGATATAAACCTAGCGAGGCATTGCTAACGACAGGAGATGAATCAGAACACAAACTTATTGTTAGAAGACTCCACTATCAATTTGCTTCCCTATCTATGGCTTCCATCTTAAACACTATTCCTGAAGACAGAGAAACGAGCGGTCTAACTATTGCTATATCTAAGAGGCGGCTGCCTGCCGTTAAAAACTTAATTAGAGATTTTCGACAAAACCTCAACAAAGTTCTTACAACCGAAGACGGCAATGATGAAGTCTATCATTTAGCACTTAACTTTTTTCCACTATCAGGGGGGAATAAACAATGAGATATTTTTTAATAGTGATTAGTTTAAATTTGGCTTTCGCCGTTTCAGCTAGCGACCATTTTGATTTTCTGCAAGTCGGATTTGAAACAGGTCATGCCAGATTTTCACCAAACTCAGAAGTAGATGGTACTGAAATAGGACATGCCTCCTATGAACGGTTCTATTCCC
This sequence comes from bacterium, assembly GCA_009991595.1. Lineage (GTDB taxonomy): Bacteria > Bdellovibrionota > UBA2428 > UBA2428 > UBA2428 > JAACVK01. The sequence goes on along the minus strand of JAACVK010000027.1, from coordinate 65,328 downwards.
AGAATCACGATCTATCTTTCGCAATCCCTAAAAGATGGACTTTGGTAGAAGTTCCTAATCTCACGATATTTGGAGAAGTAACACGCGCATTGAGACTCCCTAAAAGAGGTGCCATTGAAACAATCTCCAAGCAATCCATTACAAATGATGATGAACTTGTTCAATGGTTATCAGATAGTGTTGAAACTCCGCTCACTGTGGACACCCAAAACATGAAGGCATTTTTTACCGAGTCGAAGACTGAACTTTGCCTATGGACATTTATCCAACCCGGAAAAGTTCTGAAGCTATCTTACTTAAAAGAAAATAACCCACATGTATTTCATGACTTTCAAGAAATGCTCCGAACTCTGAGACATTAGAGCCCATTTAAACATTAGAGCTCCCTACGATAGAGTACATCTTCAAATGGATTCAACAGGCAGGTATATGGCGAAGATCTCCCGATCCAAACTCCACTCAGTGGCGGGCTTGTCTTTGCGCCCATCGGAACAATAGAAATTGCCGTTGGCACCCTCACTGTAGACACAAGCCTCGACATGACCAGGCTTTCCATCCACAGCCAAAAGATCCTCAGCGGCATTTTCTAGGTCATCCCAGCGGGTTTCACCCTCCAGGGCCTTTCCTTTTGTGTAGCCAGATCCAACGCGATAAACAATAATCGATCCTGAGGGCACTTGTTTACCATCTCGTAAGTCCACCTCTATGGAACCTTCTGGACCCACCTTATTCGGTGTATAGACAGCCATTCCAAGATCCTCTCTATCTTCAGGAAAAATTCTTTTGAAATTTCTATAGTCCCCGTTGAATTCAGGAGACTCAAAAATATCTAGCACAGACATCCAAGCAAAGTTAAACTCGCCAAAAATCGTATTATAGATTCCTTTGTCATCTAAATTCCAAAACTCGAGATTCCTTCTCAAGGCCCTCTTAGTATATTCTTGAACAGCTTTATAAAAAATGGGGCGCGCCTGGTCCCTGGATGAAACGTAAAGGTTCTTAGAAATAATCCCGCTAGGCAGTTCCAAAGCTTGTTCAACTAGTGGAAACATGAATTCCTTTATCTGCAATTGCGAATAGCCGCTAAATCCAACCATCCACAAGTAGGCAACCACCTCTTCTTCATCTATTCCAATCTGCCGAAACAAGCGCACCATTGCTTCAGGGCGTTCAAAAAAGTCAGAAGAAAAAATTCCCTCATGGCTAAGTCTAAAAAGCTTCTCTTCTTCCTTGTGGGCTCTCAAAACCAATTCAGGCAAGTATCCCGAAGACACCATGGTTGACTTGCAAGCTCCTAAACAATTTCCATTTAAAGCGTTTAGCGGCTTGCCTAACATCTTCTTTTCAAATTCTGTCAAAGAGGACAATTCATCTTGAGCATGAAGGGGAGCAAGCGAGAAAAAGAAGATCAATAAAATCCCGGGAAGAAACTTAAGCGACATTCAAATGAGTTAACGCAGCATCAATAACCTGTAAAGATTCACAAACGCAAAAAAAACAAGATGATTTTCTCAGGTAGATATATGAAAAAAGCCCTAACTAAGAATTTACTCTTAGTTAGGGCTTTTCAATTTAAACTCAATCAAATTTTAAATGATTTAAAGTAGACCTTCGCGTGTAGCGATCAAGCTCGCAATCATTAAAGAGACAACGCTCATTACTTTAATCAAAATTGCAATTCCTGGGCCCGAGGTGTCTTTAAACGGATCACCTACAGTGTCACCAACAACTGCGGCCTTATGAGCTTCAGACCCTTTACCGTGTCCTTCAAGCCCACCTTTTTCGATGAACTTTTTCGCATTATCCCAAGCTCCACCGGCATTGGCCATAAACAAAGAAAGAACAGCACCTACAACCATAGCTCCTGCAAGCATTCCTGCTAGTGCTTCCGCACCCAACAGGAACCCAACAACTGGAGGAAACACAATAGCCACCATACCAGGCAAAATCATTTGGCCAAGCGCTGCTTTTGTTGCCATATCTACACAACGAGCACTATCAGGACGAACGCCTTCCTTGCCTTCTAACAAGCCTGGAATTTCACGAAACTGACGTCCAATTTCCTGCACGATTTCTTCAGCAGCTTTTCCAACTGCTCTCATAGTCGATGCGCCCACAATACAAGGTAGAATTCCACCGATGAGGAGTCCAACAAGAACTCTTCCATCTGTTAACTCTAAACTCATTCCACCAACACGGTTTGCATCAATCTCAGATTTAAAAGCTGCAAACAAAGCCACAACCGTCAAAACTGCAGAACCAATGGCAAAGCCCTTTCCAATAGCAGCAGTGGTGTTACCAACAGCATCCAGCTCATCCGTAATGTCGCGAACTTCGCTACCCATTTCTGTGAACTCTGCAATCCCACCAGCGTTGTCACTGATAGGTCCATAGGCGTCAACAGTCATAACCATTGCGTTCACAGCCAACATAGAAACGGCCGCAATAGCAATTCCATACAAGCCCAACGATTTGTAACTCATAAACGCCACAACAGCGACAATGAACAAAGGCAAGATCACACTCTCTAAACCAACAGCCAAACCTTGAATGACGTTCGTTCCAGCACCTGTCAAAGAAGACTTTGCAATCTTCACAACAGGAGTAGAGCTTGTGTAGTAATCGGTAATCAAACCAATGATACCACCACCGATAGCACCCGATATAACAGCAGTCATAATGCCAATACCAAGTTCATAGTGCTTAACCAAAGCCCAAGTGATCACGATAAAAATTACCGGAGGAGTCAAAAGAGCCCAACGCAAAACCTTAGCTGGTGAATTATCCTTAAAAAAGCGAACAGCAAAAATAGCTCCCATACTCACAATCAAACCAACAGTAGCGAGAAGGATAGGAAGAAACTTTCCAATGAAGCGTAAATCTTCAGTTGAATAACGAGCATAGTTTGCAGAAAGCATTTCCAAAGATTCCGGAGCCATTGTAAGTGCCAAGGCCATCGCCGCGACAGAAGCCGCCACATAACTTTCGAAAATATCAGCCCCCATACCTGCGACATCACCTACGTTGTCACCGACGTTATCAGCAATGACGCCAGGGTTTCTGGGGTCATCCTCGGGAATCCCCGCAATCACTTTTCCAGCCAGATCGGCACCCACGTCAGCAGCCTTGGTATAAATACCACCACCAATACGAGCGAAAAGAGCGATCGAAGAAGAACCAACACCAAATCCGTGAATCAAATGGGTAAACAACACGGTGTCTTCATGAAAGTAAAAGAAGATGCCACCAAGGCCCAAAAGACCTAGTCCCGCAACACAAAGACCCATAACAGCGCCACCATCAAAAGCAGCCATCAAAGCAACGCCACGGCCGCTAGCTTTTGCCGCCTGAGCAGTTCTAACGTTTGCAAGGGTTGCAGCCTTCATACCTAGAAAGCCAGCAACCAAAGAGAGCAAAGCTCCCAGCACAAAACTTGCAGCGGTATGAATCCCTAAAGAACTAAAAGTAAGAATAAAAAACAAAACGATGCAGTAAACCGTTAAGATTTTATATTCACGCATCAAAAAGGCATTAGAACCTTCTCGAATATAGCCAGAGATTTCAATCATGCGAGCATTTCCAGCAGGCATTAACTGAATTCGATAAATTAAAATAAAAGCGATCAACAATGCGATTGCGCCGACAATGGGTGCAGTCATAAGCAGATTATGCATTTAAGGTATCTCCTTGAAGAAAATTAAAAATCTAAGACGAAAAAGCCAGTGGTCACTACCAACTAGCTTTAGTCACACCTGGAATGCGGCCCTCAAGAGCCAATTCTCTAAATTTAATACGAGAAAGACCAAACTTACGGTATACACCACGGCCACGACCGGTCATCGAACAACGACTCACGACGCGAACAGCAGACCCGTTTTTAGGCAACTTCTGAAGCTTTAACTCAGCCAAGTCTCTCTCTTCATCAGAAAGGCTAGGATCTAAACGCTGTTGCTTTAATGCCGCGCGTGCCTTCGCCTGATTGGCTGCCATTCTTTTTCTTTTTATGTTTCTGTGAATTACACTAATTTTTGCCATTTCTATCCTCTTTACTTACTTTTTTAAAATCTTCTCAAACTCAACGAGTTTCTTCTTTTGCTCGTCCACTGAGTTTTCATGTTTTTTAACCTTACGCTCTAAATCACTGACGGCACCTTCTCGGTTACGCAACTCGCGTCTTGCACCCTTAAGCTCACTCTCTTTTTCGCGAACAAGCTTCTTAGAAGCTTCCAGGCGACCATCAATCTTTTCAATATCTTCATCCAAGGCATCCTTAGCCTTGTTCAAACTTTCTAAATTTTGATTACGAGTGCTAAGCAACTTCTGACGCTCAACAAGTTTGACCTTCTCAGTCTCTAGCTGTCGCTCCAACTCTGTAATCTTTTTTTGGGATTCTTTAATGGCTTCAGCAACCGTTTTGCGCTCATTTGCTTCTGTATTGCTGGCAGTTTTATTTTTCAACTGCGCTTTTTCAATCTCAGCCTTTTTCAAACTAAGCTGACTTTCTTGCTCTTTACTTCGCTCTAACTCTTCTTTTTGCTTTTCAACTTTAACTTTAAGTTGAGAAAAGTTTCGTTGCTCATTTCGCAAAGCGGCCTGAGAATTTAAAAAGTTTTCAGTCGCAACTTCAATATTCTTCTTCAATTGATCGAGGGTTTTTTTATCATCTTCATGAATTCTCTGCGCATAGGCAGATGGAAAGACAAGGTCAGTAAAATTAGACAACTCTTCGGACACATCTTGGGCCAAATCGAGAAAATACTTAACAACAACTGGCCGGGTCCAACGTTGCTCTCCAACAATTTTCTCAACAACCCAACCATCTTTTCTAACGACATAAGTTTCTGGAAATCGAGTCGACCCCCACGCCAAAGAAGCTTCTTTGCTAGGATCCCAAAACTGACGATCCGCTCGAACATCAATCACATTTTCGTCCTGAAATTTAAGAACCTTCTCCCAAGAATCATCTACGCTTACGAAAATCAACTCAACTCCCTTACCCTCCAGCTGTCTTTGAAGCTCGATCATAGAAGGAAATTCAGAAACGCATGGAGGACACCAGGTCGCCCAAAAGTTAACGATGGTAATCGGCTCTCGAAGCTCTAGCTGAGAGATTGCTTTGACTTGGGCATTAAAGAGGGATGTTTCAGGGGCTCGAAAACTTTGAAAAGGAACTTCCTCATCACTTTGAACAAGCGTGAATTGGTAAGAATAGACACCAGCAAGCACAGGAACCCCCACTAGCACCGCAAGTTTAAACAAGCGAAGCCAGAGGAGTGATTTCATTTAGCTGCTCTTCTTTTTCTTAGCAGCAGTTTTCTTTTTGGCAGGTGCCTTTTTAGCTTTAGGGGCTACTGCTTTCGTTTTGGTTTTCAATTCTTGATAAAAAGGAACCAAAGACTCGTCAACCCACTCAATAATAGACATATCAGCACAGTCACCTGTGCGAGGTTGAGCAAGCTTCAAAATTCTCAAGTAGCCACCCTTACGATCTTTCACTACAGGAGAGATCTTGTGGGCAATACTCTGAGCGACCTTACGGTTAGCTAGAGTCGAAGCTGCTTGGCGAATGTTGTGAACAGAAGGATCTTTTAGGCGAGTAACAATTGGCTCAAGAAAAGGTCTTAATGACTTCGCGCGAGCAGTCGTCGTCTTAATACGCCCATGCTCAACAACAGAAGCGCTTAAGTTTCTAAGCATAGAAATACGATGGGCTGTTGGAACCCCTAGTCTTCTTGATAACGTCTTATGTCTCATTTCAAATGATCCTTCTCTTAATTAAACAAAGCTTACGGCTCTTGTTTAAGTTCTCTTTGTCTTTCAGAAATCATCTCAGGAGTTAGATCTAACTTAAGACCCAAGCCTAAGCCCATTTGCTGCAAGATATCTTTAATTTCATTAAGCGACTTACGTCCAAAGTTCTTGGTGCGAAGCATTTCAGCCTCTGTCTTTTGAACGAGCTCGTAGATGTAACGGATGTTTGCATTTTGCAAACAGTTAGCACTACGAACAGACAGCTCAAGCTCTTCAACACTCTTGAAAAGATTTTCATTAATGTCGCTTTTGCCGGTGTCTTTTTTAACCTCAACAACTTCAACTTCTTCATCAAAGTTAATGAAGATGCTAACTTGTTCTTTCATAATTTTAGCTGCGTAAGCCAAGGCTTGCTCTGGCAACAAACTTCCGTCTGTCCAAAGCTCCATGTTCAAACGATCATAATCAGTTGAACTTCCTACTCGAGCATTTGCAACAGAATAGTTACAACGTAAAACAGGAGAATAAACACTATCGATAGCAATCGTACCGATAGGGCTATTTTCTTGCTTTTGCTTGTCAGCAGAAACATATCCCCGGCCCCACTTAAGAAGAATCTCTCCACGAATGTGAGCATCTTTTCCAAGTGTTGCAACATGGTGAGTTGGGTTCAAAATTTGAACAGAGCTATCAACAGCCAAGTCTCCTGCGGTTAATTCGCAAGGACCTTTTTTATCGATAGTTACAATCTTCTGACCTTGATCTTGAAGACGGCAACGAACACCCTTCAAGTTCAAAATAATATCTGCCATATCTTCGGTGACATCGTTCAGAGTAGCAAACTCATGAAGAACGCCATCGAACTTTACACTTGCGATTGCGCAACCCTGTAAAGAGCTAAGCAGAACCCTACGAAGTCCATTTCCAATTGTGTGCCCATAACCTCTTTCGAGAGGCTTGGCTGAAAATTTCCCGTAAGTTGGAGTCAACGAGTTACGGTCGACTTCGATCCCTTTAGGCCGAATTAATGTAGTCCAGTTTTCCTGTATCATTACCACTAGCTCCTGTTTGTTAAGTTAGACTCTCCTGCGTTTAGGAGGGCGACATCCGTTATGAGGTATTGGTGTTACATCCTTCAATGCAGTCACTCGAAGACCAGCACCCGCTAAAGAACGTAAACATGATTCACGTCCTGCGCCAGGTCCTTTGACTTCAACTGACAAACTTCTCATACCCGCTTCATAAGCAGCTTCTGCAACATCTGTAGCAGCTACTTGCGCAGCAAAAGGAGTACTCTTTCGAGCCCCTTTAAAACCTTTTTTTCCACAGGTGCTCCAAAATAAAGCGTTACCTGATGTGTCTGAAATTGTAACAATCGTATTGTTAAAAGTAGTGTTGATATGACAAACCCCTACTGAAGGAGCTTTGATACTTTTCTTTTTAACTTTTGTTGGTGCAGCCATTCTTCAACCTCTTACTTAAGCGTCTTAACAGAAGCCTTACCAGCAACTGTCTTACGCGGACCTTTACGTGTTCTTCCGTTTGATTGTGTTTGTTGTCCTCTCACAGGAAGACCCTTCCTATGACGGATACCTCGATAAGCCTGAAGATCAATCAAGCGTTTGATGCTCATCGCGGTTTGTCTTCGCAAATCGCCTTCAACAGCCATATTTTTTTCGAGGTAATCACGAACTCGAGCGACAAGCCCTTCATCCATTTGATCTGTTCTCAAATCAGCCGGGATGTTGAGTTCTTTCACAACTTTCTTCGCCGTTGTCTTGCCCACTCCATGAATATAAGTGAGAGCAATCTCAATATTTTTATTTCTTGGTAAATCTACACCTGCAATTCGAGCCATTCTTTATCCTTGCTTTTGTTTATGCTTGGGATTTTCACAAATCACACGCACTATGCCTTTTCTCTTTATTATCTGACACTTATCACAAATCTTTTTAACTGATGCACGCACTTTCATAGCATTCTTCCTTATATTAAAATGAACCGCCTACTTTCTAGCTGTTCTTCGCTTTGAGTCAATGCTCAAGCGCCTTTCTAGGCCAATTTTTTTATGGCCTCAGTTAACAATTGAGTCACAGTAGAAGTATCTTGATTTCCATCAATAACAATCAACTTATTTTGCTCATCGAGAACCTCTAAGATAGGGTCTCGTTCATTCCTATATATCTGAAATCTTTTGCGAATTACGTCCTCTTTGTCGTCACCACGCTGCACAAGCGGGCCTCCGTCCTCATCGCAGATTCCAGCAACTTTGGGGGGATTATCAATGATGTGATAAATTCGTCCATTCCGAGGGTTAATCAAGCGCCCAGTTAGGCGTTTAACTAAAACTTCCTCAGGAACATTTAGCTCAACGATAGTAGGTTTCTTAAACTCGCTTGATCGACGTTCACAGAGTTCTTTCAAAAATTTTGCTTGAGCCTTCGTTCTAATGCACCCATCCAACATTAAGAAATCAACTTTTTCACTAGAGATAAGTTGATCAACTTGCGACTCAAAAACGCCCATAGTCGTATCATCTGGAACAAGTTGCCCAGCATCGAGCAGTTTTTTTAATTCTACTCCCTGTTCAGAACCGCTAGATATTTCTTTGCGAAACAAATCCCCTGTAGAAACATGCTTCCAGGTAGGGTTGTTTTGTGCAAGCACCTTACATTGAGTTCCTTTACCAGAACCAGGCGCGCCCAAAATAATCAAAAAGCGTTGCATAGCCATCGAAACTTAAGCTTTTCTTCCTCTCAAACGAGCATTCTTCAAAAAGCCATCGTAATTCTGTGAAAGCAAATGAGCTTGAAGTTGGCTCATCGTATCCAATGCAACACCAACCAAGATCAAGAGAGTTGTACCACCGAAGTAAAAATTCACCTTGAAAGTAGAGATAACGATTGTCGGCAAAATACAAACTGCAGAAAGGTAGATGGCGCCTGAAAAGGTGAGACGAGTGATGATTGTATTCAAATATTCAGAGGTCGCCTTACCTGGTCGAATTCCAGGAATATAGCCGCCAAAACGACGTAAGTTATCAGCCAAGTCAGAAGGGTTTGTAGTCACTGCAGTGTAGAAAAAACAGAAAAATACAATGAAGGCCACATAAAGGATATTAAACAAATAGCCCGATGGAGTTAGAGAATCACGAGCTGTAGCCGCCCATTCAGCACTCACAAACGACAAAGCCGTTGCTGGAAAAAGAATCAATGTGTTGGCAAAAATTGGAGGAATAACACCTGCACTGTTGATCTTCAGCGGCAAATGAGAGTCTTGCCCCATATACATTTTTTTACCCACCATACGCTTGGTGTATTGAATCGGAACACGCCTATGCCCTTGCTCCATATAGACAATAAAGGCAACGACGCCCACCATCAGCAAAGTTAAAATCAAAGCACCCGCAATCGTGATTTGCTCGTTTTCAACGGAGTATCTAAGTGAATTCACTCCAGAGATTAAGGAAGACGCAATACCAACAAAGATAATAATACTAGATCCGTTGCCTATTCCTTTTTCAGAAATCTGCTCACCAATCCACATAACAAAAACCGCACCTGCAGATAACAACATCATTGCGGTCAGTCTAAACGCCAAGCCACCTTGAAGAATAATTGGTGCACCATCTCTGGTTGTTTGACCCTCTAACTGAGAGGCAATAATGAAAGCTTGTAAAAGAGCAATTCCCACAGTCAGATAACGAGTAATTTGAGTGATTTGACGACGACCGTGCTCGCCTTCTTTTTGCATGCGCTCGACACTAGGAAACATAATGGTCGCAAGCTGCATGATGATACTTGCAGAAATGTAAGGTCCAATTCCCAAACCAAACAAAGAGAGCTGCTCGAGTGCTCCACCCGAAAATAGGTTCATTAGACCAAAAACTGTGCCCTGACTTCGGTCGTTGAAAAAACTAGATAAAGCTTGTCCATCAACACCGGGAGTTGGAATATGAGTTCCAATTTTGAAAACAAAAATAAGGCCAAAAAGCCATAAAAGGCGAGTTCTTAGTTGACTATCCATAATGTGAGTATCCTAGCCCCTCTTTAGGTTTTCCTTAAGCTTTAGCCTTAGAAGATTCTTTGCGATGTCCCAATTTGCCACTCTTATACTCAATGATCTTAACGGTCACTGAATTGCTTTCTAGTAAACTCTTAGTAGAAGGCGATACTTTGTGCGCCTCTACCGACTTAGGCCATGCAGCAGGAGCTCGGCCACCAGAAAGAGTCAACTGAGCTCTTGGGTCTTTTCTAAAAGACTTTGGCATAAGATCAAGTAAACCAAGCTCTTGCCCAGCAAACTGGCCAAGCTCGGTCACACTAATTCTCACTTTATGAGCTTCAACACCGCTGTTGAAGCCAACTTTAGGTAATCTTCTTTGAAGTGGCATCTGACCACCTTCAAAACCTTGATGAACGTTGCTACCAGCACGAGCTCGTTGTCCTTTATGACCACGACCGGCTGTTTTTCCAAGTCCAGAGCCCATGCCCTTACCTTTACGTTTCTTAGCTTGCTTGCTTCCCAAAGGAGCTTTCAGACTATCTAACTTAAACATGCTTCACCTCTAGCCATTGAACAACCGCTCGGATCATTCCTCGAACAGAAGGAGTATCGTTTATAAAACGAGCCTTTCCTCTTTTTCCCAAACCTAGAGCCTTCAACGTACGTAGATGAGCCTCTCTAGTTCTGGCTGAACTTCTTACTTGCTTAATATAAATTTTAGCCATCTCAATAAACCTCAAATTCTTAACTAGCGCTTAACTTATTCCGATATTGTTCTCTAGTGTTGAGCTGACGTAGCCCTTCAATAGTTGCTTTCAAAACGTTATGTGGGTTGTTTGAACCAACACATTTAGTCAATACATTCTTTACACCGGCACATTCCATCAAAGCACGAACGGCACCACCAGCGATTACACCGGTACCAGCTCCAGCAGGCAACATAACAACGTGGCCCGAGCCAAAACGTCCAACAACTTGGTGAGGAATAGTGTCATTAACAACTGGAACAGGAAACAAACTCTTTTTAGCCTTTTCACCAGCTTTACGAATTGCTTCAGGAACTTCACCAGCTTTTCCAAGACCAATTCCAACATTTCCCTTTTTATCACCAACAACTACGATGGCGCTAAAGCTGAAGCGTCGACCACCTTTAACCACTTTAGCGACGCGGTTGATGTTGATCACTCGGTCAATGTAGGGTGATTCTTCTTTTCTATTATCAGAATGATTAGCCATTTATATATTCCTCACTAAAACTCTAAACCAGCTGTTCGAGCACCTTCGGCTACAGCAGCAATTTTTCCATGATAGATAAAACCACCACGATCAAAAACAACGGACTTAATACCTGCGCTTTGCGCTTTCTTGGCGATTTCACCACCAAGCTCTTTGGCAATCTCAACGTTGGCAGTCTTCTTAAACGGAGTTCTTGCTGAAGCCAAAGTAACACCTTTGTCATCATCAATAAGCTGCGCAAATAAACCACGATTCGTACGAGTCACACAAAAACGAGGACGCTCAGCATCTCCGCTTAGCTTCTTACGAATGCGAAAGTGCCTTCTCATACGAGATTTCAATTTATCAGACGTTCTACTTCTTGCTCTTTTACCAATCATCTTACTTGCCTCCAGCTGCAGCTTTACCAGCCTTACGACGAATTGTTTCTTCAGCGTATTTAATGCCTTTACCTTGGTAAGGTTCAGGTGGACGCAAAGAACGAATTTTCGCTGCAACGTCGCCCAACAAAGCTTTGTCGGGACTTTCTAAAATAACAGTGGTGTTTCCTTCAACCTTTGCCGTAACCGACTCAGGCAATGGAAAGTTCACTGGATGAGATAAGCCAAGAGTCAAACCGAGCTCACGCCCTTTAGCTTGAGCACGATAACCAACCCCTTTAATTTCAAGTGTACGAGAAAAACCAGTGCTAACTCCATGGACCATATTGCTAATCAACTGACGAGCAAGACCATGACGAGCTCTAGCGTCTGCGGAGTTATTAATTCGCTCAACAACCACTTGCTTGTCTTTTTGAGAGATTTTCACACCATAAGGAACGTTAAAATCTAACTTCCCCTTAGGTCCTTCAACTTTAACCAATGAATCATTAAGAAGAACTTTTACGCCTTCTGGGAGATCAATAGGTTGTTTTCCTAAACGTGACATATAACTTCAACCCCTTACCAAACAGAGCAAAGATACTCTCCACCAACTTTTTGTTGGCGAGCTTCCTTATCTGTAAGAATTCCTTTCGATGTAGATAGTATTCCCAAGCCCATTCCACTACGAACGACTGGAATATCTGAAGAGGCAACATAACGACGCAAACCAGGTCGCGAAATCTTCTTCAAACCTTGAATCAAAGGCTTTCTAAGATCTCCACCTTCGTACTTTAAAAACAACCGCAGGTAGTTTTTAGTTCCTTCTTGGTGAGGCTTGAAACTTTTGATGTATCCTTCTTTGGAAAGAATCTCAGCAACACCTTCATTCATTTTTGTCATGAAAGTGTCTACTTGAGTGTGTCTAGCAAGACCTGCATTCCTTAAACGTGTAAGAAAATCTGAAAGATGATCATTAATCATAACTAAACTCCTTGCCTCTTAAAGGGAAAACCCAAATCTTTTAACAATTCTAAAGCTTCAGAATCATTAACTGCAGAGGTCCCGATTGTAATATTAAACCCTCGGATTTTGTCAACTTTATCGTAATCAACTTCCGGAAACACCGTGTGCTCTTTTAGACCACAAGAATAATTGCCGCGACCGTCAAAACTCTTTTCAGGGAAACCCTTAAAATCTCGAATTTGAGGACAAGCAATCGAAATAAAACGATCCAAAAAGTCCCACATTCTCTGTCTTCTTAAGGTAACAGAACAACCAATATTCACATTCTCTCGAAGTTTAAAGTTTGAAATCGCCTTTTTTGACTTTCTCAAAATAACTTTTTGACCGGCAATTTGGCTCAAGTCGCTTGCCATAGCTTCAAGAGTCTTTTGACTTTGAAGAGCCTCTTTTAAAGAACAAGACAAAACAATCTTTTCAAGCTTAGGGATCTGCATCGCATTCCCGTATTTGCCTGACTTCAAGTATTTATCTTTGATACTTTCATCGTACTGCTTCTTAAGCCTAGGAATATAATTTGTACTAGCTGCTTCGCTCATATCTTAACCCTTATTTACGCTTCTTCGAATAAACTCGAAGCTTCTTTCCATCCTTAATTTCGTATCCGGTACGGCCCAAAGCTTTTCCAGAAGAATCACAGGCTTGAAATTTACTAGCCGGCCACCAACGCAATTGCTCAACAATTCCACCTTTGGTGTTTTGTTGAGTCGGCTTTTGGTGCTTCTTTTGAATACCAATGCCCTCAACCTGAACTCGACCAGATTTCTGATCAACAGAAAGAACTTTTCCAGAACTCCCTTTGTTGTTACCAGAAAGTGCGATGACATTGTCGCCCTTCTTTATATGTCTAACGGTTTGCATGATTACAACACCTCCGGAGCTAGAGAAATAATCTTCATATATCCGGCTCCACGAAGCTCTCTAGCAACTGGACCAAATACACGAGTACCTACAGGCTCTTTATTGTTATTCAAAACAACAGCCGCGTTCTCGTCAAAACGGATATAAGAACCATCATCTCTTCTAAGGTCTTTAGCGATTCTGACCACAACGGCCTTAACAACTGAACCTTTTTTAATTTTACTTTCAGGAGTGGCGGCTTTAACGGCACAAACAATGATGTCGCCCACTGAAGCATAACGCCTCTTTGAACCACCCAAAACTTTGATGCACATCAACTCACGAGCTCCTGAGTTATCGGCAACACTTAAACGTGTACAATGCTGAATCATATCAACTCCTACGCCAACACTTTCTCTGCTTTTCGAATTGTCTTCAAAAAGCGAAATTTTTTCTGCTTACTGATCGGCCGGCATTCTGTAAAAAGGACTTGATCCCCTTCAGAAACATCCGCAGCTTCATAATGAACCTTGTACTTCTTTTTTGAAGATACAATTTTCCCGGTACGAGTCTCTTGAAACTGCCGTTCAGCAGAAACAACTAGAGTCTTGTCCATTTTTGTACTTGTCACGATTCCTATAAATGTTTTTCCAGCCATCTTTTACACTCCTAGGACAAATGTCCTAATACCTTTGAAAGCTCTTTCTTCTTTTTTCGATAATCAGCCAAACTTGGTGACTGTAGATTAAAACGAATAGCCATAAGCTCTCTTTTAATTTCTCTAGCTCTGCCCGCGAGAGCTTTTCGATCAAGAGTTGCTAAGTCAGCCGCAACAGCCTTCTTAGGGGCCGCAGTAGTGTTTTTCTTAGCAGCAGTCTTTTTCTTAGCAGCGGGCTTTTTCTTTACAGCAGCTTTCTTAGGAGCCGCTTTTTTTGCTGTAACTTTCTTTTTTGCAGCCATCTTTCAATCTCCCTTAAACAACCATCTCTGATCGAGTAATTTTCTTGGTCTTAATTGGAAGTTTATGAAGCGCAAGATTGAAGGCCTTGTAGGCCAATTCTTGAGAAACACCTTCCATCTCAAATAAAACTGTTCCCGGTTTTACGACGGCAACCCAGAACTCTGGATTTCCTTTACCTGAACCCATTCGAGTTTCAGCAGGTTTTACGGTAACGGGCTTTTGAGGAAAAATTCGAATCCAAACTTTTCCGCCACGTTTAATCGCTCTTGTCATAGCAATACGACTTGCTTCAATTTGACGAGCAGTAATACGACCTGGCTCCAAGGCCTGTAATCCAAACTCCCCAAAGGAGAGCTTATTTCCACGAGTTGCTTTTCCACGAGTTCGGCCCGTTTGGACCTTTCTCCATTTTACTTTCTTAGGTGATAACATCTCTCAAAGTCTCCTATACTACCGGCGCTCCGGGGATAACCGCAGCTGTCGCTGATCTTTGACGACCCAAACGAGTCCTCATATCGACTTCCCCTTTATTGATCCAACACTTAACACCAATAATTCCATAAGTAGTTTTTGCTTCCGCAAAACCAAATTCAATATCCGCTCTAAGGGTGTGAAGAGGAACTGAACCCTCTGAATACCCATCTGTACGAGCAATTTCAGCTCCGCCCAATCGACCACCAACACGCAACTTAATGCCTTTTACACCAAACTTTTTAGCTTGTTGTAGGGCTTTTTTCATTGCACGACGATAGGACACGCGTCGCTCAAGTTGGTTAGCAATGTTTTCTGCTACCAATTGTGCATCAGCCTCTGCCTTACGCACTTCAGTCACATTTAAGAAAACCTCTTCAGGAGTTTTTCCAATCAATTTCCCTACTTCAGCTCTCAACTGCTCAATGCCAGCGCCTTTTTTACCAATCGCCAAACCTGGACGAGCTGAGAAAACGTTGATTCTCAACTTGTTTGCGGCTCTTTCAATTTCAATACGCGAAACACCAGAGTTAAAAAGCTTTTTCTTCACGAATTTGCGAACTCGGATATCTTCATCAAGAAACTTCGCAAAATTCTTTTCAGCGTACCATCTCGATAACCAAGGCTTTGTTACACCAATTCGAAATCCAATCGGATGCGTTTTTTGACCCATTACTTCTTAACTCCCGTTTTCTTCTTAGCAGTCGCCTTAGAGGCAGACTTCTTCTTTGTAACTTTCTTCTTTCCTGCAGAAACCTTTTTAGCAGACACACTCTTGGTAGCCTTTGAAGATTTCTCGGATAAACGCAAGAAGATGTGAGAAGTTCTTGTTAAACGAACATCTGCACGCCCTTGAGCTCTTGGCATATGACGCTTAATTCGAGGGCCCTCATCAACACGTAGCTCACTTACATACAATCGTTGAAGGTCCGCAGTCCCCTTTTGTTGAGCATTTGCGGTAGCCGATCTCAAAAGCTTAAGAATAAGCTTTCCTGATTTCTTCTTCTCCAAGAGCAAGTTACGGTTTGCATTTTCGAGACTTTCACCTCGAACAATATCAGCAACAATTCGACAACGCTGAGGTGAAACAAAAGCGTTAGAGAGCTTAGCTGTAGCCGCAGTTATATCTTTAGCATTTGCATGAGCCATGATTTACCTTCTCCTACTTCTTCCCAGCTGCCTTCTTGTCGCTGGCAGTGTGACCACCAAAGCGACGAGTTGGAGCAAATTCGCCATACTTATGTCCGACCATATTTTCAGAGACATAAACGGGTACAAATTTATTTCCGTTGTGAACCGCAAACGACAACCCCACAGCGTCGGGAGTAATGGTTGAAGCTCTTGACCAAGTTTTAATTACTGTTTTTTTACCCTTTGCATTCCTAATCTTTGTTTCCAGAGAATAATGAATGTAAGGACCTTTTTTTAATGAACGAGCCATCTATCTATTGCCTCACTTCCTTGATCCAGTTTGCTTACCGCGAGGACGACCACGAAGAATCATTGAACCATTCTTCTTACGATTTCGCGTTTTATATCCCTTAGTCGGCTTACCCCAGGGCGTAACAGGATTACGA
This sequence comes from bacterium, assembly GCA_009991595.1. Classification (GTDB taxonomy): domain Bacteria; phylum Bdellovibrionota; class UBA2428; order UBA2428; family UBA2428; genus JAACVK01. The sequence continues at coordinate 49,105 of JAACVK010000027.1, read as the reverse complement.
CCCCCAGCAGTTCGCCCTTCACCACCACCATGAGGGTGATCTACAGGGTTCATTGTTGTTCCACGGTTATGAGGCCTACGCCCTAACCAACGTGTACGACCAGCTTTACCAATCACACGTCCTTCATGCTCAATATTTCCAACCTGGCCAATGGTTGCATAGCAATCCAAGCTGACCATTCTAACTTCCCCACTAGGAAGTTTAAGCTGAGCATTTTTTCCATCTTTACCCAAAAGGTTCACCGAGGAGCCAGCTCCACGGGCCAACTGAGCCCCTTTTCCGGGCTGCAACTCAATGCAATGAAGAACCGAACCCACTGGAATATTCGCCAACGGAAGAGCATTCCCTGGCTTGATATCAGCCTCCGGCCCAGTTTCAACTTTGTCGCCCTTTTTTAGGCCAACAGGTGCAATAATTAAGCACTTGGCACCGTTTGTATAATTAAGAAGCGCCAAACGAGCACTTCTGTATGGATCATAAAAAAGACCTGCTACAGTGGCCAATACGCCCTGATGCTTACGCCTAAAAGAAACAATTCTATAAAGACGCTTGTGCCCGCCCCCTCGAAAGCGGCTGGTGATAACCCCACGGTTATTTCGTCCGACTTTATTAGAAACGTTCGTCAATAGCGACTTCGGAAGCTCACTCGTCTTTTCCAACGTGTCGAAGCTTTCCACTGTCATTTTTCGTCGTGATGGAGATGTTGGTCTAAAATTCTTCATTAATTATCTCACTTAACCTCTAAACGCTTTCCCTCTGGAAGACGAACCAAAGCCTTTTTATAGCTTTTAGGTTGCGTAATTCCATAGCGACTTCGTTTGATTTTTTTTCTGAAAATTGAAGTGCGAACCTCTAAAGGTCGAACTCCAAAAATCTTCTCTATAGCGTCTTTAATCTGAAGCTTTGTAAATTTTTTATCCACAACAACAGCATATTCATTAAAAGTGGCTTCACGCTGAGAGGACTTTTCAGTCACCATCGGCTGAATAACTGCATCTAAATCTAACTTCATTTCTTAGCTCCCTCTCTTGAAAAGCTTCGAGTAAGCTTATCAAGACCAGCCTTAGAAAAGATTACGCTATCAGTTTTAACAACATCAAGCGGTGTCCACTTTTCTTCAGTAAGAACGTCTACTCTAGGCATGTTTCGAATTGATCGAATCAGATTCAGATCGTCTTTTTCAGAAACAACAAATGCAACTCGCGCGTTGTTCAAACTTAGAGCCTTTAACATCGCACAAAGTGGCTGCGTCTTCTGAGCAGTAACCTCTTCACCAAGAATGCGAATTTGGCCGCCGTTCTGCCTGTCTGAAAGCGCAGAAGCTAACGCAAGCTTCTTCAACTTACGGTTCACTTTATAGTCGCGTTTAATCCCGGTAGGGCCGAACACCACGCCACCACCAACAAATTGAGGTCCACGGTTTCCGCCCTGTCGAGCTCGACCACTACCCTTTTGCTTACGAATTTTTTTACCACCACCACTTACAGCCGAGCGGCCTTTGGTTGTTGCGGTTTTTTTATAGAAGCGAAAAAGCTGCCCCTTGCAAACGCTTTGAACAGCGATTTCATTGGGCTCAATTCCGAAAAGAGTTTCCAAGACATCTTGGCTACCCTTTTCTTTTCCCTTCAGGTCTATGACTGGAACTTTAATACTCATCTTCAAATTTCCTTAAAGTTTAATCTCAACATCTACACCCGCTGATAGATCTAACTTCATCAGCGAATCTACGGTTTGTTGATTCGGCTCAATAATATCAATTAGCCTTTTGTGCGTTCTTACTTCGAACTGCTCACGGCTTTTCTTGTCAATGTGAGGGCTTCTCAATACTGTAAATCGGTTAATGGATGTAGGCAGCGGTATCGGACCGGCAACCTCTGCACCTGTACGTTTAACAGTTTCTAAAATAGAAGAAACCGCCGTGTCCAACAGGCGACTGTCGAATGCTTTTAGCTTGATACGAATTTTTTGTACTCTCATATAAGTTTCACTTTCCTCACTTTTGACTTTCAAAGAACCAATAAGCTTGGCGAAGGGGCTTTATAGACACGAAACTCAACAGCTTCAAGGATTAAATGACAGGTTTTTTTATATTTTTTTCAGACAATTAGCCGGAGACAAGGTGCGTCAAGAAAGGGCTGCAGATGCGCTGATTACCGAGCCTTAAGTTCAAAGAAATCCATGAATTCAAGCTTTTAACTATTCAAAATATTCAGCTTGCTGAGCACAAGAGGAAGAAGAGGCTCCACTAAAAAACTATTTCACCCTACGGAGGGCAGGGGGATTATTCTTGGATTCACCCTGACTTGCCTCGGGAGGAGTCACCCTTTCCTCAGAAAAGCGCTCCCCCTTAAGCATCACCGAAATAGTGGCAAAGATGATAACCGTATCAAGCCAAGTGGACTGCTTCTTAGCGTATAAACAATCAAGAGCTAGCTTCAGGTTTGAAACATTTGTAAAAGGTCGCCTCACCTGCCACAAACCCGTAATCCCTGGAGGCGTAGAGAATCTTGAAAAATATTTTCTCGGTATAGAAAGACTATCACTGAGAGACAAAGGCCTAGGCCCAACAACGGACATCTCTCCTCTAATCACGTTTAGCAGTTGAGGGATTTCATCAAGCTTTCTTCGCCTCAAAACTCGTCCAACTCGAGTCACCCGTGGGTCATCTTCATACTTAAATAAAGGAATGCCCTTAGGCTTCTTAGTCTCGGAGCCTTCGTACATCGTTCTAAATTTAAAAACCCAGAATGGAACACCGTTGAGCCCCATTCTAAGTTGCTTATAAAAAACTGGCCCCCTACTCTCCAACTTAACGGCCAAGGCCGCAATCAAACCAAGAGGAAGCCACATTGGTAAGGTGACAAACAAACAAAAAGCATTCCCAATTCTTCTAAAAAATTCGCTTCGACGATTTTTTTCTCGCTGCATAACTAACGGCACGGCCGTTGAGTAATATTGGAGAATATCTAAATTAAAATGACCGTCGTTTATGTGTTCTTCAGCACTATTGAGCCAAGCGCTGTATTTGGGAGAAAGCTGAATTCGTAGCATAGCAAGACGCTCCAAAGCCTCTGCCGAGGCCGCATCCTCCCCGAAGAGAGAGGTCTCCTTACTTTTGAATTTTTTTGCCTCGCTCATATAAAACCCACGTCCTACCTATTCTTATCGGAATTATGTCAGGCAAATTGACTCGAGTGGACAAAAAAAGACTTGAATAGCCAATATTTACAAAAACTTAACGGACTCTTAACGAAGTCTTTACGAACTCAAGCCAGTCAGTTTTTGAATGACTACTTTTTCGACATTTGGAGGCATCTCGTCGTAACGGTCAAACTCCATCGAGAAAGTGCCTCGTCCCTGGGTGCGACTTCTCAAATCTGTTGAATACCCAAAAACCTCGGACAAAGGAACCTCCGCATTCAACACTTGAATGTCAGAACTTTTCGCATCAATGCTCAGAATTCGCCCTCTACGCCCATTCATGTCAGAGATTACATCCCCAATATTCGTTTCAGGGGCAATCACTTGAATCTTCATAATAGGTTCCAGTAATTTTGGGCCGGCTCTATCCAAAGCCTCTTTCATCGCAATAGACGCCGCCTGAAAGTAAGCAAGCTCATGACTTAGATTTTCTTCAAAGCGACTTGAAACCAACGCAATCTCAACATCTGTAAGCGAATATCCCGCCAAAGCACCACAACCCAAAAGGGTTTCAAGATTTCTAACAATGGCTTTCTCAAGATCTTGTGGCAAAGTTCCCTTTGAAAGTTCTGACAACACAGAAGTTCCCGTTGCACGTGTCTTTGGTCTCAATTCAAGTCCAACGACGCCGAACTGATCTTTGCCATTCATGTTCTTGTGTATTTCCTTAGTGGTGCTCGCCTTTTTAGAAATAGTTTCTTTGTAAGCAACCTGAGGCTTGCCAATATTTGCATTAACCTTATGCTCTCGGAATAGGCGATCCACAATGATTTCTAAGTGCAATTCCCCCATACCAGAGATCAACACCTGCCCTGTATCATCGTTATAACTAATTTTAAAAGTAGGGTCTTCCATAGCCATTTTAGACAAAGCTTCTTGTAGCTTTTCATCGTCCGCCTTACTCTTCGCCTCAATCGCAATACTAATTACTGGATCAGGGAAAACCATCGACTCAAAACTCACAGGTTTCTTCTCATCACAAAGAGTGTCTCCTGTTACTGTGTGCCTCATTCCAACAGCAGCAACGATGTCTCCTGCCTCTGCAAACTTCAATTCTTCTCTCTTATTGGAATGCATCTGAAGTAACCGAGAAATTCGCTCCTTCTTACCTGTCCTTACGTTCAATGCACTTTTGTTGATTTCAATTTTTCCGGAATAAATACGTAGGTAAGTCAAAGCACCCACAAACGAATCGTGTGAAATTTTAAAGGCCAGGGCAGAAAAGCCATTATCCTCTCTAGCGGAGCGTAAAATAAGTTTGTCCGGATGTTTCGGATCAAAGCCCTCAACCGGTGGAACCTCTAAAGGACTCGGAAGAAAATCAATGACCGCATCTAACAACAACTGCACTCCTTTGTTCTTAAAAGAAGAGCCGCACAACATAGGAACACAGTTCAAAGCCACACAAGATTTACGAAGACCCTTCTTTATTTCATCAACAGAAAGCTCCAGACCTTCAAGATATTTTTCCATCAGAGCATCTTCTGCCTCGGCAGCAACTTCAATCATTTCTACACGAGCCGCCTTAGCTTCTTCCAACATTCCCGCAGGAATCTCTCTCTCTTCAAACTGAACCCCCACAGTAGAATCGTCCCAGTAAACGGCTTTCATCTTTACAAGATCTACGATTCCTTCAAACGTATCTTCAGCCCCTATGGGAAGATTTATTCTCACTGGGCGAGCCCCGAGAATAGATTTAAGCTGCTCAAAGACCGAACCATAATCAGCTCCCACTCGATCCATCTTATTAACATAGGCCAATCTAGGAACTCTGTAGCGATCTGCCTGGCGCCAAACCGTTTCAGACTGAGGCTCCACCCCGCCAACTGCACAAAAAACTCCCACGGCTCCGTCCAGAACTCGCAAAGAACGCTCAACCTCTACCGTAAAATCTACGTGGCCAGGAGTATCGATGATATTGATTCTATTCTTTCCCCAATAACAGCTCGTGGCTGCTGATGTAATCGTAATGCCGCGTTCTTTTTCTTGCTCCATCCAATCCATTACGGCAGCTCCGTCATGAACTTCACCCAGCTTATGTGTGATCCCAGAATAAAACAGGATTCGCTCCGTCGTTGTCGTTTTTCCAGCATCAATATGCGCGATGATTCCAATATTTCGAAGGTCTTCTAGGGGTACTCGTTTTGGGGTGGCCACAATAGTTCTATTATTATCACACTTTGAGAACCAATAAATCTATCCATAGTAGAGCAAATACAATAAAAAAGTCCCCACCGAGTAAACTCGATGGGGACTTCCATTTTTACAATCAACTAATTCTTAAAGACTTACCATCTAAAATGAGAAAATGCCTTGTTAGCTTCTGCCATTTTATGGACATCTTCTCTCTTCTTAATAGCTCCGCCTTTGTTTTCTGAAGCATCAAGAAGCTCATTCGCCAAACGATCGGTCATATTTCGACCGCTTCGGGCACGAGCTTGAGTGATGATCCAACGAGAAGCTAGAGTTTGGCGACGATCAGGTCGAACTTCAACAGGGACCTGATAAGTCGCTCCACCAACTCTCCTTGAACGAACTTCAACAGCAGGCTTAACGTTGTTAAGAGCTTTTTTGAAGACCTTCAAAGGATCGTCACTTAATTTTTTAGAAATAATATCGAAAGCACCGTAGATGATTCTTTCAGCAGTCGACTTTTTCCCACTCAACATAAGGTCATTGATGAATTTCGCAACAACCTTGTCATGATACTTAGGATCAGGAATAATTTTACGTTTCTCTGCTACGCGACGTCTTGCCATTTTTTACTTACCTTTTTTTGCGCCATATTTAGAGCGGCTTTGTTTACGATTGGCAACGCCTTGAGTATCTAGTGCGCCGCGAACAACGTGATATCGAACACCGGGAAGATCTTTAACTCGACCTCCACGAATCAAAACAACAGAGTGTTCTTGAAGGTTGTGACCCACACCTGGAATGTAAGAAGAAACTTCAAAACCGTTTGTCAGTTTTACACGACAAACTTTTCTAAGAGCCGAGTTCGGCTTTTTAGGTGTCGCAGTATAAACACGAGTACAAACTCCGCGACGTTGAGGACAATTGGCCAAAGCCGGAGACTTTGACTTAGTTTTAATCTGCTTTCGCCCCTGACGGACAAGCTGGTTAATGGTCGGCATACCTTCTTACTCCAATTCCTTTAAGAACCCGTATTCCTTAGCGTGGCATTAGGCCGAATGTCAACTTAAGCTGCGCTCAGAACCGCAATTTATGCTTCTTTGAAGAAGCTCTTTCAAGGAATTTTATCAAAAAGAAGCAAAAGTTATTGTCTTTTTCATTTCGAGCACTTAGCCGCCTACCTTAGCCTTGGCGTATCTCACATCGGATTCAACGACCTGCCCTTTGGTCACTCGAAACTCTTTGAAACCTAATCTCGGTAAAAAAGACTGACTCGGTAGAGATTGCTCATTTCTAGACCATTCGGCCGAAATCATGCGAAATCCCTGTTCATTCATGTCCAACTCAGAGAAAGGTGCACAGGTACCAAAAATAGATGAAACAGAGACTTGGTCTGACTCTGGAGACAACTCAACCAATCTATATAAAGACTCACAAGACTCACCAGAGGGGTTTATCTCGACCAGAGCCATCTCCGACCCATCGCTCCTTACATGCACTCGCACAACAGCCATTGAGTAAGCTGCCTCGCTCATTAAATCTTGTTTTTGAAAGGAAAGATGAAAGTTATAGAGAGGTGACCCAGAAACAACAGCTTCCTTGATGCTAAGCCCTCTTTCCAGCCTCCCATGAGAAGTATTTTCCGAGTAACTTCCCTCCTCCAAACAAGCATATAAATAGAAACTCAGTACAGCCACCATCAAAGAGAAATAGCTTCTCGGGAAAAAATGATTTAACTTCATCGCCGAAGCTCCCGGCTCTCTAAACGTCGCTGTCTATCTAAATTTGTTTGAAACAACCGGTCTTCTATAAAAGCTTTAGCCTGGTCGCGAACCCCGCTAGGCAACCCCAAAGTCGCAAGCTCTAGTACTCGTCTTTTGAAATCAGCTAACAGGAGGTTTGCGCTAACGTAATCAGTTCCACGCCCGCCGCCCAAGCGATCTTTACCGTTATAGAGCTTAGAGCCCAAACACGAACGGTCCGTTAATTTTAAAGAGCGAGGGTCAAGATCTATCTTCACGGCTCCACAATAAGAGCTTCCCTTTGCACTAGCCGCTCCAGTGCCTGGAAACTCTAGTAAGATTTGAATCTTCTTCAACTGGGCTTCAGCCACTCCAGGGATTGCATCGATTCCAATACTACCTTTAACGGCTAGTTTCACTGGGTCTACAAACAAGCTAATTTTTTGAGTGCCCCAAAAACCGTCTATCTGATTGTCTCTTCCACCGGTTTTAATATCTATTTTATACTTCCGACCATTCTCAATACTCTCGTAAATATCGCTCATGCTGTTGAAAGAATAACTTATGGCAAGCAACGCTATAAAAACCTTCAAATCGACTAATCTCAACACAACATCACCAACCTAACTTGAGAGTAAATTATCGCTTCCTATCAAAGTCTACGATTTTACCGTTGACCAAAAGAAATCTAGTCTTATCCGAACTAGTAAATGAACTTTCCACTCTAGAACTTGGGAATTCTTCCCCGGGAAGAGCCACTAAAAACTCGCTCCACACCGCGATCTTCCCCTGTAAATTCCCCATACCCAACAAGCAGTCGTCGGAAATTTTGACAATGCGGTCTGAAATCAAGAATCGATCTCCACCAATTCGACTTAAGTCCTGTGCAGGATCTGCCCTAGTAGTAACTGCCTCTGTATAAGGGAGAAGCTTACCCTCTACCTCGCCTTGATCCCATCTCCCGCTCACACGAGGAGATATCGTTAAGGCGCTTATCCTATCATCTTCAGTGAAATAGAACTCATAAATATAGTCACCCAATCGAACACTTCGGCCACCGCTCACGATGTTGACTCCTTTACGAGCAAATATTGAATTAATTTCTTGTTTTGTTTTGCCAATAAAAAACAAAGGATTCTTCTCAGCTCCATCACACTGAAAGTAGCTACCCTGAACTTCATCCATATGGCGCGCTAAACGAATTGAGTTTTTTCTATGTGAGTTTCTAAGTAAATCATTTAGAGCGAAGAGCTCCTGGTTGGAACACTTTAATTCTTGTTTATTGCCCAATTGATCTCGTTTATAAAAAACTAAGTTTCTCTCCCCTTTATCGACTGTTTTCAAAAAATAAGTCCACTGATCAGTTTCCACTGCAACCCAAGAGCTAATAGGAGCCCCTTCAACAGGTGTCTGCCCTAGGGCAAAGGCTAATATAGATTCGCTGGAAGAAAGCTCCAAAGCGGAACTCAAGGCTTCGAGCTCTTTGGAATATCGATTAAAGTAAACTGTTGGACTATTTGATTTGTAGGTATTGATGGAAACTGAATTTTGGCCAGAAGCATAACGATTCTCGAGTTCAGAAATTTTAAACTGGAACTCTGCCAAACTAAGAATATCTGACTTCTTCACTCCACATATGGTTGGCCCTGCAAATGGACTTAACTCTTTAAAAGGGTCGGAGCTCGTTGAGCTAAGAGGGGTAGATGAAAAGCTGCTTGAGTTTTGTGGGGCTAACTTATCTTGAACCGTTGGTTCAAAGGTAGATTCGAGACTACGAGTTTCTAGAGTAGACATCTGATGGATTCCGCCTGAAGAAGATTCTTGCGCTTCTAGCGAGCATGTGAAAAAAGGGACCGTTGCCATCGCTGCTATTAATAAATTCTTTTCAACTCTCATAGTAAATACCTCAAACAATCAACGGCCCCATTGTAGGCTTTTCTAAATGCCTGTAAAGAGTAAGTATTCTGTACACTCCCTCCGCAAATTGTCACTTTGGGGCTTTGCTATGCTTTTCAAAGGCTTGGAGTGTAAAGGTTTCAGTCGATGCTCTTAAAAGAATCTATAAACTATCTACTTTTCTTTAAAATTCTACAGTTAAATTTTACACGCTAGATTGAAACACATCCTTCTAGCCACAGATCCCCAAACTGAAGTCTTTGGGGAAGAGCCTCCTTCTAAGCAATCCAATCAACTTTTTCTATATTGACATAAAAATTATCAAATTCACCTCTTTAATATTTCAAGAGATAAAGAGGTGAAGGAGCTAAAGAATGAAAACAAAAAACAAACCCGTAACACTCACACAAACAAGCACGCTGAGCCTAAGGCTCTTATAACGAAGAGGTTCGTAATGATTAAAGTAAACTCAATTGACCATGTGAATATGGATGTTAAAAACCTTCAAAAGTCTCTCGACTTCTACAAGAGTCTTTTTAGCTTTGAAGAGAAAGAGCGTGGCACAGGCCGGGAACAGCGACCCTGGGCGATCATAGGCATCAGCGGAAAATTAATGTACTGCCTATACGAAACAGACCAAACAGTCACTGCGAGTAACGTTAAGCACATTGGATTGAACGTCGACAATTTTGACCAAACTTTAGAGACTCTTAAAGCTAAGAATATAGAACTGCTATACGGTGGTGTAACCCGCTACCCCAAGAGTAGATCACTCTACATAGAAGACCCAGATGGAAACGAAATTGAAATTTCTGAGTTTATCGGGGGAGGCTTGTAGCCTCCAACAGAACTTTTAAGTAGCAAAACTTCTTCTATCTCAACTATCAAGAAATATAGAAGAAGGAGACCTATTATGAAGTACGTTTACTGTAAGTCGTTATTATCTGCTCTGTTTTTATTCTCTTGTAGCTTTAGCCTACACGCAACTGAATGTGTTTATTCAAACCATGAGGGATTTACCGTGGAAGGCCGAGAACAAGACTCAGAAACCTACAGCTGCAGCTATGCTCAGTTCCCTTATTACTATGGACTTGCCTTTAGAACTCAACAAGGCTTGCGATGTTCTGAAAGTCTCAACTCACTAACTTCTATGAATCTAGTATGTGAAAACAGAAGTAACCATGATCGTTCAGTAAAGAACGTAACCATGACCTGCTGTAATAAGCCTAGAGGGTTTTAAAACAATTGGCGTAGAGCGCGATCTCCGATATGAAGCTTAGGCCAGCTAAGTTTTCCATCGGGCTTGCGCTCTCGTTTCATATTCTGGATATAGGAATCTGAATCTAGATAGCCGTAACCGAGAACTCGATTAGCCCAACCATGTATCCAAACCTCTCTCTCTATCTCTCGACCAGAAAGCATCGCTCTTCTAGTTAGACGGTTCAGAGCAGCTCGCGCCAGAGATTTTAACTGCTCCAAAGAGCCCGATTTTAGGTCGGTCCAGTACAAAACCTGTTGCAGACCCCAGCCTACATTTGAATATCGCATTCTAGAGTCAGTTCCATCACCCTTAAAGTTCACATAATCCATTAACGCAGTAGTCCCCTCCTTACTCGTCAGCAAGGATAAGATTACTGAGCGGAGGTGTTGGCGAACGGAGGCCACCGTTTCACCACTAGAGGCCTCCATGGCTACAAGATCATCATTAGAATCAACTTCATCATAAAGTCTCACAATAGCTTCTCGAAAGTCTTGGTCCATATAAGCCAGTTGTATCCTTTTAATCATGGGGTGATTGATAAAACTGATCAGATAGCCCCATTCAATTGGGTTTTGTTCTTTCCATGCAAAGAAGCTAGTTCTTTTGGCCCATGGGCAAAACCTCACCTCACCACTACTCTTGAAAATAAATTCCTTCGAATAATTAAAAGCGCTTCTTAACTGGGGAGGAATGTCAGACGAAGTCGGCCAACTTCTCCATAAAACAACAGCCATTTTTGGGAAGCTCTCTGTAAATTTTTGTTCGACACCTTCTGGGTACCAGATAAAATGCCCCATACCAAGAGAGGCAAAATCCTCGCCCTCATTCCAATCGATGGAGCTTTCAGGATCATTCTGAAACTCATTCCCAGACACATATTGAATAATCTTTTGGTAATCTTGCTCATCAAGCCCCAGTGATTCCAAACGCTCTTGTACTTCCTCAGCAAAAGATTGCTTAGTAGGTACTGGCGCCGCTCCGCTTGCCAGTTCGCCCCCCGACAAGAATAGAGCAAACAAAGCGACGCATCGAAGATAAATATTTACCGAGCGCACCACTTTATTCTAACCATATTCTCACAAATTTAAATCCTCCGTAAAATTAAGTCTTAACGGCTTGAAGCAAGGAAGAAAAATCGAGCAGTTATATTGATCCGATTTTTTCATCTAACCTGTAGGTCTTAGTAAAAAATTGTAGCTAAATATTCCAGGCAGTTAGGGGAAAAGTGGACTATTTGGATAGGAAAATTGCGGGATCAATTCAAACAAACTAGAGGCCATTGTACTGCATACATCCTTAACAACGAGTTGATCGCACTCTGGGGCCTCATCCTCGCAAGAAGGTCCAACAAAGGTTAGCTGAACATTCAATCGAGCTAAACTCGGAGCAACCGACTCAAAGTTTATATTCAACCTTCCAACAGAAGGTGCCATGGGATCGTTCCACAATGGAGTTAAATCTCTCTGAACTTGAGCCAAAGGCTCGGTTAAATCAGGATCTAAAACTGTGATAAAAACTTGATTGGCATAGGGGCTAAAGGATTCGTAACTTTTATCATCATAGACCAATTGAAGGTTACGGCAATAAGGACAAGCTTCAACAACATCGTCTGCATGCTGAAAGATTGTAAGGACATTCTTAAATGAACCGGAGCGGCCTGGATCTCCGCAAGAGAGAAAGGCTCGCTGATCGGCGTGCACAATCCCCGCAAAAAGCGTAATCATTACGAAGACTAAAGATTTTATCATAAGCTCCTCCACCCCAAACTTAGACATTTTCTTAAACCACATAACCAGCCCTATCAACTCGTAGTATTATGAGTTTATGCAGGAAGAGTCTCGCGTTGATATAGTTTTGAGCACCTACAATGGAGCCAAACACCTACCAACTCAATTAGAAAGCATTCTGAGCCAATCTCATAGCAACTGGAAGCTTTGGATTCGGGACGATGGGTCCTCTGATGATACAACAAAGATACTAGAGCAATGGAGCAAGAGGGATCATCGAATTGAAGTGCTATCTTTGTTGGGGGGAGAAAACCTAGGGCCTATAAAAAGTTTTGCGGCGCTCCTCCAACATTCACTCGAACAAGGCGCTAAAATCATATCTTTCTGCGATCAAGACGACAAATGGACTAGAGCAAAACTCAAACGCACCGTTGATCGCTTTAAAGAAATATCAGGTCCTGGCCTTGTTTTCTCCGACCTCATTCACTGTGACTCAAACCTCACCCCCCTTCATTCGTCTTACATGCAATCAATGGCCTTCACCCCCAAAGAGTCTGCCAACGATCTCAAAAAAATCTTGTGCCAAAACTTCATTGTTGGATGTGCAACAAGCATCAACGCAGAACTCGCTAAACTTTGTCTTCCTATTCCAGACGAAGCTCTCATGCACGACTGGTGGGCAGCACTAGTAAGCCTTTGCACGGGAGGCACAAACTCATACATTAGTGAGGCTTTAGTCTGTTATCGTACTCATCCCGCCAACGTGAGTGGAGCCGGAACTAAGAGAGGTTTAAACGATTTTCTACAAGATCGCCCCTCCCTATCGAGATCTCTTTTTGGAAGAGTTCATCAGGCGCATGCCCTTATGAGCTATTCACGGAATCATCACGATGTCATCATCGACTTTATTGAACACCTAAGCAAAGGTGGAATTCTAAACGCGTTCAAATTTCATCAAAAAGGGTTTCGTTTTCAAGGGAACAAACGACAACTAGGAGCACTTGCGCTCCTTTCACGCGCACGAAACTCTGAGCAATAATGCTCACAAAAAAAGGGTTGCTGATCCTAAGACCAACAACCCTTTGTAGCTAAAAGCTAAATATGCCTTAGAGGCTAATTAAGGACTCGCCTCATCGGTTTCTTCAATTGGAGGTGCTTGGTAAGCACGACCCACTGGTAAAGCTTCTTCCTCAACATCCATCTCAGGTCGAATAGTGGAATATTGGTTAATTCCAGTACCCGCAGGAATCAAGCGACCCATTGACACGTTCTCTTTGAGTCCGCGAAGGAAGTCCACTCTCCCACTAATAGAAGCTTCGGTAAGAACTTTCGTTGTTTCTTGGAAACTGGCAGCTGAAATCCAGCTTTCAGTCGACAAGCTGGCTCGAGTGATACCAAGTAACAACGGTTCTGTTGTCGCTTCTTTACCGCCCATTTCACGAACCTTGTCATTGATGTCGTAAAGAACAAACTTCTCTACAGATTCACCAACTAGCAAGTTTGTATCACCAGCATCAGCCACCTTCACACGACGCAACATCTGACGAACAATCACTTCAATGTGCTTGTCGTTGATCTTCACACCTTGAAGACGATAAACTTCTTGCACTTCATCGACTAGATATTGAGCAAGAGCTTTCTCGCCAAGTACAGCTAGGATGTCATGCGGGTTAGCCGCGCCATCAATGATGCGCTCGCCAAGTCGAATAAAGTCACCTTCTTGAACGATGATGTGCTTGCCGCGAGGAATTAAATATTCCTTCTGCTCAGATCCACCTTCAGAAGTTAAAATAACTTTTTTCTTTCCTTTGGTGTCTTTACCGTAAGTAATGGTTCCATCAAAGTCTGCAATAACTGCACACTCTTTTGGCTTACGAGCTTCAAAAAGTTCCGCGACGCGAGGCAAACCACCCGTGATATCTTTTGTCTTACCAGATTCACGAGGCACTTTGGCCAACGAATCAGCCGCTCGAACTTCCGTTCCATCAGCAATGTTAATTGTAGCTCCAACAGGAACTACATAAGAATGCTTCACTTCTCCAGCGACAACAATGTCGATGCGAGGTCTTAAACCAGTTGTTGCACCCTTGTGATCGATCACTTGACGACGAGTCAAGCCGGTCACTTCATCTTGTTGCTCTTGGATTGTTACGCCTTCTTTCATGTCTACGTACTGAGCAGTTCCCTCGTACTGAGTCATGATAGGCAAGGAATACGGATCCCATGTACTAAGAACAGTTCCCTTAGGAATTTCTTGTCCGTCAGTAACACGAAGTTTAGCACCGTAAACCAAGTTATAACGTTCACGTTCACGACCTGAGTCATCGACAACAATAACTTCAGAGTTACGACTAAGCACTGTTTCAACTCCGTCACGATCTTTAATAAGAGTCGCTCTTGAGATTTTCACAGTACCGGCCGTTCTACACTCGTAAGAAGATTGTTCAGCTCTTCGAGTTGCCGCACCACCAATGTGGAACGTTCTCATCGTTAGCTGAGTTCCTGGCTCACCAATCGATTGAGCAGCGATAACACCGACTGCTTCACCAATGTTCACCAAATGGCCTCGAGCAAGATCTCGACCATAACACCTACAGCAAATACCGCGTTTTGCGTTACAAGTCAGAACTGAACGAATTCGAACTTTATCAACCCCTGCTTCTTCAAGCATGGTCACAAGCTTCTCATCGATCATATGACCTTCGGGAACAATCACAGTGTCGGAGTTTGGATACTTAACATCTTCAAGAGTAACGCGTCCTAATATACGATCTCCAAGAGATTCAATTAAGTCACCACCGTCCATAAGATCAGTCATTTCGAGACCGTCGGTAGTTCCACAATCTAGTTCAGTAACGGTTGCATCTTGTGCAACGTCGACCAAACGACGAGTCAAGTAACCAGAGTTTGCTGTTTTAAGAGCAGTATCGGCCAGACCTTTACGAGCACCATGAGTTGAGGTGAAGTACTGAAGTACAGTCAACCCTTCACGGAAGTTCGCCGTAATCGGTGTTTCAATGATTTCTCCAGATGGTTTAGCCATCAATCCACGCATACCAGCCAACTGCTTAATTTGAGTCGGAGAGCCTCGAGCTCCAGAATCAGCCATTACGTAGATAGAATTGAAAGATTGAGTTTCAACTTCCTTTCCATCCATTGTAACGATTGTTTCACGGCTAAGGTTTTTCATCATTTCACCTGAAATGTTCTCACCAACCTGAGCCCAAATATCAATAACCTTATTGTAGCGCTCACCATCAGTAATCAAACCTTCAATGTATTGATTCTCAATGGCTTTAACTTCCTGATAAGCAGCATCAACGAATTTGACCTTGCTTTCAGGAATTTCCATATCCTTCATGGCGATTGAAATTCCGGCTTTGGTACCAAAACGGTAACCAATGCTACGAAGTGAATCTGCCAAAAGAACTGTCTTCTTAGGCCCTAGCATCCGATAGCAAATATCCAAAAGCTCGGCCTGATCTTTCTTGGCCAAAGTCTTGTTGTAAACTTCGAATGGAATATCTTCAGGGACAATCTCAGAGAAGATCACACGCCCAACAGTTGTCTTAACGCGTGTACCGTGCAAACGGCACTCAACTTTTGCTTGAAGATCAATGTCTCCAAGGTCATAAGCCATAATCACTTCACTAGGAGAAGTAAACACGCGACCTTCACCTTTGGCTCCAGGACGCATTCGAGTCATGTAGTAAATCCCAAGAACAATATCTTGAGAAGGCATGATGATCGGCTTTCCGTCAGCAGGCTTCAAGATGTTGTTAGTAGACATAACTAGGACGCGAGCTTCAATTTGAGCTTCAATCGACAAAGGTACGTGAACGGCCATTTGGTCACCGTCAAAGTCAGCGTTAAAAGCTGTACAAACAAGAGGATGAAGCTGGATGGCTTTACCTTCTACAAGCACAGGTTCGAAAGCTTGAATTCCCAAACGGTGAAGTGTTGGAGCTCGGTTAAGCATAACTGGGTGCTCTCGAACGACTTCGTCCAAGATGTCCCAAACTTCTTCTTTCTCGCGCTCCACCATTTTCTTGGCAGACTTAATCGTGGTTACAAAACCACGTTCTTCAAGTTTGTTGTAAATAAAAGGCTTAAATAATTCCAGAGCCATCTTCTTAGGAAGACCGCACTGATGTAATTTAAGCTCAGGACCAACTACGATAACTGAACGTCCAGAGTAATCGACACGTTTTCCTAAAAGGTTTTGACGGAATCGACCAGACTTACCTTTAAGGGTGTCCGACAGTGAACGTAAAGGTCGCTTGTTAGGACCAGTGAAAACTTTACCGCGACGACCATTGTCAAAAAGAGCATCGACTGCCTCTTGAAGCATTCGTTTTTCGTTTCGAATAATAATGTCAGGGGCATTGAGTTCCATCAAACGGCGTAAACGGTTGTTACGGTTGATCACTCGACGATAAAGATCGTTTAAATCACTTGTAGCGAAACGGCCACCATCCAAAGGCACCAACGGTCGCAAATCCGGAGGCAACACAGGAATGATTTCCATCATCATGTTCGTTGGCTCATTGCCAGACTCTCTAAAGGCTTCAATCACTTTTAAGCGCTTAGAGAATTTTTTACGAGCAGCTTCGCTAGTTGCAGTTTCCAGACCGCTGCGAACTTCTTCAGAAGCCTTAACAATGTCAATCTTTCTGAGAAGATCACGAATCGCTTCGCCACCCATACCGGCTTTGAACTTATGGCCAAAGTTTTTAACAGCTTCGGCATACTCATCTTCGCCTAGGATCTGACCTTCTTTTAACTCGGTGTCAGCAGGGTCAACAACAACGTAAGCCTCGCAATAAAGAACTCTTTCAAGGTCTTTGAGAGTGACATCCAACATTAAGCCAATACGAGAAGGTAAAGAGCGCAAAAACCAAACGTGTGCTACGGGAGTCACAAGTTCGATATGGCCCATTCTTTCTCGACGAACTTTAGCTTGTGTGACTTCTACACCACACTTTTCGCAGATAACTCCGCGAAACTTCATTCTTTTATATTTACCGCAAAGACATTCATAATCTTTGATTGGTCCAAATATCTTGGCACAAAAGAGTCCGTCTTTTTCAGGCTTAAAAGTACGGTAGTTAATCGTTTCTGGCTTCTTAACTTCACCACGAGACCAACCAAGAACCAAATCTCGGTTAGCTAGGCTAATCTTCACAGAAGAAAAGCTCAATGGATCGGTCGGTTTGTCAAAAAAGTTTAAGAGATCTTTCATTCCCTACACATACCTTCCTAAGTTACAGCGTATCCTGCGTTTGCAGAAGTTCGCAGTTCAAATACAAAGCTCTAAGCTCATGCATGAGCACGTTAAAGGACTCTGGCATACCAGGTTCAAGGATGTTTTCACCCTTAACTATGGCTTCGTACATTCGAGTACGACCGGCGACATCATCTGATTTCACCGTGAGCATTTCTTGCAATCCATAAGCTGCACCGTATGCCTCTAATGCCCAAACTTCCATTTCTCCAAGTCGCTGACCACCAAACTGAGCTTTACCCCCGAGTGGCTGTTGAGTGACAAGAGAATATGGCCCAATTGAACGAGCGTGAATCTTATCTTCGACCAAGTGATGCAACTTCAGCATATACATAATGCCCACTGTAACATCGTGATCAAAAGCTTCACCGGTTCTTCCATCAAACAACGTACTTTGAGCTGTTGAAGGAAGTTTCGCCATATGAAGCATCTTAGCAATGTCTTCTTCCGTAGCACGGTCAAAAACGGCAGATGCCATTGGAACACCAGCCTTATAGGTCATTGCAATCCTTCGAATTTCATCATCCGTGGCTTCATCCACATATTTCTGAAGTTCTGTAGATTCAAAGATATTCTTCAAGAAATTTCGAACTGTTTTAGGTTCAAATTTTTTGATCATTTCATCGATCTGTCGACCCAATCCATGAGCAGCCCAACCTAAGTGAGTCTCCAGAATCTGCCCCACGTTCATACGAGAAGGTACACCCAATGGATTTAGAACTAAATCACAAGGAGTCCCGTCTGCTAAGAACGGCATGTCTTCTGAGGGCAAGATTTTTGAAATAACCCCTTTGTTACCGTGGCGACCGGCCATCTTGTCACCAACACTAAGCTTACGCTTAATCGCAACAGAGACCTTAACCATCTTGATAACACCAGGAGGAAGTTCATCACCTTTCTTAAGTTTCCCGATTCTTTCGTTGAACACAATACGGACTAAGTCCATTTGCTCTTCAACAGAATCCATAATTCTTACGAGTTCTTCTTCAAGATTCTCCTCCACGGGAATGTGGCGAACAAGGTTAAATGGAACCCCGTCAATTGCCTCATCCGTCAAAGGAGCGCCCTTTTCAAGAAGAACATGCTCACCATCCTCAGAAAGGAGCTTGCCAGTGGTTTTTGATCCACCCAACAATTTCTTCACTTTCTTCATAGTGGCTTGTCTAATGATCGTGATTTCGATGGCTTGATCTTTCAACAAGCGCTCTTCTTCATCACGAACAATTTGTTGATAACGCTCGTCTTTATCGATGCCTTCTCGGCTAAAGATATTGGCGTTAATCACCGTTCCGTAAACTCCAGGAGGAACTCTCAAACTAGAATCACGAACATCACCGGCTTTTTCACCGAAGATAGCTCGAAGTAGTTTTTCCTCTGGAGAAAGCTGAGTTTCACCTTTAGGCGTGATCTTACCGACCATAATATCGCCAGGTTTAACTTCAGCACCAATACGAATGATTCCAGTAGCATCGAGGTTTCTTAGCGCCTCTTCACCGACGTTTGGAATATCTCGTGTGATTTCTTCTTTTCCAAGCTTCGTGTCTCGAGCAACACATTCAAACTCTTCAATGTGAATTGAAGTGAACACGTCGTCTCTCAACAGTCTTTCAGAAATAAGGATTGAATCTTCGTAGTTGTAACCATTCCAAGGCATGAAAGCCACTAGGATGTTTTGTCCTAGAGCCAATTCACCCAACTCAGTAGATGGTCCATCCGCAATGACCTCACCTTTGGAAACTCGATCACCAACTTCAACAATTGGCCGTTGGTTCACACAGGTGTTTTGGTTAGAGCGGCGGTATTTTACAAGGTTGTAAATATCAACTTCAGAAGCGCGATCTGAGGCCTTGCCTTCAGTTCTAACAACAATTCTTGAAGCATCGACTGCTTCAACAATTCCGTCACTCTTCGCAACGACCGTTACACCAGAATCACGAGCCACAACTCGCTCAACACCAGTTCCCACCAAGGGTGCACGAGGCACCAACAAAGGAACAGCTTGGCGTTGCATGTTTGATCCCATCAAAGCTCGGTTGGCATCATCGTTTTCCAAGAATGGAATCAAAGAGGCAGCAACAGAGACCAATTGATTAGGGGAAACATCCATCAAGTCGACTTCTTCTGAGCGAACCAAAGATGGCTCACCGTCTCTACGAGCTTCTGTAAACTCTTCAACAATCACACCTTTTTCATCGATCGGCATATTTGCCTGAGCAATGGTGTGGTTTTCTTCTTCTAGAGCTGAGTAGTAAGCCACTTCATCAGTAACTCGCTTGTTATCAACTTTTCGATAAGGAGTTTCAACAAACCCATGTTCGTTGACCTTTGCAAAAGTAGACAATGAAGAAATCAAACCAATGTTTGGTCCTTCAGGAGTCTCAATCGGACAAATACGACCATAGTGAGTGGTGTGAACGTCACGAACTTCAAAGCCCGCTCTTTCACGAGTCAAACCACCAGGCCCCAATGCCGACAATCGTCTTTTGTGAGTTACCTCAGCCAATGGATTTGTTTGTTCCATAAACTGAGAAAGTTGAGAAGATCCGAAGAACTCCTTAACAATTGCATTCACTGGCTTCGCATTGATCAAATCATGAGGCATTTGAGTTTCAATCTCTTGAAGGCTCATACGCTCTTTGATCGCGCGTTCCATACGAATAAGACCAATTCGATATTGGTTCTCTAACAACTCACCAACGGACCGAACACGCCTGTTTCCAAGGTGATCGATATCATCTACGTTGCCTTTGCCGTTCTTGAGGTCTAGCAACTTTTTAACGGTCGCCAAAATATCTTCTTTAGTAAGAACAGTTTTATCAACAGGAATGTCTTTAAAAGCAAACTTATGATTGATCTTTAATCGACCCACTTTTGATAAATCGTAGCGAGCTGGATTGAAGAACATATCGTTAAACAACTGAGTCGCAGACTCAATTGTTGGAGGGTCACCAGGACGCATTCTCTTAAAGATTTCAACAAGAGCTTCTTCCTGATTATCAATTTTATCAATGATCAAAGTGTCACGTAGGTAAGACCCAACGTTCACACCATCAATAAAGGCGGTTTTAAAGCTTTTAACTCCAGCCTCGTTGAGTGTGTCTAGATTGGTGTCTTCAATAGCGTGGTTTACTTCGAAGAGGACTTCCTGAGTAGAGGGATGAAGAATGTCTTCTGTTAACACTCTACCAACAACCGCATCGCGAGGAATTGGAATTTCCTTCACTCCGCGCTTTTCAAACTCAGCCAATACAACCGTTGTAAATTTACGGCTTTTCTTAACCAACACTTCGCCAGATTTAGGGTCTTTGATATCCTGGCTAGCTCGCTGACCCTTTAAAAGATCAGGGTTAACTTTTACTTTGTAACCACTCTTAGAGTCTGAAGTAATTTCTTCGATATCGTAAAAACGATTAAGAATCTCTTCAGTATCCAAGCCAAGTGCCTTCAAGAGAATGGTCAAAGGAAGTTTACGGCGACGGTCAATTCGGACGTATAAGAAGTCTTTTGGATCAAACTCCATATCTAGCCATGAACCACGATAAGGAATTACACGAGCAGAAAACAACAGTTTTCCACTAGTATGAGTCATTCCCGAATCATGATCGAAAAATACGCCTGGACTTCTGTGTAGCTGAGAAACAACAACACGCTCTGTACCGTTAACAATGAATGAACCTGTGTCAGTCATCAATGGAATCTCTCCCATATAAACTTCTTGTTCTTTCACGTCGCGGATATTGCGAGTTTTTGTCTGCTCATCCGTTTCCCAAACAACGAGGCGAACAGTAATCTTAATTGGAGCAGCATAAGTCATGCCACGCAAACGACACTCGTCTACATCGTATTTTGGCTTTTCAATAGAATACGATTCAAACTCTAATGAACACGTATTATTGAAATCCGAAATCGGAAACACAGATTTGAACACTGCTTGTAAGCCCATATCCTCACGCTCTTCAGGCGTGACTCGTGCTTGCAAAAAATGCTCGTATGATTTTTTCTGAATATCGACTAGGTTTGGAGTATCAATTGGCGAACCAATCTTTGCAAAACTCTTGCGTACTCTTTTTACCGTATCAAAACTTTCCCTAATAGCCATTGTGACCCTTTCAGCAAATTCTCAGGGTTAAAAACAAAAGTCTGCCCCAGGCGGAGCCCAAAACAGACTTTATCAAGCTACAGTCAGTGACCAAGTTACTTAAGTTCAACCTGAGCGCCAGCAGCCTCGAGTTTCTTCTTAACGTCTTCAGCTTCGTCCTTGGCTACGCCTTCTTTGACAGCTTTTGGTGCACCTTCAACAAGGTCTTTTGCTTCTTTAAGGCCGAGTCCAGTAATAGTACGAACTTCCTTAATTACAGCAATCTTGTTAGCGCCTGCAGCAGTAAGAATTACGTCGAACTCAGTTTTTTCTTCAGCAGCAGCAGCTCCTGGAGCAGCAGCACCAGCTACAGCAACCGGTGCAGCAGCAGACACGCCAAACTTGTCTTCGACTTTCTTAATGAACTCAGAGAGCTCAAGTACAGTCATGTTAGAGATTGATTCTAGAATTTGATCTTGGGATACAGACATCGTTCCTCCTAAAGTTTACTGTGAATCCTTTTGTTTTTTCACAGCAGTTAACACGTTTAAAAAATCTCTGGGCACAGCTGCCAACACGCAAGCAAAGTTGCGCGATGGTGCTTGAAGCACAGAGGCCACCATTCCAAGAAGCGTTTGACGATCTGGCAATTTAGAAAGAGCCACAACGTCTGCTTCTTCGAGCTGCTTCCCATCAAGGCTTGCTACCTTGAGTTGAAGCGGACTCTCATCACTTACACAGTCCAAAACAGCTTTCGCCACTGCAACTGAATCTTTGTAAGATAAAGCAATTGCAATTGGGCCAGAGAAATTCTTTGAAAAGTCTTCAAGAGAAGTTCCTTTGGCAGCTATTTTAGCTACTCGGTTTTTCAGAACCTGCACCTCACCATCACCAGCACGAACTTTGTTTCGAAGTTCGTCGATCATGGGAACTGTCATTCCGCGGTACTCAGCTATAAAAGCAGCGTTTGCTTTAGCAAACTTTGTTTTTAGGTCTTCGGCTAATTGATATTTTGATTCTTTATTCATCTCTTACCCCTTAACCTGCTGAGAACTGATTTGGTTCTAGACGAATTCCAGGGCTCATTGCCGCTGAAATCGTTACACTTCTAAAATAAGCACCTTTAGAAGTAGAAGGCTTCATACGCCCAACAACTTCCATAAGTGCCATGAAATTTTCTCTTAGCTTATCTTCACCAAAAGAACGCTTACCAATGGGAGCGTGGACAATTCCTGCTTTTTCAGCACGGAATTCAATTTTACCCTTTCGCTCTTCATCAATTGCTTTCTTAACATCCAAAGTTACAGTTCCTGTTTTTGGATTCGGCATTAAACCTCGAGGACCAAGTACTTTACCTAACTTAGAAACAACTAACATCATGTCAGGAGTTGCAATTACCTTGTCAAACTCCATCCAACCGCCGTTGATCTTCTCAACCAACTCGTCACCACCTACGTGGTCAGCGCCAGCTTCTTGAGCTTCAGTAGCCTTAGGCCCTTTAGCAAAAACTAGAACGCGATTGGTTGTACCAACACCGTTAGGCAAAACAGTTGCGCCACGCACTTGTTGATCGGCCTTTTTAGGGTCGATACCCAAGCGAATAGCAACATGAATGGTTTCATCAAATTTTGGTGCCTCAAACTTCTCCAAAAGGCCAAAAGCTTCAGGTGTACTGTACTTTTTTCCTTCTTCAAGGAGAGCTAAGTTCTTCTTATGACGTTTTCCCATACGCTTAGCCTTTCACCTCGAGCCCCATAGAGCGAGCAGTTCCTCGCACTTGAGACATCGCAGATTCAACTGTGAATGAATTCAGATCTTCCATCTTAAGCTCTGCTATCTCTTTCACTTGAGACTCCGTGACGTTTCCAACCTTTTGTTTGTTGGGAACGGGAGATCCTTTTTCAAGCTTTGCAGCCTTAAGAAGAAGAACCGCCACCGGTGGAGTCTTAGTGATAAAAGTGAAGGACTTATCGGAAAAAACCGTGATCACAACTGGAATGATCAGTCCATCTTTAGCTTGAGGCTGAGTTTTGGCATTAAACTGCTTACAAAACTCCATGATGTTAACACCATGTTGCCCTAGAGCTGGGCCCACTGGGGGTGCAGGGTTTGCTTTTCCTGCTGGAATCTGTAGCTTAATAAAGCCCGATACCTTCTTCGCCATCTTTCTACCTCCTCTGGTTCAAACGAGTCCTTCAACGAACTCTCCCAGATGTTTCTTCAAGTTTTTTCGACTTGAATAAAATCTAATTCAACCGGGGTTGCCCGGCCAAAAATCGAAACTAATACCCTGAGCTTACTCTTCTCAGGTTTTACTTCTTCAACTGTTCCATTGAAGTTTGCAAACGGTCCATCAATTACGCGAACATTATCACCCTCTTTGAAAGTGAACTTAGGTCGCGCCTTCGCAAGTCCTTCTCTCATTTGAGAAGTGATTCGCTCGACTTCCTCTAAAGGCAAAGGAGGCGGGTTTTGTGCGTGCCCTACGAAACCAGTGATTCTTGGCGTGCCTTTAACAATGTGCCAATTGGTTTCAGTAAGCTTCATTTGAATAAGCATGTAGCCAGGAAAGAACTTTCTCTGACTTGATTTCTTTTTACCTTTAACTAGCTCAACAACTGATTCCACAGGAATAAGAATGTGACCAAAATCAGCTTGCTTGCCTGCTTGAATCACTCGCTCTTCTAATTGTTGTTTTGCTTTCGCTTCGAACATACTTTGGGCATGAACAATGTACCAACGCATATCAGGATCTGGATGCTCAATTTCAAAAGCCTCTGGCTCTTCTTCCTGAGACTCATCATCATCTGAATCTGATTTCTTCTTCGCAACGACTGGCGCAGGAGTTTCTTTAGCAACCTTCAAGCTTTCGTCTGAAGTTGTTTCAACATCACTCTGTTCATTTGAATCGTCAGACTCAACTTGAGCAGATGCGTCCAACTCTACTTCTTGCGCTTGTTGCGCAGAAGTAGCTGTTCCGCTATCGTCAGTAATTATACCTTCTTGTTTTTCTTCAGACATAAGAGCCTATCCCTTAACAAAATCGCGCCCGCAATCAAGCCTAATCGTCAAGATGCCGAGTTTTTAGCCCAAGTTAAGCGCCGAGTATAGCCTTTACTACAGCATTTATTGCAAAATCCAATGCTCCAAGAAGCACTCCTGAGACCAATACGGTGATAATCACCACGATTGTCCCCATTCGAACCTCTTTCCCTGTTGGAAAATGCACTTTAATGAGCTCAGACATTGAGTCCGAGCAGAAATGGTAAATCTTTGTATTTAAACGAAAATACAGATAAGTGCCCACACCAAGAAGAATGGGTAGAGCGTGGTAGAGAACATCAGCAGCAACACCGATCTGGCGGCCCAACTGAAAGCGCCCAATAATAAACTCGGTAAAATGCTGAGACAGAAACCAAATAACGGCTCCAGCCGCCATTAAAAGAAAGTTTACATATTTCTTATGACTGTTCATCTACGTCCTCTTCTCAAAAAGTCAACCCCGGCTAAAGTGGCGGGCCAGGTAGGGCTCGAACCTACAACCTAAGGATTTGGAGTCCTTCGCTCTACCAATTAGAGCTACTGACCCTCGCACACTGCGGCCTAGACCACAAAAAACGGGTTCTTACAGAGATTCCTAAACTAGAAAACTCTGCAAGAACCCGAAAGCTAATCGATTTATTCGATAATTTCAGCTACAACGCCGGCACCTACAGTTCGGCCACCCTCACGGATCGCAAAACGTAGTTCTTTTTCCATGGCAATTGGAGTTAATAACTCAACGTCCATAGAAACTTTATCACCAGGCATTACCATTTCAGTTCCAGCAGGAAGAGTTACAGAACCTGTAACGTCTGTTGTTCTGAAATAGAACTGAGGTCGGTAACCGTTAAAGAAAGCTGTGTGACGTCCACCTTCATCTTTTCTCAAGATGTAAGCTTCGGCTTTAAACTTCTTATGCGGCTTAACGGAACCAGGCTTACAAAGAACCTGACCACGCTCAACGTCCTCTTTCTTCGTTCCACGGAGAAGGGCACCGATGTTATCACCAGCCTCACCTTGATCGAGCAACTTACGGAACATTTCAACGCCTGTGCAGGTTGTTTTAGTAGTGTCACGGATACCGACAATTTCGATTTCCTCACCAACTTTAACAATTCCACGCTCAACACGACCTGTAACAACAGTTCCACGACCAGAGATTGAGAAAACATCCTCAATTGGCATCAAGAAAGCTTTGTCTTTTGGACGAGCTGGAGTTGGGATGTATTCATCAACTTTAGCCATCAATTCAACGATTTTCGCTTTATGAGCAGCATCATCTTCAAGGGCCTTAAGGGCAGAACCACGAACGATAGGAATATCGTCTCCAGGGAACTCATACTTGCTAAGTAGTTCACGAATTTCTAGCTCAACAAGATCTAGAAGCTCTTCGTCATCAACCTGATCCGTCTTATTCATGAAAACAACGATTGCAGGCACACCTACTTGACGAGCAAGAAGGATGTGTTCACGCGTTTGTGGCATGGGGCCATCAGCAGCAGAAACTACAAGAATAGCTCCATCCATCTGAGCAGCGCCAGTGATCATGTTTTTCACATAATCGGCGTGACCTGGGCAATCTACGTGAGCGTAGTGACGATTGGCAGTTTGATATTCAACGTGAGAAGTATTGATTGTAATACCGCGCTCACGCTCTTCAGGAGCGTTATCGATTTGATCGTATGCTCTAAACTCCGCGCCACCGGACTCTGCCAGTGTTTTGGTAATGGCCGCAGTCAGCGTGGTCTTTCCATGATCCACGTGACCAATGGTCCCGATGTTAATGTGGGGCTTGTCCCGGTTAAATTTTTCTTTTGACATCGTAAGTCTACGCCTCCTTAAAATATCCTTCTTTTTAATAACAAAGGAAACCTTGAGCTAAAGCTCAAGGCCTTAACTACTTCCAAGTTCACAGCTTGACAAGTACTGAAACAAACTGGCTCTTGAGCCCACAAAATCTATAACGCACTCTGTTGACTGTCCACCCTAAGATTCACCTTTTTAACCCTCCCCGACTTGGCAAGGCCTCGCTGCTCCATTTCAATCAGACACATGAGCTTCTCCACAAAATCCCATTGGATTTTGTCCTCAATTCTAATGACCCTAGGCTCCTGGTTTTCCTCGGGCACCCTAGCCCCCTACGCCACCACGCTCCCCGCTCAATTCATTCGCCAAACTCCTGAGGGCTATCCAGCCAACCTCGACCACGCGCATTTTCAACAAGTCGATCTCATGATTGGCGGCTACCCAAAGGAAAACTGGAGCAATAGCCACTACTTAAGAAGAGTGCTCTATTCAATTGCGGCCCGCCCACTGACGGCTTCTCTCGGATTTTTATACGGAGGAGTGCTATTCAATGTCCTACTGAGCCTTTTTGCTTTCTATTTATATAGAAGGTTTTTGGAACATCGTTTTAAACCAAGCACTAGCAAATGGGGGCTTTGGCTATTGGCACTCTACCCTGGAATCTTCTATTGGATTGGCCTACCCTATCACCATGCAAGCATTGTTCCGCTCTGTTTGATCCAATTTTTCTTAATGAGTCGCTTTTATGAGGACCAACAGGCAAGCGGGAAGAATGTCTGGATGCTCTTTCTCCTTTTTGGAGTTTTGGGACTATCCTATGATCTGCTCCCCATTTTTGCAGGATCACTTGCTCTTTTGGTGATCGAGAAAAAACTGTGGAGATTTCTTCCAACGGCACTTCCCCTCGCGCTTCTACCTTCCATTCTTGTAAACCGAACCCTGTCTTTGTTTGTAGAAACTGAAAACGCTAACAGTAAAATTATTCCTACCATCATTAAGAGCTATGCAAACTGGTCTCAAAGCGATCTTTGGTGGAAAGAAATAAAAGAAGTGCCTAGAGTTTTGTTTTTAAATTTCTTTGACAGCAACTTTTGGACTCTCCCCTCTTTGTTTCTGCTCTTTCTAATTTTTTCGCACAGAGTTCTTCTAAATAAGAGCTATCGCCCCGCACTTTACCTCTTGATTACTATTGCGGGCCTATTTTTTTTCAACAACCTTGCCCCCCCTTATCCAGGGTGGCAGCTTCGAGGAACATGGATTGCGAGAATCTATCAACCCATGTTTGTTCCTTTGATCATGTTTGTTTTAATCAGCTTTGATGAGCTCCGCAAAAACACAAATCGCCTTGCTCTTATGAGAACAGCCCTAGCCTTAACGGTCATACTCAATGTCTGGACTATCTTTGGAGGAATCACCGGAGCCCCACAGCTTTCCAACCTCGTCTATCATCGATTCTACATGCACTCACCGAAGCCCGTGTATTCAGAAAATTTAAAAAAACTAGGACGCAGACCTCTGGGGTTTTGAGGGCAAAACGCCCTCTAGCGAATGCGTCAAAAACATGACTACTGAATCAAGTGGTTTAAGGTCGTTCTTTTAAATACCGATGAGTATTCATGAAACTTACCCTGAACTTCTCATTGCTTCTGTTAGGCGTAGCTAGCAGTTTTTCCTCGTTTGCAGGAAAGCCCATCAAAATTATAGTTATTGCTGGTGACGAAATTGCCATTGGAACCCCCTTAAAGCACTTTTCAGAAGTAAACAGGACGGACGTCGATGCCCATGTGCCCTTTGCGTTTAGCTATCGATCAAAGAAAGAGAATAAATGGGTCCACTCAAACTCAAGCGCGACTCTGGCAATGCCCTCTGGAGATTCCAAAACTTCCCACGCTGGACCCGAGCTAAGTCTCATCCGGTCACTTCACTTGGAGAACCCTAAACAGAATTGGGCCGTATTGAAAGTGGCTGAAGAGTCATCTGATCTACTCGATGATTGGCTTCGCGGAATGAGTTGGGATGGTCAAAAAAATCTATTTGTTAAACAAGAAGGTCTCTTTCGACTTTCGCATTTTATGCGTCTTTTGAAAGAATGCGATCGATTCATACTTGAGCTTAAAGCTAAAGGCTACTCGCCTCAGATCTCCACTCTCATTTGGGCCCATGGCCGCAGTCTCAACAGCGGATACAACAGCCAACTTTACTCCATGGGGCTCCACAAGTTGATTGATCTATTCCGAGACCGCTACGGCCTTGCCCTCCCCTTTGTGGTTTTACATCCTGACGGAAGCAAGCAAGAAGGTAGAAGCATTGCTTCTGCGTCTCCGGAAATTAAGATTCAAAAGGCGAAAGCCGTTCAAGAAGACCCACTAGCCACATTAATCACTACAAATAAATTTCCAAGAAGGAACAGCTATGAGCTATCCACGAGAGGTCAGCTACTTTTAGGGCACAGCATCGCGCAAGAATTACTTCCGATGCTGAACGCGGTCGAATCTAAACCCTAAAGTTAACTTGCTTTTTTTAGCTGCTTTTCTGAAAACAATCCGGCTATAGTGCTTGAAACCTTAGATAAAGAGCATTGCTTCTCCACGGCACCAAGCTCGAAGGCAGCTTTTGGCATTCCGTAAACAACTGAACTAGCCTCGTCTTGTCCGAAAGTTCGAGCGCCTAATTCATCCTTCAAACGCAGTAACCCCGCGGCCCCATCTCTGCCCATTCCCGTTAATATGCCAGCAACAACTTTTTTCCTGATCTTAGCTGGAACCGAATTAAAGAGGTAATCAACTGAAGGCTTGAAACGATTCACTGGCTCATCGTCGTTTACATCAAGCCGTAAAAAATCACCACTAACCCTTAAAGCCATCTGCCTTCCACCTGGTGCGATGTAAACGCAATTTGGCTCTACCCTTTGTCCATCCACGGCCTCGACAACCTCAAACTTCACCAGTTCATTCAAACGGTCGGCAAGCGCCTTCGAGAAAACCCCAGGGATGTGTTGCACAACTAAAATGGGTGGAATCTGATCGGGCAACTGCTGCAACACATTCTGCAACGCTTGAGTTCCCCCAGTCGAAGACCCTATCAAAACTAGACCATCCTTCAACACACTTTGGCCAAAGCTTGAAGCTCGAACAGGTCCTAGACCAGAATTTTTTAGCGCCGAAGTATCTGCTCTAGCTGCGGAAAGCACGCGTTTATTAATATCATCAGCAACCGAGGCCAGGTTTCTCAAAGCAGGTTTCTCTATATAATCAATCGCACCGCTATTAAGCGCCTCTAAAACCAAAGGCCCCTCTTCCATTTTCACAGAGCTGATCATAACTGCTGGAATTCCACGAGGAGCAACTATTTTCTTGAGGACCTCAACACCATTCATTTCAGGCATGTGAATGTCTAGCGTAACAACATCGGGTTTAAATTTTTCAATGGCGCCCTCAACCTCTTTCGGGTGTTCGACGGCAGCAACCACTTCTAAACAAGGGTTGGCCTTCAGAATCTTCTTTAGCAAAGTTCTAATGGTAGAAGAGTCATCTACAATTAGAACACGGTAAATTTCCTTCTGGATTTTACCTAAAGCTTCGTGCCCATTTTTCGACACACTCTTTACAGAAGGTTCAACTTGAGAAAGCTCTTCAACTTTATGTCTAAGCAACCTTCTCTGGTGGGGAACAAAAACAAAGCAACCCTGCCCATCGATCACAATTTTCCTAGAGACACTAAGAGCCTCAAACCACTTTGCAGAAGAAAGCTTTGAAATTAAACGGCTCGAGCCAACAATTTTTATGTCCGTTGGAGACTCAAAAACAGACTGTAGTTCTTTGGGTTTTGTGCTGGAAATCTCATTCGAAGAAAAGACTCCGCAAAAGGCAAGTCCGGAGCTCTCCCAGTAAAGAAGCAAACTCTCTCCATCAAGCTCAATTCGCCAACTATTCTTACTTTGATCTAAGAGAATCACGCGGCTTTCCTCATAGAAAAGAACTGAGAAGAAATACAAGCAAA
Organism: bacterium; assembly: GCA_009991595.1. Lineage (GTDB taxonomy): Bacteria > Bdellovibrionota > UBA2428 > UBA2428 > UBA2428 > JAACVK01. Next base: position 18,936 of record JAACVK010000027.1, on the reverse strand, counting down.
GCTTGTGATCGGAAAAATGTCCGTAGCAAAGCTAGTGTCGTGATCCAAAACGCCAGGCACCTCTTCGACAAGGACCTGAGCGCCCTTCAAGCTTTTGATGAGTTTAATACAGGAAGCTGAAACTGGACCGAAACAAAGCACAGAAACTTGCTTATCCTTGCAAACATTCGCACACTCAGCCTGCAGCTCGGACATCTCAGCTACATACAATCCCGCGCAAGCCATCTTCGAGTCTTTAGTCCAAACATCCACCTTCTCCACACCATTAGCCGTTTCCAACTCACTCAAAAAAGCATTAGAGAACACACCATGGGTCATCGGAACTACCACTACGGGAGGCTGCTTACCGCTAAAGGCATTCCAAACACTCCGTAACTTTTCTAACTGAGGCAGATCCAAAAAAACAACCCTCAAACAGTCTTGTGGATCTTTAATTACATCGGCCTTAGCAAAATCTCTGTCTACTTGGCTTGGACCAGAAGAAGAGTACATAAGACTCATCTTAATCTTATTTTTAATCTCCTCAGTGAGAGTCCCAAGGTTTTGAAGGCTAGGCTTTTCAACAAAATCACTAGCACCCAATCTTAAACTCTTCAGAGCAGTAGAAGCATCATCGCGATTTGCAGAAGATACCATCACAACCGGAGGGTGCTTTGAAGAGAAGTTTTTCTCAAGATAAGTTAAACCATCCATCTCAGGCATATGGATATCAAGAGTTACCGAATCTACTTGATTATCCTTTAGAAAAGCTTCGGCTTCCAAACCGTTCATCGCGTGCCCAACAATTCGAAAATCTGGATCATTGTGAAAGATTTTCTTCATAATGGTGTGCACAGTTTTAGAATCATCCACGACCAAAAGCCGTATGGGTTTTGGCATTTTCCAAACTTTAGCTACAGGCTGAACAGGCATCTCGACCGCAACAGCTGATGGAAGTTCTTTATCTTTTGCTGCAACCGACCCTAATTGGGATAACTTTGCTCCGATTTTTTGGATGTAGATATTGGGCCCCACCGACTCTATAGCTAATCCCATTTGAGAAAGCGACTCAGAAAGACCTGAAAAAAATAGTCCATTTGGATGTAAAAGCGGGAACATATTGTTCAAAATACTTATAATTGCCTTCTGCTCAAAATAGATAAAGACATTTCGACAAAAAATGACATCAAACATCTGACCTCGAAACGTTGTCTTCAAATCTAAAAGATTTGCAACCTTAAACTCGCAATGCTTACGAAGATCTTTACTTGCTTTAACATAGTCTGCGATAGTTCCAGTTCCTCGCGCCCAACCTCCCTCTAGGAAAGCCATCGGCACTTCACGAATTTCTCGCTTTCGGTAAACACCGTTTTCCGCAAAACGCACTGACTCTGGATCAACATCAGACCCAAAGACTCTAAAAGAAAAATCCGCCGCAACAGCAGGCACTTTCTTTCTCAAAAACATTGCAAGTGAATAAACCTCTTGCCCGCGGCTGCACGCAGCCGACCAAATTCGCAGCTCTTTAGAACCTCGTTTACGAGCTGCACTCACCAAAGCCGGAAGCTCTCTCTCTAAAGTTTCGAACTGGATAAACTCTCTAAAGAAGTGAGTATGATGGGTTGTCAGCAACCCGATCAACTTTATCTCTTCTTCCTTAGAGTTTTCTTTGATGTATTGCAGATACTCCGAAGCAGACAATCGCCCCAACTCAATCATACGTCGACTCAAACGCGCTTCGACCATTGAAAGTTGGGCGTTAGAAATAATGTTTCCAGTTTTTTTCCGGATAAGATCCGACACCGTGTTAACCAGTTCTGTCAATTCGCCCTTTGAAGGACGTAACTTTTGTTCTGACATAAGCCCTTTATGCAGCCTTTTTTTCTCGCTGAATCAAAGCCAGATCTTTCACATCCAGTAACCCAGCCACGTCTAGGAGCATCGTCAAGGTGTCTTCTTTTTTATAGACACCCTGAATAAACTTAGTAGAAACCTGTGAATCCACTTGAGGAACTTGCGCTATTTGGTCACCATACAGAGCTAGAACTCTCGTTACAGAATCAACGACAACCCCTATCGACAATTCCCCAATGGCAGCAATAACGACGGCTTCCTCTTCATTCCCAATTTTCGATTTGGTCTTTAGCTTGGCTCTAAGATCAATAATTGAAATCACTTGACCACGAAGGTTCATAATACCAACGAAATGAGCGGGGGCTTTGGGAATAGGTGTCGTCTCAGGGAGAGGTATAACCTCTCGAACCATCAATAAAGGTAAGGCAAAGAACTCACTTCCCAACGCAAACTCCAAATACTTATCTGCTTCGCCTTGTCTGTCTAACTTTCGATTTGAATCACTCATAAGAACTCCCCCACTTAAGCTGCCTTTCGACTATTTACTAACTCATTATATGCCGCATTCTCTTTAAGCATTCCGGCAAACATATCTAGAAAATCTAGAATAACTACAGGACTTCCATCTCCAAGAATAGAAGAACCCATAAAGCCTTTTCGACTCTTAATCTCAGCTCCCAAAGTTTTGATGACGACCTGTTGTTGTTTGACAATGTCATCGACCTCAACGGCATATGGAAAATCTGTAGATCGGATGACTACGGCTATTTTATCGTTTCGCTGAGCGGAGGCTTCATCCTTAACAGATACCTTAAGTCCCAATGAACTACTAGCGCTGAACAAGGGCAACACTTCTTCTCGAAGCTTGAACATTCGGCCACCATCGGACATTGTTTCGACTTGCTTCGGGCCAATTCGAACGAATTCATGAACCTGTGATAGCGGAACAATAAAAGTTGCACCTGTAACCTTAACCACCATTCCTTCGATGATGGCCAATGTGAGAGGAAGAACAATCTTAAAAACGGAACCCTTTCCAACCTGGGAGCTAACATTAACTTCTCCTGAAAGATTTTCGATATTTGTCTTAACGACGTCCATTCCAACGCCTCTTCCAGACACTTCGGTCACTTGTTCTTTCGTTGAAAAGCCAGCATGAAAGATTAATTGTATAACTTCAAGATCACTCATTGAAGAGTTTTCTCGAATGACGCCCTTTTCAATGGCTTTCCTTCTAATGATTTCGGGATTGATTCCCTTTCCATCATCACGGACTTGAATGACAAGATTGCTTCCCTCATGGAAAGCCTTAATTTCGCAAAGTCCCTCCTCAGGCTTGCCAGCAGCAACACGCTCTTGTGGGGTTTCTAAACCATGGTCAATTGCATTTCGAACAACGTGAACCAGCGGATCTCCAATTTGCTCTAAAACCGTTTTATCAATTTCTGTTTCTTCTCCAATAATTCGGAGGTCAACTTTCTTATCAAGCGCCTTAGAAGTGTCTCTCACGATTCTAGTCATTTTTTGAAAGGTGCTTCTTACGGGCACCATACGAAGACTCATCGAAATTTCTTGAATCTCTTTTGATAATTTACCTAACTGTCCAATGGACTTATTAGACAACTCATCTTGAACGAACTCAAAACGTCTTTGATCCAAGACCGTCTGAAGAATCACCAATTCACCAACTATGTTATTAAGCTGCTCGATTCGACCTAGGCTTACGCGAATGCTTTCGTCTTCTTTAGCCTTAACCGGATTCTTAACGACAGTTTGGCGAGCAGTAGGCTCTAGAGCTTTAACGGAGGGAGGGGGGGGAGAAGATTCTTCCTCCTGATCTCTGACGCTCATTTGAGCGCTTGCACCATCGTCAACATCAACTGGGGCACCGCCCACAGCGTCCATTTCAGCCAACATTCTCTGCGCTTCGTCGAGACTCATTTCCTGGAATTCCTGCGACAAAACTGCCTCTTCACTTAAAGCTTCGTCCTCTGGCTCAGGGGCATTTTCTGGAGCTACGACCACTTCTGACTTAAGCTCGCCCGCTATTGCAGATTCAAGCTTAGATATCAAATCTGAATTATCAAAACTCGCATCAAAATTCTCTCGTAGAGAAGAAATCATATCCGTAACTCTGTCATTGAACTCCAATAACAATGAAACAATGGCATCATTGGGAGCAAGTTCTTGATTTTTCAATTTAAGTATTAAATTTTCGGCATGATGGGTCAGCTCAGCAACTTCACCGAATCCAACGGCTCGAGAGGTTCCCTTTAAGTTGTGAGCCAATCGAAAAATTTGATTAATAAGCTCTACATCTTCAGCATTGCTTTCTAGTTGTAGAAATGCACCTTCAGCATTCTGAAGCAGGTCTTGCGACTCTTCTAGAAATCCTTCTTTTAGCTCTTTCTCAAAATCATCCATTACTTAAAGACCCCTTACCCGTCTACTTAGTATCGACGAAGCAAGAAGCTTTCTTGAGCGCTTATTAAAGTTAAAAGTTTGATAAAAATCTAATTAATTTTAGACACTTAACGGAGGTTAGACTTGACGCACGGCCCAACTCTTTTAGTGTAACTCGATCCTCAAATCTTCTTCATCTGCTTGTTTGTCAATCACATCAAAATCAAGCTCGGCCATGACTCTTTGATCCTGAGTTTCGATTTTAATTCGCCACTCACCCGGCTTAAAGTTAGATTTTTTAACGTAGCCTCGATACCCTTCCAATCGCCCTCCAGACACCACAATGTTTACGTTATCCCAATTAACCCACTGATCGTTCTGATAGTGATACCAACGGACCACTAAATTTTCATTGAAACGAGCAGGCGAAAAGACTCGAAAGAACACATAGATCTCTCCCGAACTCTGGGAATAGAAATACTCCTCCGAATGATTCCAAAACCTCCACCACGATTTATAGAACTCAACCTGATACTTGCGAGCGCCATTCTCGGATTGAACCCGTTTAACTCCGTGATAGACACCAACGTGTTTAATGGCCATGGGAATAGGTGGAGTCCATTTCATGGTGTATGAGAAAAGAAAGAAGACCAACACTCCAACACTCGGAAACAACAAGTTTTTTCTGTTCTCAGCCAGCAAGCCCAATCCTTTATTTGAGAAAAGGTGCACAAACGAGAGGAACAACACTATCGAAAATACAATCGAAACAAGAAAGGGGAAAACACCAATGGAGCCCCACAGCACCGGCACTACAATCAAACTATAGCAAAGCAAGCAAACTAAACTCAGAATCAAACGCGGAACGCGTCCAGCGCTTTGCACGCGACGGAATTCGTTTGCAACCAAAACCATCGCAATTGAAGCCAGGAAGAGGAAGCTCGATGTAATTGAGGCGCTTTTATAAAACAAGACAAAGTAATTGCTCAAAAGGCTACCTAGTAAAAAATGACTAACAGTCGTGCGATAGACAAGTAGTTTACGCACAAAAAAGGACTGGCTATTGGCGAATTCAACATACTCCGACATGGTCAATGCCATAGCCAAAAAGAGATAGACGCTATGCTGAGCGAACGTGAAAGTATCGTCGAGCCCCTGAGAAAAGAGAATATCGATCAAAAAGCCTAGGCCAAAGAATAACGCAGGCCAATAGGGCCCAACTCTCAACTTGAGCCCAACAAAAAAACTCTGAAACCATAAACTCATTCTTCCTTCCCATCGGCTTAATGTTTTTAAAAGGTTAGAATGCATGTTCTTCATCTCCCGAAAATTGCCAAGAAATTGACTTTGAAATCCGCCAATTTAATTGGACAATTCGTCAAATTTTGAGACCCAAGCAAACGCTCAATCTAAGCCATCTACAGCTACTCTTGTGAAGCAACTGAGTTTTACAGAGGAGTAAGAATGAGAAAGTATTTAGCGGGAGTCTTTTTAATACAAACAGCCCTTAGCTCAAACATAGGGCTATCAAAAGTAAAGACAAATATTAAGAACAACAAAATAGAGAGAGTCATCGACGCAAGCTTTAGCAAAACAAATTCAATCACACTAAACAACAAAAAGTTTATTGAGTTTGATTTGGCAGGAGAGACCTCTGGATATGGAGCCATTCTCTATAAAGTCGGTGCTCCAAGAATTCCAGTCATACGTTTTTATGCTTACGGAAAAGTCGATGTAGATTTTAACTCAGAAGAGAAACAAATCCTTTCTTTAAGCGCACAGATTTCACCAAATCAGGAGTCAGCCCTTAAGTCCAAGAAAGCTACAAAAACTTTCTCCATGGATAACGAGATCTACAACAGCGACGCACTTTACCCAGCTGGTCCAAGAGTAAAAGTAGAAGAGGCCGGATCTATAAGAGGTCAAAAGCGTTTTCTTGTTACTTTAATTCCCATGAAAGTTCGGCCTAAATCTGGACAAATTAGCTACGTATCAAAATTCAAGGTAACGTCTGAACTTCCTAAAGAAGAGAACAACAAAGGTAAAACTATCGCATTCGTTACCGCTCAACGCTTTGAAAATAGTCCAGCCTTGAAAGCCTATTCAAATCTGAAAGCAGAACAAGGCTTTAACGTTGAAAACATTGTCGTCGGCTCTGAAGTATCCACCGCGGAAGCAATTCGCTCTAGATTGCAGATTTCACTTCAGGAAAGAAATCTTAAGTTCGCCCTTCTCATAGGAGACATCGAAGACGTCCCCTCTTACGACCAAGCCAGCATCTATGGACCTAGTGATCATTATTTTCGAGCCATTGACACCAACGACTACGCCTCAGACATCAATGGACCAGACATTGGAGTTGGAAGAATTTCAGCTAGAACAGAAAAAGAGCTTTCAGACATTCTAGAGAAGTATACACAGTATCGATCCATGCAAAATTTAAAGCAGTGGCAAAAACAGGCAGCCTTTCTGGCCACAGATGATCGCTATGAAATCGCCGAAGGCTCTCACAACTATGCAATCGATAATTACACCTCACCTGCTGGATTCGAAGGGATTTTTCCAGAGAATCTAACCCCGGGCGGAGACAAGCTATACGCAATTACCTACCGAGCTCCCAACAACATTGTTCAACAAGCTCTTCAAGCAGGCAGAGCTATCATCAACTACTCAGGCCACGGAGCCACCACCTTCTGGGATGCCCCACGAGTCACCCAATCAGACGTAAGAGCCATTCAAGACACTCAAGCAATGCCGTTTGTTGTCTCAAATGCCTGCATTACAGGTGACTTTAGAGTTGAAGAATCCTTCGCAGAAACTTGGCAAAGGCATCCCTTCGGAGCCGTTATGTTCTGGGGCTCCATGGATAACACTTACTGGGATGAAGACGATATACTGGAAAGAAGTATGTATGACGGAATCTTCCAAGAAGGAAAATCTAGCTTCAGCGAGATTACTCAGCACGCACTCTCTGAACACTGGCGCCACTATGGTGGAGCCGGAAAAAGTGCCTACTACTGGGAAACCTACACCCTGTTTGGAGACCCCTCTTTAGAACTAGCATCTTCCGCAAAATAGCCCCGAATAAACGAAAAAAGACCTTCTATTTCATTAATTTGAAGTGGAGGGTCTTTTTTTGCCCAGCGTCAAGCATGCACCTATACCGAACGTTGTTAAAACAAATTAAGTTCCTTTTCATTTCTTGAAGTTCTAACAAAGACCCTACATCGAAAGATGTAGGGTGGTGACTATGAGGGAAATTAGGAAAATAAGTTTAATCGTTATATTGGCGCTTTCAGGCGGATCTTTGCTTTCGGCCAAAGACTGCCAAAATTCGCTTTTAACTAAAGCTCAGTCAATCAAGATGAGCATCGAAGACATTGTAGAGACATTCGTTATTCCGGGTGACTTTTCAATTGGCTTTAATCGAATTGACAAGATTCAACCAAGCTATGACGAAGCAGCTACTCTTCTTGAGTTGATAGAACACACCAATACAGCTCCAGAGACTATGCTTCAGGTTTTTGACACGATTGTCAGCCTTTACGGCACAAGTAGTATTGAAGAGGTAATCGAAATAATGGAAGTCGCCCTAGAAAATGGCATGCAGCCAATTGAACTAGCCCAAGCTCTTGCCGCCATTCAAAGCGACTTATTGTTGATTAAAGGCCAACTGGGCTTTAGCGAAGACAATAAGGCAATTCAATACAAGAAGGCAACTTTATCAGAGTCTCTTGTTTTATTTGAAATCGCCTCTCAATTAGAGAGCCTTACAAAAGAAGAGTTTCGCTCTAACGTCGACTCAATCGTTAAAGAGCTCGAAACAAACCAAGCCTACGACGTTCTCTTGGTTTTGCAAGTTTCTCAGCAACTTAAGCAAAGTGTTTCTGATACCATCGAGCAGATTCAAACACTTCAAGAATTGATCTATGTTGACAAAAGAGGCATCGGATTTAGCTCTGACATGCTCAATAAACACAAAGAAAGAGCGAGCATCATGAACAGCGTTGCACTTCTTTCTCTGATGCAAGGAACAAACCTTGAAGCTAAGAATATTGAAGCCTGGTTTTCAAAATACAAAGCCAAGACAGAATTCCCAAGCATCGACGAGTTTGTTGGTAATCTTGCCCAGCAGGTTCAAGCGCAAAAGCAACAAGCCATGCAAAAGTTAAAACTTGAACAAGAACGCGCTATAAAAGAAAAGATTAGCCAAAACTAAATCACAGTTATTTTACAACTGTGATTGTGATCTTCTCAGATAAAATTGGTGGATTGTGGGGGATGTGAGTATGATCTCCCATAATCAACTGAAGAGTATGTTCTCCTGGCTCTAGATCAACCGTGGTTTCAGTCTGACCTCCCCCAAAATGAATGTGGTTTTTATCGGCTGGAAGTGGGAGCTTAGTGTTTGGAAGCTTTTTAACATCTACCAATAGATGATGATGCCCCGTCTTAGGTGACTTTACTCCAGCAGGAGCAACCCCCATTCCCTCTAAACCAAAGACAACTTTTACTGGACTCTTCACCTTGGCACCATCCAATGGCGAAACAATGTAGGCCTTTGCATTCTTAGGCGCCAAAGTGGCTGACGTCGCCGAAGTTCCGACAAAAAACAAAGAAAAAGCGACTAAAGAAAGTAAATTAAAGTTTTTCATGAGCTAAGTTTTAACATGTTTTACAAAGAAGCTACGATAGCAAAGAGAAGCTCATAGAAACACTGCGCCATTTCCCTAAAAATACCTCCCTTTTATAACTCAGTGCCACTCTAGTTTTGCACTAGGGTCGTTTAAAACTAATGTATGGCAGTTGCTCGGGTCTTTTCATTGCTTTTTTTTAGCTTTTTAACAAGCCAAGCGTGGTCACTAACACCCCAAGAACAACGAGGACGAGACCACGTGCTTAAGTATCCCGTCACAACGACAAAAGTGCTAGCACCAGAACAAGCTTTAAGAAATCTTCTGGCAAGAAACGCTTCCGAACTCGAATCCTCCCTATTCCTTGACAACCTCCCTCAGGGAATAAATGACTTAAGTAAGTTCTTTGAGTGGATAGGCCTGCCTCGATACCAAAAAGGAATGAAAAAGCCAAGCGGAGTCAAGGATGACTTTCACGTGGGAGCTGCCGTTATTCCCGCTAAGATAGGCAATGCAATTTCCGTAAGCTGTGCTGCATGCCATTCTGCTAATCTATTTGGAAGAACCATTATCGGGCTACCCAACAAAGGTGTTCGGGCCAACGAACTCTTTGTTCTGGTCAAGAAGATTGCCCCTGCACTTTCGCCAAAGGCATTTCAAGCCTTAACAAAGGCAAATGATGAAGAAACAGAAATTTACGCTCAAACGAGAGAGGCCCTACAATCCGTTGCTGCCGACAAGCCTATGGTTTTAGGCCTAGATACTTCACTTGCCCATGTTGGCCGAAGCCTTGCCAAGAGAAAGCTAGATGAGTGGGCAACAGTCACTCCATTTAACTCGCTGAACCCACGGAAACACACTCTTGATCACCAACGAGCTGACTCAAAACCAGCCGTTTGGTGGAACGTTCGTTATAAAACTCGATTTCTATCAGACGGGTCGGTGGTCAGCGGACACCCCATTACAACAAATATACTTTGGAATGAAATAGGAAGAGGTGCAAACCTAAGAGAACTCGATCACTGGTTAAACCAAAATCACGACGTCCTAGAAGACACCCTAGCCTATCTCAACGCAATCGAAGCTCCCGATTGGGAGAGCTTTTTTGGAAGCAACAGCCTTGATATAAAGCGTGCAAAAAAAGGTGAAGAAATCTTCATAGAAAACTGTAGCAAATGTCATGGCAACTACACCAAAGAGTGGCAAACTAGCCACAAGACCGTTTCAGTAGATTACCCAACTCCAACTAAAGTGAAAAACGTTGGAACCGATCCCATGAGATACCTAGGAATGATTGAACTTGGCGACCAGTTAAATGATTTAGAAATTTCGAAACGTCACAATCTAAGAATTCAAGCTCAAGAAGGCTATGTGCCACCACCACTTGTTGGAATTTGGGCGCGCTACCCCTATTTTCACAACAACTCAATTCCAAACCTTTGTGCTCTCGTTGAACCAAGGACGCGCCCAAAGATTTTTTATATTGGACCCGCCAACGACATAGAAAAAGAATTTAGCAAGGACTGCGTTGGCTACCCCACCGGCTCAGAAACCCCTAAAGCTTGGTTAGACCGAGCCGAACTTCGCTATGTCACAAGCAAAGAAGGACTTAGCAACCAAGGGCACACAAAAATGTTCTTGAAAGAAGATGGCAGTTATAAGTTCACACAGGAAGAAAAGTGGGCTTTAATTGAATTTCTAAAAACACTTTAAACAAAGGATGAATATTATGCAGAATCAGATAGGCCTAACCATTTTAAGAGTTGTTCCAGCAGCATTTATGCTTTTTTCACACGGCCTGGGAAAACTTCAATCCTATACCGAAATGAAAGACAGCTTCCCTGACCCGCTTGGAATCGGATCTCACTTGAGCCTACTCTGCACAATCGGCACAGAGGTCGGATGCGCCGCACTTATCATGCTTGGTCTTTTTTCAAGACTAGCAAGCTTGCCTTTGGCATTCACAATGGCCATCGCTGCTTTCGTGGTCCATTCGGCAGATCCTTTTGCAAAAAAAGAATTTGCCTTAATCTACATGGTTATTTTCTTAGCAGGATATTTTATGGGCCCAGGACGCTTTTCCATAGACTACATCGTTCGAAAGAAAATGTAGAAAATATTTTATTTCAACAAGGTTTGGCGAATACGATCATCAATGCTCTTTTCGCCAAGCCATATTGATGACAACCCCTTCGCAAACTCAAGCTCTTCAACGACAAACTCCTTAGAGAGGTCTTTGCCCTCAAAACGCGCAACCAACCAAGCTCCTGGTTGAAGATTAGAACCAAAGTAGAGCTCGAGTCCGGACCCTTTTTCAACTGGCAACTGTTTAACAAAGTTCAAAAACGACGTTGATGCTGCACTTGATGGAACTCCTGCGTTCTTAAGAGCTTCCTCAAACGAAGAAGCCGCCCTATCGCCGCCAACATTATAGGTAAAATCTAAACTCAACATAAAGTCAGCTGGTTTGTCGCCATCAACAACAAAAGCGGTCTCCCACGCTTTTAAAGAACCAATCTTTGAGTGCGCACAAATTTGATACACTTTAACAAGGCCCGCTACTTTTTTTCTATAAGCACACTCTCCTGGAATCATAGCCTTCTTAGCTTGAACAACAAGAACGCCGTCTCCATTGCCAATGCGCACAGGGTTACTTAGAGGGTCCATGGGAGGACGAAGTAAAGATGAATCGCCCTCTAGGTTTTGACTAAGCTCTCGCACTTCTTGAGAAAAAGAGGGATTCAAAAACCACAAGGACAAGAAAATAAAGAATACTTTAAGTGAATTCATAGCCAAGAGTTCTAATGAAAATTTAAATTTCGATCAAGCAATTCCCGCATAATAAGTCGTTCGGTGAAAGGCTACTTCAGAGCCTTAAGCGCCTCAACTACATCGTCGACGCTCGCTCTCTTTTTGTAGTCAACCTCAACAAAAGAATAGACAATCTCTCCGGATTTCGAAATCACATAAGTCGCGGGAAGTGGCAATTCCCACGAATTGTTGCCCTGATTTTTCTCCAAATCAAGACCCATTTTCAGATAAACGTCTTTGAGATCATTTTCTATTTTAAAGACTAAACCATATTGTCGAGCAACCTTATTATGAGAATCACTCAAGACTGCAAACTCGAGATCACTCTTAGTAACAGTGTCTTGGGCTGAGCTTGGCTTCTCGGGTGACACAGCCACCAATTGGCCTCCGGCAGAACTAATCTCTGAGATTCTCGCCTGATACTCGGCTAGCTGTTGGTTACAATAGGGACACCAGCCACCTCGATAGAAATTCAACACAACCGCTGATTTCTTTAACAATTCTGAAATAGAAACGTTTTTTCCATTTGCATCTGGAAGAGTGAAGTTAATATACTGAGAGCCTTTCTTTCGAGCTTTTTCAGAAATACCCGATGCAGCCAGCCTTGCCTGAGCGTCACCCATAATTTTCTTTCGATCAGAAGCAGAGACTTGAAAAGAAAGGGCAAAAACAAATAACAGACCAAAGACTTGTTTCATATTGACCCATAATAGCCCATTAACCTCCTCGGATTAAGAAAGAAAAAAGGAAAAGCTCTCGCCAACAACGCTAAACGCCAACCCCAAGACTAGTAGTAATCCCAAATCTAAAGTAAAATCGCTCTTAATTATGAATGTAAATCACTTTTTCGATCCACGAACCTATACACTAACCTACGTTGTTTGGGACGAAACAACTCTAGACTCCGTCATCATTGACCCCGTTCTAGACTACGATCCGGCCAGCTCAACCTACAACTATGAATCGCTAGAAAAAGTAGACTCCTTTATAAAGGGCAAAAAGCTTAAAACTCATCTCATTCTTGAAACCCACGCTCACGCCGACCATTTAACAGGCGCCCAAGAATTAAAAAAACGATTGCCCGGCAGCATTATTGTCATTGGCAAACGAATCTCTGAAGTCCAGGAAGCCTTTAAAGTGATTTACAATCTTAAAGAAGAATTCAAGACAGACGGCAGTCAGTTCGACAAGGTTCTTGCCGAGGGCGAAGAAATATCCGCAGGAAGCATCAAGGTAAAATCTATTCAAACGCCTGGACACACACCCGCCTGTTGCACCTATTTAATTGAGGATATGGCATTTACAGGTGATGCTCTTTTTATGCCCGACTATGGAGTGGGTCGCTGTGACTTTCCCAAGGGTAGCGCTGAAGACCTTTTTGACTCTGTTCACGAGAAACTCTTTAAACTTCCGGACTCAACAAAAGTTTATACGGCTCATGACTACATGCCCAACGATAGACCATTAAGGTGGGAATCTACAATTGGCGAACAAAAGAAGAGCAACATTCACCTAAATGCATCTACCACTAAAGAAGAGTTTGTAGCGTTTAGAACCAGTAGAGACAAAACCCTGAACGCACCAAAGCTTTTGTTACCAAGCATTGAAGTTAACGTGGATGCTGGAAGACTACCCAAGCCTGAAGACAACGGAGTGAGCTACTTAAAGATACCGGTCACCGCCGCCAAAGCAAACAAGAATTAGGGTGGGATACTTAGCCGCAATTTTAATGGGCATTGTTCTCGGCTCAACAGGCGGGGGAGGTTCCATTCTAACAGTCCCCATCCTTGCTTATATCTTTAAACTTTCTGCCACACATGCCACCGCTTACTCTCTTTTTGTGGTTGGAGTTGGAAGCTCTATAGGAGCTATAGGCTATTTTAAGAAGGGCCAGGTTGATTTTAAGACTGGCCTGATGTTTTCTATTCCTGCCTTTATTGGCGTATACACAGTCCGCCGCCATCTAATCCCCATGCTTCCAGAATATGTTTTCAATAACGAAACCTTTAGCCTCAGCAAGGATCAGCTTATTCTTGGAGCCTTTGCCCTAGTCATGCTTGCCGCTTCGATTCCGATGATCCGAGAACGAAGGATACCTACATCAAAAGCCAAGGCTCTCTCGCCCCTTATGAAGAGAGCTCTAATAACATTTGAGGGCGTAGTCATAGGCGCAATCACTGGTTTTGTGGGTGCCGGGGGAGGTTTTGTCATTGTTCCCGCTCTAGTGCTCCTTGCCAACCTACCGATGAAGACAGCCGTAGGAACAAGCTTGTTCATCATCTCAATAAACTCACTGATCGGTTTTTCTGGCGATCTTCAAACCCTAGACTTTATCAACTGGGCCTTCCTGTTGAAGTTTACCGCTTTTTCAATTGTTGGGATTTTGATCGGCAGCAGGCTAGCCTCACGAATTCCTGCAAACACACTCAAGAAGGGCTTTGGCTATTTTGTCTTGATCATGGGCTTTATTATTCTTTATTTAGAAGTTAGAAAATAAATCGATGAAACTGAACAGCCGAACATTCCTCTCCTTGATGGCCAAGAACTTTTTCGGCTATTTTGTTTTTTTTGTATCTCCAACTGCAGCCAGTGAGTATTGGGGCAAACTCCTCAACGGAGAAAAAGAGGGCACACTTTCCGAGAAGGAAGTGCAATTTCGTAGAAGTGCCTTTTGGGTAGGAATGATTCCTGGTCCCTTTTTACTATTCTTGATCAGCGTGATCGCAGTTGCTAAATACTTAGAATATCTTTAATTCTTAGCCTTACACTGAAGAGACACATCTGCACCTGCGCCAGCCAGTTTTCCGCCCTGCTGATCGTAAATGGTATTTCCAGAGCGAGTCATTGCATTACCAAAACAGATCATAGAATTTGAACGATCCATCACTTTAAACAACGTAATGATGTTGTTGCCATCATGGGTGAGTGAGTCCATTTTCGTTATTTCGAAACGACCAGAGTTAGATGCTTGATAACAATCCATACCGGTTGCAGCCGCACCACCATTTCGAGTCATCCCCGCATGCAAACAAATGATTTGTGACTCTCGATCATAAGAAGAACCCAAAGTAACAGTGTTTTCTAAGCCGCCGTTTACGTGAGAAACTTCACCGATGTTTTCAACAACCGTCGCACTCCAGCTCAAAGCCGATAAAGAAGTTGCAAGCGCTAGCATCATAAATCGTGTCATATCTAAAAATCCTCCCAGATCCCAAATCAGTCTACACGGACAACAAGACCATGGCAAAACACACACAAGCTCATACTCATTGAGTCAAAGCCCTTGACTGTCCTTTCGAGTCCTTTAGGCTACAAAAACAACAAGGAGATTTGTTAAAATGAAAACTAAAGCTGCTGTAGCTTGGGCTGCCAAAGAACCCCTTAGAATTGAAGAGATTGATTTAGAAGGCCCCCAAAAGGGCGAGGTTCTCATCAGAAACGTCGCCTCGGGAGTATGTCACACAGACGCCTTCACACTGTCGGGGGATGATCCCGAAGGACTCTTCCCCTGCATTCTAGGCCACGAAGGTGGCGCAATCGTAGAAGAAATTGGACCAGGCGTGACCAGTGTAGCCGTAGGTGACCACGTTATTCCCCTATACATTCCTGAATGTGGTGAATGTAAGTTTTGCTTGTCTGGAAAAACAAATCTTTGCCAAGCGGTAAGAGCCACTCAAGGAAAAGGTCTTATGCCCGACGGGACTTCTCGATTTTCTAAAAACGGAAAAACTATTTTTCATTACATGGGCACTTCAACCTTTTCGGAATATTCGGTGCTACCCGAAATCTCACTAGCCAAGATCAACAAGAACGCTCCTCTGGACAAAGTTTGTCTTCTCGGATGTGGAATAACAACTGGCATTGGCGCTGTTTTGAACACCGCCAAAGTTGAGCCCGCCTCAAGTGTTGCTGTTTTTGGCCTAGGTGGAATTGGCCTATCGGTCATCCAAGGAGCCGTGCTTGCCAAGGCTGGAAGAATTATCGCTGTTGACATCAACGAAGATAAGTTTGAAATGGCAAAACTCTTGGGCGCAACGGATTTTGTGAACCCCAAGAAATACGATCGCCCTATACAAGAGGTTTTGGTCGACCTGACCGACGGTGGCGTGGATTACTCCTTCGAGTGTGTGGGTAATGTGAATCTCATGCGCTCGGCTCTTGAATGTTGCCACAAAGGATGGGGAGAAAGCATCATCGTGGGTGTAGCGGGAGCCGGTCAAGAAATTAGCACCCGCCCCTTTCAGCTTGTTACTGGCCGAAACTGGCGAGGAACGGCCTTTGGCGGAGTTAAAGGAAGAAGCATGCTTCCTGACTACGTCGAAAAATACCTAAAGGGCGAAATCAAAGTAGATGAAATGGTAACCTACCAACTTAAACTTGAAGAGATTAACAAAGCATTTGAATACATGCATGACGGAAAGGCCATTCGAAGTGTCGTCGTCTATTGAACTAAAAAAACAACATCGGCATCACGGCGGTTGGGTTAAGTATTTCACCCACCCTTCCGCAGCAACCAAAACAGCTATGAACTTTAGTGTTTTCATCCCCGACCACGAGCCGGGCGAGAAATTAGACACTCTCATTTGGTTGTCTGGACTAACGTGCACCGAAGAGAACTTCATTGCAAAAGCTGGCTACGGAAAAAAAGCTACAGAACTTAGGATGATCCTTGCCTGTCCAGACACGAGCCCTCGAGGTCTCGACCTACCCCAAGAACACGAAAGCTACGACTTTGGCTCAGGGGCTGGCTTCTACGTGAACGCCACCACAAAGGGCTACAGCGAACACTACAAAATGTATGATTACATTTTAGAGTTTAGAGAACTCATAGAAAAAAATTTCCAAACAAGATCAACGGGCATATTTGGTCACTCTATGGGAGGCCATGGCGCCCTTGTTCTTGGGTTAAGAAACCAAAATCTGTTCAAGAGCATCTCTGCCTTTGCCCCCATAGTCGCACCAACCCAATGCCCCTGGGGAGTCAAAGCCCTTAAAGGCTACTTGGGTGACAACAAAGAAGATTGGAAAAACTACGACGCCACAGAGCTTGTTCAACAAGGCAAGTTTGAAGGGGAAATTCTTATCTCACAGGGAACTAACGATGACTTTTTAAAGGAACAGCTTAAGCCTGAAATTTTTCAAAAAGCCTGCCCAAAAAATGTGTCCTTGAAGCTAAAGATGGAGGAAGGCTTTGACCATTCCTACTACTTTATCTCTAGCTTTATTGACGAGCACCTTGAGTTTCACTCCACAGCACTCAAGCAGGCGAGGTAAAGGCTTTTAAGTTCAATAGCTTGCGCTCCGTCGAACTTTGAAACACTGGCTCCGTTCTTTTTCCTTTGTTAGAAAATTTAGTCTGTTACCATCTAGAGTATGAGCAGACTTTCCGTCATTTCTTCTTTTGTTTTTGCTTTTGGAATTCTTTTATCGGGAATCGCCAAAGCAGAAAGAGTTGATTCGCTTACGGATGGCCCTGTGAACTGTATTCTCTACGACGTCAATAGAGGCTGCGCTATTGAATGCACCAAAAAAGACGCCGCGGCCGCATTACCAGACGAAGGTAAGAGCTTTGACCACAAATTTGGAAAAATTAAATCAAAAAAAGTCGGAGATCGTTTTTGCTACCTCTTAAACGGCTTTCATTGCGGAGCCATGAGCTGCTTGGACGCTAACGCTAAAGAAAGCGCGTCTCCTTAAAGCTAGATATATAGAAAATCTTAGCTAGACAAAGCTACATGAATTTGTGAAGTTCCCTAAAAATTAGAAGATAGGAGTTAAAGTGCGAAAATCTTGGCAACTACGAATTTACATCATTTTCATTGCCCTCTTATCTCTGGAGCCTCTCCATTCACAAGGAGGCAGTTGCGAGAAGAACGTATTCCGAAACGAAACACACAGCCGAAACGTTGTCTACTCAGGAACAGGTAGAGCACGATGGGTCTTAAAGCCCGAAAAGAACTCCATTGAAGACAAGTTCCCGGGAGTTAGCCAAATTGTTTGGTTTCATTTTAAACTTCTAAAATACCCACCAGAAAACGAGATTCAAAAGTTTAAAAAACATCAAATCAACCAGATTTTCACTCACGCACAACAAATACTATTGAGCTTAAAAGAAGTTATAAGCACGATGACACAAAAGAACCCCAAGGTAACAACGATGCTTTTGGCCCCTCTTCAAAACGCTCAAAGCGAAATTGAAACGATGAGATTAAGACTCTCCGAAAAATCTAAGGATCAATTCCCCAACTACACATATGAAATGTTGAGATCAGCCAAGTCTCGAATGTTTGAAGTCTTTGTTGCCACAAGACTGGCAAACATCAGAGCCGTCTCTATACATCTATCAGACATGGAAGAAGGGCTGATGGCCTCCCACAAAGAAGTTATGGCCTTCAATAGAGAATTCGACTTGCACCAAGTGGACCCTCAAACTCGTGAAGAAACCCTCTGGGAAGTCAAAAACAATGGCTTCATGTACAAACAACACTCTCGTCGCAACGCTGAGTTTTTCATAGATAAAATAATCGAACAAGTCCGAAAACAGCGAAGCATTCTAGATCAACTTGGAGCAAGACAAGTGAAGATCAACATCATTTTTAGATACCCACTACCGCAAGGCTCGCTACAGAGGTTACTCGACGCTGGCGCCAGCGAAGTTGTTTACCTGATGGAAAGCTTCGAAGCTCTTTACGAATAAGTGAAAACATAATTAGCCACTCAGATATATCTATACGCAATCCAACTTCCAGCAAATAGCGTTAAAAGTCCCACGCCAAAGGCGGGCCAAAAGCTCCATCCGATCTTAAGTAGCCAAGGCGTTAGAAAAAAAACGCCCAACCCAGCGACTGTAATCCAGCCAACACTGCGGAGAAACACTGCCATCTCAGAAGACTGCGTGCCCTCTATCCCCATCCAGGCCATAGTTAAAAATGTAGTCACAGGTAGCGCCACAAAGATTCCTGCAGGACCTGGATATTTCCGAGCCAAAACTGAGGCTCCGGCGACAAGCAATCCAGAAACAATCGTCTTAAAAACAAAAAACATAACTCACCTCATAAACTTAAGCGAAAGCCAAGACTCCAAGCAAAAGCCCTGGCTTTCGGTTGATAAAATTAATTTCCAGTCGAATTTGATCCCGTTACATATCCGTCCAGAGTCACGAAAACATAACGCTTTACTTCCTTTTCATTCACTAAGGTTAAAACCCATTCAGGTCCTTTTTTAAATGGCTTTTGTTCAACACTATCAACCTTCG
>JAACVK010000071.1 GCA_009991595.1 bacterium | reverse complement strand
TGGGCCATCAGAGGCATTCGGTTGGCTAAAGCACGAAGAACAGAAGAAGCTTTTGCCATGGCGTAAGACTCGATGGCTTCTCCTCCCGATAGCATCAAGACCACTATGGATCCGGCTAAATACTCCTCCAGCAAAACTGATGTTACAATTGAAACACCCGCCAGCAAGTCTGAGCCAAACTCTCGCTTGAACATCTTGCGAAACAAATCATACACAAGAGGGATTCCCCCGAGCGTTAACGTTAATAAAAGCGGAATATTGGCTACATTACCTTTAAGGCCAAAGGCATAAAACATGACCACATGAGAAATTATCGCCACAAGAGCAAAAGCAGAAATAAGCAGACTCTTTGAAGGGCGCTTCATACTTTTGAGACATAGCAGATTTAACCAATTCTAGACTGCAACCATCTATCGCTTCACCCGAAGAAAAATGGGATTTACCAATCTGCTTTGGTGGTCTCTACATTGTATTGAATTTAAGAGAAAAATGGCGGAGAGACAGGGATTCGAACCCTGGAAGCCATTGCTGACTTGCCGGTTTTCAAGTCTGTACTCGCCTGTTTACAGCGTATCGCTGAGTTATTTAAGATATCACTGGTTTAGGTTAAACTACTGAAAATAAACCCGTTTTGATCGGTGAGAAATTGAGCCTTCCCCAATGAAAAACCAAGGTTTTGGAAAGATTTACTAAAAAAGGTGCAAATTGGGTGCAGATTCCTAGAAACAAGAAAAACTCAGACAGCAGAACAACCGACCCGCCATCAAATAACTCCATTCCATCCTAAGCTTCCTTAGGCCAAAGAAAAGAACAGAGCGTGTCTTTCACATTAAAGAAAGGGGTTAGCCTTAATCTTTAATGCAAAAACAAAAAAATCTTGCCCGTCGAGGGTAAATTCTCTTACCGTTCTTGGTAATCCAAGGACGGCAGATCATTCTAAATCCTGCTGGACAACGTTTGTTGTTCATATTTTAGACATACCTTTCCGCTAACAATGTCTGGCCAACCTCTTGGCTTGCGGAAAGTTGTCGAAACAGCTATCTTGCAAGTAGTTACTCGAGGTAATGGAAGCTTCCATTGCTTTGCTTATTTAAAGGAGTGTTTCTGTTGAGAGAGACACTCCTTATTCTCTTTCATAAAGATTGTTATTATCTTCAATTATTAGTTGTTAAATTCCTCCCAAAAAAACAGTATCTAAATAAAATCAGCCCCTTACGGGGCGCGTCTTCTCTTTAAAAATTCAGGCTTGTTAAGGTGATCACCATTATGAGAAAATGGATTCTGATATTGGCAGTCACCTACTGATTGCCTTATTTATGGTCTCAGGATTTAGTCGATCCTGGGGCCTTTTTTTATGCCCTGACCATACGTTCTATTATACCCGACTTTTAATTAAATTTGCTAACCAAAAGCTAGAAACAAGAAAAAAACTTTCACTAGTGACCTAGTAACTAGTGGCTATGCGGCTTGATGTATAGATGCATCTATGGTCAAAAAAATCATTGCAAATTTTGCAGTAATTCTCCTATGAAAAATCACGTAACGCACTTGAAAACATTTGTGCTACCAGAATCACTTTTAACCCAACAAAGCCTGCCCCATTATCCCTTCAGTAACTCTAAGAATTCGCTCTTCTGAATTTTTGAAAAAATGTGAGTAAACGCTCAAAGTAATTGCTGGGTCACTATGGCCAAGTCTTTGGCTTACGTCCGTCACGGGTACGCCAGCATCAATCAGAAGAGAGGCATGTGTATGCCTTAGGTCGTGGAACCGCATCGATTTGAAGATAGGATCTCCTTCAATTCCTCTAGCCACATTTATAAAAGCTCCGGTAACTGTACTGGGTCGAACGAATTTAAAGAAAGACTCAGCACTAACTTCATTGTGCACCTGCACTCTAAAGACTGGATGCTCAGAACTAAGCTTAAGACCTAGCGCTCGAGCAGCACTTTCTTCGCGGGCCTTATGTTCTTTTAGAACTCGAACAGTGGTCTCATCTATGCCAATTGTGCGCTCACTTGCCCTATTCTTTGGTCGATCTAATCTAACCCCTTCGAGCTTTGTCTCTTCTAAAGCGTTCCACACCTTCAGCACTCGCTTGGTCAAATCCACATCCTGCCACCTTAGCCCCAGGATTTCACCCCGCCTCATTCCAGTGGCGGCGGCTAGAACAACGATTGGGAAATATATCGTTCCTGAAAACGAGGTGACTAACTTTCGGAGCTGTTCCTTAGAGAGAGCTAGCATATTCCCTTGTGATTCACCCGAAGCGTTAGTCCAACGCCTTTTAAGTGGCTTCGGAGTGACCACCTTGTCGCAAGGGTTCTTAAGCAATTTGTCGTCATTCACGGCCCATTTAAGCATCAAGCTCAATGCTCGGTGCACGTGCAAGATAGTTCTCTCAGACAAACCACTGGTACCAGTGACCTCCCCTTGCCTATTCCGCACAATTTTCCCCTCTCTTCTTAAAACGGAATATAAATCGGCGATGCTAGCCGGTGAAAGCTGACTTAGCTCAACATCACCTCGATAAGGCAGGATATGTTTGTTTATGATCTCTAAATAGCGTTCCTTAGTTTTATTTCGCCACCGATAACTATATCCACGCAACCAAAGCTCGGCCCACTCACTTAGAGTTAGCTTCCGGTGAACTGAAAGCCCTTTATCAACTTGGTCCAACAATTCTCTTTTTCTTCGCTTAGCATCGCTGTATGTGCCGTTAACTGTCTCGTAATATGGTTCAGCTTTCCCCGTGTGGGGGTTCCTCATTGAAACCTTTATTCTAAACGAAGACTTTCCTTTCTTTAGTTCATTCTCGTAGATTCCAGGTTCACGTGTTTTTCTTGGCATTAGGGGCTCCTTTTTCTTTAACTCTCTTCTTAGTTGCCCCATGCTTTGATGTTTTATTTTTTGTCTTAACTACTTTAGATTCTTTCTTCGCTAAATTTCCCTTAGGCCTTCGAGCGTCGTGATAAGCTTGCTTACATTTTTCTTTCCCGTCTGCTCCAGGAGGGCAGTGTTCTCGATTCTTATTGGAATGTTTATTCAATCCAGACTTCCCCACCCAAAAAGGGTTAGAACAAAATTTGCAGAATCTAAGCTCTAAGCCATTGGCTAGTAGCTCATTGTCTAAACTTAAGAAGATATACTGAGATAGACTCGCTGCAAACTTTCGACGTGAAAGACTCCCCGTAACTCGATCACAACAATATTGATCTTCCGGCAGATAGTCTTTTAAGTAAGCGTTAGCTAATCGCGCCACTCTTTCTACAGCGGCCCTTCTACTTATACCGCTGCTACGCTTTGAATCACTAGTTGCTCGGCGCGAAAGCAACGAATTGTAATAAATATCGTGCGCAAATATTGCCCTAATAAACCATTTTGTAACCCAAGACTGTGACCCTCTCGCCTCTATGCCCAACAAAAGGTTTAACGATTGACCTCCATTGTTGGGAGGTGCAGCCCCTTCATCTAAGGGTTCCAACGGTCCGTACTTGTCGAGAAAGTGAATAAATCGATGGTGGAACACTTCCTCGGGTTTAAGATTCAAGCAGTCAATGAACTCTAGGAATATTAAAGGATCGACCTCCACCTTTGCAGGCTTTGAATTAGGGTTTTTTTCTTTAATGAGCCAAGAGATAGAGGAATCATCATTCGGCGAACCTACAACTTTCTTCACTTTTTGCTCTTCAATGCGGCCACTGTCTAGCCATTGAGAAAACTCGCTTAGATATCCTTTAGCAGGCCGTTGCCTACTCAACGGATACGGTCCTATTGCCTCAATTGAGGGAACATGTTGGGCCAACTTACCTTCCTTAAGGTAAGGGACCAATACATAACCCCCTGAGCTTTTCGTCGGTTTAAAGCTACTCATCTTGCCCACCCTAGAGCTACGTTAAGTCATTTGCAACGGAAAAATAAAAATCCGTTGCAAAACGCATATCCCTGCATCGGATTGCAACGATATCCGTGCTTCAGTTTCAAACACTTAACAACTAGCTTTTAGGACATGTTGAATGAGAACAATCAATCCAAAGCGCTAGCCTACTCTCCAAGGGAAGTTGCCAATCAATTAAGAATCTCCAGAACCTTCATCTATCAGTTAATCAGGGAGAACCGAATTCCACATCTAAAGATCGGAACAAAGATTCTAATCCCAACAAAAGAATTTGAGGCTTGGATGGCCAAAAGAACCAAGGGTTCAGAGCCTGAGCAGACAGATAACAGGTAAACCAAAGTTGAACATGACCCGTAAATCAACTGCAAAATTAATCCCAAACACAAAAAGAAAGAGAGAATAACAAATGGGCAATCTAACATCCAAAATTGAGAAAGACCTTAATAACATTCGAAGCATGGGGGAATGGGATCCCCGTGGAATCGAAAAAATTATTAAACAATGCGGAGCAATGTATCACACAGAAATGAAACAGCTCATATACAAGGGCGTAAAACCCGATGAGTACCACAATGTCGACAAAGAGCTATGGACTGCCATTATTGATAGGGCTCTTTCTGTCGCGGCGAGAGATCCCTCGAGGGGAGCAATAGCGCTGTCAAAGGATGAGAATACACCTGAAGATAAATACTCATTTAGCTTCTCATGTCCCCCCATGAGCTATGTAATCGTTTGCCACTCAAACAGCATCAGAGTCGATAATGTCGTATCCATTTCAGCTCGCTACTCATACATCCCAAGTAATGAGTAAGGTTAAAGGAAGAAAAGTAATGAGTGATTTTAACATAGAGGAATTTGTCAGAAAATTAAAAGACAATATGGAAGATGAGAAGGCAACTATAAACTTCTTGAACAAGGAGGGCATCGATTACCCCGTACCGACTGCAAGATTAATCCAAAGGGGCGTTAACCCAGGCGAAGAAAGCCCAATCACGCCCGATGCATGGCCTAAACTCTTAGAGATGCTTAATGAAGAGTTTAGCGATATCTACCATCGAGAACACACAAAAATTGATTCATATCGAAGCATCAAAATTCTACTTACTGACTACGTTATTGAATTTTCCACAGGCCCCATTGAGTATAGAATTAAAGTTAGTCCTGAAAAATTCATATTCACTGAGGCTGGAATCTCTTTAGGGGTTCCCATCGTGCCATCAAATGTCGAATCAGTGAAAGTTTCATATGAAATCGTGAAGAAGCACACAAATCAAGCATGAAACTAGTGCCAGGGGGAAGCAGAACAGTCGAGTGGGCGCTCGCCCTAGCAAAAAAGGGCTTTCATGTTTTCCCCATTGCCCCTAAACAAAAAGAACCTCCGTTAGTAAAGTTCAAAACCCAAAGCTCCAATCGTGAGATATCAATTCAGAATTGGTGGGCCAAGAACAACGAACGAAACATCGGAATATATACGGGCAGGTTTCAAGGCGACAAACACTTAGTGGTCGTCGATATCGACGTCAAACACACTAACGATGGAATAAAGGTCAAAGACGGCAATGAAGTCGTCGAGCAGCTTAAAAACGAAAGTAAACTTTTCCCCGATACATTCGAACAAAGCACCCCCTCGGGCGGAAGGCACCTTTTCTATTGGTCGAAGGTGCCACTCAAACAAGGAGTAGACGTTCTAGGAAAAGGCATCGATATAAGAGCCGAAGGCGGTTACGTGGTCGCCGCTGGCAGTTTTGTAAATGGCAAATACTACGAAGCGGATTTCAGTAAACCAATTGAGGAAGCGCCCGGTTGGCTAGTTAAAGCACTTAGCACATCCACTATTAAGCAGAAAACTAAAGAACCAGACGTCGTTTCTGAAACACCACAGACCCTAGACCGAGTTGTTGAATATCTAACAACCCACGCACCCATTGCAGTTAAAGGCGGGGGTGGTGACCAGACTACCTTCAAAGTAGCGGCAGAGGTCAAGGATTTCGGTGTTAGCGCTGAGACTTGTTTAGAATTAATGCTCGAACACTGGAACCCCCGATGTCCACCTGGATGGAGTCCGGAGAGGTTACAATCAAAAATTGATAATGCTTACAACTACGGAAGGAATTCGGTCGGATTAAACAGTCCGGAAAAGGAATTCGATATCGTCGAAGACGATAAATCCAAAGATAAAACCAAGAAAGTGCCCAACACTTTTCAACTTGAATACTTCCAGGATATTAAGCCAAACCTCCTAAAGCCCGCTCTAGTCGAGAAACTCCTAGGCCAAGGGGAGTTAAGCGTTGTGTATGGAGAAAGCAATAAGGGAAAGAGCTTCATAGCTCTAACACTTGGGCTTTTTATCGCTCAAGGGCGAGACTTCTATGGAAAGAAAGTTTCTCAAGGAGGCGTTGTCTATGTGAGCGCCGAGGGGCCTGAATCTATTCGAAAGCGAATTGCCGCTTTTAAGAAGCATCACAAGATTGAAGACGTTCCTTTTGCTCTTTTGCCCAACTCAATGGACTTAAGACAAAAGGACACCGATAGCGCTCAACTCATAAACACGCTAGAAGCCGCTAGAGCCAAATGGGGCGCACCCGTTCAGCTAGTAATTATCGATACCCTGGCTAGAACCATGGCATCGGGAAACGAAAACAGCTCAGAGGACATGGGCGCTTTTATTGCCAATTTGGATCAAGTCAAAGAAAAGACCCAAAGCCATGTGCTAGTGGTTCACCACGCAGGAAAGGACTCTAGCAAGGGGGCCCGGGGTCACTCTTCACTTAGAGCCGCCGTGGATACCGAAATCGAAGTCCTGGCCGGAGTTATTAAGGTTAGAAAACAAAGAGACACTGAAATCATTCCGGATCTCTATTTCTCAATTGAGCCAGTAGATATCGGAGTAAACAGCAACGGAAGCACCGTCACCTCGGCGATTCTTGTACCAACTGCAGTCCCTCCAAATGAGTTTCTCAAAGTTAGACCTAAAAGCGGGTCACGTGAGCTAAAGGCCTTGGAAGCACTAGAAGATATCTCACGCAAACTAGATGTGCAGAAAAGCCCTGACGAGCACTTCAAAGAACCAAGTGCAATTGATACTGAAGTTTGGAAAACGGCGTTCTGTGACAGATACTGCAAAGGCCAGAAACTTAAAACTGCAACTGACAGCTTCAACTACGCG
>JAACVK010000070.1 GCA_009991595.1 bacterium | reverse complement strand
ACGGCGAAACAATTTTATCTTCCAAGGCTCTCGCGACAACGAATGGTTTAACAACACTTCCTGGCTCAACTGGATCTGTTACGACTCGGTTTCGCCTTTGTCCGATGGATGATCGTCCTGGATTATTGGGATCAAATCCCGGGCTCACTGCCAAGGCTAGAATTTCTCCAGTCTTTGCTTCCATTACAATAGCAAGCGCAGAATCAGCGTCGTGCCTCTTCACTTTCTTAGCAAGCAAAGCCTCTAAACGGCCCTGGAAATTCACATCAATCGTTAGTTGGAGATCATCTCCCTTGGTATCTTCCAAGCTCAACTGCTCCATATGATTAAAAATCGGACGCCCTTTTGCATCGCGCTGTACAATGACCTTTTTTGATTCCCCCGTAAGATCCGACTCAAAAGCAGCTTCAACTCCCGCCAGACCTTTTCCATCAATAGAAACAAATCCTAGCAAGTGTGAAGCCGTGTTGCCATAGGGATAAACACGTCGAAATTCGGGGAGAACCCCAACGCCCTTCAAAGCCTTGAGATCCAAACTCTGCAGACGATCCAATTGAGTCGAATCAAGCTGTCTCTTCAACCAAGCAAATTTTCGTTTCCGCAATTTCTTAAACTGATCGCGAACAGTTTGTTGAGGTAAACCGAGCACCCATGCTAATTTTTTTGAGACTTCCAATGGTTTTTCAATCTGATGTGGATTGATGTAGATCGACATTGAATTGGTGGAAACGGCTAGGTCCTGACCGTTTCGATCCTTTAAGGTCCCACGTCTTCCGACGATACTGATTGTTTTGTGTAGCTGCCTCTTTGCGAGACGTTCAACATTTCTACTTGGCATGATCTGTAGTTGAAAAGCGCGATACACCAAAAGCAAAGAAGCGACGGCGAATATGCTAGTTAGAAAGTAGATTCTGATTTTAATCATTCAAGAAAATCCGACTTTCTCAAAAAAATGATTTGGCTAGGGCTTGCTGATTGCCAAGACTCTTCTGCTCCCAGCTCCGCCTGGATTTTCTCTAAATTTTTCTCATCAAGTAGCTTTGCATAGCCTACCTTGAGATCAATCAAACGTGATTCAAGCTGATTCCTAGCGTTACGCTGTTTTGATACCTCGTAGCTAGCGGTAACGACCTTTGTTCGAAGCCAAGCATGCAGTAGAAACGAGAGGGCACACAGAAGCAAAACCAAAAAGATTTTGCCTGCTCCACTTCCATCACTATAAACCACTGATTTGCGAGACATCCATCTCTAGTCTATCAATTTCTCTGCAAAATTCTAAGCTTTGCACTCCTAGATCTAGAATTATTCCGAGATTCATCATCGGAAGGCGCTAACGGTTTTTTGCTCAGCTCAGAAAAGCTCGCTGTAGCAGCCAATTTTTTGAACTTTTGTTTCACAATACGGTCTTCTAGGGAATGAAAACTGATAATTGCGAGTCTGCCCCCGACCTTCAGATGATCTGGCGCCCATTCTAGGAGAGATTCCAGCTGTCCAAGCTCATCATTAACTGCGATTCTTAGAGCCTGAAACACTCTCGTTGCAGGGTGCTTGCGGCTGGGGTCACGATAATTATAAAAACTCGCAATTCGGCTCGCCAACGCCTTTGCATTTACAAAAGAGCTATCATCCCAAGACAACATCGCCTTAGCGAGGGCCTTCGCCCTAGGCTCTTCGGCATATCGATAGAAGCATTCCGCGAGCTTCATCTCCGAAATCTCTCCTAGCCAATTACGAAAAGAGACTCCGCTTTCAATATCCATTCGGAAATCTAACGCTTCTTCCGATTGAAAACTCATCCCACGCTTCATATCGTCGAGCTGAAAAGAAGAAACGCCAAGATCCGCAAGAATGTAGTCAAAGTGTGCATCTTTATTCTCAGGAGCCTGCGCAAAATCTTTGTAGACGAAGTGTACACGCTTTTCATCCACACCTTTTGTGCGAAGTTTTTCCATCACTCGCGTTTTTGCTTCGGGATCACGATCCCAAGCTTCACCAATCCAATCAGATTTTTTTAGTAATACTTCGCTGAGATGACCGCCCCCACCAGCTGTAACGTCTAAATAAGTGCCTTTTGACACTTCTGGGAGCGCTTCTAGAATTTCATTCAGCATGACGGGTATGTGAAGTAGTGTCATAAATTCAGGGCCTTTCTGCTTTGCGTTATAATAACGCGGCGCAAGTAGTCAAGATAATTGCACTTTTCCCTAAAGTCCAGCGTCAAAATTCCGATCTGGAATATGTGCAACGTGAAAGTGACCAAGAAATTTGGCACCCAAGCGTGTCCCGCGATTTCATTCCGGGTCAGTCACAGTGAAAGGGGGACGGAAGATAACGAACCGAAATGTTCGAAACTCAAGGATGGACGCTAATTTCAGCGTGGAATTCATCCTGACTAGAAATTAGCAAATCAGAAAAACCAGTAACACTAACTTTAACATTGTGAATGACACAAAAAACGAAGGCCAAGGAGGCCGGGAAACTTAAAGGACGGCAATCCAATAAGTTTTAACAAACCATGGAGGTATTTATGAATTTTGAAGGAGATTAAAAAATGGGAATGAGAATTAATACAAACATGCTTTCTGTGAACGCTCAAAGACAATTGAGAAGTACACAGTCAACACTAGCGGGATCTAACGAAAAATTGGCTTCTGGATCACGTATCAACAAATCTGCAGATGATGCTGCTGGACTTGCGATCAGTTCAAATTTGAACGGAAACATTCGTTCGTTGCAACAAGCTCAACGAAACGCGCAAGACGGTATTTCATTCATTCAGGTTGCTGAGGGCGCGATGAACGAAGTTGGAAATATGATCATTCGTCTTAGAGAGCTTAGCGTACAAGCGGCTTCTGATACGATTGGCACGAAAGAACGTGGTTACCTCGATAGAGAAGCTCAACAGCTTAAGCTTGAGATGGAACGTATCGCTCAATCAACTGAATACAACGGAACAAACCTTTTGAACGGATCTGGCGACAAGCTTGATTTCCAAATTGGCACTAAGAACAATGAATTCCTTGACCGTATCAGCTACAACCCTGGCGAAACAAACGTAAGTTTGGATAACTTGGGATTGTCAGGGATCGATATCTCAAGCAAAGAGTCTGCACAAACAGGATTGGAAAGTCTTGATAACTCTTTACTCGTTCTAAACTCCAACCGTTCAAACTTAGGTGCGCTTCAAAACCGTCTTCAGTCTACGATCAACAACACTGAGATCTCAGTTGAGAACTTCTCTGCCGCTGTATCTCGTATCAAAGACGCTGACTTTGCATCAGTAAGTGCTGACATGGCTCGTGACACTGTTAAGACTCAAGCTGCAACTTCAGTCTTGGCTCAAGCGAACCAAAACACAGCAATGGCTCTTAGACTTGTTCAGTAATCCACGCACTGAATACTAAGTAACAAAAAAGCCCCCCTGGACACCGTGTCCAGGAGGGCTTCCTCTTTTTAGCCTTGCTCTAAAAAGAGTTTTCTATCTAAAATCACTCAGACTTGCGAATTACGTTTGAAGTTCCAGCCTGGATTCTAACACCAGCCAAAAGTCCCATGTTCGCGTTATCGTCGCCTTCACGGTCTTCAGCAAGAAGCTCAAGGAATGGACTGATCTTAACAGACGAGTTGTCTACTAAATCATATTGCACTCCAAGTGTTCCACGAAGAACGTCGTCAGCAGAGTTTGCAGAAGTTTCAGCCCACTCACCACGGATGTAAGCAGTTAGCTTCCCGTTAGAAGCAGTAACTTCAGCAACTGTTGAGCTCAAGTCAACTTGATCGAAAGTCTGAACGAATTGAACCAATCCAGTAACAGCCCAGTTTGAAAGCATGTATTGACCTTTCAAAGAGAGAGCCACACGTTGTTGATCGTTTCCAGCGTTGTCAATGTTGTTGATTTGAGCGTAACCAATAGCAGCCGTAAGACCCGTGTTACCAAGTTGTTGCTCAACTCTAGCAGCGAAACTCAAAGAATCATCTGCTCTGTCGTTAAGATCGTGGATATCAGCGAAGTCACGAATGCTAAAGTCATCCATCAAATCAACAGCTTTTTGCTCAGTTCCATCAAAGATTGAAACCATAACTTTGGTTCCAGAGTCTTTAAGCTCGTATCCAACTTCAGCGAAAAGTCTTTCACGAAGTTGAGCAGAGTTTTGAAGTGGACGAGTCGCAAAAGTATTACGCTCTTTTTCCATAAACCCAACAGTTCCAAGACCTGCTTTTACATACAAGCTTTCAGAAGCTGCATACTTAGCAGTAAGCTCTTGAATGATGTGGCGAGCAGGTGTTCCATCGATGCTAGAATACTTGTCACCATCTTCGTTCATGTTTAAGTGTCTGCGAGTGACGGTCTCAAGGTCAAAAACACCTTCGAATTCGATCACTCCATTTGGAGAAGTAACCTTGATCGCCATGATTGGTTTATCTACATAGTAATCATAGTCATCAGCAGCTCCGCCGTCACCATTGATGAGACCAGGGTTGGCTCCAATAACGTTAGCAGATGCATCGACAGAGATTGCCCACGCAGAAGCGGTGTTGCTTTCAGTCGCTTGAATACTGGCAGCATCCGAGTGAGATGCAAATCCAGCAAGGGCCAAAGCAGCGGTTGTAGTCCATAGTTTAAAATTATTTTTCATAGTTCCTCCTAATACGCGTGTTCGTTGCGCACGGGAGACCATTGAGCATCATGCGTGCCAGCTAATTTGGGGGCTACACTCAGAATTCACTTTCAAGGGTGTACATTTTGGTAACGGGCAGGCCCAAAGGGTCATCTACCAACTTTTTCGTCACACCTTTTCGATGCCATGCCAGAAGCACTACAAACCTGTAGAAGTTTTAGTCATACGACAACAATTGGCGGCACCCCTCTCACTGACGACAGATCGGCAAACTATGGCCCGAGGATTGCTCTATATATCCCTATGATGATCAAACGTATGTATAACCTCGCTGCGAGTCACAATAATGTAAAAGCTATATACAAAGCGCTTCCAATTTTGGCGCTTAGTGCGTGTATTGGCGGAGGACCCAATGCTATTGGTGCTGAGCCAAACAATAGGGCTAGCCAGAATCATATATATAAGGACAAATCATCTTCAGATATCCAGCTTGCCTCCTTTGAGGCTCCTGAAGCAGGAATCCCTTTAATCGACGTCCCTGCCTACGAAGAACCAGCTGAAGCCCCAAGAGCTAACCCTGTTAAAGTCAACTCTATTGCCGGAGTTATCAATTCATCCAATGCTCAAGTCATCATTACAAGCAATGAACTCAGACAATCACTTAGCGAGAATGCTTCTGAGAAGGACTACCTACTGGCATTAGGAAGCTACGCCGTTGCCGTTGAACTTGATCGTATGTTGCTTTTAAACAACAAGTTTGAGCAGGTGCCGCAATATAGAGTCACTCACGTTGTAAAAACCTTGATTGAGCAGAATCGTCGTCACAGAAATGAAAACCCCGTAGAAATCTATAATCGCATTGTCGGCCTTTGGGAAACGGCATGCCAGGCTCAAATGGCAGCCGGCAAAGGTTGCGACTTTATTTTTAAATTCAATAAGAATGAATGGATTCAAGGTCACGCTGATATGTCTCAGCCTCTTAGCGCCAAGCACATTGCCCATCTCACTCCTTCATTTATCGAGAAAATTCACGGTCCCTCGATCACGGACCGCGTGAGAGAGCTCCAGAAAGACGGTAAAGTCGTTTTAACGTTTGCAGGAGAAGACACGATTGTTCGCGCCTCAAAAGATGAGAGCACTAGCTCGATGAGAAAAAAGGTATTGGAAGCATGGACCAAAGGATACATTGGCCTTCACTATCTTCAAATCGACACAGATTACATCAAGCGCATTTATAAGCCTGAGCTTACAGAAGCCTACAAGGCCTCCTTGAAAGAACCACTTTCGCAAACATCTATTATGTTAGCCGGGAAAGAACAAGTGATTCGATTTGATCAACCCCTAGAAGGCATCGCACTCGTCAATGCTGCAGCAGAGGAGATTCGCAAAAAACACAGCAAAGAATTTTTTGGAACCGAGTCTCTCGTGATTTTTCCAAAGTCTGAGTCAAAAGCTGAAATGCGCCGATTTGAATGGAATGGCTTTCAGTTGACTCTCCCTCAAGCTCCGAAAGATTACCATGCCTTTGTCGAGGCCATTCGCCTCAAGCTCAACGCCATTTATCTTGAACGAACACGCACACAGATGATGAACGCTTTAATCGCTGGAGAGTTGGACTATAATGACCAATATCTAGCTCCCTTTAGAATTGAAGGTCAGCTCAAGCACCACAAAGCCTTTAAGAAGACTGCAAGTTTCGATATCGTAGACATCCCCCTAGAAAGCGCTGAAATAAAAGAAGACAACATAAAGAAAGCTGCGGGATTGTTTGCCGAAAAAGTTGGAAAATCTTTAGAAGCTCAGGAAGCAAGAAGCGGCCTCCTTCAGAAAGTGGCCCAGGAGGTTTCCCAAGAAATCTCTTTTGATCTAAAGGTTCAAAGTATCAATCATACCGACATCCTTTCGACGGCCTTACTCCCTCCCGAAGATTCAAGATCATTGCAATTGTTTCAAATGCTATTTGCAGAAGAGTTGATCAAAGCTGGAAGCGATGAAAGCAAAGCTCCTAACCTCGTTTACTTTGTTGATCGCGAAAGAAAAACACTGAGCTTCGTCTTGAGGACTAAATCTTCTCGACCAGAAGAAGTCGCTTTGAAGATGAGCACACCGAGACTCAATAACGACCGCCTAGAAGATGAAGTTAAACAACAAACTTATAGCGATGCCCATAAAAAAGCTATTGAGAAACTTTTCAGAAAACAAATCCACGTCAGCATCAAAGACATGTCTTTGTTCGGAATGGAAGGTGCGAATCGATACAATGGACACCAAGAAGCCATCATGAAAGTGATTCTGGAGTCAGTAGAGTCTGCAGATAGACTTTATCCTGGCTCAGGTTGGGCTAAGTTCCTTCGTGGCGCTTACCTCAGCCCCATCACCCCTACAGACCTTAAGCTCAGCAAAAAAGAGAAGGTCAAAGAAGGTTTTTTGAGGCTTTTCTAAGCAACGTTACCCGCCAATCACTGTGCGCGGTAAAAAGTGGAAAGTCCGAAGGGCTCGTGCTCTCAATCATTCTAAATATTTGGATTTGTTACTCAGGACAGGGGGAGCGCAGCCCCCCTCT
>JAACVK010000049.1 GCA_009991595.1 bacterium | reverse complement strand
TGACTTTTCTTGTTCCAAAGTTTTTTAGGATGACTCCTTTTAATCGTTTGGAGACGATTGTTCACGAACTCTATCATTTGCATCCGACTATGCGAGGAGATCTTAGGCGGTTTCCTAAACCTCATATACACCATGGTCCTACACCGGCTGCTTACAATAGAAGAGTGAAAGAGCTGACGAGTGAGTCTTTGAAAAATAGTCCATTTTTAAAAGAACATCCTCTTTTAAAGATGAATCCCTCCGATGCTAGTGATTTTAAAAAGAAGAGATATTCCATTCCAACTCATCGCTTCATACCTGAGCCGAATCCGCTCAGTTTCATCGCTCAGAAAGCTAAGGAAATTTTTGCCACTGTTATATTCTTAACTGCATGTCAGGCTCAAGCATTGATTCCTGTTCGACTTCAGACGACGACCATGTTGCAGGGAAGGCCAGAAGCGGGTTCAAGTGTGGTCTACGAAGGGGCTCGAGGAATGCGCTTTCAGGCCATGAAACAAAGCGCTGATAAGAAGTGGGTCTATTTAGAAAACTCGAAGGCAAGGGGTTGGGTTCCAAAAGAGCGGATTCAAGTCATGGCAAATAGTGCTGGGCAAAGGAGATCCCAAAACGACGATCAAGATTTCACGGTAGACGAAGACATTGAATCTTTTGATTTGAAGCAATCCACCGGAGTGGCTCAAGTTTCTACAGAATTGTACGGTGACCCTTCCAGCACTGCGGAACGTTTTTCAAGAGTTGAGAAGGGCGATGAACTTCAGATTTTAGGGCAAAGTGATAGTCGGAATTGGTATCAAGTAAGACTTCTTGTTACGGGAGAAGAGGGTTGGTTACCCGTTCGTGCGATTCAATTAGATTCCTTTGACCGAGTGAATCGTGTTCCCGATAACGGAATACAGATCATGGGTTTGGTGGGGACCGATTCTCTGGGCTATGGCCTGGGGCTAGGTTATTTTAGAAATGTCTTTCCAAGGGGAGTCTCGGGAAGGCCGCGTGATCGACTAGAGTTTGGATTGGAGGGAGATCTTATGTTTAAGAATTCCTCTCTTGAAGGCTTTTCGGTGGCTCGACGTTCTTTTATTTGGACGGGGGGCATGAGGTATTTGCCGGCCGTTGCTAATGGTCGTTTTTATGGCATTGCCGAAGTGGGTTTGACCTATATCTATTCGACTTATAGTTCTGATCTTTCGGAGGCAACTTTGATTGCCAACAAGGCTAAAGATTCGACACACACCTTCGCTTTTACGCTAGGCGCAGGCCTTGGGTTAAGTATCAATGAGTATTTTGGAGTTTCGACGATTTTAAGAATGCTTTTAAAGTCTAATTTAATTTTGATTGGGGGCGCTGGTGTTAGTTGGCGGTTCTAAGAAATTTAAGCGCGCTCTTTCTGTATCGCTCGTAGGATTTGTGCTTGTTTCTTGCTCAACAGATGGTGGTAGACTTTGGAACGCTGACTTGGGTCCCGAGCCTTTGCCTTGGGCAGGGGAGGGCAACGAAATTCTTGAAGCTCATTACGCGATAGGGGCAAGTCAGGGAGTCATGCTTCTTTTTAAGGATAGTCATAAAGGTATTGGTGTGGGGGGACTCGCTTGGGGAAGGCCTGTAGAGAAATACAATCCAGGGGTTGATTGTCGCTTGGTCCGTGAAAAATTAGGACCACCCAATACAATGTTTAAATGCTCTGTTCCTGGTCCAGATAGAAACTATGTCGCTGTAGAAATTTTTGAAGACTTGCGTACGCCAAGTCGTAAAATGAATAAAATTAAGCTTAGTTCAGATAGCAAAAAGTCTTATTCCAGATGGTCTCAGGAGTTACGAATTAATAATTATAGGACACTTCGTAAAGCGGGCGATAAGGCCATGATTCTGCTTTCTTCTGATAATAAGACAAGAGCGACGCTAAGGATGAACAGGCGCGAAGTTGAGCTTATTTTTGAGCCCAATGGCCCTTACTAATTTTGGTCTAGAGAAAAGTTAAGTAACTCCAAAGTGGTCTAGCAATGCTTAGAAAAAATGCTGGAACTAAGAATAAAAAAGTCGGAAGCAACATTAGAAAGCTTAAGCGCTCTCCCTTGCTGTCGAGTTCGTCTTTAAGTTCTGCCGAGTTAAATTTTATAAATTGCTCAAGGTTGGGTAGGAGCGGTGTTCCTCGAATGTAGTTTTTCACGATTGCGCTCCACTGCATCACCTCTTGTTTATTCGCGGAACTAGTGGTGATGGCACTTAGCTTATTAAAGTTGCCTTTAGACAGATTCTCCAAGTCCTCTCGTAGTGCTTCTTTTGTTTTTTTGCTTAGGTGTGGATCTGAAATTTCAAGAGCTTGGTTTAGACTTTGCGGAAAGCCTTTGCCCATCTTCGTGTTGAAGGCAATCTTAACTAAAAGTTGAATCCAACCCAGCTTAATGAGGCCCCTTGCAAAATCTTTCTTTAGTAAGTGGGCAGAAAAGAATGCACAGCTGATTAGAGTGACTAACAGGCTCATAAATAGGAGGCCTTCATTTAAGCTTGGAGGGTGTTGCCAAAAAGAAAAGCTGTTGAAAAGGATGATTAAAGCGCTGATGGTATAGAGTTCGATTTGTGGGGTTAAGCTTTTCTTCTTAAAGAGTTTCACGCAATCGTTTTCTGTCTTTAAGCTTTTGATAAAGTAGTCCAACGCACTCAAGCTGCTGGCTTGTCCTGTTTGAATTTTTTCGACGACTTGTTTCCAGTCTGCTGCGATGCTTGGATTTACCTTTATCGAGCTTGCCCCGGCCAAGGCGGTGTTAAAGGATTCTCCACATTGAATTCTTTGCGAAATGAGTGTGAGCTCCGAGAGCAGCTGTTTAGGAATCTCTCTCATACCAGCTATTAATCTCCCGCTTCCCAGATTTATTAATCTTTACATGAAGAATGATGTTCCAGAGCTTTCTTTGATTGAACTCTGTTTTGCTTTGATCTCTGCAAAGATCAGAGATCCTTTCCAGTCCTTCTTGAGGGGAGCCGGCATGAACCGTGGTCATGACTCCTGAATGTCCTGTTTGAAGGGATCTGCACAGCGCCAAAGCTTCACTTCCTCGACACTCTCCGAGGATGATTCGATTGGGTCTCATTCGAAGTGCCTCAATCACAAGATCCGTCATTTGCCAGGTGGATCCATTTCGAGATTGAAAGCGATCGTTTCTAGCTAAAAGACGTGAAGAAAACTTGTTGGGTAGTGGAAGCTCTGAGGAGTCTTCCAGAATTAAAACTCTTTCTTCTTTTGGAATGAAAGTCATTAAGCTAAAGAGCAGGCTGCTTTTGCCGGCACCCGTTGCGCCACAAATCAGAATGTTCTTTGATTGTTGAACAGAGTGCGTAAGGTGAAGTTTTAGTGCCTGGTCACAGGAGAAATGTTTTAGATCAAAATGCTTTGTGTGTTGAATGCGTCTTAGGGTGATTTCTGGCCCTTGCTCAATCATAGGGTAGCAAATCACATGAGCTCGGAAGTGGTGTTCGGGGCTCAGTTTCCAGTATGCGTCTGCACTGGGAGTGGTGTAGCCAAGTTCAACGTCCACACTGTTTGCGATCGTGCGTGCAAGTGCGGAAACATTGAGTCTCTCGGGAGACTCTCCCTCCCAATGCTTCCAGGCGCCATTGCGAAAATAGAGAATACGCTCAGGGTTAAGAACGATGTCCTCGATACTTTCCTCTAGAAACAGTTCATCAAAACTCGAGTTCATAACTCTCAGATTCCACGTAAGGTGATTTGATCTCACTCCATTGGGGTTTTATAGCAAACCAAAGTTCACTCTGATTGTCTTGGTAAGAGTTCTCGGAAAAGAGGCGTCCAAGAAGGGGAATAGAGCTTAGCCCGAAGAGCCCGGTTCTATTTTTCCCTTCTCTCGTTTTTTGAAGAGAGCTGAGGACTGTCGTTTCACCAACGTTAAGCTCAAAGCGACTTTCTAAGCTACGTTTTATCATTCCTGGAACTCCATCGACCGCTGTTGAGGGATCGGGTTCGGATAACTCTAGGTTGAAGGCGACGTCAACCTCTTGATCGCCTGCGCGGGTGTCTCCACTGACAGTGAGTTCAAGGATGAGTCCATAACTCTTCCATTGTGTCTTCTGTGAATAGAGACTTGCCTGCCTAATGGGGAGTTCCCCTCCACTTTGAAATTTAGCTTTCTCTCCTGGAGTGGCTCGTAGCTGCGGCCGTGCAAGAATTTTTCCAACTCCTTGGCTTTGTCCAAAATCGGCGACTAGATCGACATTGGCAGGACCGTTGAAGGTGGCCACTCCTCCTTCGAGTGCCTTGATGTTGAATTCTGTTGGCCAGCGTAAGCCGAGCTTTTCGGCTCTATCTCTAGAAAATTCGAATAGGGTGAGTTCAAAAAGCATCGTATTTCCTGGGGCAGGAGTGCTTTTCATCTCGACAGAGTAGAACGCGCGCATGCTACCTAACGCGTTGGAAAATTTCTTAAGATCAAAGGCTTTGTCTTTGCTATGAGCGACGGATAGGTGTCTACGACCGTCTTTGAAAGTTGCTTTTTGAATTTTGTATCCAAGATTGTAAACATTTCTTTCTGCAAGAGCGAAACTCTGAGTCATTAGTTTGGGGTCTTTTAAATGCAGAGTTTTAAAATTACATTTTTCTTGATGAAGATCCTCTATGTTCCCTGATTTCCAGTAGAGTCCGTTCTCTTCAATTTCGATGGGGCTCTTTGGGCATTTTTTCAGGGCGGCGTAGTCTTGATCATCGAGGGCAACTATCTTTTGTGTGTTCTTAGTATGGCCGAGTCCGAAAATGTGGACTGAGCCTGGTTTTAGGACTTCTATAAGGTTGCCTTGGCTGCGTTCGCGCAGTTTTACGATGCCTGATTTAGAGAACCAAAGGGTTGGGTGGTTGCTACTAAGTTCTAAAGGATTCGAAGGGCTTATCAAGAGGGCGCTTTTAAAAATAAGGGCTGTGGCTAAAGTGCTCATGCCCAAACCTAAGCAAGCGCTGTGCCATCATCGTTGTTTGAGTTTATTTGTTTTTGTTTCGGAAGCGACGGACTCTTGGAAGGCTTAGTTGGCGCGGTTGGCTGGCGTCTCTGTGAAAAAATGAGCTCAACAGATTTGGCTCAGGCCAGGACACTTGGGCGCCATATAGTTCGATATCGAACCCCTTTAGTCGACCGAGGGCTTCCAGTTCGCCATTTTCGTTAAATGAATAGAGTCTTGAGTGTAGATCGGAATCCAAGTCGCTTTGCTCCTGGGAGAGTCGATTGGTGGTCGATATAAGCAGATATTTCTGACCGGCAACGTCGAAGACGTTGGGGAGTTCAACCTGTTTGAACTTTTTTTCATCAGGAACTCTTAACGGTTCTTCTAAGATGGCCTCATAACCACTACTGGTTTTGTTGATTGTAAAACGTCCGATGGCTGGAGAAAAACTTCCATCGGAATTTTGTGCTTTTGCAGCGAAATAAACTTTTGCTTGCTTTGGATCATCTCCATAAATGTAAGGGTCCCGCAGAGCCATGACTGTGTTGTCACGTTCGAGCCCCTTTCCGAGGTTTTCAAAGTCTTCCATTGCATAACCCTTTTGTTTTAAAGCTTCAAAATCTCTTCTTGGGTCGAGTAGGAGCTTGGGCAATTGAATCAATTTTTTTTTCGAGTCGCTCCAAAAGGCAAGTCCAATTCCTTGCATGGTTTTTCTCTTTCCTATCAAGGAAGTGTAGGCAGCCCAAAATTCACCCTTGGCGTTTTGCCGAATGGAACCACTCCAAACGGCTCGCTCGGCATTTTTAGCATCGGCCAACAAAATTACTCCGGCCTCTTTCCACGTTTTTCCCCCGTCGGGCGATGTGAAGTGAATCCAGCGAGCTTTCTCATCGATCAGTGGAACGGGCACATTCTTGGGAGCCGCCATAGCGAATCTGTGTAAAAGGTTCGGGATTCTATTATCCCATAACAGCCAGTTGTCCCAAAGGTGCCACGTCTTACTTGTAATCGCTCCGCTGAGCGAAGCGCTTTTTTTGATGTAAAAGGAACAAGTTTTCGCTTTCAAGCGCGTGGAGTTTAAGCTCAAGGGGGCAAGAAGAAAAAATGCCCCCAAAGACTTTATTTTGCCCTTAAGGTGAAACATTGTTACGCGCTCGTTGCAAAGCGAATGGTCATGACGACTTCTTTGCCCTCCGAAGTGCTCGTTACATCAACGCGAATACCTTGAGCGCTTAGTCTTCTGATGTGTCGAGCTGTATCAATTCTCAAGCCATCTTTGTGGAGTAGAATGCTTTCGTGTCCTACGAAGGGTTCGAGAGCTGCTTTCCATGCAATCTCGGCAGCAACCTCTTTTTTGTCGGCAAATGCTGGATAGATGATTTCATTTGCCTTAGCGCTGATTGTTAAAAAAAGTTGAGAGGAACCTAGGTCTACGGACTCAATTTCAACTTCTAAGGAGGCATTTGCTTGATTTTCTTTCATTAGCTTCAATAAATGAAGAAGGCCCTCTTTAATCGTTTCTACGGATCCGATGAATTGCATTGTTTCGGGGTGAGCTTTAAAACTCAACTGTGCCTCGGCGAGTACTTCTTCTAGAAGGATGATGAGGTCAATGGGCTGCTTTGTTTGGATGCTGATTTGTTTTTCGTCTTCTAGGAGAGTTTCGATGTCACAACTTAAGACTGAAATTCGAGATTTTGCTCTGTTGAGAAAGCGAAGTCGGTCTTCGGTGTTTTCGGCACTTGAATTTAAGTTGATTACACTGTCTAAAATTTGCGGGATACTTCTAAACTCGTGGAGTAAAATTTGAAGAAGTCTTTCTCTAGCCCAATCTTTTGCGCTGAGTTCTAGGGCGGCTCTTTTGAGTTCGTACCGTGAGCGATCTAAATTGATCGTGAGTTGAGCTCTTTCTGTCGCAGTTTTTAAGGTTTCTATCAGCTCGGCTGGCTCCCAGGGTTTGCCGATGTATTTCCAGATATGGCCGCGGTTGACGGCTTCAATCACGGCTTCAAGGTCTGAAAAGCCAGAGATTAAGATTCTGGTCGCAAAAGGATTGATATCCTTAATGCGTTCAAAGAGCTCGCTGCCGTTCATTCCCGGCATTCTTTGATCGCTCAATATGCATTCAAAGTTTGGGGATGCATCTAGTATTTTTAAGGCCTCAGGGCCGCTAGAGGCTACCTCGACTTCAAAGTCATTTCTTAAAAGTCGCTTGAGGGCATTTAAGTTGTCCTTCTCGTCATCGACAATCAGAACTCGAGCCTTGGGACTAGGCATTAATATCTTTCTAAAAAGTAATCGCTAAGAATCTGTCTGTGATCGAAAGC
Source organism: bacterium (assembly GCA_009991595.1). Lineage (GTDB taxonomy): Bacteria > Bdellovibrionota > UBA2428 > UBA2428 > UBA2428 > JAACVK01. The sequence goes on along the minus strand of JAACVK010000049.1, from coordinate 26,673 downwards.
GAGGTTCTCAGGAAGGTTCATTTGATGAAAGAGTTCAGCTCCCGCGGTCTCGTCGGTGGTTTTTGCGGGTTCTCCGTAGCCTTTGGTGAGGAATACGACAGAGATTGAAGGGCCTCTTGGGTCTCTGTTTGGGTTGGTGTATGTGTGAAATTGTTTAACAATTTCAACATCAAGCCCGGTTTCTTCGCGGACTTCTCGAATGACGGCTTCTTCTGCGTTTTCTCCTGCTTCCACAAAGCCGCCTGGCAATGCCCAGCCTTCTGGAGCGTGTTTTCGGTTGATGAGTAGGATTTGCCCTGCACCCATGTCTACGATTGCGTCGACACAGACCCTTATCAATTCTGATTTATGTTGATTGTTTGCTTCATCCATATGGTCTAATCTCCTAACACAATGAGAATTGGAATCCCGAAAGAAATTAAAAATCTAGAGAATAGAGTCGCTATGGTTCCGTCTGGCGTCAAGGCGCTTAGCGATGCTGGCCACAAAGTTTTTGTGGAGATTGATGCAGGACTTGGTTCTGGAATTGAAAATGATGAGTATTCAGTTGCAGGTGCTACTTTGGTCAAAACGGCTAAAGAGGCTTGGGATGTGGATATGGTCGTCAAGGTTAAAGAGCCACTTTCCGATGAATTTCAGTACTTTAGACCGGGTCTTTATCTTTATACTTTCTTACATTTGGCCGGTGAAGAAAAGCTTACCAAGGCACTGCTTGAACATAAGATCAGAGCCATTGCTTACGAAACAATCCAATTGGAAGATCGTTCTCTTCCCTTGTTAAAACCTATGTCTGAGATCGCAGGTCGTATGGCTCCGCAAGTTGGAGCTCATTATTTGGAAAAGAGCCAAGGCGGACGGGGTGTTTTGCTGGGTGGCGTTCCGGGTGTACCAAGAGGCACAGTTACCATCATTGGTGGTGGTGTTGCGGGCACGAATGCTGCAAAAATTGCGGTTGGACTTGGTGCTCGAGTCAACGTTTTGGAAAAAAGCCAAAAGCGCTTAGAGTATCTGGACGATATCTTTGGCTCTACGGTAAATACTTTGATGAGTAATCATCATAACGTAAACGACTGCGTTATTAATTCAGATCTTGTTATTGGATGTGTTTTGATTCCTGGGGCAAAGGCCTTGAAGCTTGTGACTCGCGAAATGATTTCACAGATGCGACCAGGATCTGTTTTGGTTGATGTTGCGATTGATCAAGGGGGATGCTTTGAGACCTCTAAGCCCACCTCTCACCAGAATCCAACTTACGTCGTTGATGGAGTAATTCATTATTGTGTAACGAACATTCCTGGAAGTGTGGCTCGAACTTCGACCCTTGCTCTGACAAATCATACGATTGATTATGCTTTGATGCTTGCAAAAGGGCCTGAAGAGGCCATTCGCAACAATCGGGCTTTGGAGTTGGGCGTAAACTGTTGGGATGGCCATTGTGTCTATAAGGCGGTTGCTGATGATAACAACATTCCCTACACGCCTCTAAAAGAATTGATCTAATAGGACTTTGTTGTGAAGGCGCTCATATGCATTCCGACTTATAATGAAAGAGAAAATATTTCCCCTCTTGTTGAGGCGATTTTTTCTAATGTTCCCGATAACGCCGAAGTTCTTGTTATAGATGATAACAGCCCTGATGGGACCGGACAAATAGCCGACGAACTGGCGGCGAAGAACCCGAGAGTCAATGTGCTTCATAGAGCTTCTAAGGACGGTCTAGCGGCAGCTTATGTTGCTGGTTTCAAATGGGCGCTCGATAGAGATTATGACTGGATCTTCGAAATGGATGCAGACTTCTCGCATGATCCAAAGTTTTTACCTCTGTTTTTTGAGACGATTCAAACTCATAAATGGAACTCTGTTTGTGGGTCTCGCTATGTGCCAGGTGGTGGGGTCTCTAATTGGAGCCGATCTCGATTGTTGTTGTCCCGATTAGGGTCTCTCTACGCGAGTTTTTGGCTCGGTTGGAAAGTGAGAGATTGGACTGGGGGATTCAACTCCTGGAGTAAAGAAACCCTCAAGGCTATTAACTTAGATGACATAAAATCTCGAGGCTACTGCTTCCAGATTGAAATGAAGTTTCGTTGTTTAGATACTGGCAACGCATTGAAGGAAGTTCCCTTTACCTTTCAAGAGCGGCGTGAGGGCCATTCAAAGATGAGTGGCGACATCGTTAGCGAAGCTTTAGTGGGGGTAGCAAATTTGCGCCTTCGTGATCGACAATATTGAGAGTGTTTTGCCCGTAAACAGTGGTTCATTTTTAGATAGTGGTTCAAAGTTTGCTTCTTTATATTATCTTAATTGGTTCCAAGTTCTCATTGGCTTTACAGTTTAGAAACAAGATTCGAACTCCATGTAAGCTCACTAGAATCTAGTAAACTTGTTGGGCTTTTTTTATGTAATTTCTTTAAAAGCTCAACACAGTGTTTTTAAGGCGACTGAATGGTCTCCTGTGGGAAGGATCTAGCTATGGGTTGGGTGAGGATAATTTTTACATTGTGCTTTTTTGTATATTCGTTTGATGGTGTTGCCAAGAAATGCACTGAAACGGATATTAGAAACGCGGTTAACAGCAAAAAGACTTTTGATTTCGATGCTGAGAATTGTTCGGATGACATTATTTACATAAGTAAGGGGATTGCCCTCAATGGCGGTGTTGTCATTGATGGACGTAATAAAATGCGTCTGTCGTGGAAGGGTGAGGGCTCTCAGTGCGATGAGATTCCTCGTGGAGATGCTTACGCTACTTTTTATACTAACGGTAATAAGAACGTTATAAAAAATCTCACAATCCTTTTATCACCTGAGGGAATTCATTTGGGAAAAGGCAAAGATAACATTGTGGACGGAGTCACCTTCGAGAGAATTTGTGAAGACGCAATTACGAATGGTAACAAGCAGACTTCTTCAGCCACAGGTTCCATTATTCGAAATTCAGTCTTTAAAAATGGTCCCGATAAAGCAATTCAATGTAATGGTGGGTCGATGACCGTGCAAAACTCCGTGTTTCGCGATATTCCAAGAGCTATTGGTGCGTGCACATACAAAGCTGATCCCGGTAATCATGTCGCCAAAGAGTGTCCCATCGTTTGTAATATAAAAGCCTACAATAACAAAGTTTACGGATGCAGAGGATATGGATTTCGGGGGGCGGGATATTTACAAAAGAAAAAACAAGGCACTTTAACCGCAATAGGTAACCATTTCGAAGGTTGTAAGACTCCTATTATGTCTTCTCAGTATGGGTATGTTTATGCCGAAGACAACACGGCCAAAGGTTCTTGCGATCAGTTTGCGAACACTGAGCAGAATGGTCGTGGAGATATGTGTGGTAACGACACTTCGGCTTGTAAGCGAAATTTCAAGGGATCTTTCAAGAACCGTTGTATCGCTCAGAATCCTGTCCCTTCCCCAGAGCCGCCACCAAGTGAGAACCCTGGAGAGGGTTCAGTGCTTTATAGTGGCCAGGGTGTAGGTGGCACCGAAAAAGACATGAGTCGTTCTGAACAAGAAAAGCTAGCTTGCTCTCGAGCTGAAGACCGTGCCTTGGTGAATGCTCGATCTCGTTGTTCAAGCGAAGGTAAAATCGTGGAGCAAAGCTCTAGTTGCGATAGCTGTAAATCGACCTCAAAGGGTGTGAGTTGTAATGGGTCTGCTAAGGTAACCTGCGACTATTCTGGAGGAGAGGCTGCCCCGTCTCCAGAGCCGCGCCCAGAGCCGGAGAAGCCCTCCTTTCAAACGTTCTCAGCCGATGGCAAAGGTGGAACTACAAAAGGGGACAAGTCAAAGGCATGTGATTTGGCCAAAGGTCGGGCTTTGGACGCGGCCGAAGGTAAGTGCTCTGGAAATGTCGTTTCGAAGACTACAAGTAGTTGTAGCTATAAGAAAAGAAGTTCGAAGAATTATACGGCATACACATCAGCAAGCGTAAAATGTGAGATTTAAAAAAGAGCGAAGTAAAGCGCTTAAGGACTAAGCGATGAGTTAGTCGCCCACTCAAGGAGGAGAGGGCGACCTTTTTTTATCTAGTCTCTAAGAAATTCACGAATGTTTACAACAGGAGGATTGTCTACACCGCTTCCGGGAGCATTCGCCCTAAGTTGGGCTAAGCTGAATCCCATTTTTGTGTCGTAGGTTCGATCGATCTGATTTCTTAGGCGTTGTTCAGCATCGTACCAAGCACGTTTGGTTGCATCGTCATTGCAGCTCGAAAGTTCTGCATCAGTGGCACCCCAGCGGTATTCGATGCAATGGTAGGGATCAAATGATAGCTTCCAAAGTCTATTTTCAACCTCTTCCAAAGACAACTCCTGAGTCGCTCCATTGCTGCGAGTGTAGCTGATTCGGCATTGGTCAGCGTCGGCGTCGTAAATTTTAATCAAGGTGGCTTTAAGGTCTGCACCAGTTCCAGCAAAATCTAGTCGATCACTACCGGCATCGGCCATGCTCACAAAACGCTCGAGATACTTTCTCATCTCAACAAAAGAGGTCTTTAGGCGGGCATCTCTAGAGGGGGTGGAGTAGCTTTCCCATTCGCCATGTGTTCCGTAAATGTTGTCAGGCAAGTTTGTAGGGTGTGGCTTTCTGTGGATTCCTGATTCAAGACCTGTGTCGATCGCGTGAGCTCGATCAATGAGATCGTTACAGACAGCAGTCAACATGGCTTCAAATTCTTCAATGGGGTCGTAGCGCAGATTACCACCGGCAAGAGCTACGCGTACGTAATCGTAATAACCTAGAGTTTGGCCGTTGATAACAAATTTTCCTGCACTCCAAGAGTCGTTGGAAGGGTTGGTTCCATAGTACTGTTCTAGGTTAAAGTCAGATACATCTGAATTGCGTTTCGCAACGGGGTGATTGGAGTTGTAAGTAACAGGTCTCCAGTTTTTGAATCCAGCACCAGCGGCTGGGCGAGTTCTTACAAATTTTTCGCCGTATACAATGCGGCTAATAGTGTTGTCAGGGTGTGCATCCATGAGGTGAATACGACCGTTTTTTTCTACTCGGTAAATGATGGCTACGTGTCCGTTAGGATCATATACAATGGTTCCAGGACGAATGCTCTTTTGAGAAACTTTTGGAGAGTAAAAGTCTGGGAAGATTTGTCCGTTTACATCAAGCTCGGGAGGCATCCGAAAAACACCACTTGAAATCCAGGTGACTTCGCTAAGAATTGTCTTTACGTTTTCTCCAGGGCTAACAACTCTCCGGCTCGTTGGTTTGTTTCCATATTTGCTGTAGCGAATATCGCCGCTTCCTTTGACGTGTGTGAACTTATTTGTCCAACTGAATGGGAGCTTGTTCATGTAGGCAAAATAAGCGCGTAGGACATAAGGTAGGTCGGCGCAATCTGCTTTTACATAACTTTTTAGTGAGTCGGGGTTTAGGTGGCGGTATGGATTCGCTTTGCTGTTGATGCATCGAGTGGTTGTGTTGCATCCGCTTTCGCCAAGGTCGGCGATGAATTGAGAATACGCACGCTCATCATCAGCGGTCCAGTCTCGTTCAATTTCCCATGCGCCAGAGCGCTGAGCAGCAGTTTGAAATGCGACGAGCGCAAACAAAACAGTAAAAAATACATTTTTCATTAGTACCTCCAAGGTCCACACCTGATCGGGGTATAAACCAGTGCGAATTTTTTAACAAACAATAATTTTTCTTGAGCCTGCGTTCTTGATGAATTAGTAGCCATCTTGAGGCAGAGTTCGGAGGTGAGAATGTTTAAATTTTTTGTAGGTTGCTTTGTGGTGCCCGGAGTTGTTATTTTTTCCACCAATGCATCGAGTCAAGATTCGCTTCCCTCGAAGCAAAATCAGCTCTTTGTTAGCAAAGACCTTGTGACCGAGGTCGCTAGAATACCTTTAGAAAACGAGAATAAAGTAGAGATCTACCTTCCTGCGAATCGTTGTGATCTGGGCTGGGTAAAATGGGGCGATGAAGAAAGTGGTTATAAAAAGTGCCGCGCATTGGGGCGAGGTGAGACCAAGTTTGGAAGTGTCGAACGGCTGGAGCGCCTTAGGTCACAGAGTAAACACTACGACGATTGGACCATTGGAGACCTGCCTGCACCTGTAGACTTTGACTTTTTAAAAGAAAAGGAAAGAGACTACGTTTCTGGAAGTCAGGCCGAGGCCTGCCTCTTTAAGCCGGATTATTGGTCGAACGGGAAAACGATTTCAAAAAGACCCACTGGTTCCTTGGGAACTTATAAGCTTTATACGAAGGCTTCGGGATCTCAATATCACAGAGCTAAATCAGCTTGGGGGCGTGATTCCGAAGGGAGTCTTTTGCCAGGTGTGAAAATGATTGAGATTAAATCAGAAGAAGATAAAAAATACGCGAGGAAAGATCTCTTGGATCGCTATGATTTCTATCTGCATTCGCACGAAAACGACAAAGAAGATCATCCACTAGAGGCTCTTAGCACCTGGGGGTGCCCTCGACTGCCTTTGCATTGCCAAGAAGATTTCTACCAATGGGTGTTTGAAAAAAATGCGGCCGGTGTCACTCCAGAAATTATCATCCGCGAAGACGACACCAAAGCCTACGCTTTCCATGATGAGTGAGCGAAGTGTTGGGGCTTCTTGACAACGATTCGATAATTCGATATATATCGAATTATGAGTGACGTTAAGAAACTGAGTAAAGTATTTAAAGCACTATCAAATCCGAATAGGTTGGAGCTTTATCTTAAGATTAAGAACCATCACAAAATTGAGATTGGCAAAAAGAAGAGGGCTTGTTTGCTTTCTTCTCTGTGTGAGTCTTTAAATATAGGAGCTCCTACTATTTCTCACCATTTAAAAGAGTTGATGAACGCAGAGCTCGTAGAAACTGACAAACAGGGCAAGTTCATCACTTGTAATTTGAACCAATCATTACTCAATGAAGTGATAAAGGAGCTTAAGTCGTGAGAATTTTTGTAACTGGAGGCAGTGGATTCCTTGGGAAGCAAGTGATCCAGAGTTTGCTAAGTGACGATCACGAAGTTTTTGCTCTGGCACGTTCTGCAAAGTCCGAACTCAAGATCAATGAACTTGGAGCAACTGTGGTCTTGGGCGACTTAGGAGATGTTGAGTCCTATCAAAAATATCTTAATGGAGTTGATGTTGTTGTTCATTGCGCTGCACCTGTAGAGTTTTGGGGTCCTTGGGAAAAATATCAAGAGGGTATGATCGATGCCACCCAAAATCTTGCGAAAGCAGCTGACCGAGCTAAAATTAAAAGATTTATTCACATTAGCTCAGAGTCAGTGCTTCAAGACAAAGACCCTTTAATGAATATAAGCGAGAGTGAGAGCTACCCTGAAGAACCCAACTCTTATTACGGAAAGTCAAAAAAAATTGTTGAGGAGTTTTTGCTTTCCACTTCCTTCTCAATGGAAGTTTTGATAATTCGTCCCACTTTTATCTGGGGTCCTGATAGCAATGCCTTGAGCACAATTCTCAAAAAAGTTCGATCCAATGATTTTATGTGGGTGGACAATGGCAATGCTAGTTTTGAAGCTGTTCACGTAAAGAACGTTGCCGAAATTGTTCGTTTGGCCTTAGTCCACGGAAAAGACAAGAGTGTCTATTTTGTTACTGACGACGAGGAGGCAACTGTGAGGGAGTTCTTTAGTCGAGTTTTTGATTCTTTCAATGTGCCTATTCCTACAAAATCAATACCAGGCTTCTTGGGGGCCTCTTTGGCTTGCAGTATAGAGGGGCTCTGGAGATTATTGCGACTTAAGTCGACGCCTCTACTTACTAGGTTTGACTTGTCTTTCGTAAACATGCCTAGGAAGTATAATATCTCTAAAGCCAAGCTAGAGTTGAAATACCGTCCGATCATCAATAGGGATGAAGGATTTAAAAGCCTAAAGTGATTTTTTATTCGTTGATTAAAACTTTTACCTGATGGCGGTTAACGTCAATGCCGACGGCAACGAGTTTGATTCTCAGGTCTTGTTGAATGAAGGCACTAGCGTAGAGCTTTAATTGTTCTCTGATTTTTTGAATACGTTCTTCCGTTCGAAAGGAAGAAAGGCTTCCTGAGCTCTTCCAGTCGAGCACCCAGATTTCGTTGTCAATGAGCGCAATTGCATCGGCGACACCACTTAGGGTGTATTCTTGTTTGTGGCTGATCAAAAGAGGTAGTTCTCTTAAGATCCTTGATTCATCACTTTGGAGTGCGGTCCAAAATGGTTTTAGCTCTTGAAGGGAGAGCAAATTATTGAATATGGGCTGGAGCTCCGGATGAAGGTTTATGTGGGGAAGCTTGGAAATCTTGTTAAGGTCTCCATCCCAGACGCTTAGGGCCTCATGAAGCTTTGTTCCTAGCTCAGCCGTTGAGACCTTTTGTATTCGAGAGGTTTCAGGTGAGGAAACTTCCTGGTCTTTCAAGAAATCGCTGACGCCACCTCTAAAGTGAGTGGACAGATTGCTGGCTTGAAGCATTTCGGGAAGAAGCCATTGGCTCTCGGCTTCTCCACTTTGCTGGGGCTTAGCTTCAGATTGAAGCCATTCGACATCCTTTTGATTCCAGCGACCGGATGATTCCTTTAGAATCAGATTCCAAGGAGCTTTTTTGCCGCTGGCTAGGCCTAAAATTGGCATGGCTGTTTTAATGTCTCGAGTGGCTGATTTTGAGGGCGAGTTAATGAGAACATCTAAACATTCTTTTGATCGAGTGAAGGCGACGTAAAAAACACGTTTGCTTTCAGAATGTTCATTTAAGGATTTTTCGTATGATTTCGTCTTGTAGAACAAAGAGGGTTGGTAATTTCGGCTTGTTGCATTGAAGAACTCTAGTTTGGCAACGCTTTCATCTTCGTCTCCGATGCTCATGTCAAAGCTTGTTCGCAAGGTTTCTAAAGGTTCAACGAGGTAGACACAATCAAACTCTAGCCCTTTGGAAGCATGAATGGTCATTAGATTTACAGTTTCAGCGCTTGTGTGATTGCGGCTTTGAACGCTGTCCAGAGAAGTGTCATCGTGACTCAAGCTATCTTTAATATAGAAGGCAAGGTCTGAGGGGGAAAGGCTGTAGTGTAAATGCAGCTTTTCTAGGGCGATAAGCTTTCTTTCCATAGCTGCGGCCCACTCAGCACCATTGAGCCATCTTCGAGGTTGAATCAGCTGAGTGAAGTCTAATAAATGGCCGGAAGGGGTGTTTAATTTTTTAGCCGACAAGAAATCTGTTTCAAGTTCTTCGATAAAGTCGCCGTGAGTCCAGCGTTTTAAGGCTAAGCGGGCTTCGAGATCCTCGGGTTTATCTGCCCAAAATAAATAGAGGATGAAAAGTTCTGATAGATGGTGATTTAAAAAGTTCTCAGAGCCAATGATTCGAAATGGAATCTTCTCTTTTTGGAGGCTCTGAGCATAGTGATAGAGCTTGTTCCAACTTCTAAACAAAGCAGCGTGGCTTCTTCCAGGCTTTTCCTGACACCTTTGTAGATAGGAATTTTTGAAGAAGTCAAAAAGGTCTACTTTTCGAGGAGCCTCATGCACTCTCAAGTTGGGGGCGTTAGGGTGGAGTGAGCTAGGGTCGGGGATGCCAGATTTTAAATTCTGCGGACTTGGGTCGAATTCGGAGCTTCGATCGAAGAGCTTTTCTTGAATGGTGTTAAAAATCTCAAGAAGTTTTGGGTGAGAACGCCAGTTGTTCTCGAGGGAAACTAATTTCAGCTCTTTCTTTAATTTGGAGTAAAGTCGAATGTCTGCCTTACGAAATGAATAGATGCTTTGCTTGGGGTCGCCGACGAAATACCATTGAGTTTCATCGCTGGAAAGTTTTTGAATAATTTCGAACTGCTCGGGGCTTGTGTCTTGAAACTCATCCACGATGAATAGCTTAGGTTTTTGTAGCCTTACTTTTTCTGAAGGATGTCTGAGTAATTCTAGGAACTCGTATTCAAGTGCGGCAAAGTCGAGAAGCTTGGGTGGATTGATTCGAATGGACTTCAAATAAGAGAAAATTTCGTGTTGAGTTGAAACCTCTCTTTGTATGCTTTCTTCGGTGAGTAGTTTTTGAAAGCCTGATTGGTGAAAGTCTCGCAACTGAGAAACTCTCTCAAGGAGAGCAGGGGCGGCCTCCTTGAGGGAAGGCTTTCCATTAGATCGGAATGTGACTTCGCTTAAGTCGGGGTTCTTGCTTGCTAGCTTGTTGATAGCTTGGGCAGGCCAGGACTTAGCGTTTTCACTTAAGTCGTGTCCTAGATCGGTGGTCGTTTGAACTAGATCTTGTTTAAGTGTGGATAGAAACTTCAGATAGTGGCTTTGATAGCTCTGGAGTTTTTCCTCTAAGACAGCTGGATTTGCGGAGTGGTCACTAAACCAAGTCTCTTGGGCAAGTTCTAAGAGGCTGTTGAGTTTAATGTTCTCAAAAATAAGTGAAGGGTGTCTTTGAAACTGATTGAGTAACCACTGTCTTTTTTGCGCGCGAGTTAGAGAGGTGGGGAGTAATTCGGTGTTCTCGTATCCTAGATCACTTAGATAAGGTCCTAAGCTTTTATAGCAGTATCCGTGAAAGGTGCTAATTCTTGAAGTCTCAATCACTTCAGCCTTTAGGTGGTCAAGGTCCAGGGAACTCAGTCTCTCTAAGATTCGATCTAACATTTGCGAGGCAGCCAGCTCTGTAAAAGTTAGACAGATGATCTCCGATGGAGAGAAGCTCTCTACTCCTTTGATTTTCTGCCCTTTTTCGTCATAGCCAAGTGCTTGAATATAGCGCGACACGATGCTGTATGTTTTTCCACAGCCGGCCCCGGCTTCAATCAATTCTCTAGTCATTGGAGAGTGTCTCCTCTGAGCTTAAGTAAGGGCGTCCACAAAGTGCTTTTCTTGAGCAATAATGACAAACTTTTTCGTTGTGAGGGGTTGGTGAGTAGTTTTTTTGTTTTAGGCCATTACAGGCTACTAGGAGTATCTCGTCGAGCTGAGCCTCTAAGGCAATTTCTTTTTCTTTCGAGATGACTTCTACCTTGAAGGCAGAGCTTTGTAAGAATTCCCTTAAATGAGGGAAGCTATCTCCGTCAGCTTGAAAAAAGAAGAGCTTCGAACGGTCTGGATGGATTGGGTTGATGTAACCACCGGCCGGAAGAGGCTTTTTGTGGATTTCTTTGGCAATTCGCCTGTAGAGAAACCACTGAAACTTTGCATCCTTTAAGAGTGAGGCTGAACTTAGTCCATAGCGGCCGGTCTTATAGTCAAACAGAAGATTGAAATCTCGGCCTAGGTCGAGGCGGTCAATCGTTCCGGAAAGAGGGATGTCATGCAGCTGGCTTTCTACTTTTGTTTCCAGTAGAGATTCTTGAACTCTCGTTAATTCGCGCAAAGGTTTCTCAAACTGAAGGATGTGTTGAGTTAAAGGTTGGGCATAGCTTTGAATGCTTCTTTCTATCAGGGAAAGGAAGGCTTTGGAGTGTTGCTCCTTAAAGGATTCTTGAAGGTGTTCTTCCAGTAGCTTTGTTAGAATTTTTTCAGGGCTAGAAAAATCGGGGTTCTGAAAAAAGTGTTCTAAAACAGTGTGTATCCAAGTTCCAAAATTTGTGGCCCGTAACTTTGGATCGTCCCATGGGTGGTGTTCCGGAAGCTTTAACAAACGGTCTAAGTAAAATCGAAAAGGACAACTTGAATAAGTTTCAATCCCTGTCGGGGAAAGGCGGTTTACTACAGACTCTGCTTTGATGAGAATTTCTTTTTTTGAATGATAGGAACTGGAAGCATTGATGCTCAGTAGCGCAAGGTGTTCCTTCCAGTCTTTAAGTATACTTTGTAGGAGCAGCGCCTCTCTTCGAGGATCTGGAACAGAATTGCCTTCGGCCTCAATAGCTTCACGCAACTGGTTCTCAAAGAGCTGCTTATCGAGAGTTGCCTTTGAGTCTGCTTGGAGTTGAGCTTCGAGGGATTCGGTAGTAGCCCAAAATAAAGTGCTACGGGTTGCAAAGAAGGGGATGTCTTCCAGCGCTAGCACGGGGACTCCTTCGGGGTCGGTGTTTGAGAGAGTTTGTTTGGATTCGTTTTCAACGCTTTCAACTTTGAGTAAGCCAAGATCTAAAAGAAGATGAAGAGCGGATGTGCTGTTGAATATAATGTGTTCACTTAATTGAGTGTAAGCATCGAAGTCTTCCGGCCACTGGGTTTCGAACACCTTCGCTAGGAGTGTGTTGTCTGGCGCTTGATTGAAGTCGATACCCAATTTCCGAAGATCCTCTTGGGTTTTTGTTTCTCTCAAAAGCGGATGTAGCTTGGGTTGAGCACTTTCATGAAAATTGATCCAACTAAAGAGAGGTCTTAGCTTGTGGTGTTCTTGGGTGGCCTTGGCTGTTTGAATGTCGAGTGGGATCGCCATTTGAGCGAGCAATTCATGGGTTTCTATGGGGCGAGGTTTTTCACTCGTGTGCGCCCAAAAGATTGCCGAGTCTGTGTTTGGAGTTTTAAAGGGTAGTGATTCTATAAAATCTTTTGTCCAAGTTTCGTTGAGGGGCGGGGGCGAAAAGTCGATTTCCAGCTGAGAACTAAGTCGAGTGAGAAGTTTTTTCTCTAAGGGGTAGAGTTCTTTGTGGGGGGGAATCCAAATTCTCACATCGGATTGCTTGAAGGGCAGGTATAGGACTTGCCTCCAGTTAACCTGAAGACCTTGATCTAATAGTTCGCAAGCAAGGGAAATCCAGTCCCAGTCAGAAAGAAAAACAGCGGGATTCTCTTGTTGATGGATTTTGAGATGAAGAAAAGACAAGATTCCATTGGAGATCTCTTTGAACTCATCTTTGTCGTTGTCTTCTAGATTCTTAAAAATGTTGGCGAAGCCAGCGGCATCTAAATCGAATTTATGTAGATTACTCAACGAAGAATACTGTTGCCATATAAGCGCAGCGCTTTTGGAACTTTGCTGGCGCTTTAGAAGTTCGCAAAGCTGCTGATAAGGTTTTAGTTTTTGTGGCCAAAACTCAAGTTCCCAGCCAGATGCTTTTGCAATGTGAACGATGGTTCTTGCTACTTGAGGAAAGCTAAACGTACCCGGATTGGGCCAACCGTTGATTCGAACTCTTTCTTCTTGAAGGCGTCGAAGGGCGGCAGTGCTTAAACTCCGGTCGCTATAGATTATGGTGTAATCAGAGCTAAACGGCTTATGATTTAACCAGCGTTGCTCCAAATTTTCTCGTCTTCACTCTTGTCGATTTTTATAACACTTCTCAGTGTCCAGTCGTTTGCTTGTTCTGGGGCTTCTGCAGAGCCAATCATGTAGATGGTGTCCCATGGACAGTATTTTGCACATAGCTTGCAACCTATGCAGCGGTTAAGGTCAATTTCTACTAAATTACTGTGGCCAGGAAAATCAGGGCCAGGCACAATTTCGATGCAATCTACTGGGCAAAATTGGATGCATGCTTCACACCCAGTGCATTGTGCTTGGTCAACAACGGCCAACACCTTGGGCGTTTTAATTTTTCTGGGTTCTTTTTCTGCCATGGCCTCGTGCGTGCGTTGCGCAAGGGCTTTTGACTCTTTGCCGTAGTTGATCATACTCTTTCAGTAATAGCCTATTTAGCGGGTTAATTTCCAGTTATCTTTGGGTAAACTCGCTGACAGGATGACAACGCGAGGCGTAATGAATTCGACTATTTAAGCTTCTAATCCGTATGCGACTTGCTTCAATTTACCGCTTTTCCGCTAAGATATGGCCAATGCAGAGGGGTTGGAGCAATTCTTTCAGGTATTCTTGCTGTTTCTTTTTGCTCGCTTTGTTGCTCTTTTCTGCTCGTGTAGAAGCGCTCATGGGGCTTGGAAATTTGGTGACTGATTCAGGGCTCTACCAAAAGAACAGAAAAGGTCAGAAACAGAACTTCGAATACGCTCCTTATTTGAGCTTTCATTATCGATGGGAGTTTTCGTCTCGTTTTGAGTTTACCCCCGAATTGGGTTTTGCGTTTCATAAACGCCCGTCACCAAATCATTCTAGAATGACCTTCATGTTGCTATATCCGGTGAGCTGGAGAATGTGGCGAAGACATTACTTGCGCGGAGGTCTTGCCAATTTAGTGACGAGAGTTGCGGGTAAGGGTGGTTCTGTCTTTATGAACAATGGCAACGGCGTTTCACTTTTTGCAAGGCCAAGCGGCGCCACTTACAGTCCTGCTGCGGCTGCTTTTTTGGGTTATGAGTATCGCTTTCGGGAATATTTGGCAGTGCGCTTTGATACTTTTTTGGTCCCTATGTTGGCAAGGCCTATGCGCTTAGCGTTTAGCTTATCGACGAATTTGTATTACTTTTAGGAAAGGTGAAGAAGTTTGATTAAAATACTAACCCTCCTCTCTTTTGCGGCCAGCGTGACTTCCTCTGCATTTACTTTGATCATCACTAATCCTGCGCGCTACGCCACTAATAATGTTGAGATTCGAATTGCTAACAATGATTGTGACAATTTGGGGCTTAGTGCCCAGGATGTAAAAGATATGGTTGCCATTTCCGTCGGGCAGTATTGGAACACAGTTCCTTCTTCTAAAATTCGTTTTCATTCAGGGAGCTTTGTAGATGTTGCCGAAGATGCTTCGTTGACTGACATGAAGAATTCTATCGAAGATAATCAGATTATTATCGGATGCAGTAAAAACTCAGACCTGTTTGATTCGGCAAACATTCTTGCCGTTGGAACCATGACGGTGTCTGCACCTGCAAGAGGCATTGTGGCGATTAATAACACTGCGGGGTCACGATTTTCTAGCTTAAGCGAGTCGAATCAGAGGGCTACCTTAGCTCACGAAATGGGGCATGCCATTGGGATTGGCCACAGCACTCATGAGTACGCTTTGATGTATTTTGTTCTTTCTGAGTCTATTAAACAGGAAAGTCTTGCTCGTGATGATTCGGATGCAATCACCTTCCTTTACCCAAACAAATCGAAAGTACCTTTTCTCCTTGGTAGCTGTGGTCAAATTAGAGACATTGCCGATAAGGATCTTTGGTTTAATTATATTTTTGTTCTATCGGTTCTTGCTTTATTTCTTATGTGGTTTTTTGTGGCAGGTTCATTTAATGAAATGCAGAAACCTCAAAGAATGAAGCTTTAATTGTCGAGAGAGTTTTCTCGCGCTCTGATGGCGTATCCATATTTCAAATGTTTACTAATGTTGCTTTTATGAGCCCATTTAGCCAATGTGATTCTTGCTTGAATGACTTTATCTTCGATAGAGAGATCTTGTTGGGCAAGTGTTTCAAGGGTTTTTTGATAGTTTAGTGTCGCCGTAGTGATAGATGCCTTTGCTTTGTCTATCCGACTAGGGTCTAGCTTTAAAATGAGAGGGTGGTTTTGCCACTCTAAAAGTGGAAACAAGAATCGTCGACCCAAATGAACTTTTCTTTTGTAGCGACCTTCGAAATTTGCTTCTATCTCGGGGCTAAAGTCATCTAACATCATTTGTATAGTTCTATTTGGAGCCTGGGTGTCATCGTTAAGTAAAAAATTCGACATGTCTGTAAAATCTATAAAATGGACGAAATCATTTTGAACTTGTTCCCCTAGAACTTTCATTTTGCTCAGTAAGCAGTGTGGCCGGTTATGGCAATTTCTTATTTCGAAGCCAACTCGATTTTGGCCATAAATATCCGATCGGTATACTATGGAGTACATGTATTTTGTGATGGGATCTAAGCTTGATTGAAGAACCCCGCTGTCGAGCGATTCACCTGTCCTATCAAGAGACCTTTTATCAAGAGGGCCTAGGGCAAAGTGGGTAAAAGTTTGAGAAGGAATTTTACTGGGGTCTTTTAGATAGGCATTGTAGCCATAGGAAAGGTTTGAAAGCAGTGTAATGTCGTGATCAAGCTGGACGAAGTTTAGAACACCTTTTTTGGTGAATGCTGCTTCAGGTGTGCTGACGTGCCCTTGAAGAGAAGTGAGGCCTATGTTCTTAGTTATCCACTCCAGCTCTTTTCTTATGGTCTCTAAGTCATTGGTTATGCTGGTCTCGTTCATTTCCATCCTCTTCCCATATTCTTGAATAATCGATGGTGCGAGGAATTTTGGAGATGAGCTAAGTTTTACTAAGAAGACCTCGTTAGCAACTAGATTGGATTGTAGCTTTTCGGCCAGCTTAAGTTTCTGAGAATCTGGTAAAGCAAGCCATTCCTGCTCTGAAATTGAAGGGAGTCTATAATAGTTCAACACATTTGGATTTTCGCTAAGTGTGAGTTCAGCCTCATAACTAAAGCTTAGATGGCTAGAATGTTTCCAGTTTTTAAGCCTTTTAGATTGGGTTCTAAGATAGTGAATACACTTTTCCACTTTAGAGCTAAGACTCATGGCGAGCGTGAAATTAGAGAGCAAAAGAAGGAACAAGAAAAATCTAGCCAACAAGTTAGATATCCTTGTTGCTACATAGATGTTTGGTGAGAATATCGGTGACTTTTCTTAGATGTCTAAACCCGTAGGCTAAGCAGACACGAATTGACTGAGGGGCACCAAAATGGCTGCCAGCATCGACAAGTAGACCAGTTTCTTGCTCTAAGTTTTTTACCCAAGTTTCAACAGAGCACCTTTGTTCTATTAGAATTTTGGAAATGTCGATCATGACATAGAGTGCTCGTGGTCGAGGCCAGAAGGCTACTCCAACTTTCTTAGTAAGAAGGGCGGGTCTTAGGTCGTTGGCAAAGCGAAGCAGATTATGCTCCATTACGAATAGTCTTTTTGAGAATTGCTTGAAGCGTCTAGCTTCTTTCAAAGTAAGAAGGGCGTGTAATGTTGGAGGAAGAGCTCTAAGAGTGATCTCTTGTCGAAGTGCATTCCTGGAAGGTTGAACTAGCCAGCTTAAAGTGTCGGCAGAAAAAGAGTAGACGCCACTGAGTAGACTAAGTTTAGGGTGATTGAATTTGGCTAGGCTTCCAGGCGCTGGATACTCTTGATGGCGAAAGAACTCCATGAGGCTTTCTTCACTGAGGATTTCCAAATTTGGAAAACTCCTAAACTTCGCAAAAAGGCTTTGGTAGATTCCGTCTGGGTAATAGAACGAGTCCGCAAGATTGGGGTTCGAGAGCATGATGGCCTTAAATGGAGTGAAGTCTAAGTTTAAAAGGTCATCAGGATCTCTTGGAAGAAGTCGAATGTGTGCTCCTTTAGTGAGCACAATTTTTTGAAACTCTTTAGGGTAAGGAGCGATGAGACCTACGCAGTCGCCAGGCTTTAGATCAATGTCTTTTGCCCATTTTTCAAGTGCGTTGGAAGGAGAGAGAAAGAAATTGACAGAGTTTGGATCTCGAGGGCTAATTGCTTTCCTAAGTGAAATAGAGTCTAGTTCTTTTTTCTTAAATGGCGCGAGAGGCATTACCTTTTCAAAATAGAGCAATTTTGGACTTCGGAATTCTAAGAGTTTCATCGATAACCTGTCCTTTGCACACTAAATTGAACACCACTATCACTGCTCGATACAACGACAAATTCCCATCTTATTGGAACAAGTCCATCCTCATCGATCATCTCACGAGGAGGGTGAGGGAAGGGGGCTGCGAGTTTGAAGGCGTCTGTTGCGGCGCGATCTAGTTCTACGAGACCCGAGCTGCCAAGGAGCTGAGTGTTTTGAATGTCTCCAGCCGCATTAAGAAACACTCTAACTTGAGTTTTTCGTTGTGTGTTGACGATAGGTCGTCCCTCGTTCTCTAGCTTTTGAATCTCTAGTTTTAAAGTTTGGTGCCATCTTTGAATAAGTTTTTCTCTTATTCGTGAGTAGAATCCGTAAAAGCGATATTCGTTTGCGTTCAGGATTGTGTGAGCACCAATCGCCACATCTTCCAAATAATCGTCAGTGGCAGACACGCCTTCTCCCTCTGGTCCTTGGCTGGCAGGGGAGCGTAGCTGACCTGTGTTTTTTGGAGCTGTTGCGGCATCTTCTTTTTTCTCTTCTTCTTTGATTTCAAAGAGCTTAGAGAGTTTGTTGGAGGCTGAGTTTGGGTTGCCCTCCTTTAAGACGTTTTTGAACTCTCCAATTTTTCTAGCACGAGTGTTATGGTCAGCACGTTGATTTTTTGAAGAGTAAAAAACTCTCTGACCATTGTTTTCGTCGGGCGGTGATTCACTTTTGATTTTTTCATCAATTTGAACTAGCTGTTTTTCTTTTTTATTAAGAGCTTGCTTCACTCGTTTATTGAATTCTTTTTGAGTGAGTGATTCAACTTGAATTGAAGAAACATTCCTGCTGATGGGCGGAGTGGTTGTTGGGGTTAGAAACGCGCAAGCGAGCAGGGCAATGTGCAATGAGATTGAATATGCGACTTGCCTTTTCACATAGTCTTATTCGGAAGGGATTGAGCTAAGCTGTAGCCAAGCGATTGACTATAGGCTTGTCTTTTAGCTTAGAATGCGATGCTTTCTAAGAGACCAAATGTTTGACGGAAGCGATGCCATTGTTCTTTGAGTATAATCACTTTGATAAGCTTATTTTTCAGATTGGGCTTTGGAAATGATGGTGATGTGAAAGACTCTTTTCCTATATTGTGTTTACTCTCGATCAATTTGTTTATGTTTCCGCTAAGTAGTTATGCTGGTGAAGATCTGTGTGCTTCCTCGGCAAGGAATGCTGCCAATCATATTAATAGTCGATTTGTAAGTCGCCTGGTCGATAGGTTTGGAAATTCGAATGCTCATGCCAATGGACTAATTTCGCAGATTGCAGAAATGCGAAGAAATGTTCTTCAGATGGAAAATTTGCCTAATGACCTAGCGAATGCTGAAGTCGTTGGAACTCGAATGTACCGAATTAATCAAATGCTTCAGAGCACATATACGCTTTGGAGAGCGCGTCTTAGTTTTTTAGAGAAATCGAAGGTTAGCGATGAGCAGTGGGCGAAGCTCGAGGAGCTTCATGCTCCCACTCTAGAAAGTGATCCTGATTTTTTTGAGAAGAATCCTCATTTGATTGGAACTCGAGAGGGTTTTGAAGAAGATGCAAGACGAAGAGTGGTCGAGGAGCTTTCTACTTACCTCCTCAGAGCAGATCCTGATCTTGAAAGAGACTCAATCGATCTCTTAAGGGTTGCTGGTGATTCCATAGAATATCAGGAAGAACTGAAGAAAGTTATTGTGTCTGGCCTGAGCCATGGGGAATTTGAGGGCTCTTTAACCGGGGAGCAGCGTAACAACTTTGCAAAGGAATTAGTTGAGATAGTGGTTGAAAAAACTTCTATTAACTCGCCGAGAAATGTCAAACTAGAGGATGTTTATTACTCTGAACTGAGTCGACTCAAATGGGAGATTTTATCTGCTTCATTGGTGAAGCCGGGAGGCAGACAAGACGGTGTCAGCACTCATAACGAGATGGTCTTAGGGAAGGTTGATGAGCTTTTGGGAGATGGAAGAGTGGAAGGGCGACAACTGCAGTTTTATTTTTTCGCAAGCTCGGTCGAAAAAACGATGAAGACGGAAAGGGATTTTAGAGATGTTCTACAGTCATTTCTTGGGGAAAATACCGCTCAATCTGTTTTATTTAATGCTGGGCAAGATACGTTGATTTTTACTTCAATCGATGCAAAAACGCTTTTAAAATCTATGAAGGAAGGTGATCTACCTTCGACCAAGCTTCGAAAATTTTTGGCCTTCATGAATAGCTATTCAGAATTCTCTCAAGGGATCGTTGTTGGGCCGAGTGAGGATTCATTTACTCCTTCGAACAAGCCGTTCTCGGAGGTCCTAGTGGATTCGGATTCAAGCGGTACCTTAGACGCCATTAAAAAAGCAAAAGCATTTATTGATGGGCTTGATCTAGGTCAGTCGCCAGAAGAGTAAATATTTTTGAGTTTCTAAAAGACAAGGTGTTTGACAGATTCGCCGGTGTATTGAAGCTCCTTCAGTGCATCAAGGCCGATTTTTAGATGAAGTGGAACGTGGTTTTTAGTTACTCCTTCATCATTCTTGGAGGTCTTCACCCCTTCGGGAGTCATCGGAAGGTCGGATACCAAGAGTAGGGCTCCATGGGGAATTTTATTGGCAAAGGCAGTGATGAAAAATGTGGCCGTTTCCATGTCGATACCAATGCAGCGTGTGTGACGGAGGTAGTCTTTAAAGTCTTCGTCGTGCTCCCAGATACGACGGTTGGTCGTGTAGACCGTCCCTGTGTAGTAATCTTGTTCAAGCGCTTTGATGGAATGGGACACAGCCATTTGAAGCTTGAAGGAGGGGAGCGCGGGAATTTCAGGCGCGTAGTAGTGGTCAGAGGTTCCTTCTCCGCGAATGGCTGCTATGGGCAGAATGAAATCGCCTACAGCTAGTTTTCTTTTTAAACCTCCGCACTTGCCTAAAAACAAGGCGGCTTTGGGGGTGACTGCAGAAAGTAGGTCGCAAACTGTGGCGGCATTGGGGGAGCCCATTCCAAAGTTGATGATGCTAACTCCTTCGTGGGTGGCCACCTGCATGGGCTTGTCTAAACCACGAATTTCGACATTGTGTTGGGAGGCGAAATCATTGACGTATTTAATGAAATTTGTGAGGAGAAAGTATTCTCCAAATTCCTCTAGTTTCATTCCAGTGTAGCGAGGGAGCCAGTCTTGTACGATTTCTTCTTTACTCTTCATTAAAACAACCTCTTAGCACACAAAACGCTACGCGTCATCTGAAAAGGTGCTAGCTAACTCTTTTCACGGGAGGGGGGGGGGTGATTCTTTGCTACTAGAAACTAGGGTTTCTACCAAAAACGTTGGCAATATTCGTAACCAGGAATCCGGCTATTCTGGATAAGAAAGTCATTTTAATTTTACATAGTGTTTTTACTGGCTTTTACTGGTCGCTCGTTGGGGTGCACGTAGGAGGAGTCAAGTATGAAGAGTGTTCGGTGTGTTCGGTTCGTTTATCTTTTATTGTCTTTTTTGATTGCCACAGTAAGTGGAGCCCAAGAAGACCCACCTTTTAAGTACAAAGAATGGACTACCCAAAAAGTTGATTTAGGTGCTTCTTTGCAAGAGAGCTGTGTTTCCCAAACGGTAAAGAAGGTCTCTGAAGAGGAGTGGACGCTTTCGCTGGTTGTTTCCCAGAAGGGTCATCCTAATGCGGCTTTCTTTGTTTCGGCTCCTGATGGGTTTCAAGCGGAAAAAATTACAATTAGGTCGAGTGGAGAATCAAAAACTTATTCCATGCGCCCACTCTCCTTAGTGGGCTCTAAAGTTGCTACTCCCTTGTATTGGCAGATGCCTCAGGATGTGAATAGATTGTATCGAAGGCTCCGTGCTGATTCAGCTGTAAGGGTTGATTATCTGGATGCAGAAGGAAAGACAAAGCAATTCTATTTTTCTCTATCTGGTTCCATGAGGAACTTTGATGAGCTTGAAAAAATGTGTGCTCTAGAATCTGCGATTGATCAGAATTTCTTTGCTCAACTGGAAGGCGCTGTAGCTTCATCAGTTGACTCTACTCTCGTGAACACGGACTCACTTTGGGCGACGCAGCTCGAAGTTCAGACAATCTATTTGGAGTTACGAGCTTTGGGGCAAGAGTTAGAGGCTCTACAGGCTGATATGGATCCATTACTGACTCAGCTTCAAAGAGAGCTCGAGCGTTCTGGGAATATCTCTGAAGAACTAGAAGAAAGTATTTCCTCAAAATCTAGCAAACAGCAGCAGCTTAAAGAAACAAATTCAGAATTGCTGGAGAGTAGAAAGTCTTTGGTTTTAGCTGAATCGGAGTTGGAAGCCGCCCAAGCGGTGTTCAATGATAAGATGGATGCATTTCGACCTGTTCGAGAAGCTAGTCGTGCGTATTTTCAGTCTGTTTCTTCTAGCGAATCGCAAGTAGCCTCGGCTCAGAGTAGAATTAGTGGTTTAAACTCCGACATCGCTCAGCTTGAACGGAATATTGGAACTTTGGAAAGAAGAAGACGTTCCATTGAGCGCGAAGTTGCCGATTTAGAGTCTGAGTTGACCGCACTAGGGCATGCCCTAAGGGATGCGGAAAATGATTACAGTCGCTTCGATTACAATTATGAATTGCGTCGACGAATGGATGGAGATTCTAGATTGAGAAGTCTTCACTCCTCAATCGATACAAAACAGCGTGAAGTTGATTCTTTGGGGGTAGATCTAAGAGAAGCTAGGCAAAACACTCGACAAAGAGAGCAGAAGTTAAAGGATTGTCAGAAGGCGAACCAAGGTAATTGTTCAAATCAAAGGGATGCCTATCAAAGCGCTAAACAAAGAGAAAGCCGGTTGGAAAACAGCCTCAGTTCAGCTCGTTCTTCTTTAGCGAGTTTAAGGTCTTCCTATGCCTATCGAGAAAATCAGATTCGAGATTCTGTTGAGTCTGAGCGTAGAAAACTGGCCGATCGTGTGACTTCTTACCAGTATGCGTATAGGCAGAAAGAGGTTGAACTGCGTAGAGCTGAACGAGAGGCCGGTCAGGTTGCAACAAACTTGAGTGATTCTCGATACGCGCTATCTGGAAAACAATCACTTTTAGCGTCCGCAAGGAGTGAATTGGGCGCAGCTCAATCACGTCTAGGCCAGGCTCAGCGTGAACTTGCCGATTTTAAATTGCGCAACGATTACGATCGATTGTCTCGAGAGTTTTATGCGGCGGAGTCTTCTTTAGAGTCGGCGCAAAAAATTGTGTCTGATCTGGAGGGTTCTATCTCTTCGAAGGAAAGACTCATTAACAAGCTTGAGCAACAAATCTCGGCTTTAGCCACGCGCATAGAGGAATTGATGACCGAAGCTGCTCAAAATTCTGAAGAATTGAGAGAGTTAGAAGCAGTCCTTGCTCCGTTGAGAGAAGAAAAAGTTCAGCTAACTCAAGAAATTTCTCGGGGCGAGCAATTCATGTCCTCGAAGGCCTCACTTCATAAGGGAATCTTGGTGGCTCTTCAGGAACTTGAAGAAGGGCCGCAAGCGGCAATTTTCTGGATGGATAGGAAGAGTATGCCTTCTCAAGAAGAAGAAGACCCTTTTTGGAATTGGTTGAATTAGTTTTAATTGATTTGTTTTTGTAAACAGAGACCCCTCATTGCGTTTAGTTAAAGAGTTGCAATGAGGGCCCTTCTCGAAGCAGATTGACTAGAGTTTGGACAGTGGAGAGCCCTTTATTGTCGCACTCTCTTAACAATCTAAGGCAAATGCACGTAATATCAATAGGTTATTTGCTCTTCACAATGGTACGAAGGTTGCGATCATAGGGGTGTGAGAGCGATAAAGTTTTATTTAATGATTTTGTTTTTTGGTTTTTCTACTGTGAGTGTTTCCGCTGGCGAGACAGCTTCGCTTACGGTTAGCTTGGATCAGGCCGAAAAGCTTCGATCCATAATTAACGACAACTTTTCCTTATCCGCTAAGCAAACAAGTGTTTTTATTCGAGAGCTTCAGTGCAATGCCCAGGTAAAGAAAGATGGATACGCTGATTTTGTTTGTACGTTGATGAGAAGTCGATACGATGCAGCCATTTTCTCAGGCAATGATGCCTCTAGTTTGGTGACCATTCTCAGCGAAGCGGGAGCGGTTCACGACAAAGGCATTGGTTCTTATAAAATGGTTGTCAAAAACTTACATTGCCGAGTTACTGGTTCTTATTCAGACGGCACTTTTGAGCACACGTGCACAGCAAAAGGTAGCTCGAGCATACCAGTTGCTTCCAATTAAATTAGATTAGTCCTGATTTCGATTGAGCATTGAGACCACACCGCTGGCCAAGGCAATTTTAATCACGGCCCCAATCAGGAAGGGGTAAAGCCCCAAAGCCAAGACATTGCTGTATCCAGTGAATTTACCCAATATAGCAAGACCAAAAGCGAAGATGATGGCTGTCCCCAATGTGCCGATGGCAAAAGCTTTTGAAAAAGACTTTGCCCATCCAATGTCAGCTAGGTAACCCACTACTCGAGCAGCCACTAACATGCCAAAAAGGTAGCCAGTTGTGTGGGGCCCTGAAACGTTCGCAAAGAAGGGGGCTCCCGCGGCTCCTGCAATAAGATAGGCGCCAACAGTTAAGCTTCCGGCCTGAGAGCCCATCAACATGGCGATCAAAAGAACTCCAAATGTTTGGCCTGTTACCGGCACGGGAGTGAATGGGAGCACAAACTTTAGCTGAGCGGTTGCGGCGAGTAGCACTACACCGATCCCCATGCTCAAAAGAGTGAATAGAATTCGCTGCTGAGTATTTGCAATCGCAAAGCGGTTCATGAGCGAAGAAAAAAGACTTTGTTTGTGGGCAATTACTTTAGACATGCATTCCTCTATAGCAGAGCCATTCTGGGTCGCCAATGCTTACGCTTTGCATAAAAAGCCTATTTGGTGAGGCCAATTTCTCGTAAACGTTCCTGAAGGTATTCTCCAGCGGTCGTTGGGGGGTCTTTTCGTGGATTGCTCTCGCTTACGCAGGTCTTTAGCGCGTCCAATGACATTTCTGAAACCGGGTGCAGAAAGAATGGGGTGCTGAAGCGAGGTTTTTTCATTTTTTCTGCGTCTTTTACGGGATTCACCACTCTGTGGGTGGTTGAAATAAATTTATAGTTGGTGAGACGTTGGAGCATATCTCCCACATTCACAACTATTTCTTCGGGCTCACTTTGGACCGAGAGCCATTCGCCTTGGCGGGTGAGCACCTCAAGCCCTTTTTCTGAGGCACCAATCAACAGCGTGATTAGATTGATGTCTTCGTGAGCAGAGGCTCGGTAGGCGGCAGGCTTTTCGTCGCCCTTTAATGGTGGGTAATGAATAGGGCGAAGTATGGAGTTTCCATATCGAACTTTTTCGGTGAAAAACTCTTCATCAATTTCCAAAATAATTGAAATGGCCTTCAGTACATCCATTCCCAGAGTTAGCAGGGAGTCGTATAGATTGCGGAGGGTGGAGTCGAAGTCTGCTACAGCTTCAACGGAAACGTTCTTTGGGTAGCTTTTACTGATAGATTCCTCTGGTGGAACTTCTACGCCAACGTGGAAAAATTCTTTGAGGTCACTCACAGGATTGTCTTTGGCGTGTTCGGTCCCAAAGGGAGTGTATCCGCGAATTCCACCCGTTCCTGGAATGTGATATTTCATTTTTTCTTCTACAGGTAGATTAAAGAAGTCTTGTATCACCTGGTAGGCTTTATCTTGAAGCTCCTTTGTGATGCCGTGGTCTTTAAGAATGACAAACCCAATGTCTTGATAGGCGGTTTTTAGGCCGTCGATAAAAGCTTTTCTCTTTTGAGGGTCATTGGATCTTAGGTCTTCAACGCTTAGTGTTTGAATTTCAGTTGTCATGCTCTGCACCAAAGCATAGGGCTAGAGCAACTTTCAACCCTTTCTTCGCAGAGTGCTCGAATAGACAGTCGAATTAAGGGCAGAGAGGTGCTTGGTTAGGGTGAGCATTGGATTCTCCCTCTAACTGTCTTAATTTAATGGCATTGTCTGAGGGTCTATTTCTGGCTTATCGGCAAGTCATTAAACATTTAGCTTGGCTTTCTGTCGGCACATGGGCTTCAAGTGCTTCTCTCAGTAGGGCATACTTCGTCTTTAAGCGTTGTCTAACGTAAAACTTGTTTGAAATACCAACTGTTTGATAAGAGGGTAGGGCCAATGAGCGAGGAGAAACAAAGATTTCAGGAGCATTTGGATCGAGTCAGTCGTAGCTTTGCCTTTTGCATTCGAGAATTGTCAGAGCCATTTCGGCAAGAAGTATCTTTGGCGTATTTGTTGTTTCGAATCCTAGATACCATCGAAGACACTCAATGGGAGAGCTTATCCAAACAACGCGCGGCCTTTAGGGTTTTTAATGATTTTTTGTTGAGGCCCCCATCCGCTGATCAGGTTTCGGATTGGCTCGATAAATTTCCAGCTGGAGTTAGCAAGTCGGATGCTTTTCTCTTGGGAGACTCCGCTTGGGTTTTTGAGAAATATTGGGGCTTGAGCGATGAGATTAGAAGAGTTTTAGAGAAGCATTTGCAAAATGCCTTGCGTGGAATGCGTCACTTCGTGGTTCGAGCTAAAAATGGAAAAGAAATTTCTAATTTGAAGGAGCTTAACTCATACTGCTTTTTTGTTGCTGGGGTTATTGGAGAATATCTATCAGAAAACTATGCGGTTCACGTCAAAGGTTATGATTGGCAAAAGCATCGGCGTGAAAGCTATCACTTTGGTTTGTTTTTGCAGAAGATAAATATTTTAAAGGATCAGTTGGGGGATCAAAAAGAAGGTAGGCTTTTTGTTTACGACCGAAAGGAAGTTCTTAAAAGTCTGTCGGATCACGCAGAGCATGCTTTGAAATATATTCTAAGCCTGCCTCAGCCTCGAGATTCCTATGCTCTGTTTTGTGCCTGGTCTTTCTTTTTGGGCTTGGCCTCGGTTCCCGCCATTGAAAAGCGATGGCAGTCACAAGATGCTTCCATCAAGATTAGTAGAGCTCAAACCCTTGAAGTCTTGGCGCGAGTTAAGTGGTCTTTGAGGCGCGATCAATCCTTAAAGGAACTCTATGCTGAAAAGTCTCTGTATCTAAAGGATCTAACCAAGGACTGGAGTTTAAGTAAAGAGAAGAAGAAGACCCCTTCCACTGAAGGTGTTTCCATGGGGCAGCTTTATGAAGGTGTTTTAGACTCGAAGGATCTAGAGCAACTAAACTTGGCTTTAGATTTGTAAGGCCGCACTATTTCCCTCGAATTTTAGACCTTTATCAATCGATCCAGGCCAAAATAAAATGGCGTTGAAATAAAGTAGTTCATGCTGGTATTTTCTCCTCGTCTTTAATATTC
>JAACVK010000069.1 GCA_009991595.1 bacterium | reverse complement strand
AAGTGTCATATTGGGTAGATTGTATTTTGAATTTGCGGCAAAAAACTAAGCTCTATAGTCAATGGCTCACGCAATCTTCGCGGGAACGCTTTGCCTTTGGGTGGGATACTCCCAGTGGGGAAAAAGACTCACACGCGGGCGAATCAGCTCCGATGTCGGTGAGGGGCCACCTTGGCTATACGGGAACTTCGGTATGGATTAACCCCTCCGAAGGTAGCTACGGCATATTATTGACGAATCGCGTACACCCTAAGGCCTCAGAACTTAATAAAGTTTCGATTAAGCATCTCAGAAGTAGGTTTTATCAAGCTCTCTGGCAGGGTAAACTATACATAGGGTGAGGGAATCCAATTCAAATCAAGCTCCTAAGTGGGCTCATTTTATTGCTGTCGGCGGGACCGGTGTGGGTGCGCTTGCTGTTTTGCTTCAAGAAGAAGGTTACATCGTCACAGGTAGTGATGGGCCCCTGTATCCTCCGATGAGTGACTTTTTGGATTCACGCGGAATCAAACGTGTTGATCATTACCGAGCAGAAAATTTGAATGGAAAAGAATGGGGTATCGATCAAGAGTATCCCGATCTCATCATTGTTGGAAATGCAATTAGCCGTGGACATGTTGAGGCCAATGTTGCTGAAGAATTAGCAGCTAAGGGCGTTAGTGAAAAAATGAGTTTCGCTGCGGCTCTTGCGCATTTTGCGATTCGGGATCGCAAGAGCTTTGTGGTTGCGGGCACGCATGGCAAAACTTCGACGAGCACGCAAATGGCATGGGCGCTCGAGAGTCTTGGGAAAGAACCGGGTTTTTTCATCGGAGGAGTGCCGGGCAACTTCGGCCAAGGATGCCGAATGGGGACGGGCGCTTGCTTCGTTTCTGAGGGTGATGAGTATGACACTGCTTATTGGGATAAAGAATCCAAATTTCTACATTACCGCCCGACTTGGGTTTTGTGCACGGGCATTGAATATGACCATGCCGATATTTTTGAAAACCTTGCTCAGATAGAAGCCAGCTTTCATAAACTGATCACAAAGACCAAAGCCGGTTGGGTTTTCGTGGATGAAACGAGTGCGCCAAACGCTAGCGCCATTAGTAGGCTTCGTGCCAAACTAAAAGAAAATTCCTTACGTTTTGCGAGCTATGGAGAATCGCCGGATTCTGAATATCAACTATTATCTTGGGATACCTGTATCATTGACCCCGAGCTTCCTAAGCGTGGCACGTTGGTTAAGTTCAAGACTCCCAACTGGGGTGTGGTCGAAGTTCGATCTCCTTTGTCTGGTAAACACAATGCTTTGAATACCGTAGGGATCGTCGCGACACTTATTGAATCAAGCGATGTAAATAGTCTCGAACAAGTTCAAGAGTTCTTGAATACCTTCAAAGGGGTGAAGCGGCGCCAGGAAGAGATTTATTTAGATCCTCGCTGTGTGATCATTGATGATTTTGCTCACCACCCGACGGCGATTCGTGAGACCGTAAAAGCGATCAAAAATAGATTCCCCGAGCACAAGATCGCGGCCTTTTTTGAGCCTAGATCTGCGAGTAGCGCTAGAAATATCTTCCAGAAAGAATTCTCTGAATGTTTTGCTGATGCAGATCAGATTTATCTGAGCCCTCCCACAAAGACCAATATTCCAGAAGGCGAAAAATTGGACGTGGAAGCTATTGTAAAGAAGCTACACGGTGAGGGTAAGGAAGTCTTCTGTTCAAAAAATGTTTCTGAGTTGGCGTCCCATTTTGGAAGTTGGCAAAAACAAAAGAAGCAAAAGTCCGTTGCGCTAGTCATGTCGAATGGCTCGTTTTCTGGGCTACACAAGATGTTGGTTGAGCAAGCAAAATCAGAAACTGGAAAATCGTTTGGATCGAGATCTGGACAGACCATGGTCGAGTACGTTTTGTTCCTTGCTCTTATTTTGGGAGTGAGTCTGGGAATCTTCCAAAATGTAATTTTCAAAAAAATGGACGAGATTCAGGCCAATATCGCAGACAAGACTTCGGACGTTCTATCGCAAAACACGATGGGCATTCCACTTTCCTGGTTCGATCTTAAAAGTGATGGAAATTGGGATGCAAAAATTGATAACCTTGCTGGAAACCTTAGCGGTGGAACCGGAAATGAAGATGGTAGTGGTGCAGGCGGTGGCCGCAACGGGGGCCCAGGAAATCGAGGACCTAATGGGGCCAATACTTCGGGTGATGGTGACGGTGATGGAAGTGGAGATGATGGTAGTGCAAGTGGGCGAGGGGTCCCTTCTACGGTAGGCCGGACTCAAAGTCCTGGTCCAGCATCTGGTGGTGGAGGATCTGGTGGTGGGGGCTCTGGCGGAGCAAGAGGCGCCAATGTAGGTAAAGGATCTTCTTCTGAGGATAGTCGAGGGTCTGTTGATATCAAAGCGGCTAGTAACTCTGGAGGAGGAAATCGATCCAGTGGAACTGTGTCTGGTACTGATGGAGGGGCAGGGAGCGCCTCTAAAGGCGGAGACAAAGGCAAAGCCGAAGAAGAGAAGAAAGAAGCCGAAGGCGTTGTCGCAAAGGGTGGTCAGTTTAAATACGATGGACGAAAGACCGCTTCTTCGAGTCGCGGCTGTGGCGACGTTGATATCCTTACACTTATAAAAATTCTGGGGTCGCTTGGTGTGATTCTTTTGGGGGCGGTCGTAATGCTTTCAGGTCGTGGCGGCGGCAAAAACGCAAAATAGTTTTAACCCGAAGCTGGGTTTCCCCTGTCTATATATATGAAGACATATATGAAGGCGCACTTTTGACCTTCGAATAGACGACCTTTCGTTGAAGGATTTTACAGGTGTATAAAACTTCTACGCTATTTCGCTCGTTCTAACAACTAGCACCTATTTTAGGGCTGTCTGGAAATCATTAAAATCATTAGACAATTTGGGAGATCATTGAAGCTGACAAAAGTTGGTACACCTTCTGCATAAGTAGTTCGGAATCTAAAATTATTAGTACCGAACACAGGAGGTTATGGTCATGTTGCAAAGGAATGCAAAGGAAATACTTAGCTACTCATTATTCTTAGGAATGGTAGTTAGTTTTTCCGTTAACGCACAATCAAATATAAATCAGGATACGAGTGCTGAGTCTGCGGTGCCAACAAGTTTGTTGGAATCAAAACCCGTAGAAGTTTCAGCATCTTTGGCTCCATCTCAAGTTCCAGTCAATGTTACAAGAACGGTTCAGGCGTCTACGACTGAAACGGCTTCTCTTGTAAATGGATTGAGTTTGGATGATGAAGAGGAAGAGAGTCTAGCAAAAGTTTCTTCCAACCAAAATAAGAACGGCAGTGGAATTCAAATTTTCAATTTGAACTCCAACGATCAAGATCAAAAGAACAAGCAAGAGCAAGAGGCGAAGTCCGAAAGCAGAGCTGACGTTCTTAGACGTGAGCGAATTCGTCAAGAACTCGCTAACGAGAGCCGCTTGATCGAAAAGATCGAAGAAGATCGTATCTCTACGGAAAACACTCGAGCCAATTCCATCGAGGGCCTAGCATTTGCAGAAACTTCTGCAGTGATTACGGCTGGAAATGACATTGAAGTCGTTGAAGTCAATACAGGTGCAGCGCAAGCTACTCCACTGATGGCTGCTCCTGCTCCCATGATGGCTCAAACTGGATCTGAAAACGTATTCTCTTCGACTGAGTTTATGATTTCTCCAATGGCTGGTTATAGGTGGACACCCAACGATCGCTCTGAATTCAAATCTCAGAACGTTGCCGTTGGTGGTGTTGCTCTCGAAGGCCGCGTTGGAAACTTTTTAGGCCTTGAGGCGAACTACATTTATGGTCGCGACAACCTGAAGCAAAGAATTGCAGTTGGTCCTTATGGATATAACAACTTCAGTACAACTGGTGCTGGATTCTTCCAAAACATTCGAACACGTGACACTCACGAGTTCAACGCCAATGCAAAACTTGGTTGGTTTGTTGGAAAAATTCGTCCCTATGCAATTGCAGGTATCGGTGGCATGTTCACAAGCTACAATATCGACGACCCGTACACGAAGGCTAGCGCAAAAGCGATTGGCTGGCAGCGTAACTCAACCAACATGGCAGCCAACTATGGCGGCGGTGTTGATTTGAAGGTCAACAGAAACCTAAGCGTTGGTACAAGGATTGAGTATCAGTATATCTTTGGAAACAAAAATACTCTTGATCCTTACCATATCAACAATATCTACGGAGACACAGCTAATCGTCTAAAAGCGATGGGCAGTCTTCAGCTAACTTTCTAATCAACTAACCTCTAATTCCCTGTGTTAAAAGCAGAATCCCCTTATACGGGATTCTGCTTTTTTTGTTTCTTCGCGTTAGTATGAATCTATGTTTCGAAGAAAGGTCCGAGATTGGTCTCAGAATACTTGCATAAAGTACGTTCTGCTTGGGCTGTTTATAACTTCGACACCACCACTTAGTGCGACGAGCTTTGTATCAAAACTTGGTTTTCATGAACTCAAATTTCGTGATCAGTGGGATCGAGGATGTGAGGACTGGCCAGTGGAAATGCCAGTCGTAGATAAGAGTGCCAATCCTGCTTTCTTTTTTGAAAGAACAGACCTTAGTTATAGGCTCCTTGGTAGCGCAATATTTAAACCCGAATTGGGAGAAGAGTTAAGTGTGGCTAGGGCGCGGCTCGAAAGCGTGCTTATGGATTTTGCCAAATATCCTGATTGGATTCTGCCAAAGATCAATAGCCATCCTGAAAAAGGTGGTAGCTACTTTGTTGAGCTCAATGGGCTAGAAACATCTTATCTAAATTTGCCAAGCCATGCACTGCTTACGGGGCCTTTTGAATTCAACGTCGCCACAATTTCATTGAAGAGTCGTACGACGATAGAAGTTCAGTCTGTTCAAGAGGGCTTGCCGAAGTGTCCTTTTTTTAAAAAATCCAAAGGAAAGTCTCAAGTGTGGAGATTTCGTATGATCCCCAGACCTGATATTCTGGAATGGCTCATTGGGGAGTTGTACGTTGTGGAGCACGAGAGTAGCTTTGAGATAAGAGCGCGGATTAGGTTGAAGCCCTCTCGAATTATTTATGAGTTATTGCCAACTAAAGTGATTGAATCGGAGTTGAAGCTTCGCGGGAGGCAGGTGATGTACAATCTTATCGAGGCTAGAAGGCAGTTGGCCTGGAAGCGCGGTGGATCTTTGCTTCCCGATGCTCCTTTAAAGATAAAGGTGGAAAATTAAGATCGGGTACTTGGATTTGTCCCAACGCAGGGGGAAGATCTTGATGAGGAATCGTCGAAGTCCAGAGCCGACGAATCTCAAGAGCAGCCCTTAAATTGTTATCTTTGGATTCTGCCCATTGGCCGTCGATTCTAGGTGCGGCAGGGGCTTTTTCTTGCGGGCCAAGATAGGCGAGCTCCATCATGTCGAGTCCCACATTGGTTTGAAAATTAGTGACTTTATAGATTTTCCAAACCCCCTTCCAGTGAACGAGGTGCGGTACACGTTGTCCGCGCTGAAGATAGAAATAGCTTAGGCTAGAATCTCGAATCCACTCCATTTCAATATCAATGGAGGAGCCGTTCCTCTTGATGTGTTCTTTGAATTTTTGTCCCCTCTGGGACAATAGATTGATGATGGCTGTTCGGGTTTGATTGAAATGGAGGGGAAATGTGACGGACTTTACGTAGCTTGCCGATAATTCATCATTTTTTATTGCATATTTTGCACAGCTAGAAAAGCTGAAGAAAGCGACGAGAGCAAGAATCGACAAGTTTTGTTCCTTAAAAATCTTCATAAAAACAATAATTTACCTGATTTCGTCTTTCATCTATATTCTCATCAGCTTGTGAAACACCGACTTCGGAGGATCACAACCCATTCTAGTCTACCCTCAATAAGCGTGATATAAAACGAGGCTCAGTGACTTTTGATCTAAGTTGGGAAATTATCTTTGTCTTGTTTTGTATGGGCCTTAGTGGCGCTTTTTCGGGCTTTGAAACGGCACTCACTTCGCTTGGCCAGCTCGAAATTCAACGCATTATTGCGAAAGGCAATCGTGGCTCCAAGCTCATCCAAGTTTGGTTAAGGGACCCTGGTAAAATTCTTATTACAATTCTAGTTGGAAATAATATTTCTAACTTTGCAGCCTCTTCAGTGTTTGCGCTGTGGATGGCAGCAAAATTTCCTAACCATGTATCGGTCGGTGTGATTGCGATGACTTGGATGTTCATTGTTCTCAGCGAGATTGTCCCTAAGCTATTCGCGAGACAAAATGCTGTAAGCATCGCTCCTTATGCGATGACGTTTTTGACGATTGTTCATTTTTGCTTAGCCCCAGTGATTTGGGGACTCAAAAAGCTATCTTCCGGAATTGTCTTTTTGTCGGGGATGCCAGGCCGGGAACGCAGAGTTCCGATTAGTGAAGAAGATATTTCTCACACGATTGAAATGGCGACCAAAGAAGGCGGAATTGATAAGGCCACAGGAGAGGTTCTCTCAAACTTGATTGAATTCCCCGACAGGCTTGCGATGCATGTGATGACCCCTCGGTCCCGAGTAGCTGGAATATCGATTGGAGCTACTTGGTCTGAAGTTCTCGGGTATGTAGCGGCTGATGGCCATTCTCGTTATCCAATTTATCGCGGGGACATGGATCATATTGTTGGAGTTCTGCTTGTAAAAGATCTCTTTCGGGAATTGAAAAAACCCGTTCCCGGCTCTTGGACGAAAAGGGTGCGAAGACCTTATTATGTTTCAGAGATGACAGCCCTTGGAACAGTGCTTCGTGATATGAAACGCTGGGGCACACATTTGGCTTTGGTGAGAGATGAATCCGGCATTCTTACTGGGCTTGTAACCCTTGAGGACTTGATCGAGGAAATCGTCGGCGATATTCGTGATGAGCATGATGACCCTTCAGAAGCTGGCCATGAGCAAGCCTTGGGTGGGGCTCGTTTGGTGAATGGTGAGATTCCAATCGTCGACTTCAATGACTTTTATGATTTGCATCTTCCCGTGGAGTCTTCATACAGTACTTTGAATGGTTATTTGCTCTACCGAACGGGTGGGCAGATTCCTGAGCCAGGCACTTTGATTTTTGATGATGATATTAACTTCCGCGTTCATTCCATGAGTGAAAAAGGGATTGTTACGGTAGAGTTGATTGAGCCTGTTCAGGCCACTGAAGATAGTGATCACAAATAGTATGGTCTGTGTTGAAAAGTCTGCGTTTAAAAAAACGGAGACTCTCGAGTGAGAGCCTCCGTGATCTGAATACCTTAAAGAATAATTTTAGCTAAGCTTAAAAAGTTTTGCCAAGCGTGAATTCAATAGCCGGAGTTACCGCACTCAATCCACTGATA
>JAACVK010000068.1:4666-7429 GCA_009991595.1 bacterium | reverse complement strand
TTTTAGTTGAATCCCAAGGATCGTCAGTTGCAGGGTTAGCATCGTCAATTTGTGACTTAGAAAGTCGCCACAACAATTCAGATGCGATTGCATAGTCCGCTTTGGTCTTAAAAGAATAAGCAGTATAAACATCACTACCATACGACTCGCCATCGCCTCGTACAAAAGGAGCAACAATGGCAGTTGTGTCTGCAAACACAGACGGTGCAACCACGGCGGCTACTAGGGTTAAAAATTTAAATTTTTTGATTAATTTCATCTTTTAGGGTCCTCCAACAACTTGTATTTTTTCTTTAGTTTAAAAACTAAGCCTCTCAACTACTCAACTTCCCCAAGAAGCCAGGCCACACCCTACCCGTTCTTCCAGCCGAAGCAACTCATTGTACTTGGCTAGTCGATCGGATCGACTTGCTGAGCCAGTTTTAACCTGACCGCAACCCGTCCCAACGGCAAGGTGAGCTAAGCTCACGTCCTCTGTTTCACCAGAGCGATGCGAAACTATCGACTTAAATGCGCTAACATTAGCAAGTTTCATCGTTTCGAGGGTTTCGTAAAGTGAGCCAACTTGATTTAGCTTAATTAAAATAGAATTAGCGGCCTTGAGCTTGACGCCCTGACGCAGTCTGTCAACCTGGGTGACAAACAAATCATCCCCAACCAACTGCACCCTTGAACCAATGGCTTCGGTCAATTCAATCCAAGAAGGCCAATCGTCTTCAGCCAACCCATCCTCAATTGAAACAATGGGATATTTTTCGACAAGCTTTTTATAATAAGCGATGAGCCCATCACCTTTAACTCGGCCGACGTCTGGATCTGAAAACGAATATTGACCGTCTTTATAAACTTCTGAAGAAGCCACATCCAAAGCAAGTGAGATTTGATCCCCAACCTTGTAACCAGCTTTTTCAATGGCCTCCAGCAACACACTCAAAGCATCTTCGTTGCGCTTTAGCTGAGGAGCAAAACCGCCCTCATCGCCCACTGAAACAGTAAGGCCTCGATCGCTTAATATTTTTTTCAAGTGATGAAAGGTTTCACAACCTGCACGAAGAGCTTCAGAGAAACGGTCAAAGCCGTGAGGAACAATCATGAATTCTTGAACATCCAATCCATTGTCAGCATGAGCCCCGCCATTGATCACATTCATAAGAGGAATAGGTAACTTTAACTCTGCCTTATAGTTCATATTTAGACACTGATTGCGAATCCACTCAGCAAAGCTAATGTCTTCACTCACGGCACAAGCTTTTGCAGTAGCCAGTGACACGGCAAGAATTGCATTAGCGCCCAGCTCGGATTTGTTCTTTGAAGAGTCTAAGGACAACAAAGATTTTTCGAAGGCAACGAAATCTTCTGCACTTTGACCGACGAGTTTGGGAGCAATTTTCTCCTGAATATTCTTAACCGCAGTCAATACGCCTTTACCTAAGTAGCGTTTGGGATCTTGGTCACGAAGCTCAAGAGCTTCGTGAACTCCCGTGCTTGCCCCGGAAGGGACAATTGCACTTGCCCACTGACCGTTGTCTAAAAAAACATCCGCCTCAACCGTAGGAAAACCTCGGGAATCAATAACTTCTCTAGATTGTATTTTCTGAATCTTCGGCATGTCACCGACTTAGCACAAGCACCCAGAAAGGTTCCACCACCTTTTTAGGGTCTCAGCTCAGATAGAAGCACTTGTGCGGTGAGTTGCAGAAATAATGCAGGCACTCTTCTACTTCAAATGAGGGTTTAAACAACTTGAGCTAATCTGAAATTTTTCAGCTTTCAGCTCCGCAATCACCTCTTTTGAAGGCTCTTCAATAAAGACAATTCCACATCCAATAGCAACCGGCTGTCGCTCTGGAGCCTGGTCATGAAGATCTTGAATTCTTTCAACCTCGCTACGATACGATTGAAAGGCTGGGTTGCTATCATCTGCCTTAGAAAATTCAACACCGGGCACATAAATATCAGCAAGCCCCTTCCACGCAAAAACAGGAAGGCTCAAACCTCTAACGGCCTGTTCAAGTTCATTCTTAGATAAACGGTAAACAAAATTACCGCAATCTTCATACTCAGCCGAATCAAACTGCACTTCGCTCGGTGGAGTAAATCTTTTCCCGGACTTCAAAAACGAAAGTCTTTCTCTCATAGTAGCAACCTTATCTGTAGGACTAGCTAAAAAGTGAATGTTAAAGGCCGGCTCAATAAGAACAACGGCTTTTCTTGCAACCCTACATAGTTCATAGAAAGCCAACCAAGCTCTTGGACAATGATGAAATGCCTCTTTACAAAAAACATAGTCATACGATTTATCGGGAAGCTTTAAAGCCTCCATGTTTTCAACACGGTATTCTTGAACAAACCCAAGGCTCTTCCCTTTTTTAAGGGAATCATCTGATATGTCTGTAGGAAGAACATTTTTTAAATTAAAAATCTTCTTCAAGCGAAAAGAATCCAAACCTAAGCGACCATCTCCGACCGTTAACCACTGTGCGTCCTTATCATGTGTAAGCGCCTTTACAGTGGAATACATTCGGCGGTGACGCCAAAAATCTACAGTGGATTCATCTAGCCAACTTTCTTGAATGCCCGCTCTTGATGAATCATTCACGTCATCATTATGGTGCTGCCTCTGAATCTCGTGAAGTTTGTCAAAATTTGCCATTATTCACTAGTTTTTCTAAAACTTTTTCAGCGCGGTCAAGCCTTTTAAAACGTAGGCGGCATAAAAGCTCCGAAAGGGTTTCTGCTGCAGAAAAACCCTAGAAGGCTGCA
>JAACVK010000068.1:0-4612 GCA_009991595.1 bacterium | reverse complement strand
GAGTAGGGAACGCCTGAGCTTTGAATCATATCTCTAAAGCTTGGCATATTTCCACACGCCACATGCTCACCTATAATTTTGCCATTTTCGTCCACTCCGCGTTGCCTGAAGACAAACAAATCTTGGAGGATGTATGCATCTCTGTCAGAGATTCCAACCACTTCAGAGATAGCTGTAATCTTTCGACTACCGTCCCTTAAACGATTGGCTTGCACAATCAAATGAATAGCATCTGCTACCTGCGCTCTGATCACGTGAGCAGGAACCCCCGTGTCGGCCATCATACAAAGTGTTTCTAGTCGGTTCATTGCCTGAACGGGATTGTTGGCGTGCAAGGTTCCCATAGATCCATCGTGACCCGTATTCATGGCTTGAACAAGATCCAAAGCTTCAGAACCACGAACCTCACCCACAATGATTCGATCTGGCCTGAGTCTAAGAGAAGCCTTAACAAGATCTTGAATTGTGACCTTGCCTTTTCCTTCTGCATCTTCTCCCTTGGTTTCAAATTGAACAATGTGATTGCTCTTAATTTGAAGCTCGGCCGTATCTTCAATAATAAGGGTTCTTTCGTTCCCGGGAATACGCGAGCCTAAAACGTTTAGCAAAGTGGTTTTACCAGAACCTGTTCCACCAGATACCAATATGTTTCTTTTTAAGATTGTAGCTATGTCTAAAAAGCGCGCCATATCTCCGGTCATAGCGCCAAAGTTAATTAGATCTTTTAAACCAAGTTTCTCTTTCGAGAACTTACGAATTGCAATGGTTGTTCCATTTTTTGCACAGGGAGGTATAACCACACAAATACGACTTCCATCAGGCAATCTTGCATCCAAAATAGGGTCAATCTCTGAGATACGTTTCCCCACATATTGAGATATGTTTCTGGCTGCAGCTAATAGAGCATCTGGAGATGGAAACTTGCATTCACTCTTATGAATCACACCGCTGACTTCGTAGAAAACCTCTTCCCAGCCGTTGATCATAATCTCAGTCACTTTTGGATCGGCCAAAAGCGTTGCAACTGGAGCCAAAAGGCTCCGCAGGGTGTCCTCAAAAATACTCTCTTGAGGCTCAACTACTCCAGATGATTCTTGCTTCTTCTTCGCCATGAAACTCCCTTGTTAAGCGTGGGCAATTGGCCAACTTCGAATGCTTTGGGTGGCCGAACTCCCGGTCTCAACCCAACACTTCATAGAGCGGCTTAGCTCTTTGAGCATGCAAAAGGCTCTTTCATCGCCAAGGCGATTAACAAAACGCATAGCCTCTGCCTTTTGTTCGTTCTTAATTAGGAAAAACATTTTAACAATGTCTCGAGAAGTCAGTCCGTTGTTGACCTTCATCAACATTTTCATTTCATTTCGCGGAACTCTATAATATCGAGCCAGGCGTCCCCCCTCAGAGAGCACATCCAACACCGCTTCCCAAAGATTTTCTTCAAATAAGGTCATCTCGTCCATAAGATTTCCCCCTTCATATGAACTAAATCGGCAACTATTAATGAAATCTTTACAGAATAGTCAAAAGACTCAGGCCGCACGCGTTAGCGGAGCAAAATAAACATAGAGAAATTAAAATTTAAAACTTTTAAAATCAAGCACACAGCTTGTGCGCCAAAATATCAACGGTCTTAGAAGTTAAGCGTATTTTTTAATGGCTTTTTTAAGACCAAGCTTAGTGATGCTTCTTAGAGCAGAGGTAGAGATCTTCATGGTCACCCAACGCCCTGTCTCCTCGTCAAAAATTCTCTTCTTACGAAGATTTGGTTCCTGACGCATCTTTGTCTTGATATTGGAATGGGAAACATTGTTTCCAACTAGGGGTTTTTTTCCTGTGAGCTTGCATTGCTTGGCCATAAGGATGCCGAGCATGCCTCTATCAGCTCTGTTTTTCAACTAGAATCAGCAGCTTCCTTGTAAGAGTGCTCAACGAACCGTCAAAATGTCGCCATTTCTCTAAATTTAGCCACTTATGACCGGCGGGCAAAACTCCACGCCAAAGCCCCGCCTCAAGCCAAAATGCCCTATATTGATGATGGGTAATGAAGTGGGTTAACTCTGCTCTGAGCTCAAAGTGATCTGAAATCAATGACTTAATTGAAGAACCTGCCTTCTCAAGATTCAAAACCGGAAGCTCCCACTGCCCCTCCAAACGCCTCCCCTTTGGAATTTGTCGGAGCAAAATTTGGTCACCTTTTCGGTAGGCCAAGGCTAAACTTTCTAGCTGAACTTTCTCTCTTTGCTTTTTTTTCTGGGGAATGAGCGCTTGAACATCCCGCGCTCTAGCCAGACAAACCCTAGACAAGCAGCAATTCGCACAATCAGCCAAAGCTCCAGGCCGACATATCTCCGACCCTAGTTCCATAAAGGCCTGGGCCAAATCGCCCATTGGCAAGCTTGAAGCTAACACCTCTAACTGTTTCACCGCTTCAATCAACTGAGCCTTATCTTTTGAAGAGTTCAATGGATCATCAATTGCAAGCAAACGTGCAACAACTCGAATCACATTTCCATCGACCGGAAGCTGCTTGCCCTCAAAGCAAATGGCCGTGATTGCCTTGGCTGTGTAGTCACCCACTCCCGGCAAACTCATCCATTCTTCCACAGAGTTTGGCCAAGTTTTGGAAGCTCTAAGTTTGGCATCTAAGAGTTTGGCTGAAGCCAGCACGTTTCGAGCCCT
The DNA here is from genome assembly GCA_009991595.1 of bacterium. GTDB lineage: Bacteria > Bdellovibrionota > UBA2428 > UBA2428 > UBA2428 > JAACVK01. Next base: position 1,933 of record JAACVK010000068.1, on the reverse strand, counting down.
CGAGTAATAACCTAAGCCTTCCCAGGCTTTTAAAACATTCGGCTCTTTGGCCTTAGCCAAATCAAACACCGTCGGAAAAAGAGTCATCCACTTTTGAAAGTATCTTACGACGGTCGGCATCGTAGATTGCTGACTCATCACTTCAGAGATCCAAACTTGGTAGGGGTCCGGCTTAGACTTCCTCCAGGCCAGTGGTCTCTTGAAGAGGGCATACCAGCTAAGAAGTTTTCTAAGGTCCTTGGAAGATACTTTTAAGGGTGGACTCGGCCTTTTCCTTGAGCTGCTTAACTTTGGCGTTGTTTTTGACCTCATCCTTAATTTTGGCCTTAGCCTTTTTTACAACCGTTGTCTTCACACAGTTTTGAATCTGATTAGACAACTGAGCCACATCCACTTTCGCAGAAGCCTCGGACACAGGCCCCTTAATGTTAAACGGCACCTTAGCTTTTCCGCCGCCCACCCCAAGACACTTCTGCACATCTCCACGCAAACAACGTGGCCCTGCTAAAAAATTCCCTTTTAAATCGGAAACTAGATCTTTAGAAATTTCGCCACTCATAGAGAGACTTGAATCTGTCTGCAAGAAGTCAAAGTCTGATGGAGCCAACGAGATCGCGCCACCTTCTATACTAAAGTCAATTCGCGATTTGAAGCGCTCGCGAATACAGTTCTCATTTTGAGCTTCTTTTGTGAGAAACTTATTCAATGCACTCTGCTTAATTCGTGTATTGATCTCTGAGCTTAAAACCTTGAAACTTTCAAAATATCCATCCTCAATACTAACGTTAACTCGACCCTTAGAGCGGTTCATCAGGCGATCTACATCTAAGCCTTGTGAGCTTAAAACCACTCGGCCGCTAGCCTTGCCATCCACCAAGCCTTTCATTTCAGGCTTAACCACGTCTACCAACTCAGATAAATCCAAAGAGCTAACAACTAGTGTGCTTCTCATCTGAGGGTCTTCATTGCGCAAATAGAAGGGTCTAGCATTGATTTCAACACTTCCCTTAATTCCACCCGACAACAAATTAGCGCTAAAAGAACTCAACTTTAAATTTTGATTTTGCCAAGCCAAAGTGGCAGAAAGCTTCTCAAAACTAAAGCTCCCCAACTGTCCGCTTCCAATCTTTACTTTTAAATTTAAATTACTTTCTTTCACATATTTATTCTGCAGAAAGCTTAGCAGGTCTTGGGCCTCCGTATCCGCTGAAGCCGCCTTGCCACCTAAAGCAGCCTTCTTTTCCAAAGCGGCTGCTTTGGGATCAACTGCTTTTGAGTTCAAACTTTTTAGATCCAAATCAAAATCCAGACCCCAAGCATTGGTAGAAAGAAATTTTGCAAAAGATAAAAATCTCCCCGAAGAGCCCAACGGTCGAGCCGCTCCAGAAAACTTTAAATCGTATTCAGCGCTTTTAAGAAAACTAGGCCTCACATCAACGCGACCCTGGCCAAAATCAACCTTCGAATCTAAACGATCTACGACTAGGTCTTTGCCAGGTAAGCGCCCTCTCAAATTATTAACCTGTAATTGCCCGTCGAATGCCAAGTCCATCCAGTTAATTCCTTTTGAAAAACTTTCAGCTTGAGGCAAAGACACCGCCCCATTCCAACTAAGTTGTCCCTGCAGAGGAATCTTTGCCACAGGGAAAAAATCTTTCCAATGAATAAGCTCTATGGGCTTGTTCATTTTTAAGAGAATTCGACTTCCTTGTTGCCCCTGCCTTAAATCGCCAGAAAAAGTTAAATCCGTCGTGTGAAACTTTAAACTTCCTCGAGACACCTTCAGCTCATTAGGCGTCACGTGAGCCTTGGTAATAAGAACGAAGGGTATGCCCACTTCTTTTTTAAATGAACCCTGAATAAACCCCAAATCAGTTAGGTCAATATTTGTATCAAAATTTGCATTGGCTACATTCATGCCCTTGCCCCGACC